>NZ_NIJK01000053.1 GCF_002836975.1 Shewanella indica | reverse complement strand
TTCGCGTTGCCGCTGTGCCGTGTCAGTGGGAGCGCATTATAGGGAGCCTGAACTTTTGTGCAAGGGCTTTTTAAAAGAAAACTGCTGTTTTTGGCTTACTTGCTGAGAATTTGTCCTGACCTGCCACTTTTTAATCTTTATAATGGCGAAAACCATTCATTTAAGGACTTTTTATGGCCAATTCTCTCAGATCTTACCAAGGTACCAAGCCAAAGTTGGCCGAAGGCGTCTATGTTGATGAAGCTGCGGTTCTGGTAGGTGACATCTTTTTGGATCAGCACGCCAGCGTTTGGCCCATGGTGGCTGCCCGGGGTGACGTCAATCATATTCGCATCGGCAAACGCAGCAGTGTTCAGGATGGCACAGTCCTGCATGTTAGCCGTAAGTCTCCGGCCAACCCCGAAGGACACCCGCTGCTCATCGGCGATGATGTCACCATAGGGCACAAAGCCATGCTTCACGGTTGCAAGGTAGGTAATCGAGTATTAGTTGGCATGGGAGCCATTATTTTGGATGGCGTCATCATCGAAGACGATGTGATTTTAGGTGCAGGTTCCTTGGTGCCTCCCGGTAAGGTACTAAAGAGTGGCTTTCTCTATATAGGCAGCCCGGCCAAACAAGCCCGCCCCTTGACCGAGGCCGAACGCCAATTTCTGCCACAATCGGCAGACAACTATGTCCGCCTTAAAGATGAGTACCTGGCCGAGCAAAGTAGTACTGACTAAGAAAGTTATACTGACTCAGGTAACTCTATCTCACCTGACTCATTGAAGCATTCCTGCTCAATCAGCGCCTCGGCTTCATCTTCGAAGTCGAAGCGCCACTGTTCAAACAGGCTCAGGATCTCTTGCTCTTCGAGAACAACCTTGCCACTTATTTGCTGCATACGTTGTAAGCCAACATAACAAGGAATATTGACCCCTTGCTGCTGGGCCATAAACTTGAGCCTGTTTGATTCGGCTTGCCACTGACACAAGTCGCTGAAGATGATCCCCTGATTCATGAGGCCTCTCCTTTTAATTCTTGCCGCAGACTCTCGAGTACAGGCTCAACTTTGGGCATGACACCTCGCCATAAATAGAAACTTCTAGCCGCCTGTCCCACCAACATTCCTAACCCATCCAGTGTTTTTGCCGCCCCTTGCTCGGCAGCCCAGCAATTGAACGCGGTTGTTTGTGCCGAATACATCATGTCGTAGCAATAGCTATGATTGGCAACCACGGTTACGGGAATATCCGGCAACTCACCATGTAAACTGGCTGAGGTGGAATTGATAATGAGATCATAACCCTCATAGAGTTCATTTCGCCTCAACGCCTGTAATTGCTGTGGCGCAATAGCCGCCAGCACCTCGGCCTTACTGTATGTTCTATTATAGATATCAATATGGCCGACACCGGCCGCCAACAGAGAAAGCAGACAACCCCTGGCAGCCCCACCAGCGCCGAGCAGCAAGACCTTTTTATCCTTCAGTATCAGGTAACGACTGAGATCGGCCACCAAGCCGTAGCCATCGGTATTGTCACCCCGAATTCTGCCATCATCCAGTTTAATCAGGGTATTCACTGCGGCGGCGGTTTCAGCTTCCTGACTCAACTCATCACAGAGTTGAAAGGCTTGTTCCTTGAAAGGCACAGTGACATTGGCGCCCATCCCCCCGGCAGCAAAAAAAGCCGTGACACTGCCGCTGAAGTCATCGATTGGCGCCAGAATCGCTTGATAGCTTAGGTTTTGCCCAGTCTGAGCGGCAAAAGCTGCATGGATAGCGGGTGATTTACTGTGTTGAATGGGATTGCCAAAGACGGCATAGCTGTCGGTCATCTGTGCTCCAGAGCAATGGAAGATGTATCAGTCTACTCAGCGGCCCAAGGCCAGGCAAGGCTGCCGACCTATGGGGTTTTCAGTGTATACTGGCGCCAAAATCGACAACAAGATTCAACACAAAATGAACTGGCTAAAGAAAATTCTCAATCGTAAACCCGAGGCCGAGCGGGACCCCACTCAGTCCAACGCCTATGATCTGATTGGTGGCGACGAAACGATACGCGCCATAGCCAAGAGCTTTTATCAGCAAATGCAAACGCGGCCGGATACTCAGGAACTTTTGTCCATACATCAGGCTCCGCTGGCACAATCGGAACAGAAGTTATATGAATTTCTCAGTGGTTGGTTGGGAGGGCCTCAGCTGTATCAAGCCAAATATGGCCACCCGGCGCTTAGAGCCAGACATATGCCGTTTGCCGTTGATGAAAGAATGCGTGATCAGTGGCTGTTATGTATGAGGGCCTCACTGGAGGCCAATCTGAAGGATCCCGAACACAGAAAGGTGATTTTCAATGCTATCGCTCAGTTAGCAGACCATATGCGTAACCAATAAGCCAAAGAAAGGCTTATTGGTTACCCTTACTAACTATTCGGTGAGCCAATCCCTGGGATGTAAAAAGTCACTGTAGAGCCTTGCTTCGGCAGAGCCGGCTTCGGGTTCATAGGCGTATTGCCAGCGAACCAAGGGCGGCATCGACATGAGTATTGACTCGGTTCGGCCGCCGGTTTGCAGCCCAAATAGAGTTCCTCTGTCATAGACCAGATTGAACTCTACATAGCGACCACGGCGATACAGTTGGAACTCACGTTCACGCTCGCCATATTCGGTATCCTTACGCCGCTCAACAATGGGGGCATAGGCAGATAAGAAGCCATTTCCAACAGCCTTCATGAAAGCAAAGCACTGCTCAAAGCCACCTTCATTGAGGTCATCGAAGAAGAGGCCACCGACACCGCGAGTTTCGTTTCTGTGTGGCAGGAAGAAATACTCATCGCACCATTTTTTGTACTTGGGGTATACCGCTTCGCCGAAAGGCTCGCAAATCGCTTTGGCTTGCTGATGCCATTCGCGTACGTCCTCAAGGAAGGGGTAATAGGGGGTCAGGTCGAAGCCACCACCAAACCACCAGACGGGATCGGCACCTTCTTTGCGGGCAATAAAGAAGCGCACATTGGCATGGGTAGTAGGAATATAGGGATTACGCGGATGGATAACCAGTGAAACCCCCATAGCTTCAAAACTTCGTCCGGCCAACTCAGGCCTGTGTGCCGTTGCCGAGGCAGGCATGGCCGCGCCTTCTACATGGGAGAAGTTCACCCCGGCCTGTTCAAACACGTCACCGCCGTTAAGTACCTTACTGATACCGCCACCGCCCTCGGCCCGTTTCCAGGCATCGGTAGTAAACTCAGCTTTGCCGTCCAGTCGTTCCAGTCCTTCACAAATCTGTTGTTGCAGTTGCATCAAGAATGCTTTTACCTGGTGAGAATCAGGTGCCGTCATGCTCGCTCCTTCTTGCTTGGAATTATTAGCCATTACGCAGGATCTGGCCGCTGCGAATATCTATGATGGTGGAAGGTTGGCGCTGCTGCCCCAACTCTCCTTCGATAAGGGCATCTATCTGCCCGGCAAACGTTGTTTCAATATCATTCACTGTCATAGCCGGCGACTCACCCGCCAAGTTGGCACTGGTGGATACCAGCGGCTTGCCCAAGGTATCACACAACTCCCGAACAACCGGATGGGCCGACACCCTGACGGCAATAGAATCAAAATGACCACAAAGCAGTTGGCTCATTCCCTGACGCACCGGCATAACAAAGGTAAAAGGTCCGGGCCATTTGGCAAACGCCTGCTGCAGTTGTTCATCACTCAGTTGAGACTCGTCCAGATAGGGTTGCAACTGCCGATAGTCACTGGCAACCATGATAAGCCCCTTGTGCCAGGGACGCTGTTTGATGTCGAGAATTCGGGAAACGGCGGCTTCATTATCGGGATCGCATCCCAAACCATAAACAGCTTCGGTGGGATACGCTATGACCCCTCCATCCAGAAGCAGTTGCTTACTCCTGGCGGCGAGCAAGTGCAGCATTGAGAGTACCTTTTATAGAGACAAAGACGGCTGAGCGCCCTCGGCGACAGCGGAGGTGATTATAGTCACATATTGAGCCGGATCACAGAGTTCGCTTGTACTTACATTCCTTACGGGGACATTCCAGTCTGTCGCCGGCAGCGCCCTTGCGCTCTACCAGAATACCGAAACCGCATTCAGGACAAGCCTCTGCCCGAGGAGGAAAATTCACCAGAAACTTGCACTTGGGGTAGTTGCTGCAGGCATAGAAGCTCTTGCCGAACTTACTGGTTCTATGCTCAAGCACTCCGCTATTACACTGAGGACAAGGCACTTTTTCAGCCTCTTCCTGCTGATCGTGTCGCTCGATATGGGTGCATTGCGGATACTGGGTACAACCAATAAAAATACCAAAGCGCCCCGACTTGACCGCCAACTCGTGACCACACTGGGGACACTCGGAGCCGGGAATAGGCTGAGAGTCGATGGATTCGTGCTGCACCAAAGGCCGGGTGTAATCGCACGCTGGATAATTATTACAGCCAATGAAACCACCATGCTTACTGTGGCGCACGGAGAGCTCACTGCCGCACTTGGGACAAAGTTCATATTCTTTTTCGAGCGCGTGCGCCCGAGCATTGAACAACTGCTGGTCTATCTTGGCCATGACACATCTCGCTGTTAAAAGAGTTAGGCGAACATTTTACCAGCGCCACACGGATAAAGGGAGTCGAGTTGATGACCACACTCACTGAAAGACTCAGCCGGCAAGAACAGATAGTGAAATAGCCTTCACTTCAGGAAAAAGTTACATAGGTTGGAAACTGTCGTGGTCTTTTTCAGAAAGGCTTATCGCTCTCTTTTGCAGAATGATAAAAATTGAAGTATTCAGACAATGGGGAAATGAAGATAACTGCAGCCAAAAAGATTGCCCAACTTTCTGAGAATATCCTGAAAGCGAATTGAATTGATACCGGCCAAGACAGGCAATAACGGCACATATATCTTGCAGCTGCTCTTTTTGCTCAAGAATCTCAGCACATCTCGTTTGGTGCCAGAGCGATATAAAACCACTTCACATTAGCCATACTATCCGTGCTGAGATTGTCGAATGTAAACTGCCGTTCAGGAGTGTAATCGACCTTCTTCTGGTTGCTCGAAGATAAGATCTTCCATCTGCTCATAGGCAGACTCATTACCGGGCGCATTGAACAATACCATCAGAATCACCCACTTGAGGTCTTCCAACACCATAGCTGGCTCGTCCAATTCCATCACCCTATCGATAACCATTTCCCGGGTTTGCACATTCAATACCCGAATCTGTTCCAGGAACAATAGGAAACCACGGCACTCGACGTCCAGTTTCTCCATTTCATCTTTGGTGTAGATGCGGAAGGAATGTTGAGTATGCCCTCTAAGGTAGGGAGTATCGCTCTCCTGCAGTTCGGCCAACCGCTCAAGCCAGGAAAGCGCCTTGATGATTTCGGACTGATGGAAACCGGCACGGGTGAGTTCTTTGGTCAACTCATCTTCGTCGACCAACATTTCAACTTCACTATGAACATAGTTTTCAAACAGATACATGAGGATATCAAACATGGCTATTTCCTCTTAAGTCTAACGTAACCACCGGGTACTGCGGCAACCCAACCTTGCAACTCAAGTTCAAGCAATTGTTCCAACACCAGATCCAACGTTATTCCACTATGCTCAACCACCACATCCAAAGGTGTGGTCTCATAATCTACACTAGCTAACAGCGTTTTAAATGGCAACTCAGAGTTATCACTTGGTTTTATATGGTGACTCTTGCGCAAGTCTTCAAGGTGGCAACTACATAAAGGCGCCAACTCTTCCACTATATCGGCCACCGACTCCACAAGTTTTGCCCCATTACGAATTAAATCGTGGCATCCCTGGTGTTCATCGCCCATAACTGAACCTGGAACTGCAAAAACCTCTCGACCTTGCTCTGATGCCAGGCGAGCACTGATCAGTGAACCACTGCGCCGACGAGCTTCTACTACCAAGGTTCCCATTGCAAGGCCGCTGATTATACGGTTTCGTTTGGGAAAATTCCCGGGAAATACACCGACGGAGGGCCAAAGTTCACTGATAACTGCACCATGTACTTGAATATCATCATAAAGAAGCCTATGCCTTCGAGGGTAAATTTCGTCAATTCCGGTACCTAGTACCGCAATGGTTTTGCCGGTTGCCGACAAGGCTCCCCGGTGAGCTGCGCCGTCTATGCCGGTAGCCATGCCACTGCATACGCTGATGTTCAAGGCATCCAGTTCGGCGCCCCACTGCCAGGCGAGCGACAAACCGGCGCGGCTGGCATCGCGACTGCCAACAACGGCCAGCGCGGGTTGCAGCAAGGTTTCAACCTGTCCTTTGACAAACAAAATCGGAGGAAAGTCAGGAATATGTTTCAAGAGAGGCGGGTAAAAAGGATCGTCAGGACAGATTAGATATCTACCCTCGGCACCCTGCTGCCATTGCAAGGCTTGGTCAACTTTTTCAGGAGCCAACTCCAAGCGCTGGAGCTGTGTCTGGTTTATTGGCAAAGACCGGGGTTCATGTTCCAGCCTCTGTCTCAACTCAGCCACATCCATGTGCAAGAGTAATTGCCTTATCCGGAGGGGTCCCAGTCCAGATACCGCAGCGACAACCAGCCAATCAACCAGACTATTATGCGTCATTCACCTTTCAATAATGTGTCAGGCCTGACCAAAAGGTCATCTACCCTGACAGGGCTTTCATTCACCATGATGAGCCCGAGAGCTGTTTTGTCGAATACCTTAAACACCATGACCTGACCGCGATAGAGATCCGGCAGCTTAACGGCATTGTCTGAGCCCATCTTGGCCATCAAGTTATCGTAAGCGGAGCGTTCGGTCGGCGGCACCGGGATACCCTCGCCGTTGATCACCACCTCGGCACCGTCCTTATAGATAGAGAACACATCGCCGGGCTCAACACCTTCACGGTCGCCCCGGTCCAGATAAAACACATCCAGTTTACCCATGGCGCGAATTTTACGTTCAGATGCCAACACCTTGGCACCCTCTAAATCGCTGGCCTTGGGAATAAAGTAGGCAGACAACAAGGAGTCATCTTCTATCGCCAACACTCGGAAACCGGCTTTGGTTTCACGGAAATTGTTAAGCAGCTTCACCTTGGAAATTTCACCCGATTCCACCACTCGGCCGCTGGCACTGAGGATCACTTCCTGACCCAGCAACTCGCCGCTTTCCTTATTGGTAAATTCGCGCCCGGGCTGATACATCCCGACCTTATCGCCCTGTGGCAGATTGGCCTGGATATAAATAATGTCGTCCATCACATGGTGACGGGAATCTCTTTCCCCCCCCAGCACCATAGGTTGTTCCTTGAACCACTCAGGGTCGACCACCCGGTTCTGCACCAGATAGGGCTGGATCAAAGCCAAATCCACCGTTGGAATGGCGCCATCTTTAGGCTGAATCCTTCCGGCCGGGCTCTTGCGAACATGAGGTTTATTGACCAATCTGGGTTCACCATCAATAAACACCAGCGTCAATCGATCGCCGGGATAAATAAGGTGTGGATTGGCTATCTGGGGATTGGCGCCCCAGAGTTTGGGCCAACGCCAAGGGTCTTTGAGAAACAGTGCCGATATATCCCAAAGGGTATCGCCTTTCTTGACCACATAAGTATCAGGGTGACCGGGTTTTAATGTCAGGGTATCTGCAGCAGCGAAGGTGCAATTAAATGTCAGTAACGCGAGTAAAATTAACCGTTTCATGGGGGCTTCCATGTTGTCTGGCTCATTAGTGAGAGCTTTTGCTGTTATTGATAGCCGCTAAGGATTAAAATTAACGCAATAGCACAAGTCAGTATAACCAACTGGCACGGATTTGACAGACTTGTTAAGAGTTTATCTATGACCCTGTTAAAAGTATTACGATTCCCAGACGAGAGATTACGCACGATTGCCCAGCCAGTGACAGAATTTGATTCTGCCCTGCAGACGCAAATCGATAATATGTTCGAGACCATGTACGAAGAAAAGGGTATTGGTCTGGCCGCAACTCAAGTCGATTTTCATAAGCAACTGATAGTGATGGACTTACAGGATGACGTTGAACGTCCAAAAGTCTTTATCAACCCCCAAATTATCAGTGCCAGCGGTGACTTCTGTAATGAAGAAGGTTGTCTGTCTGTACCCGGTATTTATGCCAAGGTGGACAGAGCCGAATTTATTACCGTGACGGCACTCGACCGAGATGGCAATGAATTTACTATTGAAGCAGACGGCTTATTTGCCATCTGTATTCAGCATGAGATGGATCATCTAAAGGGCAAGCTTTTCGTTGATTATCTGTCACCACTGAAACGTCAGCGGATCAGACAAAAGCTGGAAAAAGCGGCACGTCAGGAAGCGAAAGCCTGAATCAATCCCGAATAATTAGGATCTATTTTGAAACCACTGAAGATCATTTTTGCCGGTACTCCGGACTTTGCAGCGCGCCACCTGCAGGCGCTGCTGGACTCAGAGCATCAAGTCATCGCCGTCTATACCCGAGTGGACAAACCCGCCGGAAGAGGCCATAAACTCACCCCCAGCCCGGTCAAGGCGCTGGCGCTGGAACACGATATTCCTGTCTATCAGCCCAAATCACTGCGCCACGAAGAAGCCCAGCAGGAGCTGGCAGCTCTGGGAGCCGATATCATGGTGGTGGTCGCCTATGGCCTAATCCTGCCATTGGCAGTATTGCAGGCTCCCCGCCTGGGATGCATCAATGTTCACGGCTCCATTCTGCCGCGCTGGCGCGGTGCGGCGCCTATCCAAAGGGCATTGTGGGCCGGGGACAAAGAAACCGGGGTCACCATAATGCAGATGGATGTCGGTTTGGATACCGGCGATATGCTGCTCAAGACCTCGCTGCCGATAGCCGATGACGACACTTCAGCAACCCTTTATGAAAAACTGGCCCAACAGGGACCGGAAGCACTGATCCAAGCTCTGCAAGGTCTGGCCGAAGGCAAACTCACCGCCGAGCCACAGGACGAATCACTGGCCAACTACGCCGAAAAACTCAGTAAAGAGGAAGCCCGCATCGACTGGCATAAAGCTGCCCGCAATCTGTGGCAGGAGATCCGCGCCTTTAACCCATGGCCGGTGAGCTACTTTGAATGCCAGGGACAAAATATCAAGGTCTGGCAGGCCGAAGTGGAAGAGTCAGCCGAGCAGTTTGCGCCGGGCACTGTGGTGCGCGCCGACAAGCGAGGATTAGCCATTGCCACTGCCGATGGCCTATTGGTGTTGAAAAAGGCACAACTGCCAGGGAAAAAACCGCTGGATATCGCCGATATTCTCAACGCCAGGGGCGAATGGTTCCAGCCCGGAAAAAATTTGGCTCAAGCATCATGAGGCAGAATCTCAGAGCTCTTGCCGCCAAGGCCATCTTTCAGGTGCTGGAGCGGGGCATGTCCCTCTCGGTTGCCTTGCCCGAACAACAGCAGCAACTTCACAGCGGCAAAGACAAGGCGCTTTTGGCCGAGCTTTGCTATGGCGTAATGCGCACCCTGCCACAATTGGACAAGAGAGTCAGCGACTGCCTCAGTAAACAATTCAAAGGGAAACAGCGTATCGTCCACCAACTGCTTCTTGTGGGTTGTTACCAATTGTATTTCACCCGGATACCGGCCCATGCAGCCATTTCGGAAACTGCCGAAGCCTGTCGTCAGCTGAAGTTTGAAAACCTGGTCAAGGTAGTCAACGGCGTTTTACGCAATATCCAGCGAGACAATAGCCCACTGGCCACAGATAACCCTGTGCTGGAACACAATACGCCCAACTGGATCCTCAAGGCGCTCACTTCAGCCTATCCGGAAAACTGGCAACAAGTGGTGCAGCAGAGTCACCAGCGGCCGCCACTGTGGCTGCGCAACAACCGTTTATCCCAAAGCCGTGAGCAATATCTGCAACACTTGGCAGAAGCCGAAATTGCCGCCACTCCAGGTCAGGGGGAAGACAGTATATTGCTCGAGCAAGCCTGCGATGTCACCACTCTGCCCGGCTTTGGCGAGGGCTCAGTGTCTGTGCAGGATGGTGCTGCTCAATGGGCCGCCGCCCTGCTGGCACCTCAAGCGGGCGAAACCATTCTCGATGCCTGCGCCGCTCCGGGAGGCAAGAGTTGCCATCTGCTGGAGCTGTGTCCGGACATAGAACTGGTGGCGGTCGACAACGACAACAAACGGCTGCAGAGAGTTGCCGAGAACCTGCAAAGGTTGCAACTGAATGCCAAGTTGGTGCACGGCGATGCCGCAAATATTGCTTCATGGTGGCAGGGTGGCAAGTTTGATCGCATATTACTGGATGCTCCCTGCTCGGCTACCGGCGTTATTCGGCGCCATCCGGATATCATGTGGCTGCGTAAGCCGCAGGATATTGAGGAGTTAGCCAAGGTGCAGCAACAGATATTGGATCACTGCTGGCAGTGGTTGAAGCCAGGCGGTGTACTGTTATACGCCACCTGCTCTATCCTGCCACAGGAAAACCGCGATCAAGTTGTCGCCTTCCTGGAGCGTACGCCGGATGCCCGGTTGGAAGCTATCACTCAGGCAGACCAGCCAGATGCGATAGGCTGGCAAATCTTGCCCGGACAGGACAATATGGACGGGTTTTATTACGCGCGAATCGTTAAGTCGAAACTTCAGGGATAAGACGAGGCCATGAAAATAATCATCTTGGGCGCAGGTCAGGTCGGTGGCACCCTTGCAGAAAACCTGGTGGGTGAAAACAACGATATCACCATAGTCGACAGTGACAGAAACCGCCTTAGGGCACTGCAAGACAAATATGACTTGCGGGTGGTTGTCGGTCACGGAGCCCACCCCGGCGTCTTGAAAGAAGCCGGCGCCGAAGATGCCGATATGCTGATCGCTGTAACCAACAGCGACGAATGCAACATGGCCGCCTGTCAAATTGCCTATACCCTGTTTGGCACACCAACCAAGATAGCCCGTATTCGCTCAGAGCAGTACTTGGGGATGCAGGATAAGCTGTTTATCGACAGTGAAACCAAGAGTAATGAGCCTCGGACACGGGGTGGTTTCATCATAGATGAGCTGATTGCCCCCGAACAGTTAGTAACCGCTTACATACAACGCCTGGTAGATTACCCAGGGGCTTTACAGGTTCTGGAGTTCGCCGAAGGAAAGCTGAGCCTGGTGGCTGTTCGTGCCTATTATGGCGGCCCCTTGGTGGGTAACGCGCTGGCCGCGCTGCGCGAACACATGCCGAATATTGATACCCGGGTAGCGGCGATTTTCCGTCAGGGACGACCGATTATGCCCAGGGGAACCACTATCATAGAAGCCGATGATGAAGTGTTCTTTGTCGCCGACAGTCGCCATGTGCGGGCAGTAATGAGTGAGATGCAGAAGCTGGATAACAGTTACCGCAATATCATGATCGCCGGTGGCGGTAACATAGGTTTGGGACTGGCCAAGAAGCTACAGCGTAATCACTCGGTCAAGTTGATAGAACATCGTCAGGACAGAGCCGAGGCGCTGTCGGAAAAGCTGGAAAATACTACGGTATTCTGCGGTGATGCTTCCGATCAGGAACTCCTGATGGAAGAGCACATAGATCAAACCGATGTGTTTATCGCCGTCACCAACGACGACGAGGCCAATATCATGTCGGCACTGTTGGCCAAACGTATGGGTGCCAAGAAAGTGATGGTGCTTATTCAGCGTGAAGCCTATGTCGATATTGTTCAGGAAGCCAATATAGATATCGCCATTTCGCCGCAGCAAGCCACCATCTCGGCCTTGCTGACCCATATCCGCCAGGGAGATATCTGCAACGTATATTCACTGCGCCGAGGCGCTGCCGAGGCGATTGAAGCCATTGCCCACGGTGATTCCAGCACCAGCAAAGTCGTCGGCAAACAGATAGGCGAAATCAAGCTACCACCGGGTACCACCATAGGCGCCATAGTCCGCGATGATGAAGTCTTGATGGCCCACGATAAGACAGTTATCGAACAGGGAGACCATGTCATTCTCTTCCTGGTGAACAAGAAGTTTATCGGCGAAGTGGAAAAACTGTTCCAGCCGAGCGCTTTCTTCTTCTAAGGCTCTGGCCATGCTGAATTTTCGCCCGCTACTATTCATCCTAGGCCTGTTTTTGTCCATGCTGACGGCCTTTATGTTTATTCCACTCTTCTTCGCCCTGTTTTACGGCGAAGAAACAGTGGCAGCCTTCATGGCATCGGCGCTGGTCACAGGTACTGTCTCCAGTATCTGTATGCACAGGGGCCAGGGGCAGCAGCTTAATCTGAATATCCGCGACATGTTCCTGCTGACCAGTCTCACCTGGTTTATTGTCAGCTTGTTCGCCGCCATGCCCTTTACTCTGTATCACGGTATTGGCTATACAGATGCCTTCTTTGAAACCATGTCGGGGATCACCACCACAGGCTCCACTGTACTATCCGGGCTGGACAGCATGGATCACAGCATTCTTGTCTGGCGTTCGCTGTTACAGTGGCTCGGTGGCATAGGCTTTATTGTGATGGCAGTGGCCATTCTGCCGTTTCTCAACGTTGGGGGGATGCGGTTGTTCAGAACCGAATCCTCAGATTGGTCCGAAAAGGCCATCCCCCGCACCCAGAGCCTGGCCAAATACCTGTTTCTGGTGTATTTGGGGCTGACAGTATGCTGCGGTTTAGCATATCACTTGGCGGGGATGAACTGGTTTCAAGCGCTCAACCATGCCATGACCACGCTCTCCACTGGGGGCTACTCGACTTCGGACAGTTCCATGGCAGCCTTTCCCAAGGCGGCGCACTGGGTCGGCGTGGTATTTATGGCGGCCGGTGGCCTGCCGCTGCTGATGTTTGTTCAGAGTCTGCAGCAACGTAGTATCAAGGTCTGGAATGATGCCCAAGTGAAAGGCTTTATTCTTTTTCTGCTGCTGGTGTCTTTCTCTCTGGCTTATTGGCTCTACAGTTCGCGTGAAATAGCCTTTATTGACGCCCTGCGGCTCTCGAGTTTCAACGTGGTTTCCGTGGTCACTACCACAGGCTATGGCCTGACCGACTATGGCAGTTGGGGGGCGCTGGCAAATATCGCTTTTCTGTTCCTGATGTTTGTCGGCAGCTGTTCAGGTTCAACCTCCGGCGGCATCAAGATATTCCGCTTCCAGATCGCCGGCGCCATCATGCGCGAACAGTTGAAGCAGCAGTTTCATCCCAACGGCATTTTCCGCGAGCGCTACAACAACCGACCTATCAATGAAGAGATTGTGCGCTCCTTGGTGACCTTCGCACTGCTGTTTATGCTGGTTATCGTGATGCTGACGCTGGTGTTGGTGCTTTGTGGTCTTGACCCTGTCACCAGCCTGTCCGGCGCAGTAACGGCAGTGACCAACGTCGGCCCAGGGCTTGGCCCTGTTATCGGCCCAGCAGGCAACTTTTCCAGCCTGCCGGACTTGGCCAAATGGGCACTGTCGATAGGCATGTTACTGGGCCGCTTGGAGATCCTGACTGTCGCCGTCTTGTTCCATCCCAGCTTCTGGAAATACTGATATTATCTATGGGTGAATTTTATTCAGCTGTAGATAATCGGTCTGCAGGACATACATGCGTTTGACATCCGAGTATTGGCCGTTGATAAAGATCTCCTGCACCAGATGGCCTTCCTCTTTAAAGCCGCACTTCTGATAGAGTTGTAACGCCTTGTCATTCTCCAAGGCCACATGCAGATAAACCTTGTATAGGTTCAGTATGGTAAAGGCGTAGTTGAGCGCCTTGTTAACCATGGCCCTGGCGTAGCCTCGCCCCTGAAACTCAGGCGCTATGATTATCTGAAACTCGGCATTGCGATGAATGTCATTGATCTCCACCAGCTCAACCAGACCTATGGTCTGCTGCTGAGCATTTTCTGCGATAAAGCGCCGCTCTGTCTTATCGTGGATATGCTTGTTGTAGAGCTCTTCAAGCTCATCGAACGATTCATAGGGCTCTTCAAACCAGTAAGCCATAATGATGCGGTTGTTATTCAGCTGATGAATAAACCTCAGGTCTGTTCTTTCCAGCGCCCGTAGGCGAATCTCACCGTCATTCATGACACCTCCTAAAGTCGTGCCAATAAAGCCAGCCATATTAAGCGGACAACAGGCACACAGATAGTGAAAGTTAATTTACCTTGCCACCCTTTTCCACACATACAAAAAAGCGCAGTACCAGGACTGCGCTTTGAAAACATTGCCTCTATCAGGAAGCCAAGTCACTCAGGTACTCGGCATAGTGCTTTACGTCTTCCCAGTCCGTGTAGTCGATAACCGTCTTGGGATCGGTTGGCCCCCCCGTCATCTTCATGATCAGCCGGATCATAAAGCTGTCCAGCCAGCCCCAAGAGGGGTAATCCACCTTACCGGCGATAATCTTCACATCCTTGGGCTTCCAATCCGACAGGGCAATAAACTTCTGCAGATACTTGTTGTTTTCCGGGATCCGTTTCTCCGGCTTGCGAGCCACCACATTGACGGAAAAGAAACTGAGTCCTTTCTCTGCCAGCACCTGTTGGTGTTTGCTGCAAAAAGCGAACACGCTCTTGTCGTAGGTACCATAAAGCACACAAGCACCGAGGACCACGACATCATATTTTTGCCAGTCGATGTTTTCCGCCTCAGCCGCAGCCAAATCCATGCTGTCACACTCATGGCCCAACTGCTGTAGCCTTTCGGCAATACAGCGACTGATCTTGGCAGTGTGGCCACCACGGGAGAAGTAGAGCACAAGAATGGATTTCATAAGTTCGCCTATTGAGTGTCTGTAACTTAAATTGTGTGGCTTATCGCCCGGATTGAACAAGTTGAAAGATCACATAATCGGCTTCAACCCGTGAGAATATTGCCGCAAATTGCGCTGTATCGGTATTTTTCAGGCTAGAATTGCGATCCAGATAAAAGACTGATGATTGTGCTCATCTCCCCATTCAATTAGAATAACCTAATCAAAAGGCGAAGAGGTTCCAAGCTGATGCAAAAAGATATTGATGTCGCAGCCATGCTTTCCAATGCGGAAAACGCTGCCAAATGGCTCAAGGCCATCGCCAACCCTTACCGCCTGATGATCCTCTGCCTACTACTGGATCAAGAGTTGAGCGTCACTCAGCTGAATGAAACCGTACCCCTGAGCCAGTCCGCTCTGTCACAACATCTGGCAGTACTGCGTGCCGAAGATCTGGTGGCGACCCGCAAGAGTTCGCAGGTTGTTTACTACTCGCTCAAGAACCAGCAGGTCACAGAGGTCATCTCTATCCTGCACCGCAAGTACTGCGCTTAGGGAAGGTGCGAATAAGTCCCATGTGTGCTCTGCGTCGGCTTACGGGCCTGGATGCAAGGCGTGGTTCGCAGCAAATGGCCCTAGTCCTTTGCAAGAAACACAACACAGCAGGCAGGCTTGTAAGCCACGCCCTTAGGGGCTTTCACAGCAACCGGCTTTCTGCGTTATCCAACCTCGACAGGCCCCGGCATGCGTTCAGTCAGATGCCTTGAACGCCAATTGCTGTGCAAGCCAGAGTGCCACGAGGACTTATTCGCACCTTCCTTATTAAAGCTCGGCAAACTCGGCAGCAAATGTCTTCACCCGCTGCCAATCGGTGAATTCATAAGTACCACTGGTATCTGTTGGCCCCTTGGTTATCCACATAATCAGCCGAATCATGCTACGGTCAAATAAACCGTAGTTGGGATAGGCTATATTGCCGGCAAACACGCCTTGCAACTGTGGCTGCCACAGGGATAACTGCAAGAACTTCTGCATATAAGGGTTGGTTTCCGGTGTATTCTTTTCCGGCTTGCGGGCCACAACATTCACGGTAAAGAAGGCGTTCTTCTTGGCGTTCAGCAGCGCATGATGGTTATTGACGAAACGATACAGCTCAGGCCTATGCTTACCATAACGTATGCTGGCACCCACCAAGATTTTATCGAATGTCGGTAACGTATCGGTTTCCACCTCAGCCAGCGATACCATAGAGACTATCTCACCCGCTTGGCTCAATTCATCGGCCATGGTCTGGCATATTGCCTTGGTCTGGCCATCAACGGTCGAGTAAATAATCAGAGTCTTGCTCATCAGTTCTTCCAGAAAGTCGGGGTAAACAACACCAATAAGGTAAAGATTTCCAAGCGCCCAAACAACATGGCAACCACAAGCACGTATTTAGCTCCGTCACCTATGCTGGCGTAGTTGCTGGCAACTTCGCCAAGGCCTGGCCCCAGGTTGTTGAGGCAAGCTGCGGTGGCACTGAAGGCCGTAATCGCATCCATCCCCATGGCCATCAGGACCAGCATACAGATGACAAACACCAGAGCATAAGCGGAGAAGAAGCCCCAAACAGCGTCTATCACCCTATCCGGCAACGCCTTGGAACCGATACGAATGGAGAACATGGCCCTGGGATGAATTAGACGCTTAAGCTCGCGCGAGCCCTGCAGTAACAGTAGCACCACGCGGATAACCTTGATCCCGCCGGCAGTAGAACCACCGCTGCCGCCGATAAAGCTGGAAAACATCAACAGAATAGGCAGAAACAGCGGCCAAACATGAAAGCTCTCGGTACCAAAACCGGCTGTGGTGGAAATGGATACCGCCTGAAACAGCGCATGATCCAGAGTTTGTTCCGGTGAGTCGTAGATCCCCGAGTGATACAAGGTGGCGAAACAGATAGCGGTCAGCAGTAACTGAATACCGATAAGCGCCTTGAATTCGGCATCACGAAAGTAAACCTTGAAGTTGATCCCCCGGCGGGAAAATGCCGCAAAGTGCAGGCTGAAGTTCACGGCCGCAATCAGTAGAAATACCACACAAATTAAATTGATGGTCGGGCTTTGAAAGTAGCCCATGCTGGCATCATGGGTGGAGAAGCCGCCGATGGCGATAGTAGAAAATGAATGGCTGATGGCATCGAAGGCACTCATACCGGCGAGCCAGTAAGCACCGGCACAGGCCAGGGTCAACATCAGATAGATATACCAGAGCGTCTTGGCCGTTTCGGCAATCCTGGGGGTCATCTTGGAATCTTTTACGGGCCCGGGGATCTCAGCCCGGTAAAGCTGCATCCCCCCAATCCCCAACACCGGCAGAATAGCTACCGCCAACACAATAATTCCCATGCCACCTAGCCATTGCAGCAAGTGACGATAAAAGAGTATCGCCTTTGGCAGGTTATCCAGGCCGACAATCACAGTGGCCCCTGTGGTTGTCAGTGCCGAAAAAGATTCAAAAATACTGTCGGCCAGCGACAAGTCCGGCTGTTTCGATAGCAAAAAGGGCAAGGTACCTATGGCACCAAGTACGGTCCAGAACAGCACAACAATCAAAAAACCCTCTCGGGTCTTGAGTTCTGCCTTATGGTGGCGATTGGGATACCAGAGCCAGAAACCGATAAATAGACTGATAAAGAAGGCCTTGATAAAGGCTGTACCACCGCCGTCTTCATAGATAAGGGCCACCAATGCCGGAGGCAGCATAGTGATGGAGAAGAGCCCTATCAGTAACCCGGTAATACGGGTAATTGTTCGGTAATGCATGCCGTTTTTCAATCAGTCCATTGGCCAATAAAACCCAGCATTGTCGCACAAGTTATCAGAGTGTTCACTGTGAAAAATCTATCTTTAACTGGCCTTGGCTCATGGGAGCCAGCTCCTTATTGATGCTTCCGGTAACAGATAAGGGCACGGCCAGTGTCAGCCGAATCAGCTCTGAAAACTCCCGCTCCTCTATCAACACATCGAGCCTCTGCAGCAGATGTTCGACATCGGCCAATTGGTCGTAACGGCAAACCAGATAGCCTTTTTCCCTGAGCATTTTGGTCTTGGTCGCCAGCTTGGGCAACATCTGCTTGAGCCCACTACTGTAGGCACGAACCAGCCCACCCACACCCAACTTGGTGCCGCCATAGTAACGCACGACAACCGCGCCAATCTCGCCTATGCCAGCCCCCTGCAATACCGCCAACATGGGGCGACCGGCACTACCACCCGGCTCGCCATCATCACTCGACCCCATGGCCGACTGCCCCATGGGTGCACCACAAATAAATGCCTGGCAATAATGACTGGCACCGGGATAACGCTGCTTTATCTGTTGTAGTTGCTGTTTAAACTCTTCCGGCGAATGACAGGGAAATACCAGAGAGATAAAGCGGCTGTGCTTTATCTCCTCTTCATATTCCTGTTCTTCGGCCGCAATGGGATAACTTTCAATCAATGAGACCAGACTCTCGAGTCATATTTTCGTTGCCATGGGCGTGGATTATGACATTGTCTTCGATGCGGATCCCACCAAACGGGCGCAAACTGGCGACCAGGTCCCAATCCACTAACGCCTTGCGGCCATCTTGTTTGAGTGGCGCCAACAGGCTGTCGATGAAGTAAAGCCCGGGTTCTATGGTTACTACATGCCCGGGCGCCATAGTCCTGGTGCAGCGCAGAAACGGGTGCTCTTCCGGAGGGGCCACATGAGTGCCGCGTTCGTCATTGAAGAAACCACCTACATCATGCACCTGCAATCCCAACATATGCCCCAGCCCGTGAGGGAAAAACGCCCTGGTAATGCCCTGCTCCAGCAGCGTCTCTTGTGAGCCTTTGGCCAGACCGACTTCAAGTAACAGAGTCGCCAGCTGTTGATGAGCCAGCAGATGCAGCTCGGTATAACGTTTGCCGGGTCGCAAGTGCTCAATCAGTTGAAGCTGCTGTAGATTCATCGCCTGGATAAGATCGTGGAACCTATTTTTTTCAAAAGCATAGGTACGGCTGATATCGGCGGCATAGCCGTGGAAAGAAGCACCTGCATCGATCAGAAAAGACAACCTCTGCTGTGGGCTTTCGTGCTCCAACGCAGTGTAATGCAAAATGGCAGCATTTTGGTTGAGGGCTATGATGTTGCCATAAGGAACCTGATTCTCCCCTTGTGCTATGGCACTTAGATATTGCTGCTGGATTTCAAACTCACTGGCACCACTGTAGAAGGCGTTCTTGGCCGCGCGATGGCCCTTGACCGCAATGCGGTTGGCCTGACGCATACATTCCAACTCGTAATCTGTCTTACAGGCACGATAAAAGTGCATGTAACTCATTACGGCTTCGGGATTACAGTTGTTAAACCCGAGCACAGAAGCCACTTCCAGGTGTTCACCTATATAAGCCCAGCGACCTTCGGCCACAGGCAGGAGGTCCGCCACCTTATCGGCCTTGGTCAAAATACGGATATCAAAGCTGTCACACCAGAAGCTTTGCGGCAGATCTGTCACCTTATGCCAGAAGTCTTCGGGACGGTAGAAGATCAGTACTGGCTTGTCACGACCATTGACCAGCAGCCAACAGTGAGGCGTTTCCAGTAAAGGCACCCAGGCCTTGAAATGGGGATTCACCTTGAAGGGGTAATCGATATCGTCCAGAAACTGCCTGTGGGGTTGACCCGAATGAATTGCCAATCCAGACAGTCCCTCACGGGCACAAATCTCGGCAACCCTTTGATTAAGAGTGTTTATATGTGATTGATAATGCTGAGCCAGTTGCATAATAAGCCGTTCCTGTTATCTGAAATCAAGGTTCCCCTTGCTATTGGAAGCTGTTCACAGTTACAACAAAAGCCAGTGTGCAGTGTATCACAAAGCTGAAATTTGCAGCTAACCGGTAAGCAATTAAACGATCGTTTAAATTGGGTGTTGTATTTTTCCTTTTTTCGAAGCACACTGAGCAACAACTGGTCAAATGATGGCCTGAGCTGCCCTACTCCTAAGCAATAAGGATGCAAGCAATGATCTACCAAAATTCGATGATTCAGGTTGAGTTACTCGAGAATAATATCGCCAGCCTTTGCTTCAATGCCGAAGGATCGGTAAACAAATTCGACCGCGCCACCCTGACCTCTCTGGATGAGGCTCTGGACGCCATCAAAGCAGAATCCAGCGTTAAGGCACTGCTGCTGACATCGGCCAAAGATGCCTTTATTGTCGGTGCCGACATTACTGAGTTCCTTGGGTTGTTCGCCCAGGAAGATGAAGTACTCTTGTCATGGTTGCAGCAAGCCAATGCGGTATTCAACAAGCTGGAAGACATGCCTTTCCCAACCGCTTCTGCCATCAATGGTTTTGCCCTGGGCGGTGGTTGCGAAACCATTTTGGCCACAGACTTTCGCATTGCCGACACCAGTGCCCGAATCGGCCTGCCGGAAACCAAGCTGGGGATCATCCCGGGATTCGGTGGCACAGTGCGCCTACCCAGAGTGATAGGTGCAGACAATGCACTGGAGTGGATCACCACAGGCAAAGACCAACGCCCGGAAGCCGCTCTCAAAGTCGGCGCTGTAGACGCAGTAGTGGCTCCAGAGCAGCTCCAGGCCGCAGCACTACAGATGCTACAGGACGCGCTGGCTGGCAAACTTGACTGGCAGAGCCGCCGTCAACGTAAACAGTCGCCACTGACACTGCCCAAGCTGGAAGCCATGATGTCGTTCACCACAGCCAAGGGCATGGTGTTTTCCGTTGCCGGCAAGCACTATCCGGCACCAATGGCGGCGGTTAACGTTGTGGAAAAGGCAGCCGGTCTGGGGCGCGAAGAAGCCTTATTGGTAGAACATCAAGCCTTTATTCAACTGGCCAAAACAGATGTGGCCAAGGCGCTGATCGGCATCTTCCTCAATGACCAACTGGTCAAAGGCAAAGCCAAGAGGGCCGCCAAACAAGCCAAAAACATAGAACAAGCCGCAGTATTGGGCGCAGGCATTATGGGCGGCGGTATCGCCTACCAAAGTGCCAGCAAGGGTACGCCGATTGTGATGAAGGACATAGCACAGAAGGCGCTGGATCTCGGCCTTAACGAAGCGGCCAAGCTACTGACGGCCCAGGTAGAGCGTGGTCGCTCCACCCCGGCCAAGATGGCCAAAGTGCTCAATAACATCACCCCATCGCTCGACTACAACGCCGTCAAAGACGCCAATATAGTAGTAGAAGCGGTAGTAGAACATCCCAAGGTTAAGGCGACTGTGCTGGCCGAAGTCGAGCAGCAGCTAGCTGCCGATGCCATCATAGCGTCCAACACCTCAACCATCTCGATTAACCTGCTTGCCAAGAGTCTGAAAGACCCTTCCCGCTTCTGCGGTATGCACTTCTTCAACCCTGTGCACAAGATGCCACTGGTGGAAGTGATCCGTGGCGAACACAGCTCGGAAGAAACCATCTCCTCTGTAGTGGCCTATGCCAGCAAGATGGGCAAGACGCCGATTGTGGTCAACGACTGCCCCGGCTTCTTTGTTAACCGGGTACTCTTCCCCTATTTCGCCGGCTTTAATGGCCTACTGGCCGATGGTGCAGACTTTATCGCCGTCGACAAGGTGATGGAGAAACAGTTTGGTTGGCCTATGGGCCCGGCTTATCTGCTGGATGTAGTCGGTTTGGATACCGGCCATCACGCCCAGGCTGTCATGGCCGAAGGCTTCCCGGACCGTATGGGCAAAACAGGCAAAGATGCCATAGATATCATGTTTAACCATGAGCGCCTGGGGCAGAAAAACGGTAAAGGTTTCTATCAGTATTCTGTGGATAAGCGTGGTAAGCCGAAGAAAGACAAGGATCCTGTCAGCTACGAATTACTGCAGGCCGAATTCGGTGAACTCAAGGAGTTCAGCAGCGATGAAATCATCGCCCGCACCATGATCCCCATGATTATTGAAACCGTACGCTGCCTGGAAGAAGGCATAGTAGCCACCCCGGCTGAAGCCGACATGGGTCTGGTATATGGTCTTGGCTTCCCACCATTCAGAGGCGGTGTGTTCCGCTATCTGGATACCATGGGCGTTGCCAACTTTGTCGCCCTGGCTGACAAATACGCCCACCTGGGGGGACTCTACCAAGTGACCGATGGCATGCGTGAACTGGCAGCCAACAACGGTTCTTACTATCAGGCCTAATTTGCGGAAAGGATTTTAACCATGAAACAAGCAGTTATCGTAGATTGCATTCGTACACCCATGGGCCGTTCCAAGGCTGGTGTATTTAGAAATGTTCGTGCAGAGACACTCTCTGCCGAGTTGATGAAAGCCCTGCTGGTACGTAATCCCCAGTTGGATCCCGGCACCATAGAAGACGTTATCTGGGGCTGTGTGCAGCAGACTCTGGAGCAAGGTTTTAATATCGCCCGTAATGCCTCTCTGCTCGCGGGTATCCCCAAGCAAGTTGGTGCGGTTACTGTAAACCGTCTATGTGGCTCCTCCATGGAAGCCATTCACCAGGCAGCCAGGGCCATTATGACAGGCATGGGAGACACCTTCATCATTGGTGGTGTTGAACATATGGGTCATGTTCCCATGAGTCATGGGGTCGACTTCCACCCTGGCTTGGCAACCCGGGTTGCCAAGGCTGCCGGCATGATGGGACTGACGGCGGAAATGCTCGGTCGCATGCACGGTATTAGCCGTGAAATGCAGGATGAGTTTGCCGTGCGCTCGCACAAACGTGCGCATGCAGCCACAGTTGAAGGCCGTTTTGCCAGAGAGATCCAGGCTATCGAAGGCCATGATGCCAGTGGTGCCTTGATCAAAATCGATTATGACGAAGTGATCCGCCCTGAAACCAGTATGGAATCACTGGCAGGCCTGCGCCCCGTGTTTGACCCGGCCAACGGCACTGTTACCGCTGGTACCTCTTCGGCCCTGTCCGATGGCGCATCGGCCATGCTAGTGATGGAAGAAGAAAAAGCCAAGGCGCTGGGACTGCCTATCCGAGCTCGCATCAAGTCGATGGCAGTTGCCGGCTGTGACCCATCAATCATGGGCTATGGCCCGGTTCCAGCTACACAAAAAGCACTGACTCGCGCAGGTCTTAGCATAGCGGATATCGATCTGGTTGAGCTGAATGAAGCCTTTGCCGCGCAGTCTCTGCCTTGCGTGAAAGATCTAGGTCTTATGGAGCTGGTCGATGAGAAGGTTAACCTCAACGGTGGTGCCATCGCTTTGGGTCACCCTCTGGGTTGCTCGGGTGCCCGTATCTCCACCACATTGATCAATCTGATGGAGAGTAAAGACGCGACTTTGGGTCTGGCAACCATGTGTATTGGTCTCGGCCAAGGTATTGCCACTGTATTTGAGCGTGTCTGAGTAAATATCACCAACACAGAGAGCATCATAGAGAAGCTGCCCTTCTTAATGAAAAACCGCTTATTCCTTAAGCGGTTTTTTTATGTAAAGCTGTTTGTCCCCATCACAGAGATAATCCTTTAATTAACCTGATGTCCACAAAGACAAGGTCAGCTCGCTGACAATAAAGCGCTTTGATTAAATGTGAAGCTAGAACCAAGTACTGAATAACAAGTAGAGCCATGTTCCACGTGGAACAATGCGATAGAGCACAAAAAATAGCTATCAACTTGGTTTGACCGCTGCCTTGGAGTAATATTAGCCACTTCTGTTGTTCTCGTTGTAAGAGGTTATATGAGTCAGGTTTTTGCCAGTGCCCAACATCAACTGGATGCTTTAGGTTTGAGGTGTCCGGAGCCTGTCATGATGGTTCGCAAGAAAGTCCGTTATATGGCCGAGGGAGAAACTCTGCTCATTATCGCCGATGATCCGGCTACCACCAGAGATATTCCCAGCTTTTGCCAGTTTATGGACCACACCTTGGTGGCCAGCCAAACGGATAACCTACCTTATCAATATTTGATTAAGAAAGGTCTCTAACCCACTTACCAGGAAGGAACCTAATGATTACCCTGCTCGCTATCGCCCATAAAAAGCAAAGAAACGCCCCAATGGATTTATTACCTTATGCCGAAGTCAGTTTGGCTCAAGGTGTAGAGGGCGACGTTTTCGGCAAACCGGGAAAGCGTCAGGTGACACTGTTGTCCCAACAGCAGTGGCAACAAGCCTGTGCTCAATTGCAGACAGAGATTCCCTGGACGAGCCGCAGAGCCAACTTGCTGCTGGATGGTCTGGAGTTTGCACCTGAGTTGGTGGGGAAATACCTGAAGATTGGTGAGCATCTGGTGCTTGAACTTACCGGAGAAACAGACCCTTGCGGCAAAATGGAGCGAGCACACCCAGGGTTGGAAGCAGCATTAATGCCTGGTTGGCGTGGTGGCTGTACCGCCAAAGTGATCAATCCGGGAAAAATCAGACCTCAGGACCCGGTCCAGATACTCGATAGTTGGCCAAATCGCAACTTAGACTTATAAAAAACAGAAAACCAATTGATACAGTATTGAGGTTTTACTGTTAATAAATTTGTGAGATAACAGACAGTCGGTAACCGATAACTAAAATAAGGCCGCTGTCATGTTGAGACCTAAACTAACCCCTCTGTACACAGCTGTTTCATTGCTCTTTTCAGCTTCGGCATTCAGTGACGATCAAGCCCCCAAGTGGGACGTCAATGCCCCGCTGAATGCTCCTCTTGAACAAGCCAAAATTCAGGTATCTGAAGGTACCTGGATGAATCTGAGCCTGAGCCCGGATGGCAAATATCTGGTTTTTGATCTGCTGGGTGACATCTACAGAATTCCCGCTCAGGGCGGCGAAGCCAAACCTCTGGCACAAGGCATAGCCTGGCAGATGCAACCCGTCTACAGCCCTGATGGCAAATACATTGCCTTTACGTCGGATCAAGATGGCGGCGACAACATCTGGGTAATGAATGCTGACGGCAGTAATCCGCGTCCGGTAACCAATGAAACATTCCGCCTGCTCAACAGCCCGGCCTGGAGCCCAGACTCCCAATATCTGGTGGCGCGAAAGCACTTCACAGCCAGCCGCAGTCTAGGTGCCGGTGAAGTCTGGCTTTATCATATTGCCGGTGGCGAAGGAGTTAAACTCACCGAGCGGCCAAATGATCAGAAAGACCTGGGTGAACCCGCCTATTCCCCTGACGGCCGATATATCTATTTCAGCCAAGATGCCACCCCGGGTAAAACCTTCCACTACTCCAAAGACTCGGTCAAAGGCATATACAAGATAAAACGCTACGATACCCAAACCGGGAATATCGAAGTGCTTGTCGAGGGCACTGGTGGCGCCATCAGGCCGACCCCGAGCCCGGATGGTAAACAGTTGGCCTACATCAAACGCGACGGTTTTCAGTCAACCTTATACTTGTTGGATCTGACTTCCGGTAAAGAGCAAAAGCTCTATGGCGACCTTGACAGAGACATGCAGGAAACCTGGGCGATACACGGTGTTTATCCCACTATGGCCTGGAGTCCAGATAGTGCAGAGATCTATTTCTGGGCAAAAGGCAAAATCCACAAACTCGAACTGGCATCCAAGCAAACGGCAGAGATCCCATTCAATGTCACCACAGAGCTTGCTGTGCAACCGGCGGTGCGCTTTAAGCAGGATATAGATCAGCAGCAACTGGATGTCAAAATGCTGCGCATGGCTCAGGTGTCGCCAGATGGAACCAAAGTCATCTACGAAGCTCTGGGAAAAATCTGGATAAAACAGCTGCCGGACGGCAAACCGAAACGCCTGACCCGTTTGGATGAACAGTTGAAAGAGTTATTCCCTCAATGGTCCCGTGACGGTAAGCGAGTGGTGTTTACCACATGGAATGATCAGCAACAAGGCAGCGTTAGAACCATCAGTGCCCGAGGAGGAAAAACCACAACACTTACCCAAGAGCCAGGGAAATATATCGAGCCCACCTTCTCTCCCGATGGCAAACAGGTGGTGTTTCGTAAAATTGCCGGTGGCTATATTACCCCCAAAACCTGGAGTCAGGATCCCGGGCTCTACTTGGTTGACAGCAATGGTAAAGAACTAAAGAAACTCTCAGCTCAGGGCTTCCAGCCACAGTTTGGTGCCGATAATGACAGAGTCTACTTTATGGAGAGTGGTGAAACGCCGCAGCTAGCCTCGATATCACTTAGTGGTTTCGATAAGCGGGTACACTACACCAGCAAACACGCCACAGAATTCAGAGTATCCCCCGATGGTAAACAGCTCGCGTTTGCGGAACGTTTCCGGGTTTGGGTCACCCCATTCGCCAAGCATGGTGAAACCGTTGATATCGGGCCTAAGGCGACTAATTTACCGGTAACACAGCTCAGTACCCGCGCCGGTGAGAGTATTAGTTGGGGCGCCAACAGCGATCAACTCTATTGGACCCTTGGCCCAGAGCTCTATCAAGTGAGCCTGGATAACGACTATCGAGAGAAGAATGCTAAGAACAAGGTCCAAGTTACTGAGATTGGTTTCCAGACAGAGATGGATGTTCCACGTGGAACAATCGCTTTCGTCGGCGGAAAGATCATCACAATGGAGAATGATAGGGTCATAGATAAGGGTGTGGTGTTGGTGAAAGATAACCATATCCAAGCCGTGGGTGAAGCCGGCATGGCTATTCCAGATGATGCTATGCTAGTGGATATCTCAGGTAAGACACTGATGCCGGGTCTGTTTGATGCCCATGCCCATGGCGCTCAAGGTGAAAGCGAAATCATACCCCAGCAGAACTGGCAGTTATATGCCGGCTTGGCCTTGGGGGTTACCAGCATCCATGATCCCTCCAATGACACTACCGAAATTTTTGCTGCCAGCGAGCAACAAAAAGCCGGAAAGATTGTTGGTCCGAGGATATTCTCTACCGGCACCATACTCTATGGTGCCAACTTACCTGGCTACACCAGCCACATAGACTCATTGGGTGATGCCAAATTCCACCTCGAACGACTTAAAAAAGTCGGCGCTTTCAGCGTCAAGAGCTATAACCAACCCAGACGCAATCAGCGTCAACAAGTCATAGCCGCAGCCAGAGAACTGGAGATGATGGTGGTTCCTGAGGGAGGAAGCCTGCTGCAGCATAATCTCACCATGATTGCCGATGGCCACACCACAGTGGAACATTCCCTGCCGGCCGCAGCAATCTACGACGATATTAAGCAATTCTGGAGCCAAACCCAAGTAGGTTACACCCCCACTCTGGTGGTGGCCTATGGCGGCATTTCGGGTGAAAACTATTGGTACGATAAGACAGATGTCTGGGCTCATCCACGATTGTCAAAATATGTTCCTGCCGATCTGTTGCGGGCTCGTTCCATGAGAAGGCCTACCGCACCGGATGAACATTACAACCATTTCAATGTAGCCAGAGTCGCCAATGAGGTGAATCAATTGGGGATCCATCCCAACATTGGTGCCCATGGTCAGCGTGAAGGCTTGGCAGCTCATTGGGAGATGTGGATGTTTGCCCAGGGCGGTATGAGCAATATGGAAGTGCTGAAGACGGCAACGCTTTATCCCGCCAAGACCTTCGCTATGGACCATCAGCTTGGTTCAATTAAGCCAGGCAAATTAGCCGACCTTATTGTTATCGACGGTAACCCACTAGAGGACATTAGGGTCACAGACAGGGTCACTCATACTATGGTCAATGGCAAACTCTATGATGCCGAAACCATGAATCAACTCAATGGTGATAAGAAGCAGCGCCAGCCCTTCTTCTTTGAAGATATTTAAAAAAGATTAAACACGACGTAAATACGGAAGGATGTTCCACGTGGAACATCCTTTTATTTTATAAGCAGTAGCAGTACCAAAGCTAACAGTAGATAGCTAACAAGCGCCGGCAACAGGAAACGGATGAGTGTCGGCATGATGGCTTGTTTGCCAAAGCTGAGTCGCCGTAAAGTATCGCCCACCCGTACGGCCCACAAGTTCACCAGCACCAGAGTTGGCAATGCAAATAGCGCCCCAATAAACACACTTACGCCATCACTAAGCGCCAATAATCGACCAAAAACAAATGCGATAAACATCCAGAATAGCATGCACAACGGTAGATAGATTATCGTCGCAAAGGGCCCGGGCCCTGGACCCGAATCGAACAGCGCCAACAAAAAACGGCGACGCCGGGAAAACTTAATCATGGGGATAACAACAGCAATCCAACAAATGATCGTTGACCATGCCAACAGCCTGCATAAAGGCATAGCAAATCGTCGGGCCACAGAAGTTAAACCCCAGTTTTTTCAGCGCCTTGGACATCGCCTCCGACTCGGGTGTTTGAGCCGGAACCTGAGTCAGGGTTTCAAAGCGATTCACTTTGGGTACCCCGCCGACAAAACCCCAAAGAAATTCTGAAAAATCATTACCTTGTTCCACAAATGCCAGATATGCCTTGGCGTTTCGAACTATGGAATTCACCTTGGCTCTGTTGCGCACTATCCCTGGGTCTTGCAGCAATTCCTCTATTTTGGCTTGGTCGAACCCGGCAATGACTTGGGGATCAAACCCGGCAAAGGCGCGTTCATAGTTAGCCTGCTTTTTGAGTATGGTCAGCCAAGACAGTCCCGCCTGCTGACCATCGAGACAGAGCTTGGCAAACAGTTCCTTGGCATCGTAAACCGGCCTTCCCCACACCTTGTCGTGATATTCCTGATAGAGTGGATCATCAGTCACCCAGCCACAACGAACTATATCCATTACTCAAAATCCCTTAAATCGCTAAATCCGATAAAAAATAACCTACATAAGCCTATATCGACAAGGTATAATCGAAACCATTTTCTATTAATAGCTGACAGCAGTAGATATGACGACGAAACACGACGTGAAGACATTCCAGGGTTTTATCTTGACCCTGCAAGAATACTGGGCGCAGCAAGGTTGCGCCATAGTTCAACCCCTGGACATGGAGGTCGGTGCCGGCACCTTCCATCCACAAACCTTTTTGCGTTCATTGGGCCCTGAGCCGATGAGCAGCGCGTATGTCCAACCATCGCGCCGCCCTACCGACGGCCGCTATGGTGAAAACCCCAACCGTCTTCAGCACTACTATCAGTTTCAGGTCGTATTGAAACCTTCACCGGATAATATTCAGGAGCTATACCTCGGCTCACTGCAAGCCCTAGGTGTAGACCCAAGTATCCATGATATCCGTTTCGTTGAAGACAACTGGGAATCACCTACCCTGGGAGCCTGGGGCCTGGGCTGGGAAGTTTGGCTCAACGGTATGGAAGTCAGCCAGTTCACCTATTTCCAACAGGTTGGTGGCCTAGAGTGTAGCCCGGTAACCGGCGAAATCACCTATGGTCTAGAGCGTCTTGCCATGTATATTCAAGGCGTAGACAGCGTCTATGATCTGGTGTGGACCGACGGCCCAATGGGAAGGATCACCTATGGTGACGTGTTCCACCAAAACGAAGTGGAGCAGTCAACCTACAACTTTGAACATGCCGATGTCGACTTCCTGTTCGGTCTGTTCGATCAGTGCGAGAAAACCTGCCAGCACCTGCTTTCACTGGAAAAACCTCTGCCTCTGCCCGCTTATGAGCAAGTTATGAAGGCTTCACACGCCTTCAACCTACTCGATGCCCGTCACGCCATCTCTGTGACCGAGCGTCAGCGCTATATCCTGCGGGTGCGCACCATGGCCAAGGCGGTAGCCGAAGCTTATTACCAGGCGCGTGAAGCCCTGGGCTTCCCAATGTGCAAGTGAGGTAGAACTAATGAATTTTGACAACTTACTCATAGAGATAGGTACAGAAGAGCTGCCACCAAAAGCCCTACGCACTCTGGCAGAATCTTTTGTAAACAACTTCTGCGAAGAACTAGACAAGGCCGAACTCAGCTATAGCAAGGCACACTGGTATGCCGCTCCGCGCCGCTTGGCGCTCTACATAGAGCAACTGGCTCTGGCACAACAGGATAAAGTGGTTGAGAAAAGAGGCCCAGCGGTCAGCTCGGCCTTTGATGCCGAAGGCAAGCCAACCAAGGCCGCCGAAGGCTGGGCCCGCGGCAATGGTATCAGCGTTGCCGAAGCCGAGCGTCTGGTGACAGACAAGGGTGAATGGCTGCTGCACCGAGCCAAGGTTGAAGGTGTGACCACTGAAAGCCTGATCCCGTCCATGGCTCAACACGCTCTGGACAAGCTGCCGATCCCCAAGCCTATGCGCTGGGGCAGCAACAAGACTCAATTTATCCGCCCCGTGCACACAGTTACTATACTACTGGGCGACAAGCTGGTAGCCGGTGAGCTGCTGGGTATCAATTCAGCGCGTACCATTCGAGGTCACCGCTTTATGGGTGAAGCCAGCTTCGAGCTGGATCATGCCGACAACTATCTCAGCAGCTTGAAAGAGCGCGGTAAGGTGATTGCCGACTATCAGGCCAGAATAGATATCATCAAGACAGACGCAGAAAAAGCCGCTGCCAAGTTGGGTGGCCGTGCCGATATCGCCGATGAACTGCTTGAAGAAGTCGCCTCCTTGGTTGAATGGCCTGTGGTACTGACAGCGGCTTTTGAAGAGAAGTTTTTGCAGGTGCCCGCTGAAGCCCTGGTCTACACAATGAAAGGCGATCAGAAATACTTCCCGGTATTTGATGGCAACAATAAACTGATGCCCAACTTCATCTTTGTGACCAATATTGAGTCCAAAGATCCGGCGCAAATCATTGCCGGAAATGAGAAAGTTGTCCGCCCTCGCCTGGCCGATGCCGAATTCTTCTTTAACACAGATAAAAAGCAATCACTCGAGTCCCGCATTGCCAGCCTGGAAACCGTGGTATTCCAGAAGCAATTGGGCACCCTTAAAGACAGAGTGGAGCGTATCTCCTGTGTGGCCGAAGCCATTGCGGCCAAAATCGATGCCAACCAAGCCGATGCCAAGCGTGCCGGTCTGTTGTCCAAGGCCGATTTGATGACCAATATGGTCATGGAATTTACCGACACTCAAGGCACCATGGGCATGCATTACGCGCGCCTCGAAGGGGAAACCGAAGCGGTTGCCCAGGCATTGGAAGAACAGTACAAGCCCAAGTTCTCCGGTGATACTGTGCCAACAGCGCCGGTATCCTGCGCTGTTGCACTGGCAGAGAAGCTGGATACCCTGAGCGGAATATTCGGTATCGGCCAGGCTCCTAAAGGCGCTGCCGACCCCTTTGCCCTGCGCCGCGCGGCCATAGGTGTACTGAGGATCATTGTTGAGAACAAACTGCCACTGGATCTGGTCGAGCTGATTGCCTACGCCATCAAGGCCCACGGCAGCAACCTCAGCAATCAGAACTGCGCCGAAGAGGTGCTGGAATTCCTGATGGGCCGTTTCCGCGCCTGGTATCAAGATAAAGGCATCAGTACCGATGTGATTCTGGCGGTTCTGGCCCGTAGACCAACTCGTCCGGCCGACTTTGACAGCCGTATCCAGGCCGTCAGCCATTTCCGCACCCTGGAGCAGGCAGCCTCTCTGGCCGCTGCCAACAAGCGGGTTTCCAACATTCTTGCCAAGGTTGAAGGTGAATTGCCAAGCGAAGTCGATATGACTCTGCTGCAGGAAGATGCCGAGAAAGCCCTGAATCAAGTTCTGAGCTCACTTCAGCCACAACTTGACCCCTTATTTGCCAAAGGGGAGTATCAACAGGGATTGACCCTGCTGTCGACGCTGAAAGAGCCGGTAGATACCTTCTTTGAAGATGTGATGGTAATGGCCGACGATGAGGCGCTGCGCCGCAATCGTCTGGCACTGCTGAATCAACTGCGAAATCAGTTCCTGCGGGTGGCCGACATATCACTGTTGCAGTGATGGCTGTTGCTGTAATGGCAAACCGATAAAAAAACGCGCCGAAAGCGCGTTTTTTCATTTTATTTCAAGCAGTTGCTTGTGCCATTGTTCAAACATTCCCCGGCTGATATTGGCTTCTTTCAACAAGGCGTCCAGCAATTCCGGAGGCAACTTATCCTCTTCCACCAGCATAGAACATTCACTGAGCAGATTGGCTTGCCAAATCAGCTGGCTTAAACGATTTTCCGGCTTGGCACCGACATTGGCCAAAGGTTGCAATACAGTCTCAAATGCCTTGGGCAACTGCCAACAACTCACCAGCAGGCTACTCAATGACAGGGAGCGCGCCGTCATCACCTGACGGAACAGCCAGGACTTGGGCTGCTCACCAGGCTCGGCTTGAATAAAGGCATCGAGCAGTAGTTTGAAGATGGCTATCTTGCCAACATCGTGCAGCAGCCCCACCATAAAAGCAGTATCAGGTTCTTCGGTTTCCAATTCTCCGGCCAGGAAAGCCACCTGCAGTGAATGGCGCCACAAATGGGCCCCAAAGCGGCGAAAGTAGATAGGTTTGATATCTATCATCTCTTTCATCATGCAGGTGGTCACTATCCGTCTCAACCTGTTGCTGCCCAGTTGAACCAAAGCCTGCTGAAGACTGGTTATCTGCCGCTCGCTGCGGCGAAAAGCCGCCGAGTTACAGATGCGGATCACCTCGGCACTCAACACGGGATCTTGTTGAATAAGCGCGACTATATCCTGATTATCAAATTCAGGATCGCTGAGTTTACTGTCCAGCTCCAGCATTCGGCCAGGGATCTGCAATACAGAATCGGCAATCTGCTGCGGTGAGGCCAGAGCCAGCTCAATGTCGCTCATGACCCGCTTTTCGAGTTTATTGGCTACGCCACCGCTATTTTGACTGCTGACGGAGAACAGTAAACTGTAAAATAGCGCCGTAGCATCAACGGCGGTCACCAACTCATCGCTCTCGGTGGCTGTCTCCCGGGAGCGGCTCAAGGTTTTCCGCTCATGCTGGATATTGGGCGGGGCTTCGTTGAAGCTTTTCGGTCGCTCTACTTCAACCTTTTCCCTGAGATTAAACAGTTTCCTGAAGAGTCTTATCAATTGATTTCCTGCGCAATTATTCCACCCAAGATGGTTCAGTATAATCGCTATTTAACAAAGTAAACGCGGCGAACATCCAATAAAAAAGGAAGGCCAGAAGCCTTCCTTTTAAAGATAATAAGCAGTTTGATTAAATGTCGAGGTTAGCCACGTTGAGGGCGTTGGCCTCAATAAAGTCGCGTCTTGGCTCAACCTGATCGCCCATCAGAGTGGTAAACAGCTGATCAGCGGCAATCGCATCTTCAATGGTAACCTGCAACATGCGACGGCTCTCTGGATCCATGGTGGTTTCCCATAGCTGCTCAGGGTTCATTTCACCCAGTCCTTTATAACGCTGGATATAGAGACCGCGCTTGGACTCGGCTATCAGCCAGTCAAGAGCTTCAACAAAACTGCTGACCTCTTTAACCCTCTCACCGCGTTTAACATAGCCACCGTCTTCAATCAGATCACAGATCTGCTCACCCAGCTTGGCAATGCGTTCATAATCGCTGGAATGGAAGAAGTCATAACCAAACAGATAATGGGTATCTATGCCGTGTTTGCGCACAATGAGCTGCGGCAGATACACCTTACGCTCAGGATCCAGCACAGTTTCCATCTTGTAGATCACGCCGCCGTTCTCTTCATCTTCAAGATCCTGCAGCAGCCCGTTGCACCAATTGGTCATAGCGGCTTCGTCGGCCAACATTTCGGCTGTCACCCGTGGACGATACAGCATGCGGTTGGTCACATTGGTTGGATAACGTTTTTCCAAGCGCTCAATGATGGCTTCCACTTCACGATATTGGTAAACCAGACGCTCCAGGCCTTCACCAGACATAGCCGGTGCATCCTTGGATGGATAGATGCAGCCGCCATCCAAAGCCTGAGTGGTCAAGTATTCAGTCAATGCCGGTTCATCTTTCAGATATTGCTCCTGCTTGCCTTTTTTCACTTTGAACAAAGGAGGTTGAGCAATATAAACAAAGCCACGTTCGATCAGCTCTGGCATCTGACGGAAAAAGAAGGTCAACAGCAGCGTACGAATGTGCGAGCCGTCGACGTCAGCATCCGTCATGATGATGATGTAGTGGTAACGGGTCTTGTCCGGATCATATTCATCACGGCCGATACCACAGCCAAGGGCGGTGATAAGAGTGGCCACTTCCTGAGAAGACAGCATCTTGTCGAAGCGAGCCTTCTCTACGTTAAGAATTTTACCCTTGAGTGGCAAAATAGCCTGGTTCTTTCTGTTTCGGCCCTGTTTGGCACTACCGCCGGCCGAATCACCCTCCACTATGTAGATTTCAGAAAGACCTGGGTCTTTTTCCTGACAGTCTGCCAATTTACCCGGCAAACCACCTAAATCCAAAGCACCTTTACGGCGGGTCATCTCGCGCGCTTTGCGGGCCGCTTCACGGGCGCGGGCAGCATCGATAATCTTGCCAACAATCATCTTGGCATCGGCTGGGTTTTCCAGCAGATAGTCATTCAGCTTCTCACCCATGGTCTGTTCCACGGCGCCTTTGACCTCACTGGAAACCAGCTTGTCTTTGGTCTGGGAGCTGAACTTAGGATCCGGAACCTTCACAGATACCACCGCGGTCAGACCTTCACGGGCATCGTCACCTGTGGCGTTGGTCTTGCCCTTCTTGTTGAAGCCTTCCTTCTCCATGTAGTTGTTCAGGTTACGGGTCAATGCCGCCCGGAAACCTGCCAAGTGAGTACCACCATCACGCTGCGGAATGTTGTTGGTAAAACAGAAAATGCTTTCCTGAAAACCGTCGTTCCACTGCATTGCCACTTCGACAGTAATGCCATCTTCCCGCTCTTGAGAAAAATGGAAAACATCCTTATTCACCGGAGTCTTGTTGCGGTTCAGGTATTCTACGAAGGCCTTGATACCGCCCTCATAATGGAATAACTCATCTTTGTTGTCGCGCTCGTCAACCAGACGAATACCCACGCCGGAGTTCAGGAATGACAGTTCGCGAATACGCTTGGCCAGCAGCTCATAATGAAACTCGGTATCTGTAAAGGTTTCATGGCTGGGCCAGAAACGAATTTCAGTACCTGTTTTAGTCGCTTCACCGATTTCCTTGATAGGCTCTTGCGGCTCACCATGTTTGTAAAACTGCTCATAAACCTTGCCATCGCGGCGAATAGTCAGTTGCAGTTTTTCCGACAGTGCGTTAACCACGGATACACCTACACCGTGCAGACCACCGGAAACTTTATAGGAGTTGTCATCGAACTTACCGCCGGCGTGCAGCACTGTCATAATAACCTGAGCTGCCGATACTCCTTCTTCAGGGTGAATGGCAACCGGAATACCACGACCATCATCTTTTACAGAGACAGAACCATCAACATGAATGGTGATCACTATGTCACTGCAGTGGCCCGCCAAAGCTTCATCGATAGAGTTATCGACGACTTCGAATACCATGTGATGCAGACCCGTGCCATCGTCGGTATCACCAATATACATCCCAGGTCTTTTACGTACCGCATCAAGGCCCTTAAGGACCTTAATACTCGAAGAATCGTAACTGTTCTCTGACATATTATTCTCTCATCGGTTATTCAATGACCGTTACCCGCCCCTGTTCCACCTGAAAAATCCGGCTGGGGGGCGTGCTTAATGAATCTGATATTGCCGCCGGGTCAATCGCAGTGACAAACACTTGCGCCCCGGTTTCGCTCAACTGCCGCAGCAATAACTTCCTGTGTTTCGCATCCAGCTCTGACGGCAGATCGTCGACCAGATAGATACTATTCTTATCTATTTGTTGTTTAAGTAACTTTCCCTGTGCTATTCGTAATGCACACACCAACAACTTCAGCTGACCACGAGACAAAGCATCCTGAGCAGGCAAATTACCCACTCTGAGTCTCAAATCAGCTTTATGGGGGCCACTGACAGTGTGCCCCATGGATAGATCCCGGGAATAAGACGCCTGCAACAGGGCCGCAAACTCAGTTTTACTATCCCAACCACGGGTAAAAGAAACCTTGATATCAACCTGTGGTAGAAACTCCCCGATTATACCCTTAAGTAGTTCATTTAACGAGTCTACATATGCCTTTCGTATCTCAGTAACCAACTCGGAGTAACGGACAAAATCCCGGTCCCAGAATGCGATTTGCTGATAGGCAGCACCATCCTTAAGTAACTGATTACGCTGTTTAAGGATTCTTCTTACATTAACCCAAGCCTGATAAAACTGCGGATCACAATGAAAGGCGCCCCAGTCGATAAACTGACGCCTGGCCTTAGGGCCTTCAAACAGCAGCGAAAAGCTCTCTGGAGTTATTACCTGGATTGGAAGAGTGTCGGCCAGCACAGACAGGCGCTTTATCTTCTCGCCATCCATTCTGACCTCGGTTTCGCCGCTGCGAAACCGTCGCAGTCCCAACTTACTGTCACCGGAGGGCAGGTTCAAATTGGCAAACAGGGTCAACTGATCCTGTTGGTTATTGATCACCCTCTGAGACAGATGACTGCGAAATGAACGTCCCATCCCCAGAAAGTAAATCGCCTCCAGGACACTGGTTTTGCCACTGCCATTTTGGCCGTAAATAAGATTCAGCCCAGTGCCGGGAAGCAGTTGGGCTGAATCGATATTACGAAAAGCTTGGATATTGAGACGAGTTAGACTCATTTAAGGCCCAAAGTCGCCCCTAGAGGCGCATCGGCATCACCACGTACATGGAGTCTTCCTCGACGTGGTTTTCAATCAAGGCACTGGAGTTACCATCACTGAGGGTAATCCTGACTTCGTCGGCCTTGAGGCCATTGAGCACATCCAGCAGATAAGAGACGTTGAAGCCAATTTCGAGCGGCTGACCGGCATAATCCACATCGATGATCTCTTCGGCTTCTTCCTGCTCCGGGTTATTGGCGGTAATCTTGAGTAGCGCATTTTCCAGCTGTACCCTGACACCGCGGAATTTCTCATTGGACAGGATAGATGCCCGCAATAGTGCTTGCTTAAGCTGATTGCGACTGGCCAGCACTATCTTGTCACCACCCTTGGGCAATACCCGACGATAATCCGGGAAGCGGCCGTCCACCAGCTTACTGGTGAACACTGCGCTGGCGGTAGTAGCACGAATGGCGTTCTCACCAATGGCAATATGGATATCCTGATCTTCACTGTCCAGCAGGCGAGCCAGCTCCATCACCCCTTTACGAGGCACGATCACCTGATTTTCCGGCAAAGAGGCTGCTATCTCTCTGTGGCTCAGAGCCAAGCGGTGGCCGTCTGTTGCAATGGCGCGCAGTACATTACCCTCGGTTTCCAGCAGCAAGCCGTTGAGGTAGTAACGCACATCCTGGTTGGCCATGGAAAACTGAGTAGCATCTATCAGTGACTTGAGTGTGCCCTGCTTGAGGCTAAATTCGATGGCAGGCTGGAAACTCTCGACATTGGGGTATTCTTCTGCCGGTAGCGTCGCCAATGAGAAACGGCTGCGACCGCTGCGAAGCAGCCACTTGTTTTCCTGCTGTTCGATTTTGATTTCGCTCTGCTCAGGCAGAGACTTGACGATATCGAGCAGTTTCTTGGCCGGCACTGTGGTGCGACCTTCCTGCACTTCGCCACTGACCTCGGCACTACCGACCAGTTCCACCTCAAGATCTGTACCCGTCATCTTGAGTGAGTGATTGCTTACTTCCACCAGGAGGTTTGCCAGAATGGGCAAGTTATGGCGTCTTTCCACCGCGCCACTGACCAACTGGAGCGGCTTTAATAGGGCATCCCTATCGATCGAAAATTTCATGGTCCTGTTCCCTGATTAAGAAGATAAGGTTCTAATCAAGTTGGCATAATCTTCTTTAATGTCGTGACTCTCTTCCCGCAGCTGCGCAATCTTGCGGCAAGCATGCAGCACAGTTGTATGGTCACGGCCACCAAAGGCATCACCTATCTCAGGTAAGCTCTGATTGGTTAATTCTTTAGACAATGCCATGGCCATCTGCCTCGGTCTCGCCACACTGCGGGAACGGCGCTTGGACAGCATATCGGCCATCTTGATCTTGTAGTATTCAGCCACTGTTTTCTGAATGTTGTCTATAGTGACTAATTTTTCCTGCAGAGCCAAGAGGTCACGCAAGGCTTCGCGCACAAAATCAATGGTTATTGGCCGACCGGTAAAGTTGGCATTGGCGATAACCCGGTTCAATGCCCCTTCCAATTCACGCACGTTGGAACGTAAACGCTTGGCAATGAAGAAGGCCACTTCATCCGGCAAGTTGATCCCGCTCTCCTGCGCCTTGCGCATCAAAATGGCGACCCGGGTTTCCAGCTCCGGCGGCTCAATGGCCACGGTAAGACCCCAGCCAAAGCGCGACTTGAGTCGATCTTCCACACCATCGATCTCTTTCGGATAACGATCCGATGTCAAAATGATCTGGTGATTGCCCTCAAGCAAGGCATTAAAAGTATGGAAAAACTCTTCCTGGGATCTATCTTTATTGGCAAAGAACTGAATGTCATCAATAAACAGGGCATCTACGCTACGGTAGTAACGCTTGAAGTCTTCAATAGCATTATTTTGCAGCGCTTTGACCATGTCTTGAACAAAACGCTCGGAATGCATATAAACCACTTTGGCGTTGGGATTATTCTTGATAATGCCGTTGCCTACGGCGTGCAACAGGTGAGTCTTACCCAGACCGGTACCGCCATACAAAAACAGAGGGTTATAGGCACCACCCGGGTTTTCTGCCACCTGCAATGCGGCCGCCTTACCCAGTTGGTTAGACTTACCTTCAACAAAGTTGTCAAACTGGTAAGTGGGATTAATATTACTGCGATAACTGTGGTTTACAGCCGGTTCAGCAGCAGTGTTAAAGGTTGCACCTTTACCGGCTGCACTCTTGGGCGCGCTGACAGACGCCTTGGTCGCAGTTGGGGCCTGTACCTGGGGCTTGGCCGACGGACGGCTACCAATATCAAACCTGAGTTTCGGTGCATCATTGCCCAAATGCTCAGTAAAAAACTGATTGATAATGTTGAGATATTTATCTCTAACCCAGTCAAGCACGAACCGGTTGGGCGCATAGAGCACCAGGGTATCCCCATCCATTTCGGCTTGTAACGGTCTGATCCACATACTGAATTGTTGAGCAGAAAGCTCATCTTGTAGTCGTCCGATACATTGCTGCCAAAGTGAAACCGCCACGTACTTATCCCCAAAAGATCGCCTCGAAAGGAGGGTATTCTATAGTGAGATCTGAATAATCGCTATCCTTTAAGTGTAATTATCCCCAGGCAGATCCCAACAGTCAGATCTGTCGGATCCAGATCGATCTCCCAAGATCCGCTATTTGGCGAGCCGGTTAAAATCCCGCTTTATAAAGCGATCCACCCTGATCTATAATCAGCGACCGCCGATCTGCCAAAAGATTAATGGATCCACAAGATGTAGTGTCCGTACACAGAGTTATCCACATCCTGTGGTGACAACAGCTCAACAGATCGCGAAAATGCCGAGATAAATTACCTTGAGAGGGGCTGCACGTGTTGACTGCCCTGACTAAAGTGATTACAATTCGGCCTCTTTTTTGCCCTTACCTCAAACAGAGATAAGGTAAATTCACTAACAAAGACGGATTGCCATCATGAGTAAACGTACTTTTCAACCTAGCAACCTGAAGCGCAAGCGTTCTCACGGCTTCCGCGCTCGTATGGCTACAGCGAACGGCCGTAAGGTACTGGCTCGTCGCCGTGCCAAAGGTCGCGCTCGTCTGTCTGCTTAATTGCGAGTAGACAACTAGGTGACTCGTTACACCTTTACGCGGGAGTTACGCTTGCTAACTCCCGCGCAATTCAAAACCGTATTTTCCAACCCCATTAAAGCCTCCTCAGCTGAGATAACCCTGCTTGCTGTACCCAATGAGATGCAACATCCGCGTCTTGGACTCACTGTGGCTAAACGCCATGTAAAGAGAGCCAATCAACGCAATCGTATCAAGCGGGTGATCCGGGATAGCTTCCGCCTCAATCAACATGATTTGCCACCACTGGATATAGTGGTCCTGGTTCGCGGCGGTGTGCTGGATATGGATAATGAACAGCTCAGAAAGCTGGTAGAAAAGTTATGGCGCAAACTCAGTCGCCGTTTCAATGGCTGATAATTAAGGCGATCAGAGCCTACCAACTCCTTATCAGCCCTATGCTGGGGCCTCGTTGTCGCTTTAATCCAACCTGCTCTCACTACGCCATAGAAGCGGTGCGAGTGCACGGAACGATTAAAGGGAGTTGGTTTGCAATCAAACGCATATTAAAATGTCACCCTTTACATCCGGGCGGCAGTGATCCCGTCCCCCCTAAAAATGACAGGTGTAATAAATAGGCTATGGAATCTCAACGCAATTTACTGCTTATCGGCCTGCTGTTTGTCAGCTTTTTGCTGTGGCAACAATGGCAAACCGATAAAGCACCCAAACCCGCTGTAACTGAAAATACAGTTGCCACTTCCGTTCAAGAGACAACTCACAGCGCTGACGTTCCGGTAGCCGAATCAGGCATGCCAGAAGAAACAGCCGTGGCGTCCAAAGATCTTATCAGAGTCACCACAGATCAACTGGATGTGCTGATCAACCCTGTCGGCGGTGACATTGTTCATGCCGCTCTGGTTTCTCACAAACTGGAGCTGAACAAAGACGAACCCTTCATCCTGTTGGAACAGAAGCCTGGGTTCGTATACATAGCCCAGAGTGGCCTAATGGGCAGCGGCGGTACAGACAGTACCAAGGGCCGTGCTACCTATTCAGCCAGCGCCAAAGAATTCACTCTTGCCGATGGCCAGGACACACTGACTGTTCCATTGAGCTACACAGCAGCAAACGGCGCCAAGTACACCAAGATCTACACCTTCCACAAAGGTCAGTTTGCCGTAGACGTTGAGTACAAGATTAACAACACCACATCAGAGCCACTGCAAGTTCAGATGTACGGTCAGATAAAACAGACCATCAAGCCTTCAGACAGCAGCATGATGATGCCAACTTATCGTGGTGCCGCCTTCTCGACTGCCGATATCCGCTACGAAAAGTATAACTTTGAAGATATCCAGGAAAAGAACCTGGAGAAGAAGACAGAAGGTGGCTGGGCCGCCATGCTGCAACACTATTTTGTGTCGGCCTGGGTTCCGCCAAAGAATGAAACCAACACCATATTTACCAGAGATAGTTCAGGTACCGCCAACATTGGCTTCATGGGCGAGAAAAAGACAGTAGCCCCTGGCACTGAAATGACCTTGAGCGCCGACTTCTACGTAGGTCCAAAGGATCAAGCCGCCCTGTCCGAACTGTCTGACACCCTTAACCTGGTTGTGGATTATGGCTTCCTCTGGTGGCTGGCTGTGCCTATCTACAAGCTGTTGATGTTCTTCCAATCCATCGTGGGTAACTGGGGTGTGGCCATCATACTTATCACCCTAACGGTGCGCGGTATTCTGTTCCCGCTGACCAAGGCGCAATACACCTCTATGGCCAAAATGCGTAACCTGCAACCAAAACTGCAGGAGCTGAAGGACAGATTCGGCGATGATCGCCAGAAGATGGGCCAGGCCATGATGGAGTTGTACAAGAAGGAAAAAGTGAACCCTATGGGTGGCTGTCTGCCTATCTTGCTGCAAATGCCTATCTTTATTGCCCTTTACTGGGTACTGATGGAAGGTGTGGAACTGCGCCATGCGCCGTTCATGCTGTGGATTGACGATCTGTCGGTACAGGATCCTTACTACATCCTGCCTTTGCTGATGGGTGTTTCCATGTTCCTGATGCAAAAAATGCAGCCAATGGCACCGACTATGGATCCTATGCAGCAGAAGATGATGCAATGGATGCCGGTCATCTTTACCGTGTTCTTCCTCTGGTTCCCATCCGGTCTGGTACTCTACTGGTTGGTGGGTAACATAGTTGCCATTATCCAGCAGAAGATTATCTATGCCGGCCTGGAGAAAAAAGGCTTAAAATAAGCCTATTTCGGGTCAAATGTTCAAGGGCGGCCTAAGGGTCGCCTTTTGCTTTTATAAATAAGTTTTCAAGGGTTAATGCAGTGACAACAGATACTATCGTGGCCCAGGCCACCGCTCCAGGTCGCGGTGGTGTTGGCATAGTCAGAGTCTCGGGGCCCAAGGCCCAAGCCGTTGCACAGGCATTACTGGGCCACCAGCCCAAGCCAAGATATGCCGATTACTGTGACTTCAAAGGAAGTCATGGAGAAGTGCTGGATCAGGGTATCGCCCTGTTCTTCAAAGGCCCGAATTCTTTTACCGGTGAAGATGTGCTGGAACTTCAGGGCCATGGTGGTCAAATCGTCATGGACATGCTGATTAAGCGAGTCCTGGAAGTCGAGGGGATCCGCTTGGCACGCCCAGGGGAGTTCAGCGAACAGGCCTTTATGAATGACAAGCTGGATCTAACCCAGGCAGAAGCGATTGCCGATCTTATCGATGCCACCAGTGAACAGGCCGCCAAAAGCGCACTACAATCACTTCAGGGCGAGTTTTCCCGCGAAGTGCATGAGTTGGTAGAACAGGTTACCAATCTGCGTCTCTATGTCGAGGCCGCCATCGACTTCCCAGATGAAGAGGTAGACTTCCTCTCTGATGGCAAGATTGCCAATGCCCTTTATCGCATCATAGATAAACTGGACTTGGTACAAGCCAGTGCCAAGCAGGGCGCCATCATCCGCGAAGGGATGAAAGTAGTGATAGCCGGCCGCCCCAACGCCGGTAAGTCCAGTCTGCTCAACGCCCTGGCGGGAAAAGAGTCGGCGATTGTCACCGAAATAGCCGGCACCACAAGGGATGTATTGCGGGAGCATATCCACTTGGATGGCATGCCGCTGCATGTCATAGACACAGCCGGCCTGCGCGACACCACTGACACAGTGGAACAGATAGGCATAGAAAGAGCCTGGGCAGAAATCGCTACCGCCGACAGAGTATTGTTTATGGTCGATGGCACAGAAACCCAAGCCGTTGATCCCCATGAAATCTGGCCTGATTTTATTGATCGCCTGCCGGAAAACCTCGGCGTCACTGTGGTACGCAATAAGGCGGATCTGACCGGTGAGTCACTGAGCCCCAGCGAAGAGAAAGGCTATGACGTCTTTAGGATCTCAGCCAAAACCGGGCTCGGGGTCGATGCACTGAAACAGCACCTCAAGAACCTGATGGGCTATCAGAGTAACCTGGAAGGCGGTTTTATCGCCCGTCGCCGTCACCTGGAAGCCTTGGAAGTCGCCGGTGAACATCTGCAGCAGGGCAAAGTACAGCTGGAAGTCTATCAGGCAGGTGAGCTGCTGGCCGAAGAACTGCGCATGACTCAACAGGCTCTGGCCGAAATCACCGGCCAATTCACCTCTGACGATTTACTGGGGAGAATTTTTTCCAGCTTCTGTATCGGGAAGTAAAGCGGGCAAATAACGGAAAATAACAGCAAACGATAGCAGATAACCCACTGATTTTATTAGTACGTCATTTGCCGTTTATTGCCAAATCTAGTCCCCAGTTGGGCCCCAATGACATGATAAATGCCGTATTGGGGACCAATTGGGGGCTAAAATGAAAATTTCCATTGAAAAACGAACACTTAGAACTGACGACACACGCTCACTACGCTTAGTTTATGACTATGGCTACACCACAAATATACAAGGTGAACGCCAAAATAAACGTAAACGCAGCTAAGAAACCTTAAACCTGTACGTTCACGACAAACCTAAAACACCCACCCACTTATAAATATCTTCGTCTGCCAGCTATGGTACAAAGACCTGTCAGAGCTACAGCCAGAGTAAAGTCATCTGCAATTATGTGGTCTATTTCCCTACGTAACCAACGGGTTAACCTCACCGTTGATGACAGTACAATGTAACCGGCTGCGAAGGTTCAGTGGGTTACTTTTTGTCAGAGCGGAGCACCAGCTCCACACGGCGATTCAGCCGCTGGCCTGCTTCGTTGGCATTGCTGGCAACGGGGCTGTACTCGCCATTGCCATGGGCTGCTAATTGGCTGGCGGGGATCTGGTATTGCTCGGTGAGCTGTTTTATCACTACCGCCGCTCGGCGCTGTGACAGGCTCTGGTTATAGCGGTTGTCGCCCTTATCGTCGGTGTGGCCGACCACGTAAAAATCCAGCTTCGGGTGCTGCTTAAGGTAGCTTGCCAGTACTTCCAGCACTGGCTTGGACTCTGACAGCATCTGGTCACTGTCGTAATCGAACAGCAGGCCTTCCAGAGTAGCCTTGCCGGATTGGGTAATGGCCTTGGTGAGAGCATCGAGGTCAATGACAACCCTGTCATCTTTCAGTGCCGAAAGCTCCATCACTCGCACAGTGGTGTCTGCCGGCGTGCCATCGTAGCGGCCCTGGGCATAGATATCGAAATACACATCACCACCAGGGCGGCTCAGTTTAAATAGCTGATAGTCCTGCCATTCATCGGTGTTAACATCCTGATGTAACCCCATGGACTTTATCAATTCGGCATCGTCACCACAGGCTTTACCCTCGCAATGGAATACGGACTCAGCGGCCAGCTTGTTGGCTGCGGCGGCGTAGTTACTGCTGATTTCAAACAGCGAGTATTCCTCTGGCATCCGATAACGTATCTCGGTGAGTTTGGCATTGAGTGGCTGGGTCTGATAACCGGCTGCAGATATGCCGACAATCACAGGGACTTGGGTAAAATTGGTTTGCTTGTAGCGACTAATGAAACTGCCGGGCATGCGGCCAAGCAGCGGATGATCTGCCGAGTCCTGACTATCTTCACTGCGTCTATCTTTTATCTCCACCTCTTGTGGAGCCTGCTGTAAAAACGCCGGGTTTGCCTCAATCAGATCCAGTGGCTCGGGAATACTCTCAAGGGTCACAAGCTGTACCTTGGTGTAACGGTCCTCACGGTGAAAAGCATAGATGACGCTGTAAACATCCCCGCTGGAACCTGTTAGCTTTGCCGCCACGTATGCGCCGAGATAACTGGTATCTACGGTTATCCTAGGTGCCAACTGGTCCCTTAGGACATAGGGATCACCGCAGGCTTCCTGCTGGCATTGAAACACTATCTCAGCATTTATTTTTTTAAGTTGTGCCAAATAGTTATTGATAACAAGCTCCAGCGTATAGCTGTCTGGGAGCTCGAAGCTGTGTTGAGTCAGTTTTCCTGACACAGGCAAAACGGAGAGCTTGTCTCCATCAACGGCAGTAATGAGATCAAATGGCGTAAAATGAATGCGTTTTTCTGCGGGATATTTGGCATCAGGGAAAATGCCGAAAAGCGTACTGGCAGAGGCACTGAAGGCAGTAACAACCAAAAATACTGCACTCAATAAAGTATTTTGTCCCATAAAAAAATCCTTTTCAGCGGGCGAATCTTACTTTAGCGTATTAATTAAGAGAGTAGGATGATACGATAAAACAATTAAAGTGTCAGCCTTCGTATTTGTTTCAGCTGAATATTACCCGAGAACTATATGGATATACGAAATGGATATACGAACTCGCGCCAGTATACACCTGGAGGGAGAGGGTTTTGACTTACTGCCTGAGTTAAAGCAACTCTACCTTGCGAATGGGCTGTGTTTACGCAAAGCATTATCATACACAGATGAACAGCATATCAGTCGCGTGGTTTTTGTAGATTGTAGACAAAAGCCAGAGCCCTGCGTATTTTCGATGCAAAAGCCCTCTACAGCCTATATTGCGATAGTCAATCACCTCGATACTCAAATCGAAGTCGAATTGCTGCGGGCGGGGTTTCACGGCCAATTGGTAAATAATTGTTCTTTAGTGTTACAGCTATCTGCTATCAATTGCCTTGTTAAAGGTGAGATGTACTTTTCACGAAAAGCACTCTCGCAATATGTTCTTGAAATATTCTCTAAAAACAAGGTGATCAGTTCTGAAAGAACGGCTCTTGATGTTACCCAGAAAGAGCGGCAAATAGTGGATTGTATTTTTAAAGGACTAAGCAATCAGGAAATCGCAGATGCGCTGAATATTTCGCTGAACACTGTAAAAATGCATCTCCAAAACATTTACAGAAAAAACAACCTTAAAGGGCGAATTCAATTAATGTCATCATACTAATTAATTAATCCTTTAGGGTGTAATGCCTGAGTAATTTTTATCCTCCGGAGTAATTGAGTCATAGAAGGATTACTCTAATAATAACCGCGAAATTACTATCAATTGCTTCAAGGAGTGAAACTATGTTCCAACGTAAAATTCGCGGTCAGGGTATGACTGAATACATCGTAATTGTTGCTCTAATTGCCATTGCAGCCATCGGTGCTTTCACCATGTTTGGTGATGTGGTGCGTAACCAAACGGCTTCTATGGCCGCTGAACTTTCTGGCAGCGCCAATGAAGCCAAATCAGCAAACAGAGAGGCAGAAACTGCGGGCAAAAAGGCGGTAACTGATGCTGCCAAGGCTGGTGGCTTGAACGCTTACAACGAGACTGCTTCAAAGGCCAGTACTCGTAAGTAACCAGCACAAGTAAGGATAAAGGCCATTGTTATAAATGGCCTATTCCTGTTTCTGGATAAATAACATAGTCCTTCAGAGGGTTGTAGAATGTCATTTCGCTTGATGCCATCGTTTTCAAAGTCAACTTTCACCCGCGTCGCGCTCGGTGTGTTCCTTTTGGGAACTACCTCCATTTTGATGGCAGACGAGAGTGGCGAACCAGCGCAATTACTGATGGACAGGTTCCCCAAGCCCCATGAGATAGAGCTTGCGCGCCAAGGTGTGGCCGAGGCCAATATCAATAAGCCTTGGGAAAGATCTTGCCCCTATAGAGAGCTAACAGGCACTGCCGAGGCAGAGGACGAGTTTTTCTTTCGCTGCCAACGTTGGGACGACTGTGTGTCTGCGGGTGGTTCGGCCAGCATCTACAGCGAGGCGTTCTTCCAGAATCATCAACGACAACCTAAAGATCAGGTACCTTGGGAGTCTTACAGGGATGGCAGCATATTTCTTCTCGAGCCATCCGATTTCGAGAGGGTCACCGGTCACTTGAGACAGTATGCCCTGAAGTCTGCAGAGGAAAATTGGCGCTTGTTTGAGGGGCGGGATGCTGCCGCGGCAAGTGACTTGGTGGAGAAGAAATTCTGGCAATGGTGCTCTGCCGAACCTTTGACTTTGTGGAAGGCAGAATATCAGTAGCAGACGTACCCACACCCAAACAACAAATTTAATTTGAATAAAGGCTGAGAATTCAAGCATCGCCGTCGGCTTTTCCATGCACTTGCTATCGGAAAAGTTAACGGCGTGCGCCACTGAAGGACAGAAACCACGGTCAAGGATTGAGCCATGCAAGTGTTCTACCGCTATCTGTTATACAGAGCCGCTGCAAAAGCTAATTTAAGTCGATTCCCTCACCGGCAGGCTGGGTACGCCAGTGTTCTTTTTCTGGCGATATTTGCTGCAATTGGTTTGGCGGTATTTTCATTGTATGACTCTGGTGTGGTCGCGACTGAGCGGGTTCGATTACAGAACACGGCCGACAACGTCGCCTACAGTACCGCCACAATGGTTACCCGCGATATGAATGTTATCGCTATTACCAATAGGGCCATTGTTGCCAATCAAATTGCTATCGGCCAGGTCGTAGCACTCGCGTCCTGGACGAATATGATCCACGAATTCACCGGAAATCTTGAAACCATCGGTGACTGGATCCAATGGATTCCCTACGTCGGACCTATCATAGAAAAGCTGACCGAAGTCATGCACAAAGGTACCACTGTGCTGAGAAATGCCATCAAGACAGGCAGTGGCCCCTTTATCTTCGCCCAAGACCAGCTAATTACCTTGCTGGCAGGGTTGCAGCGGGTTAACCATGAGGCGACGCTGGCTTCAGGGATCAATTTATATGATGAAGCCATCAAACTTAACGACCCGGATGTTCAGGCCAGCCCTTTGGTCAACGCATACAACTTTACCAAGTTCATTCAGGCCTATCGCGGTTCAACCCGTTACTTCGAGCGCCGGCAGATCCGCAATGACTCTGCGACTGCTCAACGGTTTGCGGAGTTTGGCAACGTGATAAACGACTCCCGCGATCGCATGATGGCGAATCGTGGCTATAAGGTAGGGCCGCGCATTCCTGTGCCAATCGGATGTGATGGTCCTATTACCGGAAGAATTTGGGCGGAAAAATACGGCGGCACAGACTTTACCTTGACCAAGAAAAAACGTGGGTATCAGTGGAGCTGGACCTCTCTCGATACCTTCAGTTTTTGGCTCAAATATCGCAGGGGGACTTTCTGTCATAAGACCAGAACCCGGGAATTTTCACCTTTGGGGTGGGGCGCTGCTCATGCACTGGATCAGGAGTTGCGCAGTGACAGATACACCTATAGAGATCGCAGGGGCGTTGCGGAGAAAGCCTTTCCACAGAACGGTGAATGGAAGGCCGTAAACTACAATCGCAACAACAATCGTCAAGCCTGGGCAAATGCCTGGCGCAATAACAACGCGGCCAATGGGGTATACCGTCCAACCTGGCATCAGGGTGAAAGTAAAGGGGACATTGATTATAACCTTCGCAAAACAGAGGGCTTGAGAACTTTCCTAGACTTCAAAGCTGACACCAAAACTGATATCGGCCCCGAATTTACTGTTCTGCTTAAAAAAGATGAGTCGAAAATGCCGACCCGTAAGACGCTGGATGACAGGAATACCAAGGCTGACAGATCAGATAAGTACAAGGTCGAGGAAAAGGGCGGTATGCCAGGTCAGCAATTGTTTGCTTTGGCGTCGGCAGTCCCCATTTTTTCCAGACCCGACGAAGTGAAATCCCGCAGCAATAAGCCCTGGATGATCAAATGGTCAAGACAGGACAAGCTCAGAGAGTTTGGCAATCTGTACAATCCATTCTGGCAGACCCGCTTAAAGAAGAGTGATGATGACGTTATTAAGGTACTGATTGGCTTGGGGGTTATTTCATGAAGTCCCTGAAACAACGTGGCGGCGTATTGGCCGAGTTTATTGTCATTGGTGGCTTTGTGCTGATGCCGTTGGCGCTGCTGTTGCCCATGGTATTCAAGCACGTGGAAAACCGTCAGATGACAGAACAAGCAGCCCGCTATGCCGTCTGGGAGCGGGTGGCATATTTCCAGAGCAAACCCAAGAACCGCGATTCTGACACGCCGGTTAAATCTGATGCACAAATCAGCAATGAGATCCGCAATCGCGTGTTTGCCGATAAAAATTCTGCCATATATCTGGGTCAAAATACCAACAAGGTGCAGGAAACATTAAACCCCGTGCTGCAGATAAAAGATCAGACCACTCGTAAATGGGTGACCTTATTTGAAGAAGATAAGGATAAAGCCGGCTTTTATCACAGTAGCCAAACCAGCGAGTCAGGGCTTCCCGGTAACTTTTCCAAGGTATCGACCGCGGTTGGCAAGGTGCTCTCCATCGCTCCTGATATGGATCTCAGTAACAAGGGCTTCTACAGGGTCAATGTCAGCAGCAAGTTACGCAGTTTTAAGTGGTTTCCCGAGCTTGGTGATAAGAGCCTGGCGATGACTCGTCAGGGTGCCTTGCTCACCGAAGGCTGGATGATTGGTGGGCCTGCCGCAGCGAAACGTGAGCTTAAGTATCTGGTGCCCATAGGGGCATTCGCCGAGAAGTTGGGGCTGGAGAAACTGATGGATATCTTGTCTGTATTGCCCATAGCCGAAGAGCTGGAGTGGTTGGATTTAGCCAAGATTGAACCGGATGCGGTGCCCTGCGTAAGACTGGGAACCTACGATCGCAAAGGCCGGGTGAGCACTCCCCGGATTTGTGAAAGCCGCTTAAAGGCCAAATTACATGAGTTGGGGCACAGGAGAAGATGATGCGGTGCATAGTGTTGGCCTTGCTGATTGCCTTTGGTACTCAGGCGCAGGAAAGCGTGCAGTTTCCCATTCCCAAGTTTTTTAAGTTGCAGGTAGTTGCTGACGATCTGGTCTTTAATGGCGTCGATATGTCGATTACCGGTTTTGACACCAATAAATCTCCCGAGGAGATTTATCAGTTTTATCAGGATGCCTGGCGAGGGGAAATTAAAGAGTCTGCCTTTGGCAACTGGATTATCTATTCCCACCTGAAAGAGGGCTTGCTCTATACGGTGCAGTTTCAGCAACTGGATAAGCTGCGAGTCTCGGGCACCCTAGCCATTTCCAACCTGCCATCTCTGCAAAAAAAGCAGTTGAAAAGCTTGGGCAAAGGCTTTCCCAAGGCGCGTAACACCCGGGTTGCCAACGATATCAAGGCATACGATGGCCTGCGCGAATCGCGGCATTTACTGCTGGTCAACAAGATGTCAGTGGCGTCGAACAGGGTGTTTTACAAGTCCGCATTAACCGGGCAAGGCTGGGTGCTGCAACATGGAGAGTCAGGTTCGTCAGAAGGTGAAGCATTACTGTTTGCCAAGGAAAACAGCACCCTAAATTTGACGATGATCAGCAAAGATGGCCAAACCTTCATTCAGGCGATAAGGATAGACAATTGATGAAACGACAGCGTGGATTTGGCGTAACTGAATATGCACTGGGTATTGTGGTGTTAGTGACAATTTTCTTTATGCCTTACAAAGACAATAAATCAATAGCCAATATGTTGATTGATGCCGTGAAGCAGGAGCATTCCGGCTACATCTATGCGCAAACGTTAAGTCAATTTCAGGTGACGTCACTCAAGGCGTCGCCAAAAGTTAATCCAGCCCCTAAAGCGAAAACGGAATTAGAAAGCTTTAACAAGTAAAGGAGTCACTTGTGTCTTTCCAGAAGTCCAAAAGCAGTTGGTTAATGCTGACTATTGCTGTACTTGTCGCAATAGCCGCATTCTGGCTGTCAAATAACTATCTAAAAAACAAAGAAGAAATATTAAAGAGTCAAATCGTACAAGAAGAAGCTGAAACGGTTTCCGTGGTGGTGGCATCCAGGCCAGTACAAATGGGCGAAATCCTAAGCCCGGAGAATATGGCAGTCGCCGATATGCCAGCGGCGTTTGCTTCGGCATCAGCCGTCGCGCCAGGGGATTTTGACTATTATAACGGTCAGGTGGTGAAGCACGATATGTCACCCGGAGAACCTTTGCTGACCCACTATGTCTCGGGCCTTGGTATTGAAAGCTTTTCAGATCTGCTCGGTGAAGGCGAACGTGCCGTAACATTGCAAATCGATGAAATCAATTCGGTTTCAGGAATGACCTTACCGGGGGATATCGTTGATCTCATGTTGGTCACCGAACTTGAGCCTGAAGGTGAGAGTACCGACAAGATCACCCAAATCCAGCCACTTTTACAAAGCGTTCGTATTCTGGCTGTGGATGACATATCTCTGGTTTCACCCACTCAGGACTTTGTGCTTCATGGAGTTGGCAAAGGCTCCCTCGAATACTCGTCAATCACAGTTGGCGTAAAATATCAGGACGCGGCAAAGCTTGTACTGGCCAAAGAGGTCGGTGAGATAGCCTTCATGCTGCGAAATCGCTCAGACGGGCAGCGATTGGCCAAGACGATGTTCGACAGCAAGCAGTTAGCATCTGAAGCCAACAGTGAAGGGCAGTACCAGCTCTATACCTTATCCAGTACGTCCGGTGGCAGCCTAAAACCGGTAACCGTATCCATTGCAGGCCCAAGCACAAAAACGGGTGAACTCAGTCTTTTGAAATACAGCGCTTCCTCTCAGGCAGTGAAGAATTAGGTGACAAGGATATGTTTTTTAAGCGCGTAAATGTGGTGGTGTTCCTGCTTGGTTTGGTATTGGCTCAATCGACCTTGGCGGCACCGGCAAAACAATACATTGAGCTGTACATGGGACAGGTCAAAACCATTCAAGTTGGAGAGGTGAAGCGGATAGCCGTCGGTATGGATACCGTTCTTGGTGCCAGTGTGATGGACAATGGCGAGTTGCTTCTGATCCCCAAAACACCAGGTTCCACCGAGTTGCACGTCTGGAAGGCGGGCGAGCGTAAGCTTACAGTCACCGTGGATGTGTTGCCGACACAAGCCAGTAAAACCCTGAAAGAGCTTCGCTCAATTTTCAGAACCTTTGAGCATGTCAGCTTCCGTCATGAGAGCGGAATAATTCTGGCTGAAGGGAAAATCCGCCCTGAGGATGCAACCTTGTTCCAGGGAACGCTGGAGAAGTTTCCCGGAGTCATCTCCATGGTCAGGGCCGAGCAGATTGAAATTAAAGATATGGTCAAAATGCAGGTCAAGGTGCTTGAGATAAACAAGAACGACGGCCTGCAGTTCGGTATCAACTGGGATAATGCCATCAGTGGCCCCTCTCTGGCTCTGGTGACCAATTTCAAGCCCAACGACTATTACGTATACGGTTCTGACGGCAATAAGCTGCTGGAACTCTTTGATGGCACCCTACCTATTTCATCATCCAAAGCTTATGGTTACGGCGGCATAGCCACAGGTATTAACTCCATGATTAATCTGCTTAAGGAGCAAGGTACGGCCCGTATTTTAGCAGAACCTTCCCTCAGTACCCGCAGTGGTGAGAAAGCCAGTTTTCAATCAGGAGGTTCTTACCCACTCGCTGTTCTGAATGAGTTTGGTCAGCCTGTAGTTGAAATGCAGGACTATGGTATTCAGTTGGATATTCAGCCGGTTATCGACGAGCAGGGTAATATCATTTCTACCGTTAGGGCGGAAATGAGCTCTATTGACTTTTCCACCGTGGTACAGGGCGTTCCGGGGTTGCTGACACGTAACACTGAGTCTGTGGTCAATATGAGAGCCGGCGAAACTCTGGTGATTTCAGGCCTTATCAAGGTGGAAGACAGCCGCAGTTACGAAAAACTGCCGCTGCTGGGAGACATTCCTATTTTGGGGGAACTCTTCACCTCCCGTAATTTCCAGGAAGGACGCAGCGAACTCATCATTCTGGTCACACCTACAGTAGCCAAAGTTGATGTACCGCTTCCTGACGATATTCAGCATAATTTGACGGATATGGAAGGTACCGAAGTTAATGTACCTACTTCAGATTGGTTACTGGACTGAGGTGACGTGATGTTTCAACTGCATGTTCAAACTAACAAAGGTACCCGGGTTGCGGATCAGATTTGCCAGGAATCAAGCTGTGTCTTGGGAAAAGATGACTCCTGCTTTGTACAGCTACACGGTTGGCGAATTGGCAAGGAGCACATTCGCTTCATTCGTACCGATGATGGCCTGTTTGTCAGTGAGTTAACCACAAGAAGTGGTCTCAGGGTCAATGGCAATGCCGTCGCGACCTACGGTCCACTGCAGCCAGAGGATTTGATTGAGCTGCATTCCTACCAAATAACGGCCAAAAATCACACCAAGCTCAAAACTGATTCTGATTCAGCTCCTGTGGCAACTGCTGCGGACTCAACAGACACCATCAAGGAGCAGGAGATTCCGCCACCAAAAAAGCCGCAAATAGAGGAGCCTGTTGTTACGGATAGCGGTCACTCCACTCTAGTCAGAGAATGGCGTAGCAAAATCCATCAGGAACTGCTCAAGCAAATGGATTTACGCCGTATCAACGTGAATACGATGACGGATGAGGAGCTGCGAACTTTCACGAACAGCATGATTGGCGGCATCGTGGCGCAGATGGAAGACTTTCCTGTAGAGCTAAACAGGCAGAAAGTCTCTGAGCAGGTGCTCAACGAAGCGGTTGGACTTGGTCCGCTGGAGTCTTTATTGGCGATGGATGACGTCAGTGAAATAATGGTGAATGCAGCCGATGAAATCTTCTATGAGAAAGCGGGACGCATTACCAAATCAGACGTGACCTTTACCGATGATCGCTCTGTGTTGGCGGCCATTGAGCGAATTGTTACACCGCTTGGACGGCGAATCGATGAAAGCTCACCCACAGTGGATGCCCGTTTGAAAGATGGTTCACGGGTAAATGCGGTAATCCCCCCAATTGCGCTGAAAGGCCCCTGTATAACCATTCGTAAGTTTATGAAGGAGCGACTCACCTCTCAGCATTTGGTGAATTTCAACACCTTGAGCCCGGCTATGGTGCACTTTCTGGAAATGGCGGTGAAACACAAGCAAAACATCATAATCTCCGGTGGAACCGGCTCGGGAAAAACCACGCTTTTGAATGTGCTGTCCAACTTTATTCCAGTGCATGAACGGGTTATAACGGTTGAGGATGCTGCGGAACTCAAGCTGACTCAGAACAACCTGATTTCACTCGAAGCCAGGCCATCAAACCAGGAGGGCAAGGGTGAAGTGCCGATTCGGGAGTTAGTGAAAAACTGTCTGCGTATGCGACCAGACCGGATTGTGGTGGGAGAATGCCGTGGTGGTGAAGCACTTGATATGCTTCAAGCCATGAATACCGGCCACGATGGTTCGCTCAGCACCGCTCACGCCAACAGCCCCAGAGACTGTATTTCACGTTTGGAAGTGATGGTGATGATGGCTGGGGTGGAACTGCCGATTCAGGCAATTCGTGAGCAGATATCCTCGGCCGTAAACCTGATTGTGCAGCAAACCCGCTTTGCCTGTGGCTCACGCAAGATTGTCAGTATTTGCGAAGTGGCGGGGGTAGAGGGCAACCGGATCCAGCTCGGTGAGATCTTCAAATTCCAACAAAACGGCTACGGCGACGATGGCAAGGTGAAAGGTGACTTCGTCTCAACCGGCATAGTACCGCAGTTTTATGAAGAGCTGGCGAAACGGGGACTTGAGGTGGATATGAACATCTTTTCTCCCGGCGCCAAGGTAAAGGATTTGGCACTATGATTTTTGAAATTGCGCTGGTTGCGGCGTTTTTTTCACTGTCAGCCGGGGTCTTTGCCTGGTTTTTGGTGCGGGTGGTTTCCAATGCCGCGGTCAACTATCGGCGGAACTTCACGGCACAGGCCAAGATCAAGCTGTCAGATCTGTTCCTGACCATCGAGCCTGAAAAGCTGTTCATGCTGAACCTGGCAGCCGTAGTGCTGTTTTTCGTTTTCACCTTTTTCCTGACCGGTAATTTCATTCCCGCCGCCCTGATGGCTGTTTTGGTGGGGGCGTCTCCAGCGGTGATTTTTTCGATACTGCGAAAGCGGCGACAACAGGCATTTATCAGTCAATTGCCAGACATGTTGCAGGGGACATCGACGGCAATGCGCTCAGGCGCCAGCTTGAACCAGGCTCTGGAGTCTGTGATTGCGGAATCCAGCGCCCCAATCAAGCAGGAGTTTGATTTGTTCCTGCGGGAAGTACGAGTGGGGGTGAGCTTCAACGAAGCGCTGGATAATCTTTACAAACGCATTCCGCTAATGGATCTGAACCTGGTGATTTCCGGGATGAAAATCTCCCGGGAAATCGGCGGAAATCTGGCCGAAACCCTTGAACGTATGGCAGATACCCTGCGCCGCAAATTGGAGATGGAAGGCAAGATTGATGCGCTTACTGCTCAGGGACGGGCACAGGGCTATGTGATGACAGGACTGCCTATATTGCTAGGCTTGGTTCTGTACCAAATGGAACCGGAGCAGATGTCGTTGCTGTGGACGGAATGGTATGGCTGGGTGGTGATATCCATAGTAGTTGTACTTGAAATTATTGGATTTTTCTTTATCAGAAAAATCGTCAGCATAGATGTGTAATTGCGATGACTTTTATTATTTCATTGGCTATCAGCATCGCCATTTTCATCGGATTCATGGCCTTCGGGCGTATTATCAGTTTTGTGAAAAAGGCCGACAGGCAATATATGGATCCGCTGCCGCCGCTGATGAGGCTCAGCTGGCCGGCAATCAATTTTTTGTCCCATTACTTCGGTGACTTGCTCTCGGTGGAATACATCGAGCGAAGCAAAATTAAACTGAGACGAGCAGGTCTTGCTTACCTGGTAACTGCTCAGCAGTTTTTTGCACTTAAACTATTGTCAGCATTAATGTTTATGCTGTTGTCCTGGTTGTGCTTTCTTATGTTGGACAAGCCTGCAGGTATAGTGCCGCTGGCATTTTCACTGTTCGGTTTCATTTTTCCTGAAATCAATCTCAACGACCGTAAAAAGAAGGTCGAAAAGGAGATTGTGCGCCTGTTACCTGTCTATCTCGACTTCATCACTATGGCGGTTGAAGCGGGGATGAATCTTAACAGTGCTCTGATGCAAGCCGTTGAAAAGGGTCCACCGGGGCCACTGAACCATGAATTTCAAAAGGTGCTTCGGGACATTAAAGCCGGCGTAGGGAAAATTGAGGCACTGCGGAATATGAGCGAGCGTCTGGATATTCGTGAAATACGCAGCCTGGTGTCGTCCCTATCCCATGCAGAAAAAAGTGGTTCAAGCGTGGGCGAAACATTGAGGATCCAATCTGAGCAACGACGCACAGAACGTTTCCAGCGTGCCGAAAAGCTGGCGATGCAGGCGCCGGTAAAACTGGTGGGGCCTTTGGTACTGTTTATCTTTCCCACCACCTTTATTGTGCTGTTTTTCCCTATCGCAACCCAGCTGTTCGAGCTGTTTTCCAAGGGGGGATAAATGCAACTTAAATCCTTGTATTCCGGTGAAAGAGCACTGCTGAATAGGGTGTTTTTACCGCGCAGTTTTTGGCAACGTGCCAGAGGCTTATTGGGTAAACCGCCTTTGCTGGAGGATGAAGGTTTTTTATTCAACGATTGCCGCGCTATCCACATGTTTGGTATGCGCTATGCGCTAGATATCGTCTTCGTGGATGGCGAATTGAAGATCTGTAAATTGGTGCCTAATTTGGCACCGTGGCGGATGGCGTACTGCGCCAATGCCGAACACACATTGGAATTGGCCTCGGGCAGTGTCGGTCGTCTGGAACTGGTACTCGGGCAACAACTTAAATTGAGATAAAAATGAAGCCAATCGTATTGATATCACTATGTATTCTGCTAACAGCTTGTGCCGCTGCACCGAACAAGCCGCAGACCGATGTATCCTTCACTGACAGACTGAAAGTCGCCGAACAGGCCTACACTGAAGCCCGTTTAACCGACGCCGAAACCCTGTACCTGCAGCTAACCCAGACTAATCCAGAATATAAAGAGTCCTGGTTTAAGCTTGGGAATATCTATGCCCGTCAGGGACGATATGAAGCTTCGATTCGTTGCTATGAGAAGGTGTTGGTACTGGACAGTCAGGACGGCAAAGCCTGGTTTAACCTGGCTGTAGTTAAACTCAATCAATCACGGCAAATTTTGCAGCAAGCCGAGCAAATTCTCGCGCCAGACACCGCGGAACTACAGCAAATCAAGCTGTTGACGCAATCCCTTAANTGCAGCAAGCCGAGCAAATTCTCGCGCCAGACACCGCGGAACTACAGCAAATCAAGCTGTTGACGCAATCCCTTAATCAGGTTTCCAAGGGGAGTTAACGTGAAACGGTATTTCAGTGGTCAAAGCCTGACAGAGTTTCTGGTGCTGATGCCCATTTTCTTCCTGTTGCTATTTGGAATATTGGAATTTACCTATATCTATCGCGCTAAAACCACCTTGAATACCGCGACATTTGAAGCAGCCCGTGCGGGTTCTCTTAACAACGCTCAGCTTAACCCAATGCGCGAAGCACTGCGTAAAGGCATGGTGCCTTTATATATGCAGGGCGGAACCGGGACTCTGAAAATGGGGGAGGCTTATATCAAGGTCAGGCTCGATGAAGCCGCGATGAATAAGGCATCCGCAACCGTCACCATAGTTCATCCCACAATAGCCGTTTTTGACACCTTCAAAGTGAAACGTAAAACAGCCTTGGTGAACGATACTGCTGATAAGGAACGCTGGATTATTCCCAATGACAGTCTGCTCTACCGTTCAGCCAAAAAAGAAACCGTTAAAATTGCCGGAAAAAATGAAAGCCTGAATATTCAGGATGCCAACTTGCTAAAAGTTAAAACACTTTGGTGCTACAAACTGAAGGTGCCGATTTTACGCGAACTATTGGTTTCAAGCCTGGGGTGGTTTGGCTCTCCTGAGCAAAGAGCATGTAACGCGCTTGGCTCATTGAGAGGGCCTCGACTGGCGTTGAGTTCGCAGTCAACAATCAGAATGCAGTCACATATAGTGTCTGATGGAAATTTGAAATAACAGGGATGGTTATGAACATCAAATTGCTTTTGGGTTGGTTTCTCTTAGGTAGTACATTTGCCACACAAGCGGCATCACTCAGCGAATATAGGTTTAAAGGGGCAAAGCTGTTCAGCAGCGAAAGTAAGATTCTGATCAATAGAGAGGTTCCCCTTGGGCCCCTAACATTTTCCCATCAGGAAACCAGCGAACGTACTGAAGGATATTATCCCGAGAAGGCCGTGCAGATTAACGGTCAGGCAAAAGTGCGGATATTTGACTTTAGTCGACAATATTCAGCATTTCACGTAGCGCAATTGCTTGAAGGTTTGTTGGATCAAAGGGGTTATGCTATTCGCTACAGTTGTCAGGAAATATCCTGTGGGGACTTAATCGGTTGGCGAGCGTCATTATCTCGCTTTATCGACGGTGTTGAAAATCGTCAGCAAGTAATTGTTGCCAGTAAAATGAATAATAATCTGTCGGTCTCATATATTGTTGGTCATGTAACAGATATTGACTCCCAACCTCGTCTGGTGATGGAAGTTATCGAGACGGCGGCTCCCATAAAGAGCGCGCCAAATAAAGCGTTAACACTTAATTTCGACGTAAACTCTGCTGAGTTAACAGAGGCGCAAAAACGCCAGGTTGCCAGTATTGCAGAAGTCATTCAACGTGACAGTACAGGCAAATATAAAATCACCGGGTTTGCTGATAGTCAGGGAGATGAAGCGTCCAATCTCACATTGTCCCAAGCGCGAGCCAACAGTTTGGCAAAGCTACTGGTCGATCAATATGGCGTTCCTGCAGAAATAATTGATGTACAAGGGGTAGGTGAAGCTCATCCGCTTAAAAGCAATAATTCCTTTGGTGGCCGAGCGGCAAATAGACGAGTTGAACTGATACCCGTCAGGCTGTAAATGTAACCGGCGTCGCTGATTCTATATGACCTTGAGATGAATTCTATTCCTTTTACACTGACTTGGAATTGGCACGCCCGTGCAGTACATGGAAGTGTGTTATCCTCAAAGGGGCTTTCTTTGGCCCCTTATCTGTCTGCTTTGACTCAAAGACCTCGAATGCTGCAGGGTCCGTAGCCCACGTTTATTCCCTGTTTCCAGTGTTGGAGTGTCGCGGCGATGAGATACTTTATCTTGCTGGATGCTCTGTCTTTGAACACATAGGCTGTGACAGATGACCAAACGCTTATCAAAGCCTTTAAGCCCCGCTGCAAACAGGTGATGCTTGACCGACGAGCTGGCCATCATTGACAGTTTCCACCCAATGCTGCAGTCATGGAACGACGGCGTTTTGGCCAAGAAAACGGTCGTTCGTGTAATCAGGCTATTTAATGCGAGTGAAGCGTCATTGGGAAGCTATTTCTTGGATCTCTCAAACTCAGCTAATACCAGTGTCTAAAGATATCCAGAATCACTATCCCAACGCCACTCTATTGTTAGTGCTCCAGTAAAACTATAAGGCTAAAGCCGTTGGGGGCTAGTATTTGTGACTAGTTTGAGTCCGAAGGTTCCCTTTGACGGCGTTGACCTTCGGTGACTGTTTCGATGAGTGCAAAAACTTGCTGGTGCTTAAGGTTAATGGCGACCCTATCATGTAAGGATCTTTCCCTCCATAGACCCCGAACCTGAATGCCACAAGTACAAGGACATGGGTATCAAGGGTAACAGCTACTTCGGCTCAATGCTTGTAAAACAAAGCGGCACGTTCATACCACAGGCTTGTCAATTCAGCTGCCGGGATTGATCTCTTGATACATGAGGAATATAGTTTCTAAATGGAAACTAAAATAATCCCTGAACTGGAACAAGCTCTCTCATTGCTGCAATGTGAGCTGGTCGCACGGCGCAACCGCTTCAACCCGGAAGCGGTAAACTGGGCGCAATATGATGTGCTGGAGGCTCTGCGTGTGGGCGGAACCATGCGTCCCTCAGTCCTCAGCGAGAAAATGGGGATTTCTCGCGTTCAGCTTTCAAAGGCATTAAGGGTACTCAAGGATCAAGGTTTGGTTGAGCAATCAAGCGACCAGACTGACCGCCGCGCTCAGGTAACCAAACTCAGTAGTAAAGGTGAAGCTTTCATGGAACGAGCATCACTACAGAGATACGAGGCCGCCCAGTTGGTGGCAGCGGTGATGACATTGGAAGATCAGCTTAGATTTTCCGAGCTCTGCAATAAGGCTGTTCAAGGACTGCAATCGCCAGGGACCACCAAGTGACCAATTTACCCATGCGTATTGTTCGCGCCCGCACCAATAACCTGAAGAATGTCACTCTGGAGATACCCAAGCAGCAACTTGTAGTATTCACCGGGGTTTCTGGCTCAGGAAAATCATCACTACTGTTTGACACCATAGCCGCGGAGTCACAAAGGCAACTGGCGGAAACCTACTCGACATTTGTGCGCAGCCGCTTACCCCAGCTAGGCCAGCCAGATGCAGATAGATTGGAAAACCTACCGGCCTCCATAGTCGTAGATCAGCGAAAACTGGGTGGCAATGCCCGCTCAACGGTTGGGACAGTAACAGAAATTTATGCTCTGCTGCGGCTGCTTTTTTCACGTATAGCAACTCCTCACGTGGGGGGAATCGAGTGTTTTCTCATTCAATAACCCAGAGGGAATGTGCCTGGCTTGCCAAGGTCTGGGGACGACCAGAAGCATTAATGAGAATGAACTCTTCGACAAAGAGCGCTCACTGGATGATGGCGCAATACGTTTCCCAGGCTTTGAGCCAGGTTCGTGGCGTTGGAAACGCTACGCTTTATCCGGCTTTTTCGATACAAGCAAACCACTTGGTGCCTATACAACCGCAGAATGGCATCGTCTAACCCTTGAGCAAGGAACTGCTGTCACAGCCCCAAAGCCAGGCTGGCCAAAGAGCACTGTATATGAGGGAGTACTGCCACGTCTGCGTCGTTCGTTTCTGGATCGGGATGACAACACACTTTCTCTAGTCGAGCGGGAAGCCTTAGCCAGAGTCACCAACAGCGGAGCATGTCCCGCCTGTAACGGAAGTAGGCTAAACCCCTTGGTGTTATCCAGCCTGATTAGAGGGCGTAATATTACCGAGTGTGCCACCATGGAAGCGGGTGAGCTGTTGGCCTTCATTAACGAAATCCCTGATCCGGAAATGCAGTCGGAGATATCTGCAATGGCCGAAAAACTCAAAAGCATGATAGAGATAGGCTTGGATTATCTCAGTCTGGCTCGGGAGACATCAGGCCTGTCAGGTGGTGAGTCTCAGCGGATCAAGATGATCCGCCATCTTGGCAGTAGTCTTAGCGATATTGCATATATCTTTGATGAACCCAGCGTCGGGCTGCATGCCCGCGATGTCCGTCAACTCGCCAATTTACTCACTCGCCTGCGGAATAAGGGAAATAGTGTCCTCATAGTTGAACATGACCCAGATGTAATTGCCATTGCCGATCATGTTATCGATATGGGCCCTGGGGCCGGAGAAGCGGGTGGTCAGGTAGTTTATCAAGGCCCTTTTATAGGGCTCAAACAAGCAGATACCATGACAGGCCAAGGCTTGCGCCGAAAAAGTTATCCAAGAGTATCACAGCGTAAAAACTCAGGTTGGCTCAAGCTTGAGCATCAGTCTATGTTCAATGTTCATGATCTGTCGGTCGATATTCCCCTCGGGGTCGTAACTGTGGTTGCCGGTGTCGCCGGCTCGGGGAAATCGACGTTAGCCAATAGGATATTGCCCCGCCTTTATGCAGACGTGGTGGTGATTGATCAAGACGAACTTCGCGCATCCTCCCGTTCAACCCCTGCCAGCTATCTCGGTATCCTGGATGATATACGTCGCCATTTCGCCAGGCAGAGTGGCAAAGCTGTCGGTCTATTCAGTAACAATGCAGCCGGGGCTTGCCCTGCATGTAAAGGACGAGGTGTTGTACACACAGATCTTGCGTTTCTTGAAACTATTGAGTCTATGTGTGAAACCTGCCAAGGTTCGGGATACAGCGGGGAAGCCAGCACCATTCGAGCCGCTGGAAAATCTATCGTTCAGATAATGAACATGCGCCCGCAAGAGGTTCTGCAGGTATTCAAGCACCAGACGAAAATAGTAAATGCACTGACACGCCTGATTCAGGTAGGACTCGGCTACATACAGATAGGTCAGCGGCTGTCCACTTTATCCGGAGGTGAAAGGCAGAGACTCAAACTGGCAGCAGAACTGGAACGAAGCGGAGGCATTTATGTCTTTGATGAACCCACCTCCGGTCTGCATATGGCCGATGTCGAGCGCCTGCTCGAACTGTTTACCTTACTCGCAGATCAAGGAAAAACAGTGATAATCGTCGAGCATAATCTTGAGATGATAGCCAATGCCGACCACGTAATAGAAATGGGCCCGGGAGCCGGAAAACATGGCGGAAAGATAATCTATCAGGGCCCTCCGTTAGGAATGCTGACTTCCGCGACTTCGGTCACAGGCCTTTTTTTGGAGGAACCGGTGTCAGGGAAACATGAGTTACTTAGGGAAGGTGCGAATAAGTCCTCGCGGTACTCTGGCTTACACAGCAATTGGCGTTCAAGGCATCTGACTGAAGGCATGCCGGGGCCTGTCGAAGTCGGATAACGCAGAGAGCCGGTTGCTGTGAAAGCCCCGAAGGGCGTGGCTTACAGGCCTGCCTGCTGTGTTGTGCTTCTTGCAAAGGACTAGGGCCATTTGCTGCGAACCACGCCTTGCATCCATGCCCGTAAGCCGACGCAGAGAACGCATGGGACTTGTTCGCACCTTCCTTATGGCCTAGTTCTCGGCAATCACAAAGCTGGCGACCATAGGATTGTGATCAGACACTTCAGTTTCCGGTACATACAGCTCTTTGGGTTTCAATCCTCGATAAAAGAGATGATCTAGGGGATATCCCAGAACTCTTACCCTGTTATCCTCGCCAAAATGAGCCTCATTCAATCCCAAAGAGGAAGCAAAGGCGGCCAGCAGCATACTGCGTTCCTCACTCCAGGTATTGAAATCACCCGCCAGAATAATAGGCCCCACTACTCTTTCCTCAGCCAGGGCTTCAGTCAAAGACTTAAGTTGCTGCCGATATTCTTCGATACCGACACTGAAGTTAATTCCATGGACATTGACCACAGTCAATAATGAGCCATCAGACAAAGGATATTCGGCAACCAAGGCCGTCTTGGGCAACCGCAACCAGGGCTCAAGAGTACGGTAGCCACAACTGCTCAAGGGAGCGCTGCGGGAGAGATTCATTACCCCAGCGGGGGTATCCAATACACTGAAAGCATTAGCGAAACGCCAAAACCACTGCGTAGCACTCAAATAAAGGTACATGCCGGGATCCAGACTGGCTTCCTGCAGCAGCACCAACTGCCTGCCTGTTGTAAAATCATCGAGACGAGAACGCCACAGGCCGTTTTGCTGCTTCTGAATATTCCAGATCAACACGCCAAACTCACCATTCTTATCCAGCGCCTTTGCCGTTGGCGTTTGGATACAGGCCGCGCCGGTATTGGAATCAACCCTGTCAGATTGCAGTTGAACATTTGCCGGTACGGTAAACACCCAATGCCATCCCCCTAGTATCACCAGCAAAGAAAGCAACGGGAAGATCAGCAACCACTTCAGTTTCATATCAGCCTCAAGCGCAGAAAGAGCCTACAACAGGATCAATGCAATAGTGCCCAAACTCAGGTTACCCAAGGCTGTCTGTCACCGCAAATTGGATTAATATGGGCCGATTAAATCAAGGCGCCAGGCGCTACATACAGAGAGGATTATCATGGCGAAAGTCGAAGTATTAGTCGGAACCACCTTGGGAGGAGCCGAATATGTCGCCGAAGAACTCATCAATAAGCTTGAACAAAACGGCCACCAGACAAGCCTGTACTTAACCCCACAGTTGGAGCAACTGGATCCCAAAGCCCTTTGGTTGATCGTTTCCTCCACCCATGGGGCCGGCGATCTTCCGGACAATTTGCAGCCCTTCTATCAGGAATTACTCCAGTCAAACCAAAACCTGCAGGACTGTCGGTATGCTTTATGTGCGATCGGCGACTCGAGTTACGACACATTCTGCCAAGGCCCGGAAAAGCTGCTACAGCAACTGAGCGCCAAGGGAGCCAAGCCCTATGTGGATAAGATCCAGATCGATGTTCAATACGATCCCGTACCGGAAGATCCAGCATTGGCATGGCTCGACGACTGGCTGCCCGAGTTATAAAATGCTTTTCAACTTGAATAAAGCATCAAGTACTCACAATTTAGATCTAACTTATCCACAATTTTGCTCAATAAAATATAACTCTGTGGATAATGCTTTATTTTGATCTGATCAATCGTTGCATGAATCGGATCCTGAATGCATACCAGATCCTCCTTGTGGATAAGATCGCGATCTATCCCCAGCTTTAATGGAGATAGATCGCCAACTGATCACAGGATCGATTTGCGTTAACCTATTGTTTTTATGTAAATATAACCGTTACCCACAGAAAAGCCCGATCCTAATAGTAAACATAACAAGAAGATCTATATAAAGATCTTAAGATCTATAAGGCAGATCCCTTGCGATCCATCAGCATGAAATAGAGCATTCACCTGAATCGTTACAGGTGCTAAAATGATCGGCTGAAATTCCTTTTTCATCCCTTGCTCAGCCAAAGGTAAATCTATGCGTTTTCATGAACGGTTTGATGTAATTGTTGTAGGTGGTGGTCATGCCGGAACTGAAGCCGCATTGGCAGCTGCCAGAATGGGAGTTAACACCCTGCTCTTAACCCATAATATTGACACTTTGGGTCAGATGTCCTGTAACCCGGCTATCGGGGGTATAGGTAAAGGGCACTTGGTTAAAGAGATAGATGCCTTGGGTGGCGCCATGGCAACAGCAACTGATTGTGCCGGGATCCAATTCAGAACCCTGAATTCAAGTAAGGGACCTGCAGTAAGAGCTACCAGAGCCCAAGCAGATCGCGCCTTATATCGACAAAAGATCCAACAGATATTGCAAAACCAGCCCAACTTAAGGATCTTTCAACAAGCTGTTGACGATCTGGTTGTTGAAAACAACAGAGTCATTGGTGTTATTACCCAAATGGGACTGGCTTTTGAAGCTCCTGCTGTGGTGCTGACAGCCGGTACTTTCTTGGGAGGTAAGATCCATATTGGATTGGAAAATTACAGTGGTGGGCGTGCCGGTGATCCTCCAGCGATCGCTCTAGCTCATAGACTCAGAGAGTTACCTATTCGAGTTGGCCGTCTCAAAACGGGTACGCCGCCTCGTATCGATGCTCGCAGTGTCGACTTCGAGCAGATGACAGAACAGCAAGGAGATAATCCTCTTCCTGTGATGTCTTTTATCGGTGATGTGAACCAACATCCTCAGCAAATCTCTTGCTATATCACCCATACCAATGAAAAAACCCACGAGATAATTCGTGGCGGTTTGGACCGAAGCCCTATGTATTCTGGGGTTATCGAAGGAATAGGCCCGAGATACTGTCCGTCTATCGAAGACAAGATCCATCGCTTTGCCGATAAGAGTTCGCATCAGATCTTTATTGAACCTGAGGGACTCAATACCAATGAGTTATACCCCAACGGTATCTCAACCAGTTTGCCATTCGATGTGCAAATTGCTTTGGTCCGCTCGATCAAGGGGATGGAAAATGCTGAGATCATGCGCCCTGGCTATGCCATTGAATATGATTACTTTGATCCCAGAGATCTGAAAAATTCGCTGGAAACCAAAACCATAAATGGGTTGTTCTTTGCAGGTCAAATCAACGGCACCACAGGTTATGAAGAGGCAGGAGCTCAAGGCCTGTTGGCCGGCATGAATGCGGCTTTACAGGTGCAAGGTAAAGACGCTTGGGCACCTAGACGGGATCAGGCTTATCTTGGCGTGCTGGTGGATGATCTATCGACTTTGGGCACCAAGGAGCCCTATCGCATGTTCACCAGTCGTGCCGAATACCGCTTGCTGCTGCGCGAAGATAATGCCGATCTGCGTCTGACCGAGAAAGGCCGTGAGCTGGGTTTGGTTGACGATCAGCGCTGGGCCAAGTTCTCGGCCAAGGTTGAGGCGATAGAATCTGAACTGCAACGCCTGCGCAGTCAATGGATCCATGTGAATTCACCTTTGGTTGAAGCGCTGAATCCGCATCTCAATACGCCAATATCTCGCGAAGCTTCGTTTGAAGAGCTGCTGCGTCGTCCTGAGTTGGACTATGACAAGCTTATGGGGATTGAAGGTTTCGGGCCGGGGCTCGAAGATCGTCAAGCGGCCGAACAGGTGCAGATCCAGGTTAAATATGCTGGTTATATTCAGCGCCAGCAGGAAGAGATAGCCAAAGCACAGCGTAACGAAAATACCGGATTGCCGCTGGAGCTTGATTACAATGAAGTGCCAGGCTTATCCAACGAAGTGATCGCCAAGCTCAATGCCCATAAACCAGAGACCATAGGCCAGGCCTCCAGGATCTCGGGGGTAACTCCGGCAGCCATCTCCATTTTGCTGGTGCATCTGAAAAAACGGGGATTACTGCGCCGAACGGCCTGATACAGTAAACCATTCCAGAGCCGGGGAAGCTGTAGATGCTTCCCTTGGCCGTTTTGGGGCCGCATAATAGCCCCGCAGTATTTTTCTGGGGAGAATACCCGTGCTTGCAGCACAGTTAAAAACATATCTGGCTGAGACAGGCCTCAATGCATCAGATGAACAGCAGCAACAGTTGCTTGGTTTTGTTGCCATGCTCAACAAATGGAATAAAGCCTATAACCTGACCTCGGTGCGCGAACCTGAGCAGATGCTCATCCGTCATATCATGGATAGCCTGGTCGTCTCTCCTCATCTCAAGGGACAGCGTTTTATCGACGTGGGCACAGGCCCTGGGTTGCCCGGTATCCCGCTGGCGATTTTGAATCCGGATAAAGAATTTGTATTGCTCGATAGCTTGGGCAAGCGGATCCGTTTTCAAAAACAGGTCCAGATTGAACTCAAATTGAAAAATATACAGTCGGTAGAGAGCCGGGTGGAAGCCTTTGAGGATCCGCAAGGGTTTGACGGCGTGCTAAGCCGCGCCTTTGCCTCAGTGGCAGACATGTTAAGCTGGTGTCAGCATTTGCCGGCGCAAAATGGGGTATTCTATGCCCTTAAAGGGCAACTGAACCCTGATGAGTTAACCGGGATCCCTGAGGGGTACAGTATCAGGGAATCCATTGAACTCAAGGTTCCAAAATTGGATGAACAGAGACATCTGCTGATCATAGCTCCCCAGGTTTGAATGCCTTGCAATTGGCTGGCGTATCAAGCAACTTGATGCAAACGGAACCGGGCATCAATAACAAAATTGACAGACAAGGTGACAGTGTGGCGAGAATTATTGCCGTAGCCAACCAGAAAGGTGGCGTTGGAAAAACAACAACTTGTGTTAATTTGGCTGCCTCTTTGGCGGCAACCAAGCGGCGGGTGCTATTGATCGATCTGGATCCCCAGGGCAATGCCACCATGGGGAGTGGTGTCGACAAGTACGAAGTTGAAAACACCGCCTATGAGTTACTGGTGGAAGAAAAGAGTTTTGACGAAGTCGTCGTACGTAACACTGCCGGGAAATACGATCTCATTGCCGCCAACGGTGATGTGACTGCCGCCGAAATCAAATTGATGGAGTTCTTTGCCAGGGAGATTCGCCTGCGCAACGCTTTGGCAAAGGTGCAGGATGAATACGACTTTATCTTTATCGATTGTCCTCCCTCGCTGAATATGTTGACTGTGAACGCCATGTCGGCGGCCGACTCAGTACTGGTTCCCATGCAGTGTGAGTATTATGCCCTGGAAGGCTTGACTGCCCTGATGGATACCATTTCCAAGTTGGCGGCCATGGTTAACCCTAAACTCGGGATCGAGGGAATACTCAGAACCATGTACGATCCCCGCAACCGTCTGGCCAACGATGTTTCCGATCAACTGAAACAGCATTTCGGTGACAAGGTTTACCGCACTGTGATCCCAAGAAATATTCGCTTGGCCGAAGCGCCGAGTTTTGGCGCTCCGGCTATGTACTATGACAAGAGTAGCGCTGGGGCCAAGGCCTATCTGGCTTTAGCCGGCGAAATCATTCGTCGCTCAGAGCAGAATCAGCAAGCGAAACAGGCATAAAGGAATGAGCATGACACTGAAAAAACGGGGTCTGGGCAAGGGCCTGGACGCACTTTTGAGTACCAGCCATGCAGCGAGTAAGAAGCGTGATGATGCCGAGCAATCTAAAGTTGATGCCGGCGAAACCTTGCTGACTTTGGATGTGGATCTGCTGCAACCCGGTAAGTATCAACCCCGTAAAGATATGTCGCCGGAGGCGCTGGAAGAGCTGGCTGAATCTATCAAGGCTCAGGGCGTTATTCAGCCCATAGTGGTGCGTAAGATCAGTGATGACAAATATGAAATAATCGCCGGCGAACGTCGCTGGCGTGCGGCGCAGCTGGCCAAGTTGGACAAGGTGCCCTGTATAGTCAAGCAGGTTGCCGATGAGGCTGCTGTGGCTATCGCCCTGATAGAAAACATTCAGCGGGAAGATCTCAATGCTATGGAAGAAGCCATTGCGCTTAACCGTTTGATCGAAGAATTTGATCTTACTCACCAACAAATAGCTGATGCTGTGGGAAAATCACGGGCTACCGTTTCGAACTTGCTGCGACTCAATGGATTGAATGAACCGGTAAAGCGGTTACTGGAGTACGGTGATATTGAGATGGGTCATGCCCGAGCCTTGCTTGCCTTGCAAGGTGAGGAGCAAACTTCTGTTGCCCGATTGGTGGTAGCGAAGGAATTGACCGTTCGTGAAACAGAACGATTGGTTAATAAAGTCTTAAATCCTGCCAAAGAGGCCGAAAAGCCTGTAAAAGATACCGATGTTGCTCGTCTGGAGAGTCAGTTAATTGAGAGGCTAGGTGCAAAAGTTTCTATTTCCCACGGTAGTAAGGGAAAGGGAAAAATTGTAATTAACTATCAAAATCTGGCTGAATTAGACGGCATTCTTGCCAAAATCCATTAAAAAAACGTCGTTAACGCTTTTTAGTGTAAATTTGTGACGTTTGTTAATATTGCATTTATGCGAATTTGGGGCTGTATCACGTTAAAAGGTGAGGTTTTTACTTATCTCAAAGTTGCAAACAAGACTTGAAAAGGTATACTTTCGCAAGCTTTTTGTACCTCGACTCTATACGGATATTTGTAGTCCGGTCATCGAAACAAAAAGTAGGAATGCGGAGAAGAATAATTGAGTAAGGTTTTAGCGCGTCGTGGCCGTTGGTCAGCCTATAAATTGGTGATGATGCAGGCGGCGATAGCTGGGGGTGCTTCAATTATCTTCTTTGCCGTGTGGGGAGCCCAGTTTGGCTATTCTGCTCTGGCAGGAACTGCCATAGCTGTGCTCCCTAATTTTGTATTCGCTACCCTGGCTTTTTCCCATATGGGAGCAAGCTCTGCCGGTAAGGTCCTAAAAGGCTTTTACTGGGGGGAAGCGGTAAAGTTGCTGTTGACAATAGCGTTGTTTTCGCTGGTATTTATCAATTTAGAGGTCGCATTTATGCCCCTTTTTATTTGCTATGTACTGGCGTTGATAGTGCATTGGGCAGCTCCTTTGTACTTCAAGCAAAGTTAAGTGGGATGAATCATGGCTGCACCTGGTGAAACATTAACACCGCAGGGCTATATCCAGCATCACCTTACCAACCTTACCGTTGGTGAAGGTTTCTGGACATGGCACATTGATTCATTGCTCTTTTCGGTTGGTCTTGGCGTGCTGTTTCTGTGGTTGTTCCGCAGCGTTGGTAAAAAAGCAACCTCTGGCGTTCCCGGTAAGCTTCAATGCTTTATCGAGATGATCGTCGAGTTTGTCGACAACAGCGTTAAAGATACATTCCACGGTCGCAATGCTTTGATTGCACCTCTTGCTCTGACTATTTTTATGTGGGTATTCATGATGAACCTCATGGATATGGTGCCAGTTGACTGGATACCACATACTGCCGCTTTGGCCGGTGTGCCTTATCTGAAGATAGTACCGACTACTGACCTTAACATCACTTTCAGCCTCGCGTTGGGCGTGTTTGTGCTGATTATTTACTACAGCATCAAGGTCAAAGGTGTGTCAGGATTTGCGAAAGAACTGACGCTACAGCCCTTCAACCATTGGGCAATGATACCCGTCAACTTCCTGCTCGAAACTGTTACCTTGATAGCTAAACCTATTTCATTGGGGCTACGTCTTTTTGGTAACTTGTATGCAGGTGAGTTGATCTTCATCCTTATTGCGCTGATGTATGGTACCAACTTGGCGATTGCCGCTCTGGGTGTGACTTTGCAACTGGGCTGGCTGATCTTCCATATTCTGGTTATCACGCTGCAAGCGTTTATTTTCATGATGCTGACTATTGTTTATCTAAGCATGGCTCATGAAGATCATTAAGGACTGCTGAAGAAATTTTTTAAACTAAATCATCAACCAACACAGATTTAGATACTGGAGATACAGATGGAAACGATTCTGGGCTTTACTGCAATTGCTGTTGCTCTGCTCATTGGTTTGGGTGCACTGGGTACCGCTATCGGTTTCGGCCTTTTGGGTGGTAAGTTCCTGGAAGGCGCTGCGCGTCAGCCAGAAATGGCTCCTATGCTGCAAGTTAAGATGTTCATTGTAGCGGGTCTGCTCGACGCCGTGACCATGATCGGTGTAGGTATTGCACTTTACATGCTGTTTACTAACCCACTGGGTGCAATGCTGTAATAAACGCTTCTGTCTTAACTCTAAATAGGAGGCTGTTGTGAATATCAACGCTACCCTAATCGGTCAGACGGTCGCCTTTATTATCTTCGTGTGGTTCTGCATGAAGTTTGTATGGCCCCCTTTGATGAATGCCATCGAAGCGCGCCAGAAAAGGATTGCTGATGGTCTTGCTGACGCTGACCGTGCAGCAAAAGACCTGGAGTTGGCTCAAGCGAAAGCGACTGACCAACTGAAAGACGCCAAGGCTACAGCCAACGAAATCATTGAGTCTGCCAACAAGCGCAAGGCTCAGATTATTGATGAAGCCAAAGCTGAAGCAGACGCTGAGCGTGCGAAAATCATTGCTCAGGGTAAAGCAGAAATTGAAGCTGAACGTAATCGCGTGAAAGAGGAACTGCGTAAGCAGGTTGCGACTCTTGCCATCACTGGTGCAGAGAAGATCCTCGAGCGTTCGATTGATGAAGCCGCCCAAAGCGACATAGTTAATAAACTAGTTGCTGAAATTTGATAAGGGAGTTGAGTTATGGCTGAGTTAACCACCATTGCTCGCCCTTACGCTAAGGCAGCTTTTGACTTTGCTGTTGAACATCAAGCAGTAGAAAACTGGGCAGAAATGCTCGATTTCGCGGCAATGGTGAGTGAAAATGAATCCATGAAGCCACTGCTGGCTGGATCTATGTCCAGCAATAAGCTAGCTGCACTCTTTATCAATATCTGTGGCGAGCAAATTGATGAGCACGGTCAAAATCTGATCAAGGTAATGGCTGAAAACGGTCGCTTGGAGGTACTGTCTGCTGTATCTCAGCTCTATGCTGAGTTTCGCCACGAATGGGCTAAGGAAATCGAAGCCAACGTGGTATCTGCTACTGAGCTTAGCTCTGAGCAGCAACAGCAGATCAGTGTTTCTTTAGAGAAACGTCTCGCACGCAAAGTTAAGCTGAATTGCAGCGTCGATGCCGAGCTTATCGCCGGTATTATTATCAAGGCAGGGGATCTGGTGATAGATGGATCCGTCCGCGGCAAATTAAACCGCCTGTCTGATAAGCTGCAGTCGTAATTGGGAGTTTGAGCATGCAACTGAATTCCACTGAAATCAGCGATCTGATTAAGCAGCGGATCGAGCAGTTCGAAGTCGTCAGTGAAGCCCGCAACGAAGGTACTATCGTTTCGGTCAGTGACGGCATCATCCGCATTCACGGCCTGGCCGATGTAATGCAGGGTGAGATGATCGAACTGCCTGGCAACCGTTATGCAATCGCGTTGAACCTTGAACGTGATTCTGTAGGTGCCGTAGTTATGGGTCCTTATGCCGGTTTGGCTGAGGGCGTAAAAGTTAAAACCACTGGCCGTATTCTGGAAGTTCCAGTAGGTCGTGGTCTACTGGGACGTGTTGTTAACACTCTGGGTGAGCCAATCGACGGTAAAGGACCAATCGACAACGATGGTTTTGCACCTGTTGAAATGATTGCTCCTGGTGTTATTGAGCGTCAATCCGTATCTCAACCGGTACAAACCGGTTATAAGGCGGTTGATGCCATGATCCCTATCGGTCGCGGTCAGCGTGAGCTGATCATCGGTGACCGTCAAACTGGTAAAACTGCGATGGCTATTGACGCCATCATCAACCAGAAAGATTCCGGCATCAAGTGTGTGTACGTTGCAGTAGGCCAGAAGGCTTCTACTATTGCCAACGTAGTACGCAAGCTGGAAGAGCACGGTGCTCTGGCCAACACTATTGTTGTGGTTGCTACTGCTTCTGAAGCGGCTGCCCTGCAATACCTGGCACCATACTCTGGTTGTACCATGGGTGAATATTTCCGTGACCGCGGTGAAGATGCACTGATCGTTTACGATGACCTGTCCAAGCAGGCCGTTGCTTACCGTCAGATCTCACTGCTGCTGAAGCGTCCACCAGGCCGTGAAGCTTACCCAGGTGACGTATTCTATCTACACTCTCGTCTGCTGGAACGTGCTTCCCGCGTGAACGAAGAGTACGTTGAAAAGTTCACCAATGGCGAAGTAAAAGGCAAGACTGGTTCTTTGACCGCTCTGCCAATTATTGAAACCCAGGCAGGTGACGTATCTGCGTTCGTACCGACCAACGTAATTTCTATTACCGATGGTCAGATCTTCCTTGAAACCGACCTGTTCAACTCTGGCCTGCGTCCAGCGGTTAACCCAGGTATCTCTGTTTCTCGTGTAGGTGGTGCGGCTCAGACCAAGATCATCAAGAAACTGTCCGGCGGTATCCGTACTGCTCTGGCACAGTATCGAGAGCTTGCTGCGTTCTCACAGTTTGCGTCTGACCTTGACGATGCAACTCGTGCCCAGCTGGAGCACGGTGAGCGTGTAACCGAACTGATGAAGCAAAAGCAATACGCTCCTATGAGCGTAGCTGACCAAGCTGTATCTATTTTTGCAGCTGAAAAAGGCTACCTGAAAGGTATTGAGCTGAAGAAGATCGGTGACTTCGAAGCCGCTCTGCTCTCTTTCATGAACGGCGAGCATGCTGAGCTGATGAAGCTGATCAACGATAGCGGTGATTACAATGCCGAAATCGAAGCTGAGCTGAAGGCTGGTCTCGACAAGTTCGTGGCAACCCAAACCTGGTAAATACATGCGAGGTGTCATAAGGCACCTCAGGTCCAGATTGGAGAGTAGAGATGGCCGGCGCTAAAGAGATTAAAACCAAGATCGCGAGTGTGAAAAACACTCAGAAGATCACGTCCGCCATGGAAATGGTGGCAGCCAGCAAAATGCGCAAGGCGCAGGATCGCATGGCTGCAAGCCGTCCATATGCGGAGAGCATGCGTAAGGTGATCGGTCACGTCGCTCAGGGTTCTCTGGAGTACAAACACCCCTACCTGGAGGTGAGAGAACCCAAGCGGGTTGGTTACATAGTAGTGGCAACCGACCGTGGCCTTTGTGGTGGTCTGAACGTCAACCTTTTCAAGAAGGTTGTCGCAGACGTGAAAAGCTGGAAAGAGCAAGGTGCGGAAGTTGAATTCTGCCCTATCGGTGCTCGCAGTGTTCAGTTTTTCAAAAGCTTTGGTGGCAAGGTGCAGGCCCATGCTTCAGGTTTAGGTGATGCTCCCAAGCTCGCTGACCTGATTGGTACTGTGCGGGTAATGCTCCAGGCTTACAACGAAGGCAAGCTGGATCGTCTGTATGTGGTATTCAACAAGTTTGTTAATACCATGACGCAGACTCCTGTGATCGAGCAGCTGCTACCTTTGCCTAAATCAGACGAAGATGACGTAGCGCATCGCTGGGACTACATCTATGAGCCAGATCCAAAGGTCTTGTTGGACAAGCTTTTGGTTCGTTATGTGGAGTCTCAGGTGTATCAGGGTGTCGTTGAAAACATTGCTTCCGAGCAGGCTGCCCGTATGGTGGCCATGAAGGCAGCAACAGACAACGCCGGCACGCTGATCGATGATCTGCAACTGGTATACAACAAGGCCCGTCAGGCGGCGATTACGCAAGAACTGTCGGAAATTGTGTCAGGTGCAGCCGCGGTTTAGGCTGGGTAACGAATACAAGTTTTAGAGGATTAATCATGAGCACAGGTACTGTTGTCCAAGTGATTGGCGCGGTTGTGGACGTTGAGTTTCCACAAGATACCGTACCTCAGGTATATGACGCTCTGAAGATCACAGGCGAAGGCGCCTGTAAAGGCTTGGTGCTGGAAGTTCAGCAACAGCTGGGTGGTGGTGTAGTTCGTACCATCGCCATGGGTTCTTCCGATGGTCTGCGTCGTGGTATCGAGGTAGAAAACTCTGGTTCACCAATTTCCGTTCCGGTTGGGGCTGCGACCCTTGGCCGTATCATGAACGTTCTGGGTGAACCTGTGGATGAAGCGGGCGCTATCGGTGAAGATGAGCGTTATATCATCCACCGTGATGCTCCTTCTTATGAAGAGCAATCTAACACCACTGAATTGTTGGAAACCGGCATCAAGGTTATTGACCTGGTATGTCCGTTCGCCAAGGGTGGTAAAGTAGGTCTGTTCGGTGGTGCGGGTGTTGGTAAGACAGTTAACATGATGGAACTGATCAACAACATCGCTAAAGCCCACTCAGGTCTGTCCGTATTCGCCGGTGTAGGTGAGCGTACCCGTGAAGGTAACGACTTCTACTACGAGATGAAAGACTCAGGCGTACTGGACAAGGTAGCCATGGTGTACGGTCAGATGAACGAGCCACCAGGTAACCGTCTGCGTGTTGCTCTGACCGGTCTGACTATGGCCGAGAAGTTCCGTGACGAAGGTCGTGACGTACTGTTGTTCGTTGACAACATCTACCGTTACACCCTGGCTGGTACCGAAGTATCGGCACTGTTGGGTCGTATGCCTTCTGCTGTGGGTTATCAGCCAACACTGGCTGAAGAGATGGGTGTTCTGCAAGAACGTATTACTTCTACCAAAGTGGGTTCTATCACTTCGGTACAAGCGGTATACGTACCTGCGGATGACTTGACTGACCCAAGCCCTGCAACCACCTTCGCTCACTTGGATGCGACCGTGGTACTGTCTCGTCAAATCGCTTCTCTGGGTATCTACCCAGCGGTTGACCCACTGGATTCCACCTCTCGTCAGCTGGATCCACAGGTTGTTGGCCAAGAGCACTATGACGTGGCAAACGGTGTACAGACAGTTCTGCAGCGTTACAAAGAGCTGAAAGACATCATCGCTATTCTGGGTATGGACGAGTTGTCAGATGACGACAAGATGACAGTATCCCGCGCCCGTAAGATCGAGCGTTTCCTGTCTCAGCCATTCCACGTAGCTGAAGTCTTTACCGGTTCTCCAGGTAAGTACGTGCCCCTGAAAGACACCATCCGTGGCTTCAAGGGAATTCTGGACGGTGAGTTCGACCACCTGCCAGAGCAAGCGTTCTACATGGTTGGTTCTATCGACGAAGCCGTTGAGAAAGCCAACAAGAAATAACTAGGCAATATTGCATAGTTTGGTAAGGAGAACGGGATGGCAGCCATGACAGTACAGCTTGATATCGTCAGTGCAGAGAGCAAAATCTTCTCAGGCCTTGTTGCCCATTTACAGGTAACTGGTTCTGAGGGTGAACTGGGTATTATGCCCGGCCACACTCCGCTGCTGACCAATATCAAACCTGGCATGGCGCGCATCGTCAAACAAAATGGTCAGGAAGAGGTGTTTTACCTTTCAGGTGGTTTACTGGAAGTTCAACCCAACTCCGTGTCCGTATTGGCTGATGTTGTAATGCGTGCCGATGAGATTGACGAGCAGGCTGCAGTAGAAGCCAAGCGTCGTGCAGAAGCCCATATGGCCGATGCCGGTGCTGACTTCGATTATGCTGCGGCAGCAATTGAACTGGCTAAAGCCGTGGCTCAGTTGCGGGTCGTTGAGACCATCAAGAAGAACATTGCCAGATAACAGCACTGCTGAAAAAAGGCGCCTTAGGGCGCCTTTTTTGTGTCTGTTATTCCTATTGTCCAAGCAGGTTTGCAAGCTTCCAAGCTGCCTGAGCGCTGCATTTTTGCCGCGATTCCGGTACACTTGCGCCAGCCCAAAGAAAAGGAATCTCTCATGTCATTGAATGTTGTTATTCTCGCCGCCGGGAAAGGGACCCGGATGCGTTCTGATCTACCCAAAGTTCTGCATAAGGTCGCCCATAAACCCATGGTGCAGCATGTGATTGATACGGCTCATTCACTAAATGCCGACAAAATCAATCTGGTTTATGGTTATGGCGGCGATAAGCTGATGACGGAACTGGGCGAGCAACCGCTTAACTTTGTGCTGCAGGCTGAACAGCTGGGCACAGGGCACGCGGTAGCCCAGGCGATTCCCCATATAGATGACAATGACACTGTATTGGTGCTCTATGGCGACGTTCCCCTCACCCGTAAGGAAACACTGGAAGCCTTGCTTGCTGCCAGGCAAAACGATGGCGTAGCCGTACTGACAGTGCATCTGGATGACCCAAGCGGCTATGGCCGTATGGTGCGCGAGCATGGCAAGGTGGTTGGCATAGTCGAACAGAAAGATGCCTCTCCCGAGCAACTCAAGATCAATGAGATCAACAGCGGCATCATGGCATTGCCGGGCAAACAATTAAAAAACTGGCTTGGGCGCTTGGAAAACAACAATGCTCAAGGCGAGTACTATCTTACCGATGTGATCGCCATGGCGCACGCCGATGGGGTTGCCATAGATACGGCTCATCCTGTTAATTCCATTGAGACAGAAGGCGCCAACAACAGAGTGCAGTTGGCGGCGTTGGAACGTGCTTATCAGCAGCGCTGTGCAGAAGCCTTGATGCTGGATGGGGCTAACCTAAGGGATCCGGCACGCATTGATGTTCGCGGTGAAGTGACAGTCGGCATGGATGTGATGATCGACGTCAATGTGATCTTCGAAGGTAAAGTGGTGCTGGGCAATAATGTGACTGTGGGTGCCGGCGCTATTCTTATTGATTGTGAGATTGCCGATAACGCCGAGATTAAGCCTTACAGCATAGTCGAGGGCGCCAAGTTGGGTGATGGCGCCAGTGCCGGCCCGTTTGCTCGTCTGCGTCAGGGCGCTGAACTTAAGCAGGATGCCCATATAGGCAATTTTGTTGAGATGAAGAAAGCCATACTCGGTGTTGGCTCCAAGGCTGGACATCTGGCTTACCTCGGTGATGCACGCATTGGCCAAGGGGTAAATATAGGTGCAGGTACCATTACCTGTAACTATGATGGCGCCAATAAACATCTGACCGTTATTGAAGATGAGGTGTTTGTCGGTAGTGATACCCAGTTGGTTGCTCCTGTCACCATAGGTAAAGGAGCGACTCTGGGAGCCGGTTCCACTGTAACCCGTGATGTCGGCGCCGATGAGTTGGTTATCACCCGAGTTAAACAGAAACATATCAAGGGTTGGAAGCGTCCACAAAAGCAAAAGAAATAATTCCTCTAATTGAAAGCACCCACTCGGGTGCTTTCAATCTCACAAACCCGTCAATGGGTTTGAAGTCAATCATATTTAATTGTAAATATCTGTAAAGAAACTTAAATACTAATCCTTCTCATTTATATTTGCTGGCAAAAATAGAACTGATTGCCGGTCCGGCATAGAGAATGAGGTGATTATGAGGTTTAAGTTTTCCTGTGTAGGTATGGCTGTGGTGGCCGCTATATCTTCAATGCCACTGGCGGCAGAGCAAGTGCCAGAAGACATTGAGCGTATCAGTGTTACCGGTCGTAGCTTCAATGATTATAAGACTGGCGTCGCCTCTGGCGCGATGCGTGGTGATATTAATCTGATGGATACACCTCAATCCGTTACCGTTATCCCCGACTTTGTTACTGATGAACAGCTGGCAACCAACCTGGCTGAAGTATTGGTGAATGACTCAAGCGTGACCAGTGGCAGTGAAAAATGGAATCGCCAGGTATTTAATATTCGTGGCTTTGAGTTGGACTCTGGTTCTGGGTACCTGATCAATGGTCAGCAGCAGTGGTCGCACTATGTGCAACCTATTGAAACTCTGCAGCAGGTAGAAGTGCTTAAGGGCCCCTCCAGTATGCTCTACGGCCAGTCAGGCCCTGGTGGCTTGATCAATATGGTGACCAAGAAGCCGACCTACGACACACTGTTTAACCTGGGATTTGATACCGATGATAACGGCTCTACCCGCTTTCAACTGGATGCCGGTGGTAGTCTAAACGAAGCTCAGACTATCCGTTATCGCACTGTGCTGGTTAAGCAGGATACCCAGTATTGGCGTGAATATCAGAATGGTGAAAATCAGGAAAGAGATCGTTGGTTGGGCTACCTGAATCTGGAGTTTGATATTACCGATGATCTTTTGCTGTCACTGAAATATGACCATACCCAAGATAAAACCGGAATAGACCGTGGCGGTTGGTTGAACAGCAAGGGTGAGCTCATTGGTGGTCGGGATATTATCTGGGATATGCCATGGGCGTTTACTGACAATACCATCGAAAACTTAGGGGCCGAACTCACTTACTTTATCAGCGACAACTGGAAAGTGAAGGCCGGCTATAATGATCAGCAGTTCAACCGCCAAAGGTTGGACTCTCTTCCAAGTTTGATCAAAGGTTCTGAGGATCCATTTACTGATGGCTACACTGTGAGTCCATTCGATCGTTATGATGATTGGCAACATAAAACAGGATTCATTGATATTACCGGTAACTTCAGTACCGGTGTTTTGGAACATCAGTTCCTGATCGGTGCCAATATGTTGGACTACTACTATGGGCAGTTGCGCGAAAAAGGCGAAAGTGTTTCTGTTATGCCTGGCCAGCCCATCGCAAATCCAGGTTTGGACTATCATAACGATACTTCACTCAGTGAAAGCGACTATAAGCACTATGGTTTCTATATTCAGGACCTGGTTACTATCAATGAACAGTGGAAACTGTTGGCCGGTGTTCGTTATGACGAACAAAAGAAAGATGGTGCCGGGAACAACAGTTATGCCGTTTCACCTAAATTTGGGGTGATCTATTCGCCGATGGATAACGGCAGTATCTATGTCAATTACTCAAAGAGCTTCAGTCCCCAAGGGAGCGTTAATGATCCTAATGATGTTAATGACAAGATGAATCTGGATCCTGAATATGGGGAACAGTATGAAATAGGCACCAAGTGGGAACTGTTCGATGGTGGGTTATTACTGACAGGCGCCGTGTTTGATATAACCGTCTCCAATGTTACCGTGACTCAAGACTTAGGGGCAGGTGAATCAATAACAACTCAGAGTGGTGAACAGCGTCATAAAGGGTTTGAGATGGGCGCTCAGGGACGACTCAGTGATAAGTGGTTTATGACAGGTTCCATGATGTATCTGGATGCAGAGTATGATCGCCCTGCAGAAGATAGTCTCAATGGTAAAACGCCGATAGATGCGCCTGAATGGTCGGCCAATATCTGGACCCGTTATGAGATGACAGAAGCGTTGGCTCTGAATTTTGGTGCTGTCTATGTCGGTGAACGCTTTGCCGATAAAGAGAACATGATCACCAAAGATGGTTATGTACGTTTTGACCTGGGCGCTGCCTACACTATGGATGTGATGGGAACAGATGTCAGCGTAAGGGTTAACATGAAGAATCTGTTTGATAAAGAATATCTTGCCGGCGGTACCAATACAGATGTGACTGTTGGTGAAGGTCGTCATGTGAGCCTGGCGCTGGAAGCCAAGTTTTAATCGCCAATAGATAACATGCCAACAGCAATGCCGGCCACTCCAGTGGCTGGCATTTTTTATGGATGAAATCTAATGCTTTCGGCTTCTTGGGGCGCGCCCAGGCTCGGGCTGGCTTTAAGGCATGCCTGTATATCGGCTGAACTACTAACGAGCTTTTTTCACTCAGCAATTGCGTTTAGGTTTCGAAGTTATATAATTCGCCTTTCGAATCGAAACTTATTCAATCTGGAATGACCAAACGCAACACCCAACAAAGGCGTCACGCCATAGTTACCCTGCTGCAGCAGCAGGGTGAAGTCAGTGTCGATGCCTTGGCGCTGAAGTTTGAAACTTCGGAAGTGACCATACGTAAAGACTTGGCAGCCCTGGAGAAAATCGGTTTGCTGCTGCGTCGTTATGGTGGTGCCGTCGTTGTTCCTCAAGAGATAACCCAGACCTTGTCTGAACCGCCTTCCCGCAATAAGTTGGCCATAGCTCAGGCCGCTGCCGGGCTTATCAAAGATCATAATCGCATCATCATAGATTGTGGCAGCACCACTTTGGGACTTATTCCTGAGCTTAACGATAAGCGCGGGCTGGTGGTCATGACCAATTCCCTGCAGTTGGCCAATGCGATACATGAATTGGAAAACGAGCCCACACTCTTGATGACGGGGGGCACCTGGGACCCCCACTCCGAATCTTTTCAAGGACAGGTGGCTGAGCAAGTACTGCGTTCCTACAACTTTGACCAGCTTTTTATCGGCGCCGATGGCATTGACTTGCAGCGAGGCACCACCACTTTCAATGAGTTGATTGGGCTGAGCCGGGTGATGGCGGAAGTTTCCCGGGATGTAGTGGTGCTGCTCGAATCGGAAAAGGTGGGCCGCAGAATTCCTAATCTTGAGTTGCCCTGGGAGTTGGTCACTACCCTGGTGACAGATAATAGGCTGCCAGATGCAGCCGCTGAAAGTATTTCAAATCAAGGGGTAAAGCTGATCTTGGCCCCTTTTACAGCGTAAACTTTAAACTAAGCGGATATTGATATGTGTGGAATTGTTGGCGCAGTAGCGCAAAGGGATGTTGCTGAAATCTTGATCGAGGGACTGAAACGCCTGGAATATCGTGGCTATGATTCGGCCGGTGTGGCTGTCATTCACCAAGGTGAACTGACCCGTACCCGCAGAGTTGGCAAGGTGCAGGAGTTGGCCGATGCCTTGCAAACTGCTCCTTTGGCCGGTGGTACCGGCATCGCCCATACCCGCTGGGCGACCCATGGTGAGCCCAGTGAGCGCAACGCGCATCCACATCAATCCGGCAGTGACATAGCCGTGGTGCACAACGGGATTATTGAAAATCACGCTAAGTTGCGGGAGATGCTCAAGGGCTTAGGCTATCAGTTCAACTCAGATACAGATACAGAAGTCATTTGTCATCTGGTCGACCATGAGCTCAAGTCTGCCCCCGGCTTGCTGGCGGCGGTACAAGCCACAGTCAAACAACTGGAAGGTGCTTATGGCACTGTGGTCATCGACCGCCGCGACCCTGAACGGCTGGTGGTCGCCCGCAGTGGCAGCCCATTGGTAATAGGTTTTGGTCTGGGAGAAAACTTCGTCGCCTCGGATCAACTGGCACTGCTGCCGGTGACCCGTACTTTTGCCTTTCTGGAAGAGGGCGATGTTGCCGAAGTGACTCGCCGTGAGGTTCATATCTATGATCTTGACGGAAACCCGGTAGTGCGTGAAAAGAAAGAATCTGAAATCACTCATGATGCCGGTGACAAGGGCGAGTATCGTCACTATATGCTTAAAGAGATCTATGAGCAGCCAATGGCGCTGACCCGTACTCTCGAAGGCCGAATAGCCCAGCAGCAGGTGCTGGATACAGCCTTTGGTGATAATGCTGCCGAGCTTCTCAAAGAGATCAAACATGTACAGATCATTGCCTGTGGTACCAGTTACCATGCCGGTATGGCGGCACGTTATTGGCTGGAAGATTGGGCCGGTGTTTCCTGTAATGTGGAAATTGCTTCTGAATTCCGCTACCGCAAGTCGCATCTGTTCCCCAACAGCCTGTTGGTCACCATTTCTCAATCCGGTGAAACGGCCGATACCCTGGCGGCAATGCGTTTGGCCAAAGAGATGGGGTACAAGGCAACCTTGACCATATGTAACGCCCCCGGATCCTCGCTGGTTCGCGAGTCCGATATGGCATATATGATGAAAGCCGGTGCCGAGATTGGGGTGGCTTCCACCAAGGCCTTTACCGTGCAGTTGGCCGGTTTGTTGATGCTGACGGCGGCACTGGGACGTTATAACAGCATGAGTGTGGAAATGCAGGCGGCAATCGCCCAGAGTTTGCAGTCTATGCCGGCTAAAGTGGAGCAGGCTCTGGGGTTGGATGACGCCATAGCTGAGTTGGCTGAAGACTTTGCCGATAAGAGTCATGCCTTGTTCCTGGGACGTGGCGATCAGTATCCCATTGCGATGGAAGGCGCGCTGAAGCTGAAGGAGATTTCCTATATTCATGCCGAAGCTTATGCATCCGGAGAGCTGAAACATGGACCATTGGCGCTGATCGATGCCGACATGCCTGTGATAGTGGTTGCACCCAATAATGAACTGCTTGAAAAGCTTAAGTCCAATGTGGAAGAAGTGCGTGCCCGTGGTGGTTTGATGTATGTGTTTGCTGATGTTGATGCTGAATTTGCATCCGATGACACCATGAAGGTAATTCCTGTGCCACATTGTGATGAGTTTATGGCACCGCTTATTTACACTATTCCGCTGCAGTTGCTGTCATACCATGTTGCCCTGATCAAAGGGACTGATGTGGATCAGCCAAGAAACTTGGCCAAGTCGGTTACTGTAGAGTAATTGGCCGGAATCAAGCGCAAGCCTGAAAGTGTTGCCACTAATCGCCTGAGTGTATGCTCAGGCGATTAATTGCGTTAGCCGCTGCTGCTTTTTTGCTTCGTATATCTTCCAGACCTTTTCGTGGAAGTAGAAAACAACAGTGTTGATGCTGGGTTCTATCAGGGCCACGGCACCACCTATAAGCGCACTGCCGGTAAGCAGGTAAGTGATGGTAAAGGCTACGCTGAAGTGTAGTATGGCAAAGGTCATTGTCTTAATCATGGTGGTTCTCCTCTCTCGATAATTTAATGATAATAATTCTCATTAATAATTAAAAGGGGATTTAACAGATTAATTTGACCGTTTTTATCTATTAAAAAGGCCGCTTATGCGGCCTTTAGTAGTCTAAGGCTATCAGTAATGCCAAGGGAAGCTGGAAAAGTCCTGATCGCGTTTTTCAAGAAACGCGTCTCGGCCTTCCTGGGCCTCGGCTGTGCCATAGGCTAAACGGGTCGCTTCACCGGCAAACAGTTGCTGGCCAACCAAACCATCATCAGGCAGGTTAAAGCCATATTTGAGCATGCGCATTGCGGTTGGGGACTTGGAGTTGATCTCCTTGGCCCAGCGCAGAGCTTCGGTTTCAAGTTCTGCATGAGGAACCGAACGGTTAACCATGCCCATGGCAAAGGCTTCATCGGCACTGTAGTTAAAGCCACAGAAAAATATTTCTCTTGCCCGCTTCTGACCTATCATCTTCGCCAGATAAGCGCTGCCATAGCCAGAATCAAAGCTGGCTACATCCGGGTCTGTCTGTTTGAAAACGGCGTGTTCTTTCGATGCCAGTGTCAGATCGCACACCACATGCAGGCTGTGACCGCCACCAACCGCCCAACCGGGAACTACGGCTATGACGACCTTGGGCATAAAGCGGATCAAGCGCTGTACTTCGAGAATGTGCAGGCGGCCCATGCGAGCCAAATCGGCCTTGCCGGCTTCCTCACCTTCATATTTGTAGCCGTCTTTGCCGCGAATACGCTGATCGCCACCGGAGGAGAAGGAATATTGCCCTTTAGCTGATGGGCCATTACCTGTTAACAGCACACAACCTACATCAGACCATTGCCGGGCGTGGTCCAGAGCTATGTAAAGTTCATCAACTGTCTTGGGACGAAAAGCGTTCAGACAGTCGGGACGGTTAATGGCAATTCGCACAGTACCTTGAGATTTGGCTCTGTGGTAAGTGATGTCTTCAAAAGCGAACCCGGCAACCTCTTCCCACAATTCAGGTTCAAAAGTATCGGAAACAAAAGATGTCATAACAAACAGCCCCTATATTGATAATGGCTCAAAGGCTAGGTGGATTGGCGTGGGAGGTCAATGATTTCAGGTGCGGGTTTTGCAACAGTCGACAAAACCCGGTGCTTTATTCAGAGGTTATCGCAGATGAACAACAGGTTATCTTTGCTGAAAACCGGATGAGATATGACATTGCCACGACAATACTCGTCCTTGAAGTCCATTAAAGTCTCTGGCGAGGTCAGTATGCCGTCCAGCTCCTGTAGCTCATAAGCTGACAAACGCTCGGCAATATCGGCCTTGAGGCGGGCCTTTTTCTGATCGAGGCGAATGATCTGTGTGCCCGTCATGGCATCCAGCTTGCGTTCAATTTTCTTTACTAATGCTTCGGTTTGGGCAATAGGCTCATCGAGCTTATCTGTCTGAGTGACCAAGTAATAAAGCACTCCGGCCAATATTGCCAAAATAATCCAGCCTTTCATCATTTAGTCCAACTAAGGTTAATAACCCTTGTGTTACAAGGTATAATACGCCAGTTTTTATACAATAAGCAGTAAAAGGCTGTAAAGATGAGTGAAGAATCGAGCAATAAGGATTATTCGAAAGCCAATCGAATCAAGATTCACCAGCCTGATGCGAGTAAAGCAGACCGCTTTAATCCTCGCAACCGAATTTACGTTCGTGCGGTTGATGGTCTATGGAGTTCGTTAAGGCGGCGGATGGGATGGATAGCTATGCTGTTTTTCCTGATTTTGCCTTGGCTTCCCTGGGGAGATAGGCAGGCAGTCTGGTTTAACCTGGCAGAGCAGAAGTTTCATGTATTCGGCCTGACTATCTGGCCTCAGGATCTGACGTTGCTGGCAGCCTTGTTTATGATTGCTGCCTTCGCACTGTTTTTTGTCACTACCTACCTGGGAAGGGTCTGGTGCGGTTACACCTGCCCGCAGACAGTGTGGACCTTCATCTTTATCTGGTTTGAAGAAAAGCTCGAAGGGGCACGCAACAAAAGGATGAAGTTGGATCAGATGCCCTGGAGTTTTGACAAGCTCTGGCGCAAAACGGCCAAGCATACTGCTTGGTTGCTGATTTCCCTGCTGACGGCTATGACATTTGTGTCTTACTTTGTGCCCTCCAGAGAAGTATACCTCGAGGTGTTTACCTTACAGGCCAGCGGCGCCGTGTACTTTTGGGTTATTCTCTTCACTTTGGCAACTTATGGTAATGCCGGCTGGATGCGGGAAATCATGTGTATCCACATGTGTCCCTATGCGCGTTTCCAGGCGGCCATGTTCGATAAGAACACTTATATTGTTGGCTATGACACCAAGCGTGGTGAAACTCGCGGCCCCCGTTCCCGTAAGGCAGATCCCAAAGCTCTGGGGCTGGGCGACTGTATCGATTGCGATCTCTGTGTTCAGGTTTGTCCGACAGGGATTGATATCCGTAATGGTCTGCAGTACGAATGTATCAACTGCGGCGCCTGTATCGATGCCTGCGACTCCACCATGGAACGTATGGGATATGCCAAAGGCCTTATCAGTTACACCACGGAAAACAAACTGGAAGGGATCAAGGAAAAAGTGCTGCGTCCCAAGCTGGTGGGCTATGGTGTTGTGCTTACTGCGATGATTTTGGTGTTCATCTACGCCAGTGCCAATATCGCCCCTGTGCGCATCGATATCATTCGTGACCGGAATCAGCTCTATACCGAGAATACTCAGGGGATGACAGAGAATACCTTCACTTTGAAGATATTGAACAAAACAGAAACGGCCCACGAGTACCAGATGCACATTGATGGGTTAAACAACTATAAGTGGTATGGTCCACAAACAGTGCAGATTGCGGCCGGTGAAGTATTGACGCTGCCTGTCAGTGTGGCGGTCGACCCTGTGGAGCTGAAACGTCCCATTACCAAGATAGACTTTATTGTCACTACCGAAGTCAATGGTGAGACGGTTGAAGCCAAACAGGAGTCCCGTTTCTTCGGGCCTTAAGCTTTAATAAACGACGCTAGATAGATAGAAAGGGGCGCGAGCCCCTTTTTTCATCAAAAAGTATCGCTTTTTTGGCCGTTTGGCTGCTTTTGTGAGCGAACGATAAATTAATCCTGTTTTTCTTAGATTTAGCCCTTGCACAAAAGTTCAGGCTCCCTATAATGCGCTCCCACTGACACGGCACAGCGGCAACGCGAAAGACGTGACAGGG
>NZ_NIJK01000032.1 GCF_002836975.1 Shewanella indica | reverse complement strand
GAAAATTGAGCCACAGGACGTCGATAAAGGACGGTTTGGGGCGTCATATCGGGAGCTGCGGACCACTTAATCGCAGCTTCCCTAAGCAGTTACGTGCAAACTATGCTGATGTGCCGAATAGTATTATTGGTGCAATTGTCGATGCTAACTCTACTCGTAAAGATTTTGTTGCAGATTCAATTTTAAAACGTAATCCACAGCGTGTAGGTATATACCGTTTAATTATGAAGGCTGGCTCTGATAATTTTAGAGCGTCTAGTATTCAGGGGATTATGAAGCGAATTAAGGCCAAAGGTGTTGAAGTCGTTGTGTATGAGCCGGTTTTGAATGAAGACGAGTTTTTTCATTCTAAGGTAATTAAAGATTTAAATGAGTTTAAAGAGATCTCAGATGTAATTGTGTCTAACCGTATGGTTGATGAAATCCTTGATGTTTCAGATAAAGTTTATACACGTGATTTATTTGGTTCTGATTAGTCTTTAATTAATTTTAATGTGTTGAGAATATTATGAAATACTTAGTTACCGGTGCTGCCGGTTTTATCGGTAGTGCTGTTGTTGAAAAACTTACATCGGCAGGGCATTTGGTCGTTGGTGTTGATAATTTAAATGATTATTATGATGTAAATTTAAAGCATGCACGTTTAAAACGTATTGAACATGATAATTTTCAATTAAAAGTGTTGGATATATCCGATCGCAATGCTGTAGCATCATTGTTTAAAAATCAACAATTTGAACGTGTAATTCATTTAGCCGCACAAGCAGGCGTGCGTTATTCAATTGAAAACCCACATGCTTATGCAGATTCTAATTTGGTAGGGCATCTAAACATTCTTGAAGGTTGTCGTAATAACAAGGTAAGCCATCTTGTATATGCTTCATCTAGCTCTGTTTACGGTTTAAATAGTAAAACTCCATTTGCTACAAGTGATAGTGTAGATCATCCAGTTTCGCTTTATGCTGCCACAAAAAAGTCAAATGAGTTAATGGCACATAGCTACTCTCATTTATATGATATCCCGACCACTGGTTTACGCTTTTTTACTGTTTATGGCAGTTGGGGCCGCCCAGATATGGCACCTTATATTTTCACTAAAAAGATTTTAGATGGTGAACCCATTGATATTAATAACAATGGTGACATGTGGCGTGACTTTACTCACGTTGATGATATCGTTCAAGGTGTAGTGCGAATCGCTGATGTTGTGCCTAGTAGCGATCAATCCTGGACTGTCGAACAAGGCTCTCCTGCTACAAGTTCAGCGCCCTATGCTATTTATAATATAGGACATGGCTCACCTATTAATTTGATGGGGTTTGTTAAAGCTATTGAAGAGGAATTGGGGATAGAAGCCAAGAAAAATTTCCGTGAGATGCAGCCTGGTGATGTTTATCAGACTTATGCTGATGTTGAGGATTTATTTGTAGCAACTGGTTATAAGCCAAGGGTTGGTGTTAAAGAAGGTGTTGCTGAGTTTATTCAGTGGTTTAGGGATTTTTATGGAAAATAAAAAGCTTTTATTTGTTGTTAATGTAGATTGGTTTTTTATTTCTCACCGTCTACCGATTGCAATAAAAGCAATATCTAGCGGTTACGAAGTACACTTAGCTTGCACTGATACTGGGAAGCTTCAAGAGTTAACAAGGTTTGGTATTCATGTTCATGATCTTGTGTTTTCTCGAAGTGGGAATGGTTTGTTGAGTGAGTTAAGTACAGTAAAACAGCTTCGTAAAGTAATCAATAAGATTCAACCCGATATACTCCACGCTGTGACTATTAAGCCTGTAATATATTCTGGACTTGTATTACATACTATTACTAAAAAACCAAAGTTTGTAGCTGCTATTTCTGGTTTAGGTTATGTATTCTCCGCGGATAATCTTAGGGCAAAACTTACTAGATTAATCGTTAGTGTTTTATATAAATTGGCATTTAAACATAAAGCCAAGAAGATTATATTTCAGAACACAACAGATGAGAGTATTCTTTCTCAAGTAACCAGATTAAAGCCAATTGATAAGGCATTAATAAAAGGTTCTGGTGCTGATTTAAATGTTTATACTCATACAGAAGAGCCTGAAGCTGAATCTATTAAGATCTCAATGGCATGCCGGTTATTGAAAGAGAAAGGGGTTTATGAGTTTGTTGAAGCAGCAGATCTTGTTAAATCTAAGTATGCTAATGCTGAGTTTGTACTTGCTGGTACTCCTGATCCAGATAACCCCAATAGTATTACACAGCAAGAGTTAGATAAATGGCAGGCTAGTGGACTTATCACTGCTGTTGGACATTGTAATAATATTCCACAACTTTTTTCTCAATCACATATTGTTACAATGCCTTCATATTATGGTGAAGGTGTACCTAAAGTCCTTATCGAAGCTGCAGCATGTGGTAGACCAATCGTGACAACAGATAATCCTGGTTGCCGTGATGCCATCATTCCAGAAAAAACTGGAATATTGGTACCCATCAAAGATGCTGAATCATTATCTGATGCGCTCATTCGCTTAATTGAGTGCTCTAGCTTGAGGCAAGATATGGGAACAAAAGCACGACAGTATGCAATTAATGAGTTTGATGTTGAGAACGTGGTGCAAAAGCATTTAGATATATATAGAACACTACTGACAAGGTGAAATAAATGCACAATATTTTGTTGACGGGTGGGAGTGGCTTTTTAGGAAAGCACTTGCTTAACAATTTAAACAAGTACCAGGTTAGAGTATTAGATAGAAACCTTTCTAAGAAAGATAATCAAGTAACCTATTTTAAATCTTCGATCGATAGTCAAAGTAAATATTCATTGTTATTAGAGAATGTTGATACAGTAATCCACTGTGCCGCTCGTGTTCATGTAATGAATGAGCAATCATTAAATCCATTAAATGAGTTTCGTGAAGTCAATACAGCTGGAACCATGAATCTAGCTCGCCAGGCTGCAGAAATAGGTGTTAAGAGATTTATTTTTATAAGCTCAATTAAGGTTAATGGTGAGTCAACCGAGATTGGTAAACCTTTTAGAGCTAGTGATGAGAGAAGACCTGAAGATTTTTATGGGCAATCTAAATCAGAAGCTGAAGAGCAATTATTAGAACTTGCTAAAGGATCTGGACTAGAAGTCGTTATTATTCGACCTACATTGATATATGGGCCTGGTGTTAAAGCTAATTTTGCATCATTACTGAATTTAGTTTCAAAAGGTCTACCACTGCCATTTGGATGTATGACTGAGAATAAACGCAGTTTGGTTTCAGTAAAAAATCTTGTCGATCTTATTGTTACTTGTATCGACCATCCAAAAGCAGCCAATCAAGTATTTTTGGTTTCTGATGATAATGATGTCTCAACAGCCGCAATGGTAAAGTATATTGCACAGGCTCTCGGAAAGTTGAGTCGATTACTACCGGTACCTTTGTGGTGTTATCGCTTAGTGGGTAAGATTACGGGTAAGACTGATGTAGTTAATCGCTTATTGGGTTCCCTGCAGGTTGATATTTCTCATACTAAGGAAACATTGGGTTGGAAACCACCACAAACGCTAGAAGAAGGTTTCAAAGAAACCGCAGATGCATTTCTTTCTAATAAAAATAAATAGAGTACTGACATGATCCGTTTTATCGATTTTTTAGCTGCCGTCTTTGGCTTATTATTTCTTTGGCCGATTTTACTTGTTGTTACTATTATCGGCATGTTTGATACAGGCTCACCGATTTTTGTTCAGACTCGAGTTGGCAAAAATCAAAAACCGTTTAAACTAATTAAGTTTCGCACGATGTCCGTTGAGACTAAGTCAGTCGCCAGTCATCTCGCCAGTAATGCTTCCATCACCAAGCTCGGTGCATTTTTACGCAAAACCAAGATTGATGAGTTGCCACAATTAATTAACGTCGTAAAAGGCGAGATGAGTTTAGTCGGCCCTCGTCCAAACTTATTTAATCAAGAAGAGTTAATTAAAGAGCGTGATGCGTTAGGTGTATATGCTGTTTTGCCAGGAATCACTGGTCTGGCTCAGGTACAAAACATCGATATGTCTACACCGGCTTTATTAGCTAAAACTGATAAGCAGATGATTGATAGCTTAACAGTTAAAGATTACTTTAAGTACATCATCATGACTATCACAGGCAGTGGTTCTGGTGATGCGGTAAAGCCTAAATAGTTTTTAGTAGGAAGATATTTAATAATGAAAGTTGCAGTTGCTGGCACTGGTTATGTAGGTTTATCAAACGCGATGCTTTTGGCTCAAAACCATGAAGTTGTCGCGGTTGATATTGTTCCTGAAAAAGTAGCGATGCTTAATGAAAAAAAATCTCCAATTGTCGATGTTGAAATTGAAGATTTCTTAGCTAATAAATCATTAAACTTTAAAGCTACACTCGATAAGGAAGTGGCATACAAGAATGCTCAATATGTCATTATCGCGACACCTACTGATTATGATGTTGAAACCAATTATTTCAATACATCATCTGTAGAGGCGGTAATTAAAGATGTGATGTACATAAACCCTAATGCTGTTATGGTTATTAAATCAACTGTACCAGTGGGTTACACTGATCGCATTAAAGTAGAGTTAGGATGCAAAAATTTAATCTTTTCACCAGAGTTTTTACGTGAAGGTCGTGCGTTATATGATAACTTGCATCCGTCTCGTATTATTGTTGGTGAGCGCTCTGAACGAGCTCAAGTGTTCGCCAATTTATTAGTTGAAGGGGCTGTAAAAGAGAATATCGAAGTGCTGTTTACTGACTCTACAGAAGCTGAAGCCGTTAAGTTATTTTCTAATACCTATTTAGCGCTTCGTGTTGCTTATTTTAATGAGCTAGATTCTTATGCTGAATCGCATGGTTTAGACTCACGTCAAATTATTGAAGGTGTGGGGTTAGACCCACGAATTGGCAATCATTACAATAATCCCTCATTTGGTTATGGTGGTTACTGTTTACCTAAAGATACTAAGCAATTACGTGCTAATTATGCTGATGTCCCTAATAACATCATAAGCGCGATTGTTGAATCTAATACCACCCGTAAAGACTTTATTGCTGAATCAATTTTAAAGCGTAACCCTAATCGCGTTGGTATTTATCGACTCATTATGAAATCGGGTTCGGATAACTTTAGAGCGTCAAGTATCCAGGGCATCATGAAGCGCTTAAAAGCAAAAGGTATTGAAGTGGTTGTGTATGAACCTGTTTTACATGAAGATGAATTTTTCCACTCTAAAGTGATTAAATCACTAGAAGACTTTAAAGCAAGCTGCGATGTGATTGTGTCAAATCGGATGGTGGATGAAATCCGTGATGTCGCAGATAAAGTTTATACGCGTGATTTATTTGGCTCTGATTAGTATTCATCATCAGCCCATAAAAAAATGGTTAGCTCAAAAGTAGCACATTGACTGCTATCTATTGGAAGAGACACTGTAATGCCTTGGTTTAGCTAGAAAGTTGCCGATGCAAATCGTCTCAGTTTGCGATAAACGCGCGATTCAGTGTCTCATGGGGTATTTTTAAATTTGGTACCCAAAACTATGGCCAGACCTATAGCTTAGGTATCGTGTTCTCCAAGTGCTAGTTGGTCGGTACCCCTTGGCGTCGATATCCTTTCATAACTAGCTACGATGGTGATCCCTATGGCACGATTGATGTGATAACATGAGTGTCTTCGCGGTTGTATTGTGGTCGAGTCACGTACTTTAAGATGTAGTACATTATGAACTTAAATTTTTTGGAGCGAAAAATGGATTTTTTGCAAAGCTTGTTTGGTTTGAAACGCACGCATAAACGTGTGGTAAGCCTTATCATAGATGCTTTATTTCTCAGTTTCGCATTTTGGTCTGCATTGCTAGTGCGCATCGATGACATTGCAGTTCTGGCCAACGCCCGCTATTGGCTGCTACTTTCTATGGTTGTCCCTTTGAGTTTAGTGGGTTTTGCAAAGCTTGGGTTATATCGAGCGGTATTGCGCTACATGGGGCTGCAGGCCCTTACCGCCATAGGTTTTGGCGTGATGCTCTCAACCATTATGTTGGTCCTTTTTGCCTTTTATGTTGATGCGCAACTGCCGCGAACCGTACCAATCATTTATGCTGCATTTTCATTAGTGTTTATCGGTGGCACCAGGGCTATTGTTCGCTCTCTGGTGGGGGCGGGCATGAAGCGTATCGGGGAACCTGTCATTATCTATGGTGCGGGTGTTAGTGGCAGACAGTTGTTAACTGCACTTTCACAAAGCCATGAGTATTACCCTTTTGCGTTTGTCGATGANTTATCTATGGTGCGGGTGTTAGTGGCAGACAGTTGTTAACTGCACTTTCACAAAGCCATGAGTATTACCCTTTTGCGTTTGTCGATGACGATCAAACACTGCACGGTACTGTGATTCAGGGAGTACATGTTCATTCACCTTCAATCATTCGGACGTTACTCAAGCAAAAAGCGGCCACTAAGATATTGCTGGCCATTCCCAGCGCACCTCGCTCTCGTCGTCAGGCGATTTTGGAGCAGTTAGAAACGCTGGCTGTACAAGTGCTTACCTTGCCTGCGATGGCTGATCTCGTCAGCGGTAATAAGCTTTATAGCGATATTAAAGAAGTTGAAATTGATGATCTGCTCGGGCGCGATTGCGTAACGCCCAGAGCCGATCTGTTGGCGGCCAATATTCGTGACAAAGTTGTTATGGTTACGGGGGCCGGAGGTTCTATCGGTTCTGAGTTATGCAGACAGATACTAAAACAGTCACCTAAAAAATTGGTGCTATTTGAATTGTCTGAGTTTGGTTTGTATTCCATCGACCGCGAACTTAATGCCATCGCTAAAGAGTTATCTCTCGATGTGAAGATCTATCCCATGATGGGTTCAGTACAGAGAGAGAATCGTGTTCAAGCTGTGATGGAAGCTTTTGAGGTGCAAACCGTTTATCACGCCGCAGCTTATAAGCATGTCCCCCTTGTCGAGCATAACGTTGTTGAAGGTGTGCGTAACAACGTGTTTGGTACTTTATATACTGCTCGCGCCGCCATTGCAGCGAATGTTGAAACATTTGTGCTAGTGAGTACTGATAAGGCTGTTAGGCCAACGAATGTGATGGGAACAACGAAGCGTATGGCCGAGTTAGTCCTTCAAGCACTGGCGGATAAAGGAAGTGCTACTCGTTTTTGTATGGTTCGATTTGGTAATGTTTTGGGCTCTTCCGGATCTGTTGTGCCGCTATTTAGAAAGCAGATAGCCAACGGTGGCCCTGTAACAGTAACGCATCCAGAAATTACCCGCTTCTTTATGACCATACCTGAAGCTTCTCAGTTGGTGATCCAAGCTGGTGCTATGGGTAAAGGCGGTGATGTGTTTGTGCTCGATATGGGCAAGTCAGTGAAGATTGTTGATTTGGCAACCAAGATGATTCGTCTAAGTGGCTTTGAAGTCAAAGATGATAAGCATCCTGACGGTGATATTGCCATTGAATTCACAGGGTTACGTCCAGGCGAAAAGCTTTATGAAGAGTTGCTTATCGGAGATGACGTGACAGGCACTGAGCATGAGCGGATTATGACGGCCAATGAAGTCTTTTTAAAATGGTCGGAACTCGAAGTGATCTTGGCGCGTTTAGACAAAGCGTGTCATGAGTTCCAGCATGAAAAGATAAGAGACATTCTTCTTTCTACACCAACAGGCTTTAGTCCGACGGATGGTATTTGTGATTTAGTCTGGCTGCAGAAAAATCATGGTAGTAAGAACAATGGTCGTAAGGACAAAAAAGTCATTCCTCTGGTTTCTTAATTTATCTCTTAGTCTAATGAAACTCCTCTTTATTTGAGGAGTTTCCTTTTCGAGTATTTTCTATGAAAGTTGTTATTCCCGTAGCGGGACTTGGTACCCGTATGCTTCCTGCGACTAAGGCTATCCCGAAAGAGATGTTGCCGCTTGTTGATAAACCGCTTATTCAATACATAGTTAATGAATGTGTAGCAGCCGGTGTGAAAGAGATTGTGCTGGTGACTCATGCCAGTAAAAATGCGATCGAAAACCATTTTGACACCTCATATGAGCTTGAGTCGACGCTTGAGAAGCGAGTAAAGCGTCAGTTGCTCGATGAGGTGCAATCAATTTGCCCTAAAGACGTGACTATTATGCATGTTCGTCAGGGTGAGGCTAAGGGGCTTGGTCATGCGGTGCTTTGCGCAAAACCTTGTATAGGCAACAGTCCTTTTGCGGTTGTGTTACCTGATGTGATTTTGGATGAGTATAGTGCCGATCAGAGCTCTGAAAACCTTGCGGCAATGATTAAACATTATAAAGCGACTCAAGCTAGCCAAATCATGGTAGCGCCAGTGGCGCTAGATGAAGTAAACAAATACGGGATTGTCGATTGTGGCGGAGTGGATATCGAACCTGGTGAATCATCAGTCATTAAGGCTATGGTCGAAAAGCCAGCCATTGGTGAAGCCCCATCTAATCTTGCTGTTGTAGGTCGTTACGTTTTGTCTGAAAAAATCTGGGACTTGCTGGCTAAAACCCCCGCTGGTGCAGGGGATGAGATCCAATTGACAGACGCGATTGATATGCTTATTGAATCTGACACTGTCGAAGCCTTCAATATGACAGGTAAGTCTCATGATTGTGGCGACAAACTTGGTTATATGACGGCTTTTGTTGAGTATGGCCTGCGTAATGAAAAGCTGGGTAAAGAGTTTCGTCAGCAACTATTGAATTTGCTAGCACAATAGACTTTACTTTTACTTCAAGTGAATGCCCACTTTTTCTTAAAGTGGGCATTTTCGTTTTCAGCAGGTTAGATTCCAGAAAGTGTTGCGAAATTGTTTGTAATTTATCACTCAGCCATAGTCGTCTAGCATGGCTAAACTCATCAAATCTGGTAGTGAAAAATGAAGATACTGGTCACAGGTGGGGCTGGATTCATTGGCTCTGCAGTTGTTCGTCATATTATCAACCATACTCAAGATAGCGTAATTAATGTCGACAAGTTAACTTATGCAGGCAATCTCGAGTCTCTTGTCAGCGTAGAGAAGGATAAACGATACGCTTTTGAGCAAGTTGATATCTGTGACCGAGCAGAATTAGACAGAGTGTTTGATGAGCATAAGCCTGATGCCGTTATGCACTTGGCAGCAGAGTCTCATGTAGACCGCTCAATAACAGCTCCTGCTGATTTTATTCAAACAAACATAGTTGGTACTTACACCCTCCTAGAAGCGACTCGTGCATATTGGCACGAGCTATCTGATGATAAGAAGAGCGCTTTTCGTTTTCATCATATTTCTACCGATGAGGTTTATGGTGACTTGCCGCATCCAGATGAAGTGCAAAGCTCGGAAGAGTTAACACTATTTACAGAAGCTACCCCTTATGCTCCGAGTAGTCCGTATTCGGCATCGAAAGCATCCAGTGATCACCTCGTTCGCGCTTGGTTGCGCACCTATGGTTTGCCAACAATAGTGACCAATTGCTCAAATAATTATGGCCCTTTCCAATTTCCTGAAAAACTGATCCCACTTGTGATTTTAAATGCGGTGGAAGGCAAGCCTTTGCCTGTTTACGGCAAAGGTGATCAAATTCGTGATTGGGTATATGTAGAAGACCACGCTCGCGCTTTGTATAAAGTTATCAAAGAAGGAAAAGTCGGTGAAACCTATAATATTGGTGGTCAAAATGAAAAACGAAATTTGGAGGTGGTAAAAATAATATGTGCGATTTTAGACGAATTGATGCCTAAAGGTACTCCGTACGCGGAACAAATTACTTATGTAGCAGATCGTCCAGGTCACGACCGTCGCTATGCCATCGATGCTACCAAAATGAGCAAAGAGTTAAATAGGGCCCCTGATGAGACCTTTGAAACAGGGCTGCGGAAAACCGTGCAATGGTATCTTAACAATCAGGCTTGGAGTCAGCGAGTTCAGGACGGCTCTTATCAAAGACAGCGCTTAGGTTTAATTTGTAACCTAAATAAAGGTAAAAATTAATGAAGGGGATTGTCTTAGCCGGTGGTTCAGGTACAAGGTTATATCCATTGACTAGAGGTGTATCTAAGCAGCTATTGCCGGTTTATAATAAGCCAATGATTTACTATCCGTTATCAACGCTAATGCTGGCGGGGATTCGTGATATTTTGATCATTACTACGCCTGAAGACAACGAAAGTTTTAAGCGGTTACTAGGCAATGGTAGCGACTATGGTATTCGTCTTGAGTATGCAATCCAAGAAAGTCCTGATGGTTTAGCACAAGCTTTTATAATCGGTGAAAATTTTATCGGTGACGATAGTTGCTGTTTAGTTTTAGGTGACAATATTTTTTACGGTCAATCCTTTACCAAGACGCTGCTAAATGCGGCTAGTCGAGAGCATGGTGCGACTATATTTGGTTATCAGGTTAAAGATCCGGAGCGTTATGGAGTCGTGGAGTTTGATAACAGCATGCGCGCTGTTTCAATAGAAGAAAAACCGCGTAATCCTAAGTCTGACTATGCTGTGACAGGTTTATATTTCTACGATAATCGTGTTGTTGAATTTGCCAAACAGGTTACGCCTTCGGCACGGGGAGAGTTAGAAATTACCACACTCAATGAGATGTATCTCAACGATGGTTCTTTGAATGTTGAGCTATTAGGCCGTGGTTTTGCGTGGTTAGACACTGGAACACATGAAAGTTTACTCGAAGCAGCTTCATTTGTTCAAACGATAGAGCATGTACAAGGCTTGAAAGTTGCGTGTTTAGAAGAGATTGCATTTCAACAAGGCTGGTTAAATAAACAAGATCTACTAAGGATTGTAAAACCTATGATGAATAGTGATTATGGCCAGTATTTGCATAAGCTATGCCTGAAAGTTAATTAATAGATCAGGATAAAGTGTTATTGCCTTGGACTTTGTTCGAAATACTGTGTCAGATCAATATTCATCCACTGATGTAGATTCAGTAGCCCTTTAAAATGATTAAGTTAAAAAAAGAAGAGCGCCAAATTTGGCGCTCTTCTTTTATCGGGAAGATAGTCCCTGTTTTCGGAAGGACTACCGGAGAGATTGATTTGGTAATCAACACTCGACGATATTAACCGCCAGGCCGCCTTTGGCGGTTTCCTTGTACTTGCTGCGCATATCTTTGCCGGTATCCATCATGGTCTTGATCACCTTATCCAGGGAAACCTTGTGATTACCATCGCCGCGCAGTGCCATGCGTGAGGCGTTGATTGCCTTGACAGCGCCCATGGCGTTACGTTCGATACAGGGAACCTGCACCAGGCCGCCGACAGGATCGCAGGTCAACCCCAGATTGTGTTCCATACCGATTTCTGCCGCGTTTTCAACATGCTCGACCGTACCACCCATGATTTCGGTCAGTGCGGCGGCGGCCATAGAGCAAGCCACGCCGACTTCGCCCTGACAGCCAACCTCGGCTCCGGAAATGGAGGCGTTTTTCTTGTACAGAATCCCTATGGCTGCCGCCGTTAACAGAAAACGGCAACAGACATCTTCATCCACTTCCTGAACAAAGGTGTCGTAGTAGCAGAGCACGGCGGGGATGATGCCGGCGGCGCCATTGGTGGGCGCCGTTACCACCCGATCGCCGGCGGCATTTTGTTCATTCACAGACAGAGCAAACAAGTCCACCCAGTCCATGGCATTGAGGGGATCGATATTGTTGCGGCCTTCGGCCTTGAGGCGGCGATGCAGCGCCGGGGCGCGGCGGCGCAGCTTAAGGCCACCGGGCAAAATGCCTTCTTTCTGATAGCCTTTTTCGACGCAGGCTTTCATGGTTTGCCAGATATGCCACAGTTTGGCTTTGACTTCACTCTCAGGGGCTATGCTGAGCTCATTGGCCATCATTAATGAAGAGATGCTCAGGCCATTTTCGCTGCACAGTTCCAACAGCTCGCTGGCGGTATTGAAATCGTAAGGCGCCTGGGCGATGGGAGTCGCCGGAGAAGCGTTACGCTGCTGAATTTCATCTTCATCGAGAATAAAACCGCCGCCGACCGAGTAGTAAGTGCGTTGATACAAACACTCTCCGGCCTTGAGGGCGTAGAGTGTCATGGCGTTGGCGTGTGCCGGCAGTGTCTTGCGTCTGTGGTAGGTGATGCCATCTTCGCGGGTAAACTTAACCTTACGGCCATCGCTGAGCGTCAGTGTCTGGCTGTCGGCTACTTCTGCCAGAATCGCCTCTATGCTGTCAGTGTCGACGGTTTCCGGATCTTCCCCCATCAATCCCAGAATCACTGCCTTGCCGGTACCGTGGCCCTTGCCCGTTTGTCCAAGAGAGCCAAAAAGTTCTGCCTGCAGTTCGTCGACCTGTCCAAGTAAGTCATCTGCAGCCAGTTGTTCGATAAAGATTTTGCCCGCTTTCATCGGACCCACGGTATGGGAACTGGAAGGCCCTATACCTATCTTGAACATATCGAATACGCTAATCATTTGGTTAACCCTGTTGCTGTTTCGTTGTTATTTTAGTCATTGGGAGGCGCATTGCTCGCGCATGCGCAGGTTTCGGAGTAACCTTGACCCAAGTTACTCTGCCCATGGGCAAGTATCCCATACTTTTGGCCTGGAATATCATTAGTTATTCTTATTAAGCTAAGGTTGCATTAGCCTTGCTAACAAAGGGATTGACCCTGGTTGCGCTTTCCTTGCTGCCATACCTGTATCGGGGCTAACACCATTTCGTACCTTTTTCAGTCGCTTTCATGCGCGGTACCCTGTTGGAGATGTTTATGAGTCACTTAATGCTGGATCTTGCCTCTGTCGAGTTGACCCAAGAGGAGGCGTCTGTCCTGCAACATCCGGCCGTTGGCGGCCTAATTCTTTTCAGCCGTAATTACCAAGACAGAGAGCAACTGATAGCCCTGATCCGCGCGGTTCGTCGGGTGCGTCCCGAACTGCTAATTGCCGTCGATCATGAAGGGGGCAGGGTACAGCGTTTTCGCGAGGGATTTACCCAAATCCCGGCCATGGGCGATATATTGCCGGCCGCATCAGGTTCGCTTCAGCTGGCGTCAACCTGGGCCAAAGAGCTGGGCTTTTTGATGGCCGTCGAGCTATTGGCCTGCGACATAGATTTAAGCTTTGCCCCTGTGCTCGATCTCAATGGCATCAGTCAGGTGATAGGCACCCGCAGTTTCGCCTCAAAACCCGAGCAGGTCACTGCGCTGGCAACAGCCTTTATTGAAGGCATGACTGAGGCCGGTATGGCCGCAGTGGGCAAACATTTTCCCGGCCACGGCAGCGTCGAGGCCGACTCCCATATTGCCCAGCCGGTCGACCCGCGCAGCTATCAAGAGATTGCCGAGTGTGATATGCAGCCTTTTTCACAGCTGATCGCCAAGGAGATGCTCCAAGGTATTATGCCGGCTCATGTGATTTATCCCGAAGTAGACCCAAACCCCGCCGGATTTTCATCTTTTTGGCTCCAGCAGGAGCTGCGCGGCAAACTGGCCTTTAATGGAGTGATTTTCTCGGACGATCTCGGCATGAAAGGGGCGGCGGTCGCCGGAGACTATCAGGCCAGGGCCAGAGCGGCACTGGATGCCGGTTGTAACATGGTATTGGTATGCAATGACCCTGAGGGCGCCAGAAGCCTTCTGGGAGACTTCCCTTGGCCAGAGAGCAATCCTTTCCCGGCTGCAACGTTGAGGGCCGACCCTGCTAAGGTGATGCAGGCATTGCAGGATGAAGCGCGCTGGGAGCGAGCCCGCGAGCTGGCGGCAAGGATTTCATCCACAAAAAATTGATTTGGCACAATATAGGCGCAAACTAACTTGGTTAGTTTGAAACCTGTATAACCATGACTGGAATGAGACTTGAGGAAACAAAATGATTTTGTATTTTCACGGATTTGATGCCACCAGCCCGGGTAATCATGAAAAAGTCAGGCAGTTACAGTTTATTGATGATGATGTGCGTCTCATCAGCTACAGCACCCAGCATCCCAGACACGATATGCAGCATCTGCTGAATGAGGTCAGTAAGCAGCTTAAACTCACTGACGATCCCAAGCCATTGATCATAGGTGTGGGGCTGGGGGCCTATTGGGCCGAACGAATTGCTTTCCTGTCCGGGCTCAAGGCGATATTGGTCAACCCCAATCTGTGGCCGGAGGAAAACATGCCCGGCAAGATAGACAGGCCGGAAGAGTACGCCGATATTGCCAGCAAGTGCGTGACCGATTTTCGCAGCAAGAACCGTAACCGCGCCCTGTGCCTGCTGTCGACCGAGGATGAAGTTTTGGATAGCACCCGCAGTCATGCTTTGCTCAGCCGCTATTATGAAGTGGTTTGGGATAAGCAGCAGAGTCATAAGTTTGCCTCGCTGGCGAGCCATTTGACTCAGATAAAAGCCTTCAAGCAGAATGAGGGTGTAGAGCGCGTCGGTTAAACCCTCTTTTGTGCGGTAAAACAAGCCCTTTTTGTGATCGATGTCACGAGAGGGGTTCGGGTTGTTGTTCCGTTTGTTCCGTTTGTTGCGTTGGTTGCATCGGGTCTTTAGCTGTGTAAAGTTACGTTTTATGGTGGTTTTGATACAAAGTGTTACGCTTTGTGGTTGCAAAATTACCGGACATTTTGCGTATGTCGCCCGATGCAGCTAACACTCTTTTGTTAGCTGTTTTTTTTGCTTTTTTGTTAATCAACTGCTTGATTTATAAGCATAGCAAGATAATGAAGCCACAAGGAGACGCCCATGAAGCGGGTGCTGCTGACTGTAAAAGGCAAGGTGCAGGGAGTCTGTTTCAGACGTTTTACCCAGCAAAAGGCTCAGTCACTGGGGGTGACGGGGTATGTGCGCAACAAAGAAGATGGTTCGGTTGAAGTGTTGGCGCAGGGGGCTTATCCGGCCGTCGATCACTTAATAACCTGGTGCGAACAGGGGCCACCTCAGGCGCGGGTCGATAGTGTCTATGTGGAAGAAGACGAGGCAGATGAGATCTACCTCGACTTCTCTATCAGTCACTGATCAGAGCTCTTCGCCACTATCGGCTTGAGTTTGGCTGCCTGGCTGGGCCATACGTCTTACCTGTAGGATCATCCCCATTCTGGGATGATCGAAGTAGTGTATTTCCCCGCTGCGAATACGGCGATTTTGCTCCATGGGAATGCTGTAAAGAAAGGGAGTTTGCAGCTCAGGCTCACCTTCCTGGGTGGCCAGAGATTTATAGCCGGCTTCCCTGAGGTTAAAGCGGGTTTCCACATAGAGATAATGGCTGAGATAGATATTCAAAAGCCCATCAAGCTCCCACACAGCCTTGGGCGTTTGCGGCACCATCAAGCTCCCAAGCGCTGCATATTCCTCACTGCCCATTTGAGTTGGTTCACTCAGGCCATTGTCCAATGCTTGCTCAGGCAGTTTTTCTTCAGATAAGTCTTCTGATAAACCATTCAAAGATGAGTTCGAAGCCGTGTCCAACTGGCTCTGGGGCAAGCCTGAAAGCTTGAAGTCTGAGCCAAAGTTACGGCCACCAAAGAGATGCAGTGCCTCGGCTCTGTGGCGGGGTTTCATCTGTTGCTGCCAGGTGAGATGCAAAAGCCCTTTCAAACCGCGTTGCCGCTTGAGGGCATTGATAACACCGCCAAATTGGGCCCGACTTTCACTGAGCAGCAGGGCGCCGGGTTGGGCGGCTGTGCTGCTGTCTCTGGGGCTGATATTCACAGGCAACTGCTTGGGCATACGGATTTCCGCTTGCCGCTGTTGGCAAGGCAAAGCGGTGGCATCCGCTTGAGTCGTGTTATCGGCCTGGGCCAGAGATATCACTTGGCCTGCCTGATGGGGGCGGCCGCGCTGTGAGCCGGAGGCATCGTTATTGAGAGCCTTATCTGCTGCGCTGCCTGCGGATTGAGATTGCCATTGCGGGTCACAGTCTCCCCCAGCCATGCTGCCCGAGCTGATTTCGGTGGCGACCTGGGGAGTGATCAAGTCTATGGTCTTGTTCAGCTTGAGCTCCAGCGGCGTATCCGGCCACTTTTCCGTGCTTGGCCCGGGGCGCTCAAACAGGTATACCTCGACTTCGTACCAAGGATATTGTGCCGCCTGCAATACAGGCGAAAGTGTCAGCCCCAGAGCCAGGGTTGCCAGCATATTTCGATACACTATTTTTCTCCCACAGTGTGTTGTGCCAGTTGTTGCAGCAGTAGACCCACCATATCCAGGCGTTCTTTACTGCTTTCGGCCGCCAGGGTGAACTTTAACTTATTCGGTCCATCCATTCGATAGATTTGTGGCTGGGATTGCAACAGGCCAATGATAAAGCCGGGATCGATAATATGATCGTCACTGAACTCGACACTGCCGCCGCGGGCGTGAAAATCGAGTTTTTTCAGCCCGAGCGCGGTGGCCTGATGCTTGTACAGTGTCAGTTGCATCAGGTTTCGGGTGGCTTCAGGCAACAAACCGAAACGGTCAATCAGTTCCACCTTGAGCTCATCCAGCGCCGCTTCCGTAGTGCAGTTGGCTATCCGTTTGTAGAGCGACAGGCGAATATTGACATCGCCCACATAGTCTTCCGGCAACAGCGCCGGGATCCTCAGCTCGATTTCACACTGCTGGTTGAGCATCTGTGCCAGGGATGGCTCCTTGCCCTGTTTCAGCGCCTTGACCGCCGACTCCAGCATCTCCATATAGAGGCTGAAGCCTATCTTGGAGATATGGCCGCTCTGCTCATCCCCCAGCAATTCACCGGCGCCGCGGATCTCCAGATCCTGAGTCGCCAGCATAAAGCCGGCGCCGAGATCCTCCAGGGCGTCAATCGCTTCCAGGCGCTTGCGGGCATCTGAGGTCATGCGTTTCGGATGCGGGGTCATCAGATAGGCATAAGCCTGGTGATGGGAGCGGCCAACCCGGCCCCTGAGCTGATGCAGCTGCGCCAATCCGAAGGTGTCGGCCCGCTCTATGATGATGGTGTTGGCGCTCGGTACATCGATACCGGTTTCAATAATGGTGGTACACACCAACACGTTGTAGCGTCTGTGGTAAAAATCTGACATTACCCGCTCCAGCTCGCGCTCGCGCATCTGGCCGTGGGCCACTACCACTCTGGCATCGGGCAACAGCTCGCGTAGCTCCTCGGCGCGTTTCTCTATGCTCTCCACATTGTTGTGCAGGTAATAGACCTGGCCGCCGCGGAGGATCTCCCGCTCTATGGCCTCACGGACACTGGCCTTGTCGTATTCGCGCACGAAGGTTTTCACCGCCAGGCGTTTGGCCGGCGGGGTGGCGATAATCGACAGATCCCGCATGCCGGACATGGCCATATTCAGGGTGCGGGGAATTGGGGTCGCCGTCAGGGTGAGAATGTCCACATTGGCCCTGAGCGCCTTGATCTTCTCTTTCTGCCGTACCCCGAACCTGTGCTCCTCATCTATGATAAGCAGGCCGAGGGCGTCAAATTTTACCTCGCTGTTGAGCAGCTTATGGGTGCCGATAACAATATCCACCTTGCCGTTTGCCAGGTCGGCAATCACCTGTTGCTGCTCTTTGGCGGTGCGAAAACGGGACATGACTTCAATCTGCACCGGCCAGTCGGCGAACCTGTCCTTGAAGTTTTCATAGTGCTGCTGAGCCAGCAGCGTCGTGGGCACCAACACCACCACCTGCTTGCCGGCGTTGACGGCAACAAAGGCGGCGCGCATGGCCACTTCTGTCTTGCCAAAGCCCACGTCACCACAGATCAGACGGTCCATAGCCACCGGTGACTGCATATCGGCGAGAACGGCGGCGATGGAGGTTTCCTGATCCACTGTCTCTTCGAACGGGAAACCCTGGGCGAACAGGGCGTATTCGGCCTCATCCAGTTCACAGGCCTCGCCGGGGCGGGCCTGACGGCGAGCGTAAACATCCAGCAGCTCGGCGGCCACATCACGAATGCGCTCTATCGCCTTCTTCTTGGCTTTGGCCCAGCTCTCGTTGCCCAACTTGTTGAGGTTGGGGGATTCATCCGGCGCCACGGCGTAGCGGCTGATGAGGTGCAGCGATGACACAGGCACATAGAGTTTGTCGCCACCGGCGTATTCCAGCTTGAGGTATTCGGCCACCACGCCGCCGGTATCCAGGGTTTCCAGCCCCTGATAGAGGGCGACCCCGTGCTCCAGATGCACTATGGGTTGGCCGACCTTGAGCTCGGCGAGGTTTTTAATCTGGGCATCGCTGCTGATCTGGCGCTGTTTTTCCCGCCGCCTCTGCTGGGAGATCCGCTGACCGAAGAGCTCGGTTTCGCAAATTATGCTCAGCTTGGGCTCATGGAGTACGCAGCCCTTGGCAAGGGGCGAGACGATTAACCCCAGCTGTGCATCCGAGTCGATAAACGCCTTGAGATGCGGGAACAGTACCGGGCGCAACTCTATCTTGGCCAGCAACTCCATCAGCGCCTCGCGGCGGCCTTCGGATTCGGCGCTCAGCAGGACTCTGCCCGCCGAGGCGATATAGTCGGCCAATGCCTGCAAGGGCTGCTTCAGCTTATGGTTGACCGAGATATCCGGCAGCGCGCTTACTGCAGCCAATTGCTGCTGTTTTTGGGCATCCACCAGGCTCAGTTGCAGTCTTGGCCAGCGCTTGAAGGCGGCAAACAGCTGCTCGGTCAACAGATATAGGTCTGCCGGGGCCAGCAAGGGCCGCAGCGGATCGACGCGCCTGTCTTCATAGCGATTGCGCACCTGCGTCAGATGTGCATCGGCGGCCTGCTGCAGGTCGCCCAGCGTCAGCAGTTGCACATCGCCGGCAAAATAGTCGAATAGGGTCGCGGTTTCATCAAAGAACAAGGGCAGGTAGTTTTCGATACCGGCGGGCATCAAATGGCGGCTCACCTGCTGATAGATGGACTCGGGCTCTTTAACCAATACTTCAAAATAGCGCCGATAACGCTGGCGGAAGCCTTCTATGGCCCGTTCATCTGTGGGGAACTCCTTGGCCGGCAGCATCCGTACCTGCGACAGGGGTTCCTTGGATAGTTGGGTTTCAGGATCGAAATGGCGAATCGATTCCACTTCATCATCGAACAGTTCAATTCGCAGCGGCTCGGCTGAGCCCATGGGAAAGATATCCAGAATCGAGCCGCGAATGGCAAATTCGCCATGTTCATAAACCTGGCCGACCAGATGATAACCGGCGCTGACCAAGTGCTCGCGCATCTGTTGCAGGCTGTAGTTGTCGCCCTTATTCAGCAACATCACATTGGCCGACAGGAAAGACTTGGGCGGTAGTCGCACCATCAGGGTGTTGATGGGCACTATTACCAGGGCGCGCTTGGCACTTGGCAACCTTGACAGGGTTTCCAGCCGCTGGGAGATCAGATCCTGATGCGGCGAAAAGCTGTCGTAGGGCAGGGTCTCCCGATCAGGAAACAACCACACGGGCAGGGTATCACCCAAAAGGTATTTGAGTTCGGCTTCCAGTGTCAGGGCGGTTGGCGTATCCGCTGTTACCAACAGGCTGACACCTTGATGTTGGCGGGCGAGGTTGGCCAAGGTCAGCGCGCGTTCCACGCCTTCACCGAGGCCGAGATGGCGGATCTCGCCGGCCTTTGGGGCACCCGCAGGCGCCAGTACAGAAAACTTATTCATTGAAGATGTGATAACAGATTCATTCTGAATGGATTGCGCACCATTGTAGAGATTTAGGATGGCTCATGCCAGTTGGGATCCTGACTGGCCTTACGCCTTTTGAGCTGCTTTTGTTGCACGCTGAGACTGGCCTTGACCAAGAGTTCGATATCGGCATCCTGGATCACCCGATAGTCGAGATCGGCCAGAAACTGGCCTTCATGGTCTGGGTCGTCGCGGCATTCCCGCACCGAGGCGATACACTGCAAGGACAGGATTTCATCGCGAATAAACAGGGTCAGCTTGCAAAATGTACCGGCGTCCAGTGCCTGGGGTAACAGTACCCGCACGCCGCTGCCGCCAAATTGCACCCCGGGGCAGTGTTGGCCTTCGCGGCTCTCCTGCTCCAATACGTGCTGTAACACCAGATCTATCTTACGGGACTGGAGTTTGAGGTAGTCGACTATCGCCCGGCCCTCATCGCCGAGTTGCCTCAGCTGCAACAAACAGCCGGCTTCCAGCGCCTTGACCTCGCTCATCAGTTTCAAGCCGGTGGATTGCATCGCCAGCAGTTGGCTCTCGGTCGGCAAGGGAGCGTCCTTGGGCCAGAGGCTGAGATAGACATCGAAGGCGTGGGGCACGCTGAAGTATGGATTGGATTCAGGAAACAAGGTCCCGCCTCTTGTATTTACCCGGTCAATCCACCTATTATCGTGCCCACTTCATTGATTTAGCAAGCGCAGCGCACAGGACATGCTATCCCTCTCATGAATCCGGGACTCTCATTTTACATAGGTTATCGTTACTGGCGTGCCCGCAAGGCCAACGCTTTTGCTTCCTTTATTACCTTCTTCGCCGTCAGCGGGATTTTTCTCGGGGTGGCAGCATTGATTATTGTCAGCTCTGTGATGAACGGCCTGGAAGGCCAGCTCAAGACCCGTATCCTGGGGGCCATTCCACAACTGACAGTACATACAGACCACTCTTTTGATGACTGGCAAAGCTTTAAAGGTGATTTACAGCAATTGCCCGGCGTGCTTGGGCTGGCGCCCTCTGCGACCACCCAGGCGATGGCCCAGTCGGCCGACAATATCAGTGCGGTGCAGCTCTATGGCATCTACCCCGAGGCCGAAAAAAATCTCTCGGTTGTAGCCAAACATGCTTATCTGGATGCCTTCGATTCGCTCAGCAGCGGCAGCTACCGGGTGTTGTTGGGCTCAGAGCTGGCACGGCGGCTTAATGTTGCCACCGGAGACAAGCTGCGCCTGCTCAGCGGTGATGGTGTGGTGTACTCGCCGCTTGGGCCGGTTCCCAGCCAGCGAATTTTTGAAGTGGCGGGTATTTTTGAGATGGGTTCTCAGGTCGATGCCGGGGTGGCTTTTCTGCACTATGAAGATGCCCGCCGTTTGATGCGTCAGTCGCCAAAGCAAATTCAGGATCTCAGGCTGTTTCTGAGCGACCCCTTCAGCGCCCCGGCGCTGACGCCCAAGGTTGAACATTTGTTCGAAGCTAAGGGCGTTGAGGTGAGCGTCAGCGACTGGCGTGACAGTTATGGCCATCTCTTCGCCGCGGTGAAGATGGAAAAGAACATGATGTCTTTGATGTTAAGCCTGATTGTCGCGGTGGCAGCCTTCAATATTGTCTCGGCGCTGGTGATGATGGTGGTGGATAAAACTGCCGATGTCGCAGTGCTCAAGACCCAGGGGCTGGGCAGGCTGGATATCATGACCATTTTTATCTCCCAGGGCTCCCTCAACGCTCTGATAGGCCTGGCGCTGGGCCTCGGGGTTGGCATAGTGGCCACCCTCAACATCAATCCGCTGCTGTCGACCCTGGGGATTGCTGTATTGGGCGCCGGGCAGAGGTTACCCGTGCAGCTGGAACCGCAGCAACTGGTGCTTATCGCCATCGGCACTCTGCTGATGACCCTGGCCGCCACCTTGTACCCGGCCATTCGGGCCGCCCGGGTAGAACCTGCGACTGCACTTAGATATGAATAAGAGAATCAATACCATGCAACAAGCCGCGCTCCTTGAAGCCAAAGCCGTCAGCAAGAGTTATCAGGAAGGCAAGCTCAGCACCAAGGTGCTGGAGCAGGTCGACCTCAAGGTGTATCCGGGGGAGCAGTTGGCGATTGTCGGCAGTTCTGGCTCGGGCAAGAGTACCTTGCTGCATATTCTTGGCACCCTGGATAAGCCTTCTGCCGGTCAGGTATTGCTCGAGGGCGAGGACTTATACAAGGCTTCGGCTTCACGCCAGGCACAGCTGCGCAATCAGGCGATGGGCTTTATCTACCAGTTTCATCATCTGTTACCCGAATTCAACGCCCTGGAAAACGTGGCCATGCCGGGGCTGATTGCCGGTCGACCCAAGGCGGAAGTGCGAGCACAGGCCAGGGCCTTGCTCGAAAGAGTGGGGCTGGGACATAGATTGGATCACACCCCGGCGGAGCTTTCCGGTGGTGAGCGCCAGCGGGTGGCCATTGCCAGGGCCTTGATCAACAGCCCCAAAGTGGTTCTTGCCGATGAACCCACAGGGAACCTGGATGCCCACAGCGGCGAGGCTGTCTATGAGCTTATCCGCGAGCTGGCCTCGCAACTGGGCACGGCTTTTGTGGTGGTAACCCATGATCATCAATTGGCGGCCAGGATGGATAGGCAGCTGCAGATGGTCGATGGTCGTTTGTCGACGCCGGAGGCGGGCCAATGACGGCGCATCCCGCCTTGCTGCCCCTGGTCATCGGCTGGCGCTTTTACCGTGCCCGCCAGAGCAGCAGTTTTATCAGTTTTATCTCTTTTGCTTCTACCGCAGGTATCGCCCTCGGGGTTGCCGTGCTTATTCTGGTGCTGTCGGCGATGAACGGCTTTGAGCGCGAGCTGGAGCAGCGCTTGCTCGGGGTTGTGCCCCAAGGGGAGTTGAGTCAGGTCCGCGAACCTATTCACGATTGGCGTCAGATAGTGTCGGACGCCGAGCAAATCGACGGCATCAGCGCCGCCGCTCCGCTGGTACGCATGCAGGGCTTGGTGCAAAAGCCGGGCGGTTTTGTCGGCTTGTCTGTGGTGGGGGTTAACCCCGAGGCCGAAGCGCGGGTTTCGACCCTGAGTCAGTATCTGACACAGGAAAGCTGGCAGAGCCTTGAGGGCGACAGCAATCATATAGTGCTGGGCCAGGGAATGCTGGACAAACTGGGACTTAAAGTGGGTGATCGCCTGACCCTCTATCTGCCATCACCCCATGGTCAGGGCAGTGGTCAACTGGCGCAGGCCCGCAGTCATTCGTTGTTGATAAGCGGCAGTTTTCGTCTCGGCGGCGAGCTTGAATACACCACAGCTTATGTACCCATGGCCTATGCCCAGCGCCTGCTAGGGCTTGCAGACGAGGTGACCGGGGTGAGAATCAAGGTTGAGCGGGTATTTGAAGCGCCGCGGCTGATTCGCGAGCTGGGTTATGCCCAGAGCCAGACTTTGTATCTCAACGACTGGACCCGCACCCAGGGCCACCTCTACCAGGATATTCAGCTGGTGCGCACCGTCATGTATCTGGTGCTGGCATTGGTAATAGGTGTGGCCTGTTTCAACATAGTCTCCACCCTGGTGATGGCGGTGCGTGACAAGGCTTCGGAAATCGCCATCTTGATGACCATGGGACTTAAGCGCGGCGCCGTGATGCTGGTATTTATTGTCCAGGGCGCGCTCAATGGTGTGCTTGGCTGTGCCATAGGATCCTTGTTGGGGGTATTGCTGGCCAAGAATCTTTCGGCCATCGCCAAGGGGATTGAGCAGTTGACCGGGCATAAGTTGCTCTCGGGGGATATCTATTTTATCGATTTCTTGCCATCCAGGCTCGAGCTCACCGATGTGTTGGCCGTGGTCACTATGGCGCTGCTGATGAGTCTGCTAGCTACTCTGTATCCGGCGTTCAGGGCCAGTCGCATCGCCCCGGCAACCGCCCTGGCCGGGCGCTGATAAGCGACAGGCAAATCCTAAAAAGCAAGAACCCGGTCATGGCCGGGTTCTTGCTTTTTACTGGCTGAATATGCTTTGGGTTGCCAAGTTTGGTTAGCGCTAAAACTATGTATCCCTGAAGTATCTCTGAATTGGGCCGCTCCAGTGACGTTACAGCGAGCAGCAATTACTTACGTCGTTTTTGCCACTGCAGATAGATGGAGTACTGCCAGGCACTCTTGATCACAAAATATCCCGTCAGGGCACTGACCACACCCAATACCAAACAACCGAACAGGAAAGGTGGGCCTATGGTGCTGATGGAGGATTCTATCCAGGCCCAACTGGCTTCGAAGACAAACTGCTGCGGCGGGTGATTGAGCAGCTTGGCACCTATCAAATAAGCCAGATAAAACATGGCCGGCATAGTTACTGGGTTGGTAATCCAAACCAAGGCGACCGACACCGGCAGGTTGACATGAAAATAGATTGCCAGCGCCGCCGCCAGCACCATTTGAAACGGCATTGGCATCCAGGCAACAAACAGGCCTATGGCGAAGGCGCCGGGGGCAGAGCGGCGATTCAGTGCCCAAAGATTGGGTTTGTTCAGCAGGCTGCCGAAGATCTTGAGGTGTTTATGATTCCTCAGTTTCTCCGGATCGGGCATGAATCTCTGAATGATCTTTTTTGGCATAGGCTCAGATTGCTGTCTTAAATTACTCAATGATGAATCAATGCTTATCGGGCTTTGGCATCGCCGTACTTTCGGCCATGCTTTGGCCTTGGATACCGCCCTTATTCTCATTGCCAATTATTGCAGTGCTGTTGGTACTGTGCCTCAGAGTCTGGAGCGGGAGCTGGGTTCCCAAGGGAAGTGCTTTGCTCTATGGTGCTTTGGGCGGCGTGCTGTGGGTCAGTGTTTACTGTCAGTTAGTCATTGATATTAAAAGCCTTACTGACTCATCATTCAGCTCTGAAACGTCTGTTAATCAGACACTGCGGGGCGAAATCATATCACTAGTTTCTGCAAACGGCGACTGGATCCGCATGGATATTCGGCCAATTGATGATAATTCTTTAACCCTTTGGGCGCCCCTGGCTCCAAAGTGGCGTTTGAGCTGGCAGGGAGATGCATTGCCATCGCCGCAATTGGGTGAGGTGTGGCAGTTTGAAGTCAAACCCAGATCCTTTGCCGCCGTGCTTAATCAGGGCGGCTTCAATCGTCAGCGTTATCTGCTCGGTGAGCGGATAACCGCCAGAGGCCAGGTAATATCCGCCGAGCGGCTGTTGCCATCAACTGGGCTCAGGGCACGTTTGGTCACGGAGTTAACTCCAGTATTGGCCGAAATTGAGGGCGGCGATCTGCTGCTGGCGCTGACCTTGGGTGAGCGGTCACTCTTCTCTGAGGCGCGCTGGCAAGAGTTGCGCCAGTCCGGTAATGCCCACTTGGTGGCGATTTCGGGGTTGCATCTTTCGGTTGTCGCCTTCTGGTGTTATCTGCTGAGTTTTGGAGCGCTCAAGCGTTGGGCACCTGTCTATGGGCGGCGCAATCTGGTACTGGCATCTTTGGCGGCGTTGCTGATGGCACTCTTTTATGCCTATCTGGCAGGTTTTGCCATTGCCACCCAAAGAGCCTTGTTGATGCTGTGTTTGCTGGTGTTATCGACTTTAATGATGCGCTATACCTCGGCCTGGGAGCGGCTGTTGTGGGCACTGGCCTGCGTACTCTTGATAGATCCCTTGGCCAGTCTCAGCGGCGGCTTTTGGTTGTCATTTTCGGCGTTGGCGTTAATTTTGTTGAGCCTTAATTATCAAGTTCATAATCCTAAGGCTCTGGAGCAGGAGCAAGTACTGACCCACTGGCCAGCCAAGCTCAAGCGCTGGGCCTTGGCATTCTGGGCAATACAGTGGCGCCTTTGTCTGGGGCTGTCGCTACTGCAGGCGATACTCTTCGGCGCCGTGACGGTTCACAGCCTGTGGCTCAACTTGCTGTTGGTGCCTTGGTTCAGTTTGCTGGTGATCCCCCTGGCGCTGCTGGCACTGCTGCTGTGGTCGGTGTTCTCCGCCTTGGGGATGGATGCTGTGGCACTTATGCCTTGGCAACTGGCGGCTTTCAGTCTCTGGCCGGTGCAAAAATTATGGCAGTTCAATAGTCAGCTTCCCGGTGGCTGGCTCATGTTGCCGCAGGCTCTCAGCGCCGCGGCGCTATTGTTGTTTCCGGCATGGTTTTGTTGGCGTATGTTGCCCAAGGGCCGGGGCGTGGCGATGCTGCTGATATTACCCTTTGTACTGCAGCTCGGGCTATGGCTTGGCCTGCTCAAACCCAAGGGCTGGCAAATGCATATGTTGGATGTGGGCCAGGGGCTGGCTGTGGTGGTACAAAAAGGGCCACATGCATTGCTTTATGATACAGGTGCGGCCTTTGGCGAGCGTTTCAGCTACGCCGAGCGGGTGATAGTGCCTTTTCTTGGTGCCAAAGGCGTGACCAAACTTGATTACCTGATTATCAGCCATGGCGATAATGACCACGCCGGTGGCGCCCAAGTGCTGATGCAGGCCTTTGACAAGGCAGGGTTGATCACCGATGTGTCTGAGCTCAAGAGCCGTTATTCAAAGCGTTGGCACAGGGGCTGCCGCCCGGGGATGCTCGATTGGCAAGGGATAGAGCTGAACTTTCTTGGCCCCCAAGTACCTGAGCCTGGCAATAACGGCTCTTGCGTGCTGCAGCTCTTCGATGGTCATCATAGCGTGCTGCTGCCGGGGGATATAGAACTGGCCGGTGAGGTCGCCTTATTGCATGGAAAAGGCTCACTTGAGAGTGATATTTTACTGGCGCCCCATCATGGCAGTCGCACCTCATCTCACCCTGAGTTTATCGGCGCAATAGCACCTGAGTGGGTGTTGTTTGCGGCCGGGCATGGCAATCGCTGGGGATTTCCCAAGGAGGAGATACGTTTGAGGTATCGGGCCTTTGGCGCCCAAGCCTTGATTTCCGGCGAGCTGGGGCAGGTGAGTATCCACTTTGATGGGCAAGGTTACACAGTGCACAGTTACCGCCAGGATCTGGCGCCATTTTGGTATAACCGCTTGTTTGGGTTTGGTATGGCAGGGAATCCAGAGTAGAATGGCGACTTTGTCATAAATATAGTTTCGCTGATGAGCACATCTCAACAACGTGAAGTCTGGACAGTTTTCAGACGTTTGCTGACCTATCTCAAGCCCCTCAAAGGGGTATTTGTCATCTCGATTCTGGCGTTGATCACCTATGGGGTTGTGGACGCTACTTTTATCGCTTTTGTGAAACCTTTTATCGATGAGGGGTTTGCCAATAATTCTGTCGTGGCCGGCGTCGAGCTGGGCACCTCCAAAGGGTTTAATGCCAGCTCGGATGTGTTGACCATGGCCCCCTTTGTGGTAGTGGGGCTATTCAGTCTTCGGGGGGTGGCCAACTTTGTCTCTACCTATGGCATCTCTTATATCAGCGCCAAGCTTATTCAGGACATGCGTCAGCAGGTGTTTGAACACATACTGTCGCTGCCTGTCAGCTATATGGACAGGGAAAACACAGGTTCCTTGATCTCCAAAGTGACCTTTGACACAGAGCAAATTGCCAGAGCCTCCGGCAGTGCGCTGATCACCTTGGTGAGAGACAGCGTTACTGTCATAGGCATGCTGGGGTTGATGTTCTATTACTCCTGGAAACTGTCACTGTGTATTCTGATCATTGGTCCTTTCATCGGGGTGGTGATTGCCGTTGTCAGCCGCCGCTTCCGTAAAGTATCGCGGCAGATCCAGGGGGCCATGGGCTCGGTGACTGCTGTGACCGAGCAGATGATCAAGGGCCACAAGAACGTATTGTCTTTCGGTGGTCAGAAGACAGAGGCCGATCGCTTTGCCAAGGTCAACGATCACAACCGTTATCAGAACATGAAATTGGCGGCGGCTCAGGCCATCAGCCAGCCGCTTATCATGATCATAGGCTCCTTTGCATTGGCCTTTGTGCTCTATGCTGCCAGCTTTGACAGTCTGAAGGATGAACTGACGGCGGGTACCTTTGCCACTATCCTGGGCGCCATGCTGGCTATGTTGCAGCCTATCAAGAACCTGACCCGGGTCAACGCCGAGTTTCAACGGGGTATTGCCGCCTGTACCACAGTGTTTGAGCTGCTGGATACCCCGGGGGAATCCGATAGCGGTACCCACACAGTAGAGCGGGTTGAGGGCAATCTGCGTTTCGATAATGTCAGCTTTGGTTATCCCGGGCAGGAGCGTTTGGCGCTAGAGAATATCGACTTTGAAGTGCGTCAGGGACAGACTCTGGCGCTGGTGGGCCGTTCAGGCTCGGGCAAGTCGACTATCGCCAGTCTGGTGACCCGTTTCTACACCGGGCTCAAGCAGGGGGAGATCACCCTGGATGATGTCAGTATTTACGACTATTCACTCAAGTGTCTGCGTAGCCAGGTCGCCTTGGTGTCGCAGCAGGTCACCCTGTTCAACGACACCATAGCCAACAATATTGCTTATGCTTACCCAGGCGAGGCTACCCGGGAGCAGATAGAAAACGCTGCCAGATTGGCCTATGCGATGGAGTTTATCGAAACCTTGCCCCAAGGATTGGATACCGAGATAGGTGAGAACGGCGTGATGCTGTCCGGTGGTCAACGCCAGCGGATCGCCATTGCCAGAGCCATCCTCAGAGATGCCCCTGTGTTGATCCTCGATGAGGCAACCTCGGCACTGGATACCGAATCAGAGAAGGCGATTCAAAAGGGGCTGGATAACCTGCGCCGCAATCGCACCTCGATTGTGATTGCCCACAGACTGTCGACCATTGAGAGTGCCGATCAGATTTTGGTGGTCGATCAGGGTAAGATCCTCGAGCGCGGTACTCACCAGAGTCTGTTGGAAAAGGATGGGACGTACGCCAAGCTGTACCAGATGCAATTTGGAGGTTAAGTGGAAGCTCTGCTTAACCGTATCTGGTATCACAAGCATTGGGCAAGGTGGTTGCTTTGGCCGCTTTCCTGGTTGTTCGCCTTGCTCAGCGGCCTGAGACGTCTGGGGTTTAAGTTTGGACTCAAGGCCTCGCAAACTCTGCCTGTACCTGTGATCATAGTCGGTAATATCACTGTCGGCGGCAGCGGCAAGACGCCAACCGTCATCTATCTGATAGAGTTGCTAAGGCACTATGGCTATCGGCCCGGAGTGATAAGCCGTGGTTATGGCAGTGGTCAAACCGAACCTAGGCTGGTGCCTCCCGGGGCCAATCCGAGCGATTTTGGCGATGAGCCGGCGATGATAGTGGCCCGCACTCAAGTGCCTATGGCCGTGGGAGTGGATCGTATCGCCACCGCCGAGTTGCTGCTGGCGTCCACTGAGGTGGATATTATTATCAGTGATGATGGTTTGCAGCACTATCGACTGGCGCGGGATATCGAAGTGGTGGTTGTCGATGCCAGCCGCCGCTTGGGCAATGGTATGTTACTGCCGGCGGGCCCCTTGAGAGAAGGCGCCTGGCGCTTGGAAACTGCCGACTTGGTAATCCATAACGGCGAAGCCAGCGATACCGTCAGAGAGTTTGGTATGCAGCTTATACCCGGCGCAGTGCTGAGTGTTGCAGGGGAAAACCAGGCTCAGGCCCCCACAGCGCCTATGGCGGTAAAGGCTATGGCGGGTATTGGTAATCCGGAACGTTTTTTTGAAACCCTCTCTCGGATGGGGTTCAAGCTTGAAGCCCAAGAGGTCTTTGCCGATCATCAGGCCTACAGCCCAGAGGCCTTGACCGCCCTTGGTGACGAGCTGCCACTGCTGATGACAGAAAAAGATGCGATCAAGTGTCGCGAATTTGCAAAACAACACTGGTGGTATCTGGCCGTCAATGCCAAGCTATCACCCCAATTCGATGCCCAATTGCTGACCCGGGTGCGGGAGGCGATGGCAAACAAACAAAAGGCAAACCAAAAAGGATAGTCTGATGGCGTTTGATAAGAAACTATTGGAAATCGTAGCCTGCCCGGTATGTAAAGGCAGACTGGAATATGACAAGCAGGCACAACAACTTATCTGTAAGGCAGATAGGCTGGCTTACCCTATCAATGACGGGATCCCTGTGTTGTTGGCTGACAAGGCCGAACCTTGGCAAGAAAAACAGTAATAGTTCCCGCTCTTAAACTCCGATCAGCCTTGCTGATCGGAGCCTGCTAAAAGCCTATCCGCTAGCCCCCTCATTAGTAGCAGTTGATTTGTTCACAGCTTGTTAATCCTATTTTTTTGCTGTTTTCATTATTAACCATTTGTGGCGAATTTCACTTGGGATTCGTTAAATAACAAGAGTTTATCTTGAGTTAGTTTGCTTCGAACGCCACGCCCTAAGATACTAATAAGTATTTTCTGTGACTTACAACAAACTCTTTGAAGGAAACCCTGTAGATGACTCAACCCAAATTCAATCAATATGTTCTGCGGGTGCTGGAAGCTCATCCCGGGGAACGTATTTGCTCGTTTGAATATGAGGGTAAAAAGTACTGGCTTAAACAAGCCGAGACACTGCAGGGAGCCATGCGGGTGTTGAAACCCAATCCCCAACTGGCGCTGGAAAAAGAGAAACAGACTCTGGAGCACCTGGCCAGTTGCTCAGCCCCGGTGCCGCGTATTGTTCAGGCCGACAAGGGCTACTTTGTGGTGGAGGATGTTGGGGTAACAGTCAGAGAATGGTTGATACTCAAGTCGCAAGATAAACCGGGCATGCAACAGATCCTCAATGACAGCGCCGCTGCGCTGGCTGGTTTACACAGCATGGGACTGGCCCATGGCCGTCCGGCGCTCAGAGATATCAGTTGGCAGCAAGGGCAGGTGACTTTTATCGATTTTGAAGCCACTCAAAAGGGTCAAGACATGCTGATGCAGCAGATAAGGGATCTGCTGGTGTATATTCACAGCTTATACCGCTATATGGGGCCCGCCAATGAAGCGATAACCCAGGTGATAGCCAGTTATCGCCAAGCCGGCGGTGAAGCTATCTGGCGTGAGGCCAAAAGTTTCCTGATCAGTTGGCAGTGGTTATATCTGTTGCTGCGGCCTTTTCGTGATATCGGCGGCCGCGACCTTAAGCCCATCTATTGGGTGTTGTGGCATTTTCGCAATATTCCCCTCTAAATTTCTGTCTGATTAGTTTCACTCGGGACGTGTCCTGTTTGAAGTTGAAAACAGGGTGTCAAAAAAATGTTATTGGATGTAAGTTTGACTTTATCTAATAACGAACTGTAATGGCAGAAAAAAACACTTATTCAAGTTTACTTTTCATTAACATTATGAATAATGTCAAAAAATAATCTGGTCAAACCAGTTTATTTTTTAATCTTTATTAAGGTCTGTTTTACAAGGAAAACTCCCCAAAGCCGCTAAATTCAAGGGTTTTGAGGGGTGTACAAAATATAGGCTGGTTTTATAGAATGTCGTCCTCCTAAGGATTCGAAGAGATCCTGGGCTAAGTTCGAAGCAAGTCCTCATTCACGGCGGAAAGGAAATCTAAAGAGTTACTTGGCTTCCCTGTAAACCATATGCAAAGTCTGCAAGAACCTTTTTAGGTTTGCAGGGCTTTGTATTGCCTGAGAGACAGATATGACCCGTTCAGTTCTTCTGCTGCTTAGCAGCTTGTTGCTTGCCATGCCGGTATTGGCTCAGTCCCCTAACGGTATACAAAAGAACTCCCATAGACATGCCGGGTTTAATGCAACGCCCGCCACTCAACTGAAACAACAGGCGATTTCTCAATCCCAAGCTCTCGCCAGAGGATTGAGATCCAAGAAAGATATTGCCTTGTTGCAATCTCTGGCCAAGTCCAGACAAATGGCCATGCTTGAGTTGGTGCGTAGCCAGCCTCAGGCTGCTTTGGGGCTGATATTACCAGAGTCTCTCAGAACCCAGAGCCCAACTGAGTTACAAACTTTTTTTGCATCCGAACAAGAGTTTCAGGGGAAGCTTGAGGTTATTTATGAGGAGTTGGCGACAGGTGATGGTCATAAACTCAGATACTTCCTCACCAGTGGCGAAACCTCAGTGGAGCTGTTTTTGCCCAAGGCCGAAGCTGCATTGAAAACCGGTATTCAAGTCAGGGTAAAAGGTTGGCAGTTTAAAGATGCGGCACAAGAGCCCAAGGCTGTAGTTCTTACCAAACCGGAAAATTTACAGGTTTTGGCTTTGGATGAAACGCAAAGCCAAAACCTGGTCAAGGGTACCGGGGCTGTACTCAGTGGCACCACGGGTGAGCAAAAACTCTTGGTATTGCTGCTTAACTTCCAGGATAACCCGAACCTGCAACCTTGGAGTATCGAGGAAGTTAAGCAGATGGTGTTCGGTAGAGTCAATGATTATTACCTGGAAGCCTCATACGGTCAGACCTGGCTCAGTGGTGATGTTAGCGACTATCTGACTTTGCCAATCGACACTAACTGTGATTATTTTGGAATGGACAGTTATGCCCAACAAGCCGCCAAAGATGCAGGTTTTGATCTGAGTCAGTACTCACGTTTGGTTTATCTCCTGCCTAAGAACAGTAGTTGCAGTTGGCGTGGTCAGGGGACGGTAGGTGGTAGTCCCTCCAGAGCCTGGATCAACGGTGAACTGAATTTGATGACCATAGGGCATGAGCTTGGGCATAACCTGGGCTTGAAACATGCCAAAGAACTTAACTGTGGTAGCGGCTATTTGAGTGATTCCTGTGTTGCCATTACCTATGGCGATACGCTGGACATCATGGGTAAGTCGGAAGGACATTTCAATTTGTTGAACAAGGCCCGCTTAGGTTGGTTGACCGAAGAGCGGGGCGATATTGTCAGCGCCGATGAAGCCGGTAGTTTTCAGCTGGCCCCCTATGAAAGTGATGCGCAAGGGGGGGCTCGCGGCCTGAAAGTTCGTCGTGGCACAGACAGTTTGAGTGGTGAGCCGCTTTGGTACTATCTTGAGTATCGTCAGCCTCTGGGGTTTGATGCCTTTATGGCAGGCAAGGCTGTGACTCAAGGCGTGCTGGTGCACCTTAACAGTAGCGATCAGGATATCGAGAGCAGTCAATTACTGGACATGACCCCGCAGAGTAGCCTGTTTGACCTCGACGATGCTGCCCTGGTTGTCGGCAACAGTTACACAGATAACGATGCCGGCGTGAGTTTTACCACTGAATTTGCCGATGCCAACGGTGCTGGAGTTTATGTTGATTACCAGGGGAGGGCCTGTGTGGCAGCTGCGCCTGAGCTGGTGCTTGAGCAGCAAACCCCGCAGTGGGTTCAGCCGGGAACCTTGGTTACCTATAACGCAATACTGACCAACAGAGATAGTCTGGAATGTGCTGCCAGTGTGTTTGCGCTGAATGCTTCAGTACCTGCAGGTTGGCAATTCCAAGGGAGCAGTGTTGAGTTGGCTCCGGGTCAAAGTCAACCCGTGAGCTTTAGCTTGAGTTCGGCTGCAGATGTTACGCCTGGCCTTTATGAAGTTTCTGTGGTTGCCGCCAATCAAGCCGATAGTGGTTACCAGAGTGAAGTACTGCTTGGATATATGGTGGACGAAGTCGCTGCGGTTTGTGAATTGGCTGCACCATCCTGGGCACTGGAGCAGGCCAATGTGATTGCTGTACCGGGGGAGACGGTAACTTATCAGGGGACTTTGACCAACAACAGCAACACGAGTTGTGAGGCGACAGAATATCGACTGACGGCGGCTTTACCCAGCGGTTGGCAGGCAAACAGCGGTCGCGTTATTCTGGCCCCGGGGGAGAGTGCCAATGTCGGTATTCAGATTACCTCCAGTGAACAGAGTTCCGATGGGGTATACAATTTTAGTTTGGCAGCTGTGCAGAACGATGCCCCTGAGTACCAGAGCTCGGCCTTGGCCAGCTATGCAGTGAAAACACCTTGTAGTTTGGTGGCGCCATTGGTCTCGGTCGTTGGTCCGGATGTCGCGGTCGCTGCCGGGGCTGCTCAAAGCTACCAACTGACTGTCAGCAATAAAAACAGTGGCAGTTGCCAGGCGTCCAGCTATCGCATTTTGGCCGATGTTCCCGCCGGATGGAGTAGTAACAGTCAGGATCTGAACCTGGCTCCGGGAGAGAGCAAAACGGTTTCTGTGACAGTGATTTCTGCTGCTAATGCTGAAGCCGGTGATTATGGGCTGACGTTCAGAGTCTTGGATAATGCTGATAGTGGTTACCAGGCAAGTACTGAAGCCTTGTTTTCAATTGCTGCTCCAGTGAATTCCGCCCCTGAAGCAGTGAATGATAGCGTCAGTATCGCCAGTAAGTCGGCGGTGAGTATCAATGTGCTTGGCAATGACACAGACGCGGATGAAGATGTTTTGCAGGTTACGTCAGTTGGTCGCAGCAGCCTGGGCACGGTCGAGCTGTTGGCTAATGGACAGATAAGTTACACACCGGGTAAACGTTTCAAGAGCACAGATAGTTTCAGCTATACCATTTCTGATGGTAAAGAGAGTGCAACCGCAATTGTGACCATCAGTTTGAGCTCGACAGATTCCGGTAGCAGCCAAGGTGGCAATAAGGGAAAGGGTAAGCACTAGTTGATTTTGGTTTTGTATGACAATCAAACTGGCTGAAGCCAAGAGTGGAAAAGCCAAGGGGTAATACCCTTGGCTTTTTGTATTGGAGAACGCCTGAGCCGGCTAGTTCTCATTGGTGCCGACTTGAATGGTCACATCGGCTGTAGATTCATCTCCTTTACTGTTAACCAGTTTCACTATCACATCACCCAGGAAGACGATAGGGTCTGTGTTTTCCAAACCGGGTTTAAATTCTATGGTAAAGGCACAGAAGTAGTCTTCTGTTCCAGAACCTGTGTAACCAAATGGATGGTTTAATGCACAGGAACCATAGTTGACGCCTTCGAAAGTGCCGCCCGAATTAATCAGTTTGAAACCGGGCATATCGGCACCTGGGAACACATCGACACCTGCAGCGGTGAGCATAGTCAGGTTGGCATTGTTCACGTCGGCATTATGCATACCCAGTACCACCAACATACTGGCGGCAAAGTCCATATCAACTGCGGGTGACCCTGGGGTAAAGGTTACGGTGGCATCATCCATGGCATCCACGGCCTGGCCATCTTCATCTGTACCGTATATGGTTGCCAGATTGGTATGTATATCTGTCCTGTTTCCTTGCACCTGCAGTGTGATGGTACAACTGGCATTGTGACCGGGATCCAGCATTAAACCAGCGAGTGGCGCCGGACCATATGGCAAGCCGTCAACAGTGTCTACTTCACATTTAGCGGTAAGATCACCAAATACAGAGTCATCCAAGGTGTTGAAGGTCACGGTATCAACAGTGTTTTGACCATTGATTTGATCTTTAACACCAAACAGGAAGGTAAACTCCACATCACGGAAGATAGAGAGGTCATCACCTGTTTCCAGTACAGAAGTAGGATCGGCACTCTTATCCAAGGTGATCATGGAAGGAATATCATTGATAACCACTGTGGCTGAGTCGGCAGCCATAGCTTCTATCATCTCATCGTCATAGGCCTTGGCAGTCACAGTATTAGTGTGAGAACCGGCGCCGGTGCCACTGATAAATTCGGTGAAGCTACATTCATAGTAACTACCGTAGGCGATATCGAGATAAGTACTACAACTCCCTTTGCCATTGAGATCACCAAACTTGTCATCTACCAAATAGAAGAGTTCAAGTGGTGAATCATAGGCTTCGGCAGTGTTATTGACCCTGACGGTATAAGTCACGTTTCCGCCTGACTCAGGAACCTGATCCGGGTTTGCAGTTTTCAACACTGTGATGGAGGGGTTCAGGTTTTCAACTTGTACCTGGACCACATTGGAGCAGTGTTCACCGTCTATGCCATTAACCGCAGCGCAGCTGTTGCTGTCGATGACGTCATCGCCGTTTTTGTCTTCCAGCGCCAGTTTAATCAAGTCATCATACAACTCGATATTAGGAGCAAGATCCGGCAAGTCCCTATCGACTATATGAACAGTAAACTGACAGCTATAAGACCCACTTGGCAGAATTTCGCCACCATTCGCCGGTTGAGTACAGTTGGAGGATTTTAGGTATACACCATCACTGGCTCCCACAGGTCCGCCTGCACTCCACAAGTTCAGTGAAGTGTCATAGGTACCATTGGCACCAATATCCACTTCATCGCTTAACGAAGTGATGAATAGTGAAGTTTGGGCATTGGGGTTGTTGAAACTCAACTCAAAAGTGTAAGTGCCTCCGGGTTCATTTTGGGTATTGCTGGTGATGAGTTTTTTATTGATCACAGGTGGGTTGGGTTTGATAAAGACGTCGATATCAAACGCATCGCAACGACACTTGGATGGTGTGCCGGGGGCAGCGGGATTGTTTTCACTGCAATCGGCACCGGTTTTGTTGTGCCAGGCGGCACAGTAATTGAACTCAGCCTTGCCTGAGTTATCATCATCGCGACAGAACAGGGTGATCTGCTCGCCGGCGTAGACATGAGTGGCATCATAACCTGCAGCTTTACTGATATCGGCACAGGCATCGAGGTTTTCTTCCAGGTCAACGCCGGGACCATTGGTACGCCCGAGCAGAATTGAACACTCATTATTGGGATCTGAGTCCTGAGCGCTCCAACTGCCTTCCGGCAGATAGACGGAATAGTCATACCTTTGATTAGCCGTAGTGGTAATGGTCACATCTGCCAGGAAAGTTACATCGTCACCCAGTACGCACTCTACCGGCGTGGTACCATCCAGGTTACGGATATTATCCACCTTACTTACCCTGACATCATTGGCTGTACAATTGAGGGCAAATCCCGCTTGTTCGGCCATACAAGCTTGATCGAACTGTTGCGGGAAGAAGGAGGCGTTGACGGGCGTCAAACTCGAGGCACCGTAAAGCGAGGCGCCGCCAATCAGGACGACACCCAGAGCCCTGATCAGCCAGTTACACTGGAATAGTTTCATCTTGCTATCCCTCCGAAGTTTGTTTGGCCACTGACAGTGGCCGCACATTTTAGTGAGCTTGCTGCAATCGAGTAACATCACCGGTTAAGGCTTCCCAAAGGAATGGCCGGATTCGCACAGCAAATATCCAAACGCCTCCCTGATAAGCAAACGTCATTCCATATAGTTAATATTTTGATTTTTATGTGTTTTCTATTTTTTGTCTGCCAGGTGTAACAGTCTGGGTGTTTCGTCTTTGGAACACTGTGAATGGCTTGCTTTAGAATCAGATGCTTGAGTATGTTTCAGCTTGTATCACTTGTTCAGTAGCTGGCCTGCGTGTAGCGCAGGCCAGTTTGTTTGGAGCTGAGGGGGGAAGTGAGTCGGTGGGATGAGGCGTCAGACTAATTATCCTGCTGTAATTTATCCAAAATGGCACTAAAGGCTTCGTAGGGATGAGCTCCTACCAATAACTTGGGTGTCTGCATCTGGTTATTACTTACTCGACCTATGATAAAACTTGGGGTGCCGGTGACGCCATATTGCTGACCGTACTGGAGATCTGCCATGACACTCGCCTTAATGGCAGGATCATCAAGGCAGGCTTCAAAGTCCGGCAGTTGTAAATCTTGCTGCTTGGCACTACTTAAATAGAGTTCAGGATTGAGCCGGGTAATATTGGCAAAAAGTTGTTCTCGCATTGGCCAGTAACTATCTTGTTTGCCGGCACAGGCTGCTGCAATAGCAGCGCTTTCGGCATTGGCGTGAAAGCTTAGCGGAAAGTTGCGAACCAGGTATCTGACCTTACCTGTATCTATATATTGCTGCTTGAGTTTGGGAAAGCTGAGATCCAAAAAGCGTTTGCAATAGGGACATTGAAAGTCTGAAAACTCCACTATGACGATTGGTGCTTCAGATTGACCCAAGGAGGGTAGCTTGCCTTGATTATCCAGGTCTGCCAAGGGCGGCAACTCTTTGGCTTTAGGGGTTGTTGATGCTGTAGCTATTTCATGGATCTCCTTGATTTGTTTTTCCATTTGGATCAGTTGGAGTTTGATCTCAGCCATAGATTGTTTAAGTTCCTGCTCTGAAGAGGACGGCTGCTGTGGCTGACATCCAGACAGCAACAGTAGTGGAAGCCAGATAAACATCAGCGGATGATTGAACATAGTGAGCTCCTTTAGTGGCTGCCACTGACTCCCTGGCAGCATCAGAGTTGAATTTGACACTTCTTTATCAAGCGATAGAAGGTCGTTCTGGAAATATTGAGTTGTCGGGCCGCAGCAGAGATATTGTGGCGGTTATCGGCAATGGCCTTGAGCAGTACTTCGGCATCCAGGTTATCCCTCTGTTTGGCCAGATCTATATCAGGGTTATGCTCCTTTATTCTATCCAGCCCCAGGGCTTTGGCTGAGATCTCTGTGCCTTCGGCCATGACGGCTGCACGGCGAATACGGTTTTGCAGTTCCCTGACATTACCCGGCCAGTTGTAATTATGAATGGCATTGAGGGCTTCGTTACTGAATACCAGTGAACTGGCATTGCCCGGGATGCTTTGCAAAAAACGTTCAGCCATGGGAATGATATCGATTTTGTACTCCCTCAGGCTGGGGACATGTAGCCGCAATACATTGAGGCGATGATAGAGATCTTCCCGAAATCGACCTTCATCGACGGCGTTTTCAAGGTCCTGATGGGAGGCAAATATCATTCGGCAGTTGACTGTCTGTGGATGGCAGGCGCCTATCCGCATAATTTGTTTGTCATCGAGAAAGTGCAACAGATTCACCTGGAGGTCCAGCGGCAGATCGGCGATTTCATCCAGAAACAGGGTGCCACCATCAGCTTGTTCCAAATGTCCTATATAGCGCTTGTCTGCCCCGGTAAAGGCGCCTTTTTCATGGCCAAACAGCGTTGATTGGATCAGACTTGCGGGCAGGGCGCCGCAGTTGAGGGTAACGAAAGGGCCTTGACGGCGATGGGACAGAAAATGCAACCATTTGGCACAAAGGCCTTTTCCTGAGCCGGTTTCACCGCTGAGAAGTACCGTATCGTCAGATTGTCCCAGTTTTTCCAGATCCCGCCGCAAGGTTTGGATCAGTGGGTGCTTGCCTTCAATCGCGGTCAGCGGGGCGCCATCAATGGCGACGGTGGGATTGTTCCTCGCCAGTTGTGACATACCCCAGGCATGCCCCAGAGAGTCATTGAAGCGGCACCAGCTCAAAGGCTTGTGGTAGTAATCGATAAAGTTTGCCGACAATAGCCAGCTACAACTTGTGTCCAATATGCCATCTGTCACCGCCAACCATTGCAATTTGGGGTGTTTTCTTTGGATCTCGGCTATTTCTCTGGCCTGGCACCTATGGCTACTGGTTTCAATGACGGCAACAATTACCCTGATGTCGTATTGACCCAGTAGGGTCAATGCATCATGGGCTCGCTGTGCCTTGAAGCAATGCCAGCCAAAGGGTGCCAACTCGGCGGCAATATCAGGCAAGCCATCGACAGGATCCAGGACCAATATGTTACGCCGACTGATTCTGGACCCTTTAGAATCGCTTGGAACATCTTGGTTCATGAGCGTTCAGATCCCTGGGCGTATCAGACTTTAAGTTTAGTCAGCTCAGGGAAGAGCCTCAAGTTACCGGGCAGGGTTTTGGTCGTCTGAAACCCCTAAATATAAGGTCTTGACCCAGCGCTCCTTGGGGATGAATTGCCAGCCCCATTCCCGCCATGCTTGGGGCAGTTCCTTGGCCTGCATCTGCTCGAGAGTCATGCCGCGCTGCTTGCCCGCTTTCATCCAATTGATGCAGTCATCCAGCATATGTTTGAACCTCAGGAGATCGGCCTTATTAGCCAGTTCCCCATGACCTGGAATAACCAGGGTATCCTGATCTATGAGTTCAAGCACGGCCGCGACATTGTCTCTGTAGCCGATGACCGAGCCGCCGTGGTCGAGATCGATAAAAGGAAACCTGTCTTTAAAGAAGAGATCGCCCATATGCACCAGTTTGCGATCCTGCCATAGCACCAGGGTGTCACCATCCGTATGCCCTGGGCCTAGGTGAATAAGTTCCAACACCTGGTTGTTGAGGTGAATTTTCAGTCCCTTGTCATAGGTGATAACAGGTAGCGCCTTCTTTTGGGTTGCTTTCTCATTCAAGCGCTTGAGCACATTCTCGTGGGCAAGAATGTTGGCGTTTTGGCCAAAGTACAGATTGCCCCCGGTATGATCGCCGTGAAAATGGGTATTGATGACAAAAGCCGGATGGTCCGGCTTGAGGCCCTGTAATGCCGCAGAAATTTTCTCTGCCAGCGGCGCAAACTGGTCATCTATAATAAGCAGTCCATCCTCCCCGGCGCTGACACCTATGTTGCCGCCAGCGCCGGTCAACATATAGCGACCCGGCAGCAATTCATGAGTGGTTATCTTGACCTCTGCATAGGGATTCTGGGCATAGGAATTGTTTTCCGCCGCGGCAGCCAAGCTGACAAGTGTAAACAGCACGAGTGATGTAAAGCTTTTAAGCAAACCTGGCATGGGAACTCCAACAAATAGTTGAGTGTTGGGATAAAGCTAGTTTGCTATTGATGTCCGGGCAATAAAAAAGCTGCAATGGCAGCTTTTTTATCTGTTCAGCGGCGCTTTTGGGCTCAGGTCCAGGGCAGCAGGCGCTGACTGAGTTTGAGCGATTGCCCGAGCCTGATGGCCGCATTATGACGCAGGCGGAAGAAGGCCTGGTAACACAGGGGCACCAAATAGAGACTGGTCAGGGTGGAGAAACTCAAGCCGCCTATGATGGCAATCGCCATAGGTGAGTATGGCGGGCCACCACCGCCTATCTGAGTGTCTCCCAGCGCCAGCGGAAGCAGGCCCAGAACTGTGGTCCCAACCGTCATCAATACCGGCCGCAAGCGGGTGACACAGACAGAGGCTATGACTTCAGACAACTGCTCCAGTGGCGGCGTCATCTGATTGATTTGATCCACCAGCACTATGCCGTTGTTGACCACTATCCCCATCAGGATCAGTATGCCTATCATGGCCATCACAGACATAGGCGTGCCGCTCAGCCACAGGGCCCAGAATACCCCTGTGATGGAGAAGAGTATGCTGGTAATGATGGCGCTCGGCAGCAGCAGCGACTCAAACAAAGCCGCCATCACTATATAGATCATGGCAATCGCCAACACCATGTTGATCAGCATGACAGACTCTTCCTCGTCCTGACGTTGAAAGCCGCCTCTGAGTGAGTAGTCATAACCATGGGGGAAGTTGACATGCTTGAGCGCCGCCATGATCTGTTTCTGCGCCTCTTCCATACTGAGGTCTTCAAGGTTAGCGCCTATGGAAAGTGCCGTCTGGCGATCATAGTGACGAATGACATCGAATCTGGGGACAATTTCCACCTTGGCCAGACTCTCCAGCGAATAGACCTTGTTGTCCTGCCGCACTATGGGCAATTGTTTTAGCCGCTCCAGCGACTGACGCCAGTCGCGTTCAAAGGCCAGTTCGATTCTGAGCTCACCGCTGGGATCGTGGCGAAATGAACGCAGTGCTGCGCCCCGCAGTGCCAGGGAGATACTGCCGGCAATATCCTTGATGCTCAGCCCCAGGCGGGCGGCCAGCTCTCTGTCTATCTGTACTATCACCTCCTGCTGGGCGCCGTTGAGCTCAGAGCGCACATCATGCAGGCCCTCTATGTTGGAGAGCAAAGGGATCACCTGTTCACTGAGGCGAACAAGCTCTGAGGTGGAGCGCCCGGTCAGTGTGACTCTGACGCCGGACTCATCGCTGCCCCAGCCAAACTGAGGCTTGGCAATGGAGAACTTGGGAAATCCTGCGCGGATCCGCTTTTTCAGCTCGGCGACATCTTCCTCCAGATCCGGCTTCAGCAGTATGGTGGAAGAGGCATCCTCGGGAGAGTAATAGCTGTAGACGGCATCTATGTGGAACTCTTCCTTATGGGCATAGAGGTAGTCTTCCATCTGGCTGACCATGGCCTCGGTGACCGCCAGGCTGTGACGTCCTTGCAACTGGTAGTTGATGTAGAAGCGCTCCTTGCTTTGGCTGTCCTGACTGTCCTGTTTCACCAACGACAGCGGCAGGGCGGTTGACAGTAACATCAGCAGTGCCAGGCAAGTAGCGGTTTTCGGGTGCCGCAGTATCCAGTTGAGACTGGTGTGGTAAGACTTCTGCAGCCGCGACTCTTTCTCGACCCGCTCAAACCTGAGTTGCAGTTTTGACAGCATCAAGGGGATCAGCGTCTTGGCCACCAACAGCGAGGCCGCCAGCGAAATGCAGATGGCGATGGCAACGTGTTCGAGGAAGATGGTCAGCTCCACTTTGACCCCGAAAATATTCGGCAGGAACACTATCGCCGTGGTCAGGGTGCCGGCCAGCACCGCCAGTGCTACCTTGTCGACCCCGTTGAGGATTGCCCGATCGCCAGTGTTGTTGGGGCTGTCATCTGTATTGTTATCGACAGCGCCATGTTGCTGCTCCTGCAACACACTCTCTGTGACCACCACGGCATTATCAATCAGCATACCTATCGCCAGCAGCAGCCCCATCATAGAGAGAATATTGAGGCTGTAGCCGAGAAAGTACATGCCGGCCAATGTCATGCAGATGGAGATGGGCACGGAGGAAACCACCACCAGGGTCATGCGCAGGTTGCGCAGGAACAGATACAGCACGGCAAAGGAGAGCAGGGCGCCCAGCAGACCGGACATCAACAAGTCCTTGAGCGACGATTTCACTCCGTGGGCCTGATCTTCCATGATAAACAGCTTGATCCCCTGAAATTGCTTGTCCTCTCTGGCGGCCTCAATCACTTTAAGCACCCTGGTCGAAACCTCCACCAGATTGGCGCCGGATTCCTTGAACACATCCAGGCCGACGGCATATTTCTTATCCAGATGGCGGCCCTCGGTGGCTTCAGGCAGGGCGAAATTGACTTCGCTGATATCGCCCAGGGTCAAACCCGGCAGCAATACCAGCGCCTTGATCTCTTCGAGATTACGGAACTCGCCCTTGGGAGACACCTGATAGACCCGGCCGTTGTCCCTCAGGTTGCCGCCGCTTATCACAAAGTTTTCTGCCGCCAGACGCTTGTGAATGGCGGGAACACTCATGCCACTGGCGGCCAGGCGCTGGGCATCGAGACGTATCTCTATCTGTTTTTGCTCCACGCCATAGAGGGTGACCTTGGAAACGCCTTCCACCCGCTCCAGTGGCCGTTTGAGCTGTTTCTCCAGCAGATCGAAGGCGCCGGAGAGTTCCCGCTCACTGGAGATCCTGATATTCAGCATAGGCATGTCGGCAGTTGAGAACTGCATGATAAACACCCGATCCACATCGGTTGGCAGCAGATGGCGCACCGCATCCACCTTTTCCCGCGCTTCCAGGCTGCGGGCGGCGACGTTTTCACCCCACTTCATTCTCACTTCTATCTCGCTGCCATCCTGGCTGGAACGTGAGCGCAGCTCATCGAGTCCACCCATGGTGGCGAGCGACTCTTCCAGGACATTGGTGATGTCGCGTTCCACTTCCGCCGGAGAGGAGCCTTTGTAAGGCACCTGGATAAAGATCCGCGGTATCTCTATCCCGGGGAACATCTCCAGCGGCAGCAAGCGGCTGGCGGCCAGACCAAAGAGCAGAATGGCCACAAAGAACATGCTGGTGGTCACCGGGCGCTTGAGCGCCAGTTTGGTCAGATTCATGCGCCTTCTCCCATGGTGGTCGGCTCGGCGTACTGTTTGCGGTCGAACAGGGCATAAAGCACAGGAATAACCACCAGAGTCAGCAGAGTCGACAGGCTGAGGCCGAAAATGACAGTGATCGCCATCGGCGCGCGTACTTCACTGCCGTCCCCTAAGCCTATTGCCATGGGCAGCAGCCCCAGATTGGTGGTCAGTGTGGTCATCAGTATGGGTCTTAAACGCGATGCTGCCGCTTGCTTGATGGCGTCGAGACGTTGTTTGCCGCTTTGCCTGAGCTGATTGATCCTGTCTACCAGTACTATGGCGTTATTGACTACTATCCCGGCCAGCATGATAAGGCCGATAAAGACGATGACAGACAGCTGGGTGCCGGTTATCGCCAGGCCGTAGATACTGCCGCTCAGTGCCATAGGTACAGCCATCAGGATAAGCAAGGGGTGCAGCAATGACTCAAACTGACTGGCCATCACCAGATAAACCAGGAATACCGCCAAGATCAGCGCTATCTTCAGCGATTGGAAAGAATGCTCCATCTCTTCATTCTGACCGCCGAATCGGCTCTGCACCGAGGCGGGTAGTGTCAGTTGGCTGAGAATGTGCTTGGCACTGGCCACAGCCTGATTGAGATCGCCATAGGCCAGATTGGCCGACACTATGGCTACCCGCTGCTGGCTGATGCGATTGATTGCCGAAGGTCCCAGAGTCAGCGAGACATCGGCCACGGCGCTCAAGGGGATGGGCTGCGGGCTGGATGGGTTGATCAGCATGGCATCGATATCGCTTATCTGATTGCGTTCATCCAACTCGCTGCGCACCAGAATATCTATCTTGCGCTCCCTCAGAGTGTATTTGCTGGCTACGGTACCGCCAACCCGCTGGGCTATGCTGGTGGCCACGGTTGGTGCATCCAGGCCAAGGGCGGCCATTCTGGCGTGATCAAAACGGATACTCAGCTCCGGCTGACCGTCACGCAGGCTGCTGCTGACATCGACAAAGCGGGGATCGCCCTCCAGCGCCTTAACCAATGAAGCAGCCGAGGTTTTCAACTGTTCCAGTTCATAGCCGGACAACTCTATCTCCAGCGGAGTCTTGAAGCTGAACAGCTCGGGATATTGGATCTGCGCTTCCAGCTCGGGAATAGTGCGCAACGTGCTGCGCAGCTTGGCGGCAACTTGGTCAAACGCGCGGTGATCGGCCAGCACCACCTGCAGCCGCCCCCAGTTTTCGCCGCCACGCCGGGTATCTGAAGTCATGAGACCACCGCTGCCGGCCTGGCTGTAGGCGTGTTTCACGTCCTCTCTGTCCTTGATAGCCAGTGCCAGACGCTGCAATACGGCATCGGTTTGGCTCACCTCACTGCCGGGAGGCAGCAGGATTTCCACATAGAATTCGCCTTGATTCATCGGTGGGATCAGCTCCATTCCCAGGCGGCTCATCAAGACGCCAGAGATGGCGGTGACCGCAATGGCCAGCGCCAGAGTGATGCCACGGAACTTGAGTGCCAGGTTCAGCAGCGGCCGATAGCCATCGGCCAGCCAGCCGTAGCAAAGGTTAAACAGTCTGGACAGCGGCTTCATCACCAGGGATACCAGCCACACCAGCAGCCGGGTGACGATTAACACCAGCGTCAGCAGCAATCTTGGCAGATAGCTGAGCAGCAACAGGAAAGGGAAGGTAAACACAGTGGCGCTGTAATGCTTGAGTTTGCCAAGCTTACCCGCCGGAGGCTGCGGTTTGTCACGCTTGACCAGTTCCGGCAACATAGTGAAGCCTTCGCGGGAAGCCAGCATAGGAATCGAGGTGAGGGCAACCAGCAAAGAGGCCAGCAGGGCGAAAGTAACGGTCAGGGCCTGATCGGCAAACAGGGCCCCGGCAATGCCGTCGACAAATACCAAGGGCACAAATACCGCCAGCGTGGTTAGGGTAGAGGCAAAAATCGCTCCGGCCACCTCTTTGGTTCCTGTGATGGCGGCCTGACGGCGATCCATCCCCTGAGCCTTGCACCTGTCGATGTTTTCCAGCACCACGATGGCGTTATCCACCAACAGCCCCACCGCCAGCGCGATACCGCCGAGCGACATGATGTTAAGACTGATATCGGCAAAATACATCATGTTAAAGGTGGCTATCACAGAGAAGGGGATAGAGATGGAGATGATCAGGGTCGGGATGATGTCTCGAAGGAACAGGTAGATCACCAGCATTGCCAGCAGACTGCCGATAAGGGCTGATGAGGTCACTTCGCTGACGGCGCTTTCGATAAACTCCGACTGATCGTAAATTATTTCAGGCACTGGCGTGGCGCTGTCTTTGGCCTCGGAGCGCATCTGTTGTAACTGGCTCTTAAGCTTATTGGCTACGGCTACCGTGTTGGCATCGCCCTCCTTATAGATGGCGAGCTCAATGGACTCCTTGCCGCCGATGCGGGTGATATCGCTGCGCTCTTTAAAGGCATCCTTCACTTCGGCTATTTCGCCAAGACGTACCAGGGTATTGCCCTTTTGATAGACAATCACATTGGCCAGCTCATCGAGGGAGTGGAACTGGTTAACGGTGCGCACCAGGTATTCGCGGTCGCCCTGGATCACCTTACCGGCAGAAAGGTTGACGTTTTCTTCGCTGATGCGATTGCGAATGGCTTCACTGCTGAGATCCAGCTGCGCCAGTTTCTGTTGATTGAGCAGAATATGCACTTCCTGCTCCAGCCCGCCGGAAAGGCGCACGGCAGCGACTCCGGAAAGTGACTCGAGATCCCGCTTAAGCTCCTCTTCGGCATAAGTCCGCAGGCGCTTGAGCTCGGCTTCTGTGGCCTTGGGGGCCGGCAGTGCCAGGCGCATGATGGGATCGAGATTGGGATTAAAGCGCAGCAACAAAGGCTTTTTCACATCCAGCGGCAATTCTATGGTATCGAGTTTTTCCCGCACATCGAGACTGGCCATATCCATCTCTGTGCCCCATTCAAATTCGAGCACCACATCGGACATACCTGAACGGGAAATCGAACTTATCTGTCTCAAGCCTTTAACAATGCCGACCGCTTCCTCGATAGGTTTGGAGATAAGCTGCTCCACCTCCACGGGTGCCGCGCCCTCGTAGAGGGTGCGTATGGTGAGTGTGGGGTAGCTCAAGTCGGGCAACAGCTTTACCGCCAGACGGGAGAAACCCACCATGCCGAACAGGATAACGGCCAGCATAAACATCCAGACGGTCACCGGACGCTTGACCGAAGTGGTAATAATAGACATAAGAGGTGGTCCTTGTGACAGTTAGTTGGCCTTGGCCAGATCCAGCGGAGCTATCACTTCCACCAATGATTGATCCTTGAGATTGTGTTGACCGCGAACCACCACCTGCTCACCCGGACTTATGCCCTCAATGATTTCCACTTTATCATCCTGGCGGTAACCCAGTTTGACCTCGCGGCGCTGCGCCTTGCCCTCTTCGATAACATAGAGCGCCTTGCGATCATCCTGATTGATGACGGCGTTATAGGGCACCACTATCACATTATCGTGGGTGTCGTATCTGAGTTCGACCCGGGTAAACATCCCGGCCTTGAGACTGGCATCCTGATTGGGGATCGAAAGGGTTACCTTGAAAGTGCCGCTGGTGGCTTCCACCACAGGGCTTATTCTGAGTACCTTGGCCGCCACTTGCTGCTGGCGGGAACTGATAACTTCGGCTTCCTGACCTATGCGCAAACTGCTCAGTTGCTGCTCCGGCAGATTGACTATGCCGTAGAGCTCATCCTGATTGACCAGATAGAACAGCTCTTCAAACTCTTTGGCCATATTGCCCTGTTTGACAAAACGTTTGGCGACCACGCCATCTATGGGAGAGCGGATTTGGCTTTCTTCCACCTGCAGTTTGGCCAAGTCCCGACGCGCCTTGGCCGCTTGCAGGTTGAATTCCAGTTTGGCCATGGCATCGGCACTGACAAACTCTCGGTTATTCATTTTCTTCAGCCGGTTGAGCTCCTGCTCGATGATTTGCACCTCGGCTTCGGCCTTATCCAGCTCATAGCGTTGACGACGGGAGTCTATCACCGCCAGCAACTGCCCCTTGTTGACTCTGTCACCTTCCTCGACTTGCAGAGTTTCTATCAGCCCGGCAATCCGGCTGACCACATGGGCTTCTTGTGGCGCTTCCAGTGTGGCTGTGGTGGCGTAGAAGGAGGAAACCTGGCCTTGAGTGACTATGCTGGTCTCGACCGGAATGGCAAAGGCTTGTTGTTGTTCTTCCTGCTGTTGTTCGCTGCAGCCGCTGGCCAGAGACCCAAGCAGTAAAACAGTGCTCAGGGTGTAGGTGAGGTTACGCTTCATGTGAAAGTCCTTATCTTGATCTTTGTTGCGATAAAGCAAAACCGGTGCCAATTTTTAATTTCATTTTAAAACAAAGGTTAATGATGTTTCAGTGTCTGCTGCATTGAGGTGTTTGATGCCAATGTAGCGAAAAAGTTTATTTTGTGATGTTTTTTGCCAGTGGTGTTCATTATAGCGTTTGGCTTTATGGCCAAGGAGTGAAGATGGGTCAGACTGAAGCCTTCATACAGGCTCATTATGTGGCTTGGACAAGTTAAGAAAGGCGATGGATTAAGATTCAAGCCGGTAAAAGGCCGTCACTCAGATGCAAGGCACAGCTGGATAGGGAATTGCTGGAAGCATGAGAAAATCCGATGACTCAAAGGCCATCGGATTGGGGTTTTTTCTGCAGGCGTCGAACGATTTTGCCAAAAAACTATATGACATTGATCGTATGGCATTGATCGTATGACATTGATTGTATGGCATTGACCATTGGGTTGGCCCAATGCAGTTTAGAAGCGGTAGCTGACGCTCAACTTGGCGTTGCGCTCGGCCCCAGGCATACCGCCAAGGAACATCGCCTTGTCATAGTAGCGGGTGTTGAACAGGTTATTGAGGTTCAGCTGCACACTCCAGTCATCAGCCTTGTAGGCAATGGCAGAGTCCCAAACTGTATAGGCGGGCACTTTGCCATCCGGGATCCCGAAGGAAGCCGAGTTGGTGCTGCGCTCGTCGACATAACGAACCCCAAAGCTGACAGACAAGGGATTTGGCAGCGCCTGCCACTGATGACTGTATGTAACCCAGGCACTGGCACTGACCTGGGGAACCCCTTTCTGGCGACTGTTGTAACTGCTGGAGTTAGGGTCATTTTTGTTGCGTGCATCCTGGTACAGACCGTTGAGGTTTATCAGCCATTCTTCGTTGAGGTGGGCGTTGAGATCCAGCTCGGCACCTGTGGTCTTATCCATGCCGTCGTAGAAGAACTCGGGTACTGAGATGTTGTAGTCAGGCGCGCCTTGTTTGTCATTGTATTCCGGGTTGCTGTAACGCAAATTGGTACGTTCACTCTGGAATAGAACCAAGGAGCCGAGCAGCTGATCATCAAAGCCCTTGAAGCGCATACCGAGATCATAGCTCAGGGACTCTGAATCCTTTCTATCTGCTGCGCGGCCACTCTGTGCGCCCGTTACGGCACCCAGCACGCTGTAAGCCGTGCGTCCCTTGGCATGGTTGATGAAAAATGACAGGTTATCGGTCGGCATATAGGTCAGACCCAGGTTGTAGGTCATGCCGTGATCTTTGCTGTCCTGCTCCGGAGTCGGGTCTTTCTTTGGCGTGCCCAGATGACTGTACTTCTGTTCAATCTCATTGAACGCCACACCCACTCTGGCTGTAAAGGTTTCACTCAGGTAACCCACATACTGCATGCCCAGGCCCCAGGCGCGGACTTGTTTGTTGTAGTTGTCCTTGAGATCAGGGTTGTAGTCCTCAAAGGCCTTGTCGCTCCAGTTGGGATTACGGATATCCAGAATATAAGGCAGTTCACCGCCGCCATCTTTGTCGTACAGTGCCCAGCTCTTATAAGCGATATCTCTGTCTTCCAGGTTGGCATTCAGCAACAGCTCACTGTCTATGCCTGCCAGGCTGAAGTTGTAGCGCATATCGGCAAAGTATTGCCAGGATTTCTCGTGGGCATCTACCTTGCGGTATTCCTGTCTTCTGGCGGCATAAGGGTATAAGACATCATCAATTACCAATGGAGCACGGGGATCGGCGTTGATCACGTCCACGGATTTGACCTTACGTTTCCAGTACACATAGTTATAGGCGCCAGTCTGGCGAATGAACCCGGACTGATAGTCTCGATACTGTAACTGCTGATTAAGTTGCAGATTGTCACTGAGGGTGATGTTGTGGTTTAACTTGAAGCGCCACTCTTCGCCTTCATTGGGCCTGCTGATGGGAGAGGCCAGGCTGGTATCGCCTATATCCAAGGGTTCGAGACCGTCGCTCGCCACCAGGGAATCAGCCAGTTGTTGCCGCTGCGCCTGGGTCAGTTGAATGCCGGCACCATTAGGGTCGTTAATCAAATCTTGCCAGCTGACTTGTGCGCCGCTCAGGCCACCGGTAGAGGCGGCGTTGTAGATACGTATCGGGTGGCCTACAGAGTCTACCTGCACAGAGTCTTTAATCCAGGCGGCCGACAGCACCAGATCTTGAGCGTTTGAAGGCAGAATTTTCAACGAGGCATAGACTTCATCTCTGTCGCTGCCGATATCACGATAGCCATCGCTACGGGCATGTTTGGCCACCAGACGATAGGCCAGGGTGTCGCTCAAGCCTCCGGTAGAGTCGAGCCCCAGGCTGTAACTGTTCCATGAGCCCAGTTCGGCGCTGACTTCTGTGCTGTCCTGAAATTGAGGTTTCTTTTCAATAAGGTTGATGATCCCGCCGGCGCTGCCCATACCATAAAGCCCGGTCGCCGGGCCTTTGAGCACCTCAACCGCTTCCACATTGGTCATGGAGCGGGTGGGATTAAAACTGTTGCCGAGTCCCGCGCCGCCGTACATACCGTCATAAGTGTAGTTGGCGTCCAGGCCACGGATCACCAGGTTATCACCTATGCCGTAGTTGTTGCCGGCTTGGGTAACACCACTGATGTTACGCACCAGATCCTGCAGCGAGTCGGCTCCCTGGGCGGCAAACAGCTCTTTATCTATCACCACCAAGGCAGCCGGGGTTTCCATCAGCGACATGTCTGATTTGGTCGCCAGTCCAGAATTCATTACCACTTTGTTCTGTTTACCATAAACGGTAATACGTTCTACATCCTGTGAAACCTGTGGTGGTTGAGTTGTTTCGTTTGCCTGTGTGGCCTGTGCCATGGTCAGTGACAGACAAGCCGTCACCGCCAGAGATATTGCGGATTGCTGCATTTGAGATCATCCCCTCGAAAGTAGGGTGCGAATGATAATGGTTTTTATTTGTGTTGCAACAAAAGTTTCAAACTGTATCGGTTGACTGGGTATTTTTTGACTAGGCCACATGGATCCGCTTTCGAGAGCCTAAAGAGGCAAGTTTTTGAAAAAAATTTAAAAAAAATCGTTTTTTTATTGAGACTGACCAAAGTACCTGCCTGTGTTGATCACTATACGCAAGTCGTGAAAAACGGATCTTGATCACATTTAATTTTAACCTTTACGTAAAGGTAATATTAAAACGATCGTTTGATTTTGGTTGTGGTTGCGTTTTTGTTAGCTATTTGTTTTTGTTGGTTATTTAAAGTTGACCCTGACGAGAGTTCGAAACGGATATTAACGGATTAGACCTAAGTTTTAATGATATTTTGTGGAAACTATAAATTTCATTTGGTTATTTAATTACGTAACAAATTACTTTGTTGCCAATGTGGTAAAGTTGTCTGACATTTTTCTGTAATCTGCAGGTTAAGTCTTTTTGTTGTTTTGATTTTTGCTTGTAAAACAATATCTTGATGTTCCATTTTTTACTTGGTCATACCAATTTTAAGTCAAGTTGAAGCCTAGGTTTTGCCGGTTTTTTCGACGTTTTGACTGTTGCAAACACAAATGTTTATCGATAGGTTTTAGTACGAAACGAACATTTGCAGGGTTTGGCAGGCTTTATTCTGCCTCCCAGGGAGACAGCAAGATGATAGCAGAGACAGTCGCACAGCAAGGGCTCAGTATAAAGGGGGCCGAAATACCACAACAGCAAAGCCTTTTTACTGAAGGTGCGCTCAACTTCCTCGAGGCTCTGTGTCGGGAGTTTGCTCCGGAAGTGACCAGTTTGCTGGAAAAGCGTGAGCAACGTCAGCTGCGGATAGACGGTGGTGAGTTACCGGACTTTTTACCGCAAACCCGAGCCATTCGAGATGGTGATTGGCAAATTCGCGGTATACCGGCGGATCTTAAAGATAGACGGGTCGAGATCACCGGGCCTGTGGATCGCAAGATGATCATCAATGCGCTCAACGCCAATGTAAAAGTCTTTATGGCCGACTTCGAAGATTCGCTGGCACCCAGCTGGCAGAAAGTGGTCGAGGGCCAAATCAACCTGCGTGACGCCGTCCGCGGTGAAATTGATTTTACCGCGCCGGAAACCGGCAAACATTATCAATTGCAGGCCAACCCTGCGGTATTGATTGCCCGGGTGCGGGGGCTGCACCTGCCGGAAGCGCATGTCGAATTCAACGGTAAGTCCATTCCCGGCTGCTTATTCGATTTTGCTTTGTACTTCTACCATAACTATCGCCAACTGCTAGCCAAGGGCAGTGGACCTTACTTCTATATTCCCAAGCTGGAAAGCCATCTTGAGGCACGCTGGTGGGCCAAAGTGTTTGCCTTCGCCGAAGAGCGCTTCTGCCTGCAGAGTGGCACCATCAAGTGCACCTGCCTGATTGAAACCCTGCCGGCCGTGTTCGAGATGGAGGAGATCCTCTATGAACTGCGCTCCAACATAGTGGCGCTCAACTGTGGCCGGTGGGATTACATTTTCAGCTATATCAAAACCTTGAAGAAGCATCCGGATCGTATTTTGCCGGACCGCCAGCAAGTGACCATGGATAAACCGTTCCTCAGCGCTTATTCACGTCTGCTGATCAAGACCTGTCACAAGCGTGGCGCGCTGGCGATGGGCGGCATGGCGGCCTTTATTCCCGCCAAGGATCCGCAAACCAATGCCCAGGTACTGGAGCGGGTTCGCAAGGACAAAGAGCTTGAGGCCCGAAACGGCCATGACGGCACCTGGGTGGCGCACCCTGGCCTGGCTGATACGGCCATGGGAATTTTCAACGAATATATAGGTGAAGAGCACGCCAACCAGCTGCATATCACCCGCGACGTGGATGCACCCATCCTGGCGGCCGAGCTGCTCAAACCCTGTGATGGTGAGCGCACCGAAGAGGGGATGCGACTCAATATCCGTATTGCATTGCAGTACATAGAAGCCTGGATTGGCGGTAATGGTTGTGTGCCCATCTATGGCTTGATGGAAGATGCAGCCACAGCAGAAATCAGCCGCGCCTCTATCTGGCAATGGATCCAGCACGGACAAAAGCTTTCCAACGGCAAGCCGGTGACCAAGGCACTGTTCAGCGCCATGTTGAAAGAAGAGTTGGCCAATGTGCGTGAAGAGCTCGGCAGCGAGCGTTTTGATAACGGTCAATTCAAGCGGGCGGCAAGTTTATTGGAAGAGATCACCACCGCCGATGAGCTGGTGACCTTCCTGACCTTGCCGGGCTACGAGCTGCTTACCCAGTAACCCAATAACCATTTACGGCAGTTGCCCGCGGGGGCTGGGGGCTGCCAAATTACCCTACGAAGGAGAGTTAAAATGACCAAGGCAACACAGAATTCACGTCAGGCGCAGATAGAAGCTTTGAAAAAGGATTGGGCTGAAAATCCACGTTGGCAGGGCGTTCGCCGTCCATTTACCGCCGAAGAGGTTGTGGCATTGCGCGGTTCAGTGGTTCCTGAAAACACCATCGCCAAGCGCGGCGCAGCCAAGTTGTGGGAGCTGGTTAACGGTGGCGCCAAGAAGGGCTATGTCAACTCTCTCGGCGCTTTGACCGGCGGTCAGGCGGTGCAGCAGGCCAAGGCCGGTATCGAGGCCATCTACCTTTCAGGCTGGCAGGTGGCGGCCGATGCCAACCTGGCGGGCACCATGTATCCGGATCAGTCACTCTATCCGGCCAACTCAGTGCCTGCCGTAGTGGGGCGAATAAATAACTCCTTCCGCCGCGCCGATCAGATCCAGTGGAGCCAAGGCAAAAACCCGGAAGATGAGGGTTATGTCGATTACTTCCTGCCGATTGTGGCCGATGCTGAAGCCGGATTCGGTGGCGTGCTGAACGCCTATGAGTTGATGAAGTCCATGATAGACGCCGGCGCCGCCGGGGTGCACTTCGAAGATCAACTGGCCTCGGTGAAAAAGTGTGGTCACATGGGCGGCAAGGTTTTGGTGCCGACTCAGGAAGCGGTACAGAAGCTGGTGGCGGCCCGTCTGGCAGCCGATGTATCCGGAGTGGATACTCTGGTGATTGCCCGTACCGATGCCAACGCTGCTGATTTGCTGACCTCAGATTGCGACCCCTATGATCGCGACTTCATCACCGGAGAGCGTACCCAGGAAGGTTTCTACCGGGTGAAGGCAGGTTTGGATCAAGCCATTTCCCGCGGGCTTGCCTACGCACCTTATGCCGACCTTATCTGGTGTGAAACCGCCAAGCCGGATCTGGAAGAGGCGCGCCGCTTTGCCGAAGCCATTCATGCCCAGTATCCGGATCAACTGTTGGCCTATAACTGTTCACCTTCGTTCAACTGGAAGAAGAACCTGGATGACGCCACCATTGCCAAGTTCCAGCAGGAGCTTGCCAACATGGGCTACAAGTACCAGTTCATCACTTTGGCCGGTATTCACAACATGTGGTACAACATGTTCGATCTCGCCTACGACTATGCCCGTGGCGAAGGCATGAAGCACTATGTTGAGAAGGTTCAGGAAGCCGAATTCGCTGCCGCGCAGAAGGGATACACCTTTGTGGCGCACCAGCAGGAAGTGGGTACAGGTTACTTTGATCAGGTGACCAATGTTATCCAGGGCGGCCAGTCCTCTGTCACGGCTCTGAGCGGTTCGACCGAAGAAGAGCAGTTTTAATCCCCTGTGTTGGCGTCCTCGGGCGCCACTTCCCCGGAAATGAACCTACGCCATTTTCGGGGGTAATTTGTGACTTCCCAGTCATTTGAGCCTTGTTGCTTGTGTTTTGGCGACTCATTGAGTCGCCTTTTTTTGTTGTAATTGTGTTATTTCTTTGAAGTTTGTGCTTTATTCATAACAAGAGTTCCATTCTCAAGCCCACCACTGGGCCAATATCGGAAAGAGTTGAGTCGTATTTGAAATCAGCTAACAAGGGGGTGGATTACTGGACCCGCAGGATCAGTGATCAGGAAATGCCCGCACTTTGCTCAACAATAAGGACATTGGAAAAACTCGCCAAGGACGATGTGTCCTCCATGGCGATTCTGGGGCGCAGCATAATGCACGACAATGCGCTCACTTCCCGTATTTTGCGGGTGGCCAACAGCGCCATCTATAACAAGGGGATAAGCCCTGTTACTACGGTCAGCCGCGCTGCTGTGGTGCTGGGGTTCGACACCATCCGCAATATCTGCATTACCGCCAAACTCCTCTCCAGTTTGCTGGAAAGCAAAAATCTGACACCCTCGGTTTACCAAAGGTTGCTGAAGTTGATGGCTCAGGCGTTTCAGGCCGCCATGTTGGCCAAGATGATGCTTGACGGCTACGATGAGGAGTTGCAGGAAGAGGTGTTTATCGCCGCGCTGCTCTATCACCTGGGTGAGAGTGCCTTTTGGAGCACGGGAGCCGAACTGGCCGAGGAACTGGATTCAGCCCTCAGCGCCGAGAGTGATGCCGTAAGTAGGCTCAATCTGGTGCGCGAAGCGCTCGGGACTTCATTCAATCAGCTCAGCCAGGGGTTGGCCCGCAGTTGGGGCCTGGGTGAACTCTTGTGCAAGTCGCTCAGTAATCCCGATGAACGCACGCCGGAAATTCGCAGTATTTTTCTGGCCAATAAACTCAGCGAAGCGCTGGCCGGCGCCTCACTCAAACCCGAGGAGCTGGAGCGGCGCCTTAAACAAGCCGCCGATATGCTAAAGCTGGATACAGATGAGTTTCGGGGTCGGGTCCTTCGCTGTTCCAACGCTACCGCCAAGTTGGCCGAAGCCTATGGTGCCAAAGTACTTATCGAGTATCTGCCGGACACAGATCTGCTGCTGCCTCCGGAGAGGTTGGCTGAGGTTGTGGTGCGCGAGGAAAATCTTGCGTTTCAGCTGAAAAAACTTAGAGAGCTGACCGGCTTTGCTGTTGAGAAGACTGATTTCAATAAGGTAGTGACCACGGCATTGGAGGGAATACTCGAGGGCATTGGTCTCGACCGCTGCGCCGTGCTCTTGCTGTCACCGAGCAGGCGCATGTTGCAACCGAGAATCGCGCTTGGGGACGGCGCCGAGGAGATGAAAAACGACTTTATTCTCGAGCTGGAAGGCCGCGGCACCTTGCTGAAGGATTGCATCGAAAATCAGCGTCTGATCTGGCAGGGCGAGGGAGCCGATAAAGCTGTACTGGGTGAACAGCTGGCGAGAAAAGTCCCCGCCAGTGGTTTTTTGCTGGCACCATTACAGGTGGATAATAAGGTGATAGGCGTCTATTACGCTGACAGAGCCAGTTCAGGCCGGGATATTCATCCTGAAGATTTTGACAGCTTTAGTCACTTCGTGCAGCTGGCCAATATCTGTTTTTCAGTTGCCTTCAGGCACTGATTTCTGCTTTTTTCGATACAGCTTTATCTGATCGGTAATTCTGGGCGCCAGGGCGTTGGGAATGGGAAAACTCAGGCTGTATTGCAGTATTTGCCAGCCTTGTTCGGTTTTAACAAGCGTGCCTGTGCCCCTTCCAAGTCCATAGGACTGGCTGTCCAGCAGTTCATCGAACACTATCACATCGCCGTGCTGCACCAGGTGGCGTGAGGAGCTTTGGTAAGTCCAGCCCTGGGTGGCACGGGCATACTGCTCAAATTCAACCATATTCCAGTATTCACTGGCATCTGTGCCGATAAATCCCGCATCAGGGCTGAAAAGGCTAAAGTAGCAGTCCCAGTCGGCATTGGCAGCACTTTGGTGCAGTTTATCCAATACCAAAGCGGCCTGAGTTTGGCTGTCATCGAGCTGGCCGCTTTGCTCTTGGCCGTTTTGATTGCCGGCTTGCGGGTTATTTGCCAAGGCTGAATGGCCGTAGATCGCTAGCAGCGCTGTGGTCAGCAACAGAGGTTTAAGGTGCAACATAATGTTCCCTATTATAATTTTTTATTATCGAACCCAGCTTAACCCAATTGGGCACAAGATGTGAGCCAAAGGAGGGGGGAAGTGTGCAATTGTACTGTTGCAAGGATGGCCTAGTGCCAATTCAAGGGATCGAGACGATAGAAGCGGCTCAGTTCCTGGTAGAGTTGCGGATAATCGGCTTTCATCTGCTGCGGTTGCTCGAAGAATACCTCGCTTATGACAGCAAAGAACTCGGCCGGATTGGTGGCGCCGTAGTAACTGAATAGGCTCGGCTCACCACGGGCGGCCTGAGCCTGCAGTTTGGCAAACTCCTGCCCCAAAACCTGCGACCACACAGGATAGGCGTTGAACTCACCGAGTCTGGGAGCGCCATTGGCATCGCCTGCTTCCTGATCCAGTTGATGGGCAAACTCATGGATCACGACATTCCTGCCGTCTGCCGGATCGGCGGCGTCATCCAGGGTATTTTGCCAGGAAAGGACGACTTTCCCCTGCCCCCAGGATTCTCCCGCCAATAACCTTTGGCTGTGCCATTCCAGGCCATTGGCATCCCGCTGCTGCTGGTGAACAATAAAGGCTGATGGGTACACCAGAATTTGTCTCAGGTTAGGGTAATAGTCGGTTTGACGATTGAGTAACAAGAGACAGGCCTGCGCGGCTATGGTTACGCGGATTTCATCATCTATCTCCAACCCGTCGCAACCGACAAACTGCTTTTCCGCCAGAAATACCTGAATGTGTTTCTTGAGCTGCAGTTGCAGGTCACTGGGCAGGGAACGGAAATAGGGCATACGTTTTTTCAGGATAGTGCGCCATTCCTTGGGGAAAGGCTTGGCGCGTATCTTGTCTCTGCGTCTGCGATCCCGCCAGGATTGGCTGAGGATCCAACCTATGGCGCTGGCGCCGGCGGCGAGGGTTATCAGAATGGCCAGCATGATCCGGCTCCATGGCTAAAGCGTCTAATCAGATCTGTGGGGGCTCAGTGGGAATAACTCAAGCTCGGCGCATGAAAAATAAGCAAAAAAAAGCTGACAGCAAAGAGGTTGAAACCTGTTATCGGCTGTCAGCAAAGGGTGGGAGTGTCAAACAGTCCACGCAGTTCAAGGGAAAGAGTTAGTCCGGCATAAACTTCTGTTCCAGCTCGCGGCGCTCTTGTGGCGCCAGGCTGTGATGATGCTTGATAAGCAAACGTATCAGGCGTGACTTGGCAATATCACAGTCGCTGGCCATTTCGGCCAGGTGGCTGATGGCCGCTTCACTCAGGGTAAAAGTCGCCTTGCGAAAAGGTTCGTGGCGACGTTTGGGTATCAGCTTTTGCTGGGTGGCTTCCTGATTGGTGGAAGCTGTATTGGAACACAGTTGCTCAACCGGCATAGTTACCGCCGCTTGTTGTGTTTGTCCCATGGCGTAATAGATGGCGCCGTCGATAAACTCATCCAGGGATTGCATGGCCATCATATGTCTGCGGGCATCAACCTCAGATGGCGTAACGTTTTTCTTCAGATCGGCCAGTCCCATACTGAGTCCTCATGCTGTTGAGTTGGTTGGTCATCAGGCGGCTGCGGATCTCAGTGGCATTCTGTGCCTGCAGCATTTCGCAGGCGATGGCACGGATCTCGGTGGCGGCCTTGCCCTTGGGCTCGAATTCAATTACCGAGCGGCCGGACTCTTCGCTGTCATCATAGATGTTGCGGCTGTAGGTAATGGCGTCCAGCACATTGATATCGTAGGTTTTACAGACTTCCTTGGCCTCGAGAATACGGCTGGCCTGGTTGGGCAGGTTAGGGCACTGGGTGATAACAAAAGAGGCGCGCATCTTGGGGTTTATCATCATGCAGGTGGCGACGATATCATCCATATGGCTGACGGTTTTAAGATCGCGGCGCTTGGGTCTAAGGGGCATAAGTACATGGGAGGCTACTGACATGGTGGCACGTAGCGCCAAGTTGTCCTGGCCGCCGCAATCGACTATCACGTAGTCGTAGTGTTGCTCCAGGCTCAGTAGATCGTTGCGGATTTTGCCATAGAGTTGCACACAGTTAATCCCGGCGAGTTTGCTGTCGTTGTTGCGGGCCTGGATCCAATCAGAGGTGGTTCGCTGAGGGTCGCAATCCACCATGATCACCGATGCGCCACACTCTACCGTGAGAAAAACGGCAATGTTTTGTGCCAGGCAGCTTTTGCCGCTGCCCCCCTTTTCACCGCCAACGAGTATGATCATTGTCTTGCCCTCTGAAAGCTTGTTCTTAAGTTATTTGTTCTTTCCCTGATGGCTTACAACTTTCCTTGGTTCGGAAATGTTCCCTACTTAATGTTTACCGTGTCGTTGCTTGTTTGCGCTCCCAAAAGCTTTCGCTGACGGAGGTGAACAGTGAACGGTAAAACAAATGTAAAAGTTAAATTGTTATTGGTCAACTTGATGATTTTTATTGGTTTTTATTGTTTTTGTGGCGTCATGTTTTTGGCGTTACCCTCTTGGGTTGTCGTAATAATGGCGGTGTTATCCATGAGTAAGGTGGCCGGAGAAATTATCAATAAAATTATGTCGTTAAAAAAATGTTGCCGCGTCATTTATTTGTTAAAACTGAACTGTGCCCGGATCCGAACCGCCAGAGTCTCTTTTATGACACCGCCAATACTGTATATAGGAATTAAAAGTATTTTTTTTAGATTTAAAAAATATAAATAAATGTGATCTTTGTCGATTGGGCTGTTAATCAAACGCTTGGGTGTCTATGGGCCGAGAAGGGAGTGGTCTTTTATTACTCTATGCCGCTTGGTGAGCTTAGCAACTGTCATTTCCTTGCCACAGAACTCTGCCATGTTGGGATGCTAGCCAGACTTTTCTCTGGACGTTCCGACCATCTGCATTTATGCAAGGAGGCATTTATGGGCCACGTACTTAACCAGACCAGTCGCTTTGAAGTTGAGGAGTGTTGTCTGGCAATCCATGAACTCTTGTTGCTTAGAGACAGGGCTGGACTGCCCGTGCATGGACTGGATGACAGTTATTTGCCTGCCAAACCATTGTTGTCCTTATGTATCAGGGAAAATCAGCAAGGTGGGCAACTGGTGGCGCTGGCTTTGGTGCGAAGCGGCTCTGCAGCTGGATCTTGTCGGGAGCCTGGACACTATCTGCTACAGGATTTTCTGGTGTTGCCCGAATTTCGCCATCTTGGACTCGGCAGCTTTTTGTTGGAGACTGTCATTGAGCGATTATCGCTTCTGGGCTCGCCTAAATGGCAACTGATGCTGGAGGTGCTTCCGGGAGATGAAGTCTTGGCACAGCGCCTGGGGTTCAAGCCTGGCGGCCATAGTGTGCCGGGAAATCTTTGGCTGAAAAGCGTAGGTTGAATTGAAAGCTTGCCTTTCTTTGTTGAAGGCCAGGCTAACGCTGCGGTTTACCCAGGTAGGCTAGTTGAGTTATCAATTCGACAGTTATTCATGTCGTGGGTCACTTATACGTCGCTGAATTGACCTCAGACAAAATTTGGCGCTGAGCCGCGCGGCTTGGCAGGCTTTCCACTCAAGTTTACTTTTCCGGAGTATACTGGCAACTTTAGCCTGAAACGGAGAGAAGATGCAGCCGGAACAGCAGTTGTTGGAAGCGATCAATCAGACCATGCCCTTTGGCAAGTACGCCGGACGCAAGTTATTGGAGCTTCCCGAGCCTTATCTGGTGTGGTTTCACTCCAAGGGGTTCCCCGAGGGCAAGCTTGGGCAGCAATTGGCGCTTATCTATGAGGTGAAGCTCAATGGTCTTGAGTCTATGCTGCGGCCATTGCTACGTACGTGAAGCTGTCAAAAGTGTGAACCCTATTAGCGATTTATGAAATAACACATGTTTTAATGGCGCAGTATTTCCAACGACAACAGGAAGCAACAGACAATGGCAAAATTGGCAAAGATCTTGGCGACCGCGGCTTTGGCTCTGGGTATATCTTCAGCCTGGGCACAAGGTGCGGTACATGAAGGCACAGTGGTCGACACCATGAATAGTGGCGGTTATACCTATGTGCAGATTAAAGAAGCCGATAAAACCTTTTGGGCGGCTGGTCCTCAGGTAGCTGTGGCCAAGGGTGATAAGGTGCAGGTGACCGAGCAGATGTGGATGAACAACTTCACCAGCAAGACCCTCAACCGTACTTTTGACAAGCTGATGTTTGTTGGTGAAATCGATAAGAAGTGATTTCATCCACTCTCTGTTAAAGTCGCGACTCTGTTCGCGGCTTTTTTTATTTGTGCTTAAGGGCTTTGCCTGAGCACAAATGTCGGGCAGAATGCCTGCAATTCAACTGTGTTGGTACCAATTCTCATGTTGCGGGTAGAGGTTTACTCTCATTCTCGTCACAGGCACTTGGGGGAGCAGATAGCCAATCTGTACCACAGTGCCGTTACTGCCATAGATGATGCCCGCTATAATGCGGCTCAGCGTCTGGCTTGGTCGGCGGCGCCGCGCTCGGGGCGATACTGGCAGCTAAGGCTCAAACGGGCTCAGGCCTGGGTGATGCTCAAGGGCAGTGAGCAAAGTCCTCTATGTGTGGGCTTTGTGTTGCTGGAGACCACCTTCCGTGAGCGAGGTTACATCGCCTGCCTTTATGTGGCGCCCGATAGCCAGCGTCAGGGTGTTGCCTCCTCCTTGCTTGAAGCCGCCAAGAAGTGGGCACTCACCCAAGGCTATCATCACCTGACAACAGATGCTTCGGCGCTGTCCAAACCTGTGTTTGAGCGTGCAGGGTTTCGTTTGCGTCACAAAAGCTATCAGGAAAAATCCGGCCAAATGTTCGGCAGCTATTTTATGAAGCTGATACTGGCGCCTTTGGTGCACGAAAGAGTTAAGTCTCCATGAACTCACCAACTGCCACTCAAATCGAGCATGGCTTTATTGTTCGCCAAGGTCGCCCTGAGGACTGCGCGGCCATCGCCGAGCTGTTTCATCTGGTGGTAAACGCCAGCACTGAGCATTACAGTCAGGCGCAATGCCAGGCCTGGTCGCCGGCAAAGCGCAGCGAAGATGAGTGGCGAAATCGTTTGCAGGGGACGGCGCTCTGGGTTGCCGAAGATGGTCGCAATTTGCTTGGATTTATTAACTTAAAGCCTTTGAATGCGCCGGGTGAAGCCGAGATAGACTGCCTTTTTTCTCACCCCAATGCCCAGCGCCGGGGGATTGCCGCCGAGCTCTACCGGCAGCTATTGAGATACGCCGTCGATTCCGGGGTGCAGTGTTTGAGGGTTGAAGCTTCTTTCTATGCCAAAGCGTTTTTCGGCAAGCAGGGCTTTACAACCTTGAAGCGCAATCAGCATCAACGTCACGGGGAAGTGTTGACCAATTTCAGTATGCTGCTGCAGTTATAACCTAAGCTGCCCTGGAAAATCACCCAAATGAAGTTCCAGGGGCGGCCTTGGACAAACGCCAAAAACGCTGCTGGTTACGGCAAATCAAACACCAGGGCGACAGTACGCTTGTTGCCGGCCTTGATGACAAACTCCTCAAGTTCGTTGATGTGAATACCATCGCCACTTTGCAGGGGTTCACCTGCCAGTTGCAGCTCTCCTTCCACCACTTGAGCATAGAAGTTGCGCCCCTTTGCCAGCTTGAAGCTCGTCTGCTCGGCAGCGGTTAGCTCCAGGCGGTAGACGCTGGCGTCCTGTTTGATGGACAGGGTGCCATCGCGGCCATCGGGAGTGACGACCGGGGTCAGGGACGAACTCTGGACAAAGGCTTTTTGCTGATAACCCGGGGTGCCACCCTGGCTACTCGGTTGGATCCAGATCTGCAGGAAATGCAGAGGTTCAGTTGCCGAGGCATTGTATTCACTGTGATAGATCCCCGTGCCGGCAGACATAAGTTGGAACTCACCGGCCGGCAGGGTTTTCACATGACCAAAGCTGTCTTTATGGGCTATGGTGCCGGAAATCACATAGCTGATGATCTCCATATCCTTGTGGCCGTGGGTATCAAAACCGGCGCTTGGTGCGACTCTCTCATCATTGATGACCCTCAGGGCCGAGACCCCCATAAACCTTGGATCGTAATAGTTGCCGAATGAAAAACTGTGTTGGCTCCTGAGCCAGCCGAAGTCGGCCCGGCCGCGCTCATCGGCATGACGTACATAAATCATAATTCAGTTCTCCTGCTGGGAAGGTGCAGACAAGTTTTTTATGTGCTCTTCACAGACTTACAGGTCAAGATGCAAGGCCTGTAAGCAGTGAATGGCTTAAAGCAAGATGTGTGCTTTACAAGAATTAATGTGTCTTGCTGGCAATCATGTTGTCGACGGACAGTTTACCGGCGCCGGAAATCGCCAGGGATACAGTGGCGGCCAGCAATGCCAGACCAAACTCGTAACCGTTGTTGGACATAAACAAACCGTTGTCCAGGTGCACTGTGACTATCGCCATCAGCATGGTGAAGGCCAACACCGCGGAAGTGGGGCGAATCAGCAAACCTATGATAAGCAGCAGACCGCCGAAAAACTCACTGGAACCGGCCATCAGCGCCATCAAATATCCGGGAGTCAGGCCGATAGAGGTCATCCATTGTCCTGTGCCTTCCAGGCCGTAACCGCCGAACCAGCCAAAGAGCTTCTGGGCGCCGTGAGCCATAAAAGTGATACCTATAGGCAGGCGCAGCGCCAGAGGCGCGAAACCGGCATCGGTGCGGAGCAGTTTTATCATCAGGTGTTTCATAATGGTGTCCTCAATGAATTTGAATAGGGTGGATAGGCTTTCCTGTCCAGTTACTGTGCAGTTTATTCTTGACCTTTGCGGCTGAAAATCGGAACATTTTGACATTGAACTTCAAAAAAATTGAACATAGGTTTTGTCATGCACTCTGTCATTAGCCTGGATGCGCTTAAAGTATTGGATGCTATAGATAGAAAAGGCAGTTTCTCGGCAGCGGCCGAGGCGCTTTTCAAGGTGCCATCTGCCTTGACCTATCAGGTTCAAAAGCTGGAGAGTGAGCTGGGAAGCAGATTATTTGAACGTAAGGGCACTCGGGCTCAACTTACCGAAGTGGGACGTTTGGTGTTGACCCAGGGGCGGGAGATCCTGGCGGCCACCGCCCGGCTTGAGGATGCCGTGAGGCAATTGGAAACCGGTTGGGAGGCGCAACTGACCCTGGCGCTGGATACGGTTTTGCCGCAGGCACCGCTGCTTTCACTAATTAAAGAATTCACTGAGCTGGGTAAACAGCTCACCGTCAGCGTGACCCATGAGGCCCTTGGCGGCGGCTGGGATGCGCTTTATTCCAACCGCGCCGATATCGCCATAGGCGTCACAGGTGAATTGCCAAGAGGTCAGTATGAACTGCAAAAGCTTGGTGAGCTGGAGTTTGTGTTTGTTGTGGCGCCTGAGCATCCCTTGGCGCAATTTGACACTGAGATAGCTTCTGAAGCCTTGTTGCAATTTCCATCTATCATAGTGGCAGATACCTCGCGCTCCTTGAGTCAGCGCTCCTGTGGGGTGTTTGACAGTCGTCAGCTTATCCGGGTGTCGTCGATGGAAGCCAAGATCACCGCACAGAAGATGGGAATAGGGGTGGGTTTTCTGCCTGTGCATTTGATCCGGGATGCGTTGGCCAAAGGTGAGTTGGTGCAGCGTGAAGTGGCCTTGCCTAGGCCTTCGCTGCCCATCTATATGGCCTGGCGAAAAGGGGAGATGGGAAAGGCGCTTGGCTGGTTTGCCGAGCGCCTGCAAGGCAGTGACTTTGGTTTATGAAGCGGTTGGTTTATGGAACCATAGGTTTATGAAGGCGGTAGGTTTATAAAGCAGTTTATAAAATGGCTTACAACCAGGGTTTAGGAGCAGAGCTTATGGCCTTGAATGGTTGCTTTGCCCGCACAGGGGCGAGGGATAACCGCGCTCAATATGCCAGCTTATTCGCCGGCTGCTTCGGCTCTGTGGCTGGTATAGTGCACATGGGGCAATAGCAACTCATCCAGTTTGGGAGCTTTTTTCAGGAAGTTGATGAAGGCGCCCGGCAATGTCAGTGATGGCATGGACTCCTGCCAGCGGGCTTGCAGCAGAGGCTCATAGCCTTCTTTCCCGGCCGTGGTGTAGCAGGTGGACACCCCGACATAATGCTGCTCTGGTGCCAGCGCTTGCCACAGGCCATTTGCCCGCAACAGCTCCAGCCGGAATAGTCTTTCTCCCTGCTGTCTGCGGCCATCATAGAAATATCTCAGCCCATAGGTATAGGGAAAACTGCCGGCGCCGGTACCACGCACACCGTTGTTGGTGGCGGCGTTGATGGCCGACTCCAGTGCCTGGTAGAGGTGTTCCCCGGCGATTTCATATTTAACCAGCGGCAATTCAAACGGCAACAGGCGCCCGAGCACATCGGCTTTGGTCAGTTGTCCTTGGGGCACAGATTGACGCACGCCGCCGGCGTTATGCAGCGCAAAGTCTACTCTTTGGTCTTTGGCTCTGGACTCCAGAAACATACTGCGGCTGACCCAGGGGGCTATTTCACTGCCGTGGGGCAGGGTGTGGCTTGGCAGACGGGTATGCACCAGAGGTTTGGATACCAGGGCAAGCACCTGATTTTCCATGCAGCTTATCGCCGGGCGGAACTCGTTGGCTATCACTTGCTCCATGGCTTCATCGTTATCATCCCAGTGAATACCTGGGTGTTGCTCCAAGATCGCCTTGGCGGCTTGATAGTCGGCTTCGGTGGCCGCCTGGGGGCCGCTCAGCAGAAACTGACGGTCCAGCATAAAGATGTTACTGCCTTCGAGTCGGGTCACCCGGCCCGTGCCATCGAACTGAATGTCGGCGAGCCCCAGGGTTTCGGCATGTTTACCGGCATGGAGGATAGGCACGCCGTTGACGCTTTCACCATAGGGCAGGCATGGCAGGCCAAAACCGCGGAAATCACCCATCAGGGTATGGGTGTGGCCGCCGACGATCAGGCTGATCCCAGGGATAGTTTCGGCCAGTAATCTGTCTTGATCCAACCCTAAGTGACTGAGCACTATGATATGCACTATGCCTTTGGCTCTGAGGGCTTCAACTGTCTTCCTGGTAGTGACAAATGCATCGGTAAATTCGGTATCGGGATCCGGCCTGGCGATGGCTTTCATTTGATCCAGAGTAATACCAACTATCGCCAGCTGCTTGTCGTGGAAAGGTTTTATCAGGCAGCGGCCGATGCCTGAGGTAGTATCCAGATCATAGAGGTTGTCCAGCCCTCGAAGACGCCCGGGCTTATCTTCAGCTTCGCCGCTGAGATCCATATTGGCCGCTAGCACAGGGAAGCCGACCTCTTTGATAAAACCGGCCAGCAGAGCGTTGCCATCGTCAATATCATGGTTGCCTATGACCATGGCATCGGGTGCCAACATCTTTAGCAGTTTGGCGTTGGCCCGGCCTTTGAACTGGCTGTAATACAAGGTGCCCTGGAAACAATCGCCGCCGTGGAGCAGGATAAAAGGCTGGTTTTGTGCTTGGGCAGCGTCTCTTGCGGCCTTGACCTGAGCCGAGATCCGAGCGTAGCCACCACTGTGGCTGTGAAGATCAAACTCGCGTCCCTGAGAGTCAATCTTGAACTGAACCCGGCTGGGATCCAAGTGTGAGTGGGTATCGTTGAGATGGGCAAGTCTTAAAACATAATCTGTGTGCATATCATCCTCATTCTGCGAGCGGGGATTGTACACCTCCAGAGGCAGATGAAAAAGGGGGAGCCTGAGCTCCCCCAAAATGATGACTGTATTGATGGGTGGGTCGTTAGTTAGCCTGTCACACTATCTCCCACTAGGATGACATTTGTGTTAAAGCGCTGAATTAATAATCTGCAATCAGAGCCCTTGGGATTCGCTGACCGGCTCTCTGTCATCCGAGAGGCGGATCCCTTTGTCTTTCATGCGACGTTTCCAAAGTCGCCTTGCCAGTTGCTGCATGTCGGTGGCCGGGTCGTTAATATCGACAATCTCCAGCCCCAGCAAGGATTCGATTATGTCTTCCAGTGTCACCAGCCCCTGACCGCTGCCGTACTCGTCAACCACCATGGCTATCTGAGCGTTGCGTTTGATCATCAGTTCAAACAGCGGCAGGATGCGGGCGGTTTCCGGCACTATCACCAAATTGCGCTTGAGGTTCCCTAGGGGCGCATCTGGGTTATCCCGTTCACTCAGCAGCACATCGGTACGATTGACATAACCTATAATGTCGTCGTGATCCTTGTCGAAAATAGGCACCCGGGTGAAAGGCTTGTTGATGTGCTGGCTGACAAATTCATATTGAGTCAGGGCGGCCGGCAGAGTGAACATCACGGTTCTTGGAGTCATGATGGCGGTAACCGGCATCTCCTTGACGCTCAACATCTGGGTCAGAATTTTACTTTCCTGTTCATCCAGTTCACCGGATTCATGGCCTATCTTGGCCATGGCGCTCATTTCCTGACGGATATACTGGCCAGAGTCACCTTTGCCGAGCAAACGGGTAACCTTATTGGACATCCAGATAAGCGGCAGGGTGATGCGTTCCATCCACACCAGGGCAACAGACACACTGGGGGCCATGGCTCGCCAGTAGTTGGCACCTATGGTTTTGGGGATGATTTCGGAAAAGAATAGAATGAGGAAGGTCAGTACCCCGGAGAATACCCCCAACATCTCATCGCCAAACACTTTGGCGGCCTGAGCACCGGCCACGGCCGCACCTACGGTATGGGCTATGGTGTTGAGTGTCAAAATGGCGACCAGAGGAGATTCGACATTGTCTTTCTGTTTTTGAAGACGTTCGGCAGCGTCCGGGTTGGACTGGCGCTGCGACGCGATATAGCTGGGCGTTACCGAAAGCAGCACGGCTTCAAACACACTACAGAGAAAAGAGACGCCGATGGCGACCAATACAATAACGATAAGCGTTAGCATAAGGGGGGAATTATCACTCCGATGCAAAGGCCAACATTAGCCCAGCGCTATTCTATCATAGAGCTTGTGAGCTGAAGCTTAATTTTATGCTCGGTAGAGCGAAAGTAGGGTATAAGGGGAACCGCTGAATTACTGGCTATAGTTGCGGCCTATCTGTATAATTCGCCGCCCTGCTGCAGGTTTTGGTGTTGAGGAAAGTCAAATGAGTGAAAAAAAGATCAATCTTTTGGATCTTGATCGTAAGGCAATGCGTGAGCTTTTCGTCGAGTTGGGCGATAAGCCGTTTCGTGCCGAACAGCTGATGAAGTGGTTGTATCACTTCGGGATCAGTGACTTTGACCAGATGACCAATATCAACAAACACCTGCGGGCCAAGTTGAAAGAGCGCTGTGAAGTGGTAGCGCCGGAGATCTCCAGCTATCAGAAGTCGGCCGATGGCACCATCAAGTTTGCCATTAATGTCGGCGAAGGTCAGGAAGTGGAAACTGTCTATATTCCGGAAGATGATAGGGCGACTCTGTGTATCTCATCCCAGGTGGGATGTGCGCTGGAATGTACTTTCTGCTCCACGGCTCAGCAGGGCTTTAACCGTAACCTGACAGTGTCTGAAATTGTCGGCCAGATCTGGCGGGTATCCCACTTCCTCGGTTTTCAGAAGGAAACCGGTGAGCGCCCGGTCACCAATGTGGTGATGATGGGCATGGGTGAGCCCTTGCTGAATCTGGCCAATGTGATTCCGGCGATGGATATCATGCTGGATGACTTTGGTTTTGCCCTGTCCAAACGGCGGGTAACGGTTTCGACATCCGGCGTTGTACCTGCGCTGGATAAGTTGGGCGACGCCCTCGATGTGGCGCTGGCGGTCAGTATCCATGCCCCCAATGACGAGCTGCGTAACGAGTTGGTGCCTATCAACAAGAAGTATCCGCTTAACGAATTTTTGGCTGCTATTCGTCGTTATATCGCCAAGTCCAACGCTAACCGTGGCCGGGTCACACTGGAATATGTGATGCTGGATCATATCAACGACAGCACAGAGCAGGCCCATGAGTTGGCCAAACTGATGAAGGATACTCCTTGCAAGGTCAACCTTATTCCGTTTAATCCTTATCCGGGATCTCCTTACGGGCGTTCTTCCAACTCCCGTATCGACAGGTTTGCCAAAGTGCTGATGGAATACGGTCTGACTGTAATAGTGCGTAAGACCCGCGGCGATGATATCGATGCCGCCTGTGGCCAGTTGGCCGGTGATATACGTGACAGAACCAAGCGTCTGGCGAAAAAACGCATGCAAGCCAATCAAATTTCGGTCACAATGGATTAACTCTTTGTTTGTCCAGATTTATAGGTTTGCCAATGAAGCACGGATTGCCAGGTTTAACGCTCGCGTTACTGCTAGGGGCCATGTTGCCCGGATGTGTAACCGAGCGAACTTATGCCGGCACGGACATTCCGGTCTCGCAACGCCAGTTTGATAAAATTGCCGCCGCCAAGGAACGGACGCAGCTAGGCCTGACCTATCTGCAAAAAGGTAACTCCCAACAAGCCAAATATAATCTAGACAGAGCCATGGAATACGCCCCTCACCTTGAGGATGTGCATATTGCCATGGCTTATTATTATCAAACCGTGGGTGAAGTGGTGAAGGCTGAGCAAGCTTATGAAGCCGCCATAGATACCCGCAATGCCAGCGGCGACTCGATGAACAACTTTGGGGTATTTCTCTGCCAGCAGCAGAAATATGCCAAGGCAGAGAAGATGTTCCTGATGGCAATCGACAACCCCAGATATACCCGCACCGCCTCCAGCTATGAAAACCTGGGTATTTGCAGTCGGGATGCCGGGGAAAGAGAAAAAGCGCGACACTATTTTGAGATGGCGCTAAAGTATGAGCCCAGAAGACAGGTCTCATTACTGGAACTGACAGAATTGGAGCTTGACGCCCATAACTACGCCGCGGCCAGAATGCAATTGGAACGCCTCCACCGAGTAGTTCCTGAAACCGCGGAAAGCTTGGCGTTGGGCATTCGCATTGAGCAAGGGTTAAATGATGACGCGGCCGCCAAGCGATATGGAATATTGCTGCAGGCCAAATTTCCGGCGTCTCCCCAGGCTAAACAATACCGGGCAAGTATGCACTGATGACAGAGTTGAATAACCAAGTCAACAAGGATGAAGACGAGAACCCAAAGGTTCCCGGGCAAGAGGATACGCTCGGGTCATTACTGAAAAGCGCACGCGAACAAAAAGGTATCACTGTAGAAGATGCGGCTACCAGGCTGCACTTGCGCCCCTGCATAGTGACCGATATTGAAGCAGACTGTTTCAGCAATATCGATTCCTCCACCTATGTCCGCGGCTACGTGAAGAACTATGCCCGCATATTAGGCGTGGATAAAGAAGCTATCAACAATTGCCTGGCACGGCAGGTCCCCAAGGTGACTGAGCCGGCGATGCAGAGCTTTTCGCGCAAGACCAGCCGTCAGGCTACCGACAGCCGTTTGATGCTGGTGACTTACCTTATCGGTTTTCTGCTGCTGGCCCTGCTGGTGGTGTGGTGGCTGCAAAAACCTTCTGTGGTTTCCGATGTCGATTTCTCCCAACCTACGGCAGAAGAGGTGCAGCAGGCCAGAGAGTTTGAATCGCGTCAGGCACAAATAGCAGAAACCGAACTTCCGCCTGAAACTTCAACCGAAACACCTACCGCTGAAGTAGAGAAGAGTCTTGTTGAGGATAACAATACTGATGAAGTCAACTCTGGTGTTGTTAACTCAGATGTCGATATGACCGAGCAACCGGTGGCAACAGAGGCAACGCAGGCTTCTGTCGGTATCGAGCTTGATGGCGACTGCTGGATTAAACTTACAGATGCCAACGGCAAAACTTTGATAGATGGCTTGAGATCGCCAGGACAAACCATCAGGGTACAAGGCAAGGCGCCTTTTAAACTGGTCTTGGGCGCACCGCAGACAGTGAGTCTGACGTTTAACGGCCAGGCTGTGAGCCTTGCCGATTTCCCCAGCGGCCGGGTAGCCAGACTGACCCTGCCACAGGCATAATAGCACCAAGCAGGATAATTGAAGTGGCGCACTCATGGCGCCGAGTCAACAGAGCAGAATACGATGTACAGTGAAAATCCCATAAAACGCCGTCCTTCCACCCGCATCTATGTCGGCAATGTTCCCATAGGTGATGGCGCTCCGATTGCCGTGCAATCCATGACCAATACCCGCACCACAGATATAGAAGCCACAGTAGCGCAAATCCGGGCGCTGGAAACTGTGGGCGCTGATATCGTACGGGTGTCTGTGCCTACCATGGATGCCGCCGAGGCGTTCAAGCTTATCAAGCAGCAGGTCAAGGTGCCGCTGGTGGCCGATATCCATTTCGACTACCGCATAGCGCTTAAAGTGGCGGAATACGGTGCCGACTGTCTGCGTATTAACCCAGGCAACATAGGCAATGAAGAACGTATTCGTGCCGTGGTTGAGTCTGCCCGTGACAAAAATATCCCAATCCGCATCGGTGTAAACGGCGGCAGTCTTGAAAAAGACTTGATGGACAAATACAAAGAGCCCACCCCGGAAGCCTTGCTGGAATCGGCAATGCGCCATGTGGATATTCTCGACAGGCTCAACTTCGACCAGTTCAAGGTCTCGGTGAAGGCATCGGACGTGTTCCTGGCCGTGGAGTCCTACCGTTTACTGGCGAAACAGATTAAACAGCCATTGCACCTTGGGATCACCGAAGCCGGTGGTGCCCGTGCCGGTGCCGTAAAATCGGCTGTGGGCCTGGGTATGCTGCTTGCAGAAGGCATAGGCGACACTTTGAGAGTGTCCCTGGCAGCCGATCCAGTAGAGGAGATCAAAGTTGGTTTCGATATCCTCAAGTCGCTGCGCATTCGCTCCCGCGGAATTAACTTTATTGCCTGTCCATCCTGTTCAAGACAAGAGTTTGACGTGATAGGCACGGTCAACGCCCTGGAGCAACGCCTGGAAGATGTGACCACTGCCATGGATGTCTCCATCATAGGCTGTGTGGTCAATGGACCGGGGGAAGCCCTGGTGTCTCATATTGGCCTTACCGGCGGTAACCGCAAGAGCGGTTATTATGACGAAGGCGAGCGTCAGAAAGAGCGCTTCGACAATGACAATCTGGTCGATGCCCTTGAAGCCAAAATTCGCGCTAAGGCGCAAATGATGGAAAACCGTATTTCAGTCAAAGAAGCCGAATAATCCCTGATGACGTGAATGTGAACTGGCCAGCGCTGGCCAGTTTTACGTTTGCCGGTGAAGCGCCTATAATGGCTGGCATTTTTGAATTTTTAGCCCCAGAGCAAAACGAGTCGAGATAGTGGCAAAACAGATCCAAGCGATTCGCGGAATGAATGACATTCTGCCAACCCAAAGCCCCGTATGGCAAAAAGTGGAGGCGGTACTGCGCGCCTCGGTTGCCTCTTTCGGTTACAGTGAAATCCGCACACCTATCGTTGAGAACACAGACCTGTTCAAGCGTTCGATAGGGGAGGTGACAGATATTGTCGAGAAGGAGATGTACACCTTCGCCGATCGCAACGGTGACAGTCTCACCCTGCGTCCGGAAGGCACCGCCTCGACAGTTCGTGCCGGTAACGAACATGGCCTCTTGTACAACCAGGAGCAGCGTCTGTGGTATATGGGCCCCATGTTCCGCCACGAGCGGCCACAGAAAGGGCGCTATCGTCAGTTCCATCAGTTCGGGGTTGAAGTTTATGGCATCAAGAGCGCCGATATTGACGCCGAAGTGCTGATGTTGTCTGCCTCTTTGTGGCAGAAGCTTGGATTGACCGAACATGTTTCGCTCGAGCTGAACACTTTGGGTGACAGCGACGAGCGCGCCGCCTATCGTGAAGCGCTGGTGGCCTTCCTCGAGCAACATAAAGACAAGCTGGACGAAGACAGCCAGCGGCGCATGTACAGCAACCCACTGCGGGTACTGGACTCAAAAGATCAGCAGGTTCAGGCCTTGCTGGCCGATGCCCCGGCGCTGATGGATTACCTGGGTGAAGACTCCAAGGCACATTTTGCCCGCTTGTGTGAACTCCTGGAGGCCGTTGGTATCCAATACAGGGTTAACCCACGCTTGGTACGCGGATTGGATTACTACAACCGCACCGTATTTGAGTGGGTCACCGATAGTTTAGGCGCTCAGGGCACTGTGCTGGCCGGTGGTCGTTACGACGGTCTGGTGAGCCAGCTTGGCGGTAAAGAAACGCCGGCAGTGGGCTTTGCCATGGGGCTGGAACGGATTGTTCTGCTGCTGGAAACCCTGGAGCTGAACGCCGATGTTGCTGCCGAAGTGGATGTCTACGTGACCGCCATGGGCGATGACTGCGTAATTGAGGCGATGAAAATTGCCCAGGAACTGCGTGAGAAGCTGCCCAAGCTTAAGGTGATGAGTCACTGCGGGGGTGGCAACTTCAAGAAACAGATGAAAAGAGCCGATAAGAGCGGCGCGGGTTTTGCGCTGATTATCGGTGAGACCGAACTGGCCAATAACAAGGTGGCGGTGAAACCGCTGCGGGGTGATGGCGCTCAGCAGGATGTTGAACGCCAGGCCCTGGCCGACTATTTGGCAGAACTGATTAAATAATTTAGAGGGGAAGTGCGGGTGGAAATCTACAGCACAGAAGAACAACAAGTTGAGGCGATCAAGCAGTTCTGGAGAGACTATGGTGTTTCGATAGTCGCTGGTGCCGTAATAGGTCTGGGTGGCCTTTATGGCTGGAACTATTATTCCGATGTCAAAGTCGAACGTGCCGAAGCTGCCTCTCAGGCTTTTAACCAGGCCTTGATGCAAGGCGGTGATGAAGCCACAGTGATGGCTGCCGCTGCCGAATTTGACAAGCAGCACGCCCAGGCCGGTTACTCGGCGCTGATGCAACTGATTGTTGCCAAGAGCGCGGTAGAGGCCGGTGACCTGGCAAAAGCTGAAGCTGCCCTCAAAACCGTGATTGCCGCCAAGCCGGGTGATGCCCTGACAGCGGTTGCCACACTGCGTCTGGCACGAATTCAGGCTGAACAGGGCCAGGTTGCTACCGCTTTGACCACGCTTGAGCAGGTTAAAGATAGTGCCTTTGCTACCCAAAGAGATGAATTCAAAGGCGATCTGCTGTTGCGTCAAGGGGAAACCGACAAGGCGAGACTCGCTTACCAGGAAGCCGTTAAAAATGGCGGCGTGACAACCAGTCCGGCGCTGCAGATGAAACTCGATAACCTGAATCAGGCATAAGGAAGGCCAATGAAGTCGTGGTGTAAAACTCTTTTGGCCTGTGGCATGGCCATAGGCGCACTGACGGGTTGTGCTTCCAGCGATGTGGAAGAAGAACCTGTAAGCCCGCTGCTGGAGCTCAACGCCAGCGTATTCCCAGAGGTCAGTTGGAGTGCTTCGGTTGGCAGTGGTGTTGGCGATTATTACTCCCGCCTGCGTCCGGCAGTGCGCTACGGCAAAATTTTTGTTGCCGACCGCTATGGTGAAGTAACCGCCTTTGACGAGAGCAGCGGCGAGAAGGTCTGGAGCACAGACTTCAGTGAAGCATTCCGTGATGGTGCCCTGAAAAAGAACAAGGGCGCTCGTCTGGCATCCGGCGTGACCGCGGCCCGTAACAAGGTGTTTGTCGGTGGAGAGAGCGGCCTTTTGGCGGCGCTTGACGCTGAAACCGGTGAAGTGCTTTGGCACGCCGTAGCAGAAGGCGAACTATTGTCCTTGCCCGCAGTTGCCGAAGACATGGTGGTGGTCAACAGCAGCTCAGGCTCGCTGGATGCCTTTAATGTCGACACAGGTGAAAAGCTTTGGAGCTATGAAGCTTCCTTGCCAAACTTGACTCTGCGCGGTAGCAGTTCTCCTGCGTATGCTCAGGGTGGTTTCTTTGTTGGTACGGCCGATGGCAAGGTCGCAGTTATTATCAAAAGCAATGGCCAGCCAGCTTGGGAGCAACCGATTTACACCCCTAAAGGCGGTAACGAATTCAGCCGTATGGCCGATGTCGATATGACGCCGCTGTTGTTGGGTGACAACCTGTACGCCGTGAGCTACAACGGTAACCTGGTGAGCATGGATATGCGCAGTGGCCGTATTGTCTGGTCGCGCAAGTACTCCAGTTTCCACGAGCTGGACAGTGCGGGCTTGAGTCTGTATTTGGTGGACGATCACAGCCGTGTATACTCAGTGGACAGACGTAACGGTCTGGAGCTTTGGAGTAACTCGGATCTGACCAACCGGGATCTGACTGCTCCGGCCGTGTTCCAGGACTATGTAGTGGTAGGTGACTTTGAAGGTTATCTGCACTTTATCGATCGCAGCAACGGCCAAATTGTCGGTCGGGTGCAGGTCGATAGCTCGGGCCTGTTCAGTCAACCTCTGGTGGTTGACGACAAAATTTATCTGCAGACCCGGGATGGCAAAATTGCCACAGTAACTCTGCCCTGATCCCAGGCTTTGATACTGCCAAGCCCCTGGGAGTGCGTTCCGGGGGCTTTTTATTGAGAAGTTTTAAAGAGGCAAAAAGATGATTCCTGTAGTGGCCCTGGTAGGGCGACCCAATGTCGGTAAGTCGACCCTGTTCAATCGTCTGACCCGCACCCGTGATGCACTGGTGGCGGATTACCCAGGCTTGACGCGGGATCGTAAATACGGTCGTGCCTATCTGTCAGGTTACGAATTCATCCTGGTGGATACCGGCGGTATTGACGGCACCGAAGAAGGCATAGAAACCAAGATGGCCGAGCAATCGCTGGCGGCTATCGAAGAAGCGGATGTAGTGCTGTTTCTGACGGATGCCCGCGCCGGTTTGACCGCGGCCGATCAGGCCATAGCCCAACATCTTCGCAGTCGGCAAAAGACCACCTTTGTGGTGGCCAACAAGATTGACGGTATCGATGCCGATTCCGCCTGCGCCGAATTCTGGGCCCTGGGCCTGGGTGAGGTGTATCAGATGGCGGCGGCTCATGGCCGTGGTGTTACCAATATGATTGAGTATGCGCTGGCTCCTTTTGCCGAGGCGATGGGGATTAACCCGGATGCGCCCGAGGAAGAGAAGGTCGACGAGCGTCAATACACAGAAGAGGAAGCCGAAGCCGAACAAGCCAGACTGCAGGACTTGCCTATCAAGCTGGCGATTATCGGCAAGCCCAACGTGGGCAAGTCGACCCTGACCAACCGCATCCTCGGTGAGGAGCGGGTAGTGGTTTATGATGAGCCGGGCACCACCCGCGACTCCATTTATATTCCAATGCAGCGTGAAGGCCGTGAGTACGTCATCATAGATACCGCCGGGGTGCGTCGCCGCGCCAAGGTGCATGAAGTCGTTGAAAAGTTCTCGGTGATTAAAACCCTGAAAGCGGTTGAAGACGCCAACGTGGTGCTCTTGGTTATCGATGCCCGTGAAGGTATCGCCGAGCAGGACCTTGGTTTGCTGGGCTTTGCCCTCAACGCCGGTCGGGCGCTGGTGATTGCGGTCAACAAGTGGGACGGCATAGACAACGACGTCAAGGAAAGGGTCAAGAGTGAGCTGGACCGTCGTCTGGGCTTTATCGACTTTGCCCGCATTCACTTTATCTCGGCGCTGCATGGCACAGGTGTGGGTCATCTGTATGAATCTATCGAAGAAGCTTACGACAGCGCTACTCGCAGGGTGTCCACTTCGCTGCTGACCAAGATCATGCAGATGGCGCAGGACGACCATCAGCCGCCTCTGGTCAATGGTCGCCGGGTCAAGCTCAAGTATGCCCACGCCGGTGGTTACAACCCGCCTATCGTGGTGGTACACGGCAACCAGGTATCCAAGCTGCCGGACTCCTATAAGCGTTATATGATGAACTACTACCGCCGCTCGCTGAAGGTTGTGGGTACGCCCATCCAGCTGCGCTTCCAGGAGGGGGCCAACCCCTTTGAAGGCAAGGGGGAGAAACTGACCCTGAGCCAGGAAAGACGCCGCAAGCGGATGATGGCGCACATTAAAAACAAGAAATCCTGATAGGGTTTTCGCAAAACAAAGCCGGGTTAGTCCCGGCTTTGTTGTTTTTGATGACCAATATTACACATTAATTCAGTGAGCTGTGTTTAATGAAGGGCCTGTGAACTGGAATAACATCTGCGAACGATTCACAGGTATTTTCCGTTCGGTTCCCTTCTCCGGCGAGGAGCATTTATCTGATTGATGCTATTCCTCTATGATGGCTTCAATTCTTGAGAGCAGCGCGCCCTGTTTCAACTGGGTACGCATCTGCTCGCCGACCACTGCGTCCTGGCTGTTTTCGAGGACTTTCCCGGCTTCGTTCTTGCTGATGCTGTAACCTCTGGACAGAGTCGATAGTGGGCTGACACTTTCCAGCGAATGGGCGCCGGCCCCCAGGCGTGCCTTGGCCTCTTTCAGTTTATCGGCTATGGCATCCTGCAACTGTTGACCGAGATAATTCAATCTGTTGCCTTCCAGGCTCAGCTTGTGGGCCGGACTCTGGGCTTCGAGGCGGCTCTTGAGCTGTAGCTGTCTGTGTTCCAGCCGGTGCAGGCGATTGTTGATGGCGGCCGTCATTCTCAGTTGCTGCTCATCAAACTGCTGTACCAGCTGTTCCAGCCGCCGCTTGGGATCCTGGCGTTGCAATTTGTGATCCAGCAGTGACAGCTGTTGGCGTTTGGCTAAGTGCCAGTGTTGCCAGCCCTGGCGCAGCCTGGCCATGGCAGTGGTCAGCTTTTGCCGCTTGTTGTCGACATCCTGGGATACCAGCTCGGCGGCGGCCGATGGGGTAGGGGCACGCAGATCGGCGACATAGTCACTGATACAGGTATCCACTTCATGGCCCACCGCTGAAATTACCGGCAGGGCGCTGTTGTAGATGGCGTGGGCCAGGTTTTCATCGTTGAAACACCACATATCTTCCAGGCTACCGCCGCCGCGGGTCAGCAGTAACAGATCCACCTCCAGCCTCTGGTTGGCCAAGGTGAGTGCCTCAATAAGCTGGTTGGCGGCAGTGTCGCCCTGAACCTGTGAGGGGTAGATCACCACTTCGATGGAAGGATCGCGGCGTTTCAGTACATGCAGTACATCGCGTATGGCGGCGCCAGTGGGGGAGGTGATCACCCCGATGCGCTGGATGTTGGCCGGTAGTGGTCGTTTGGTCTCGGCGGCAAACAGGCCTTCGGCCGCGAGCTTCTGCTTCAGCGCTTCATACTGCTGCGCCAGCAAGCCATCACCGGCAGGCTGCATGGTTTCGATAAGCAGTTGATAATCGCCCCTAGGCTCATAGACACTCAGGGCTGCCCGCACCAGCACTTGCTGGCCGTTGACCGGGCGGAAGGTCACATTCTGATTGCGGCCACGGAACATGGCGCAGCGAATTTGTGAGTGGTTGTCCTTGAGTGTCAGATACCAATGGCCCGAGCTTGGGCTGGCAAAGTTGGAAATTTCGCCATTGAGCCAAATCCTGCCGAGGTTTCCCTCCAACAAGGCACGAACTTCGGCATTGAGGCGGGAGACGGTATATACCTGTTTTTTGAGCTCTGGCATGGAATTTGCGTTCAAATTGGAATTTTTCTCTATTTTCCCATTTACCACCCCGGGGTTGCAAGGTATAATGCCGCCGCAATATTTCACCTTCAATCTAACCCCCGGGGAGATGTTGCAATGCTACGATTAATTAAAGAAGCGCTTACCTTTGACGATGTGCTGCTGGTTCCGGCCCACTCGACCGTTCTCCCTAATACCGCCAATCTCAAGACCCGTCTGACCGACAAAATCGAACTGAATATCCCCCTGGTGTCCGCTGCAATGGACACAGTGACCGAAGCCCGTTTGGCAATCGCCATGGCGCAAGAAGGTGGCTTGGGCTTTATTCATAAGAATATGAGTATTGAACAGCAGGCCGAAGAAGTTCGTAAAGTGAAGATCTATGAAGCAGGTGTGGTTCAACAGCCTGTAACAGTAACACCTTCCACGACACTGGCCGAGCTTAAGGTATTAACCGAAAAGAACGGATTTGCCGGCTATCCGGTAATCAATGACGCCAACGAACTGGTGGGTATCATCACTGGCCGTGACGTGCGCTTCGTGACTGATACCAACCGCCTGGTTTCTGAAATCATGACCCCGAAAGAGCGTCTGGTGACTGTACCTGAAGGCACCAAGCTGGATGAAGTACAAAAGCTGATGCACTCCAACCGTATTGAAAAAGTGCTGGTTGTGAATGATGAATTCCAGCTTAAGGGCCTGATCACTGTTAAAGACTTCGAGAAAGCCGAGCGTAAGCCCAACGCCTGTAAAGATGAGCTGGGCCGTCTGCGTGTTGGCGCCGCTGTTGGTGCTGGTCCAGGTAACGAAGAGCGTGTTGATGCGCTGGTCAAAGCCGGTGTTGATGTACTCTTGATTGATTCATCCCACGGCCATTCTGAAGGGGTACTGCAGCGTATTCGCGATACCCGTGCCAAGTATCCGGATCTGCAAATCGTTGGCGGCAACGTGGCGACCGCCGAAGGCGCCCTGGCGCTGGTAGAAGCCGGTGTGAATGCGGTTAAAGTCGGTATTGGCCCTGGCTCTATCTGTACTACCCGTATCGTTACCGGTGTGGGCGTACCGCAAATCACTGCGGTTTCCGATGCCGCTGCTGCCGTTAAGCATCTGGGTATCCCAGTGATTGCCGATGGCGGTATCCGTTTTTCAGGCGATCTGGCCAAGGCGCTGGCCGCCGGTGCATCTTGCATCATGGCAGGTTCCATGTTTGCCGGTACCGATGAGTCTCCAGGTGAAACTGAACTCTACAAGGGCCGCGCTTATAAATCTTACCGAGGTATGGGCTCACTGGGCGCCATGTCTCAGGGCTCTTCCGATCGCTACTTCCAGAGCGACAACGCCGCCGACAAACTGGTACCTGAAGGTATTGAAGGCCGTGTTCCCTATAAAGGCAAAATCAAAGAGATTATCCATCAGTACATGGGCGGTTTGCGTTCCTGTATGGGGCTGACAGGCTGCGCCACCATTCAGGAATTGGGCGATAAGGCCCAGTTCGTCAAGGTGACTTCTGCCGGTATGGGTGAATCCCACGTTCACGATGTGACTATCTCCAAAGAAGCGCCGAACTACCGTTCAGGCGTTTAACAAATTCGGGGCGGCATGAGTGTCGCCCTTGGTTTATAAGCAGATAAAAACTGTGCCTGTTACGGCAGGCACTGCAATCAAACTAAAGAGATAAAGGTTATCAATGAGCAATATTCATGAGCACAAGATACTGATCCTTGATTTCGGATCCCAGTATACCCAGCTGATTGCCCGTCGTATCCGCGAAATTGGCGTCTACTGTGAACTCTGGGCCTGGGATGTCAGTGAAGAGCAGATCCGCGAGTTTGCCCCTCAGGGCATTATTCTGGCCGGTGGTCCCGAGAGTGTCACCGCTGACAATTCTCCCCGTGCCCCTGAGTATGTGTTTAACGCAGGCGTGCCTGTACTGGGTATCTGTTACGGTATGCAGACCATGAGCGAACAGCTGGGTGGCAAAGTTATCCAGGGCATAGGCGAGGGCGAGTTCGGTTACGCGCAAATCGAACTGCTGGCCGAATCTGCACTGTTCAAAAACATCGAAGATGCCGTTAACGAAGCCGGTCGTCCATTGCTGGATGTATGGATGAGCCACGGTGACAAAGTCTCGGCTATCCCTGAAGGCTTTGTCGCGGTTGCCAAGACCGAAACCTGCCCATTCGCCGCCATGGCCAATGAAGCCAAAGGTTTCTACGGCGTGCAGTTCCACCCTGAAGTGACCCACACCCGTCAGGGCAAGCGCATGCTGGAGCATTTCGCGCTGGAAATCTGTGGCTGTGAAGCCAAGTGGAAACCCGCTTCCATCATCGAAGACGCCGTTGAGCGCCTGAAAAAGCAGATAGGTGACGACGAAGTGATCCTGGCGCTTTCCGGTGGGGTTGACTCCTCTGTTACCGCCATGCTGCTGCACCGCGCCATCGGCGACAGACTCACCTGTGTGTTTGTCGACAACGGCCTGCTGCGTCTGAACGAAGGCGAGCAAGTGATGGAGATGTTCGGCGACCACTTCGGTCTTAACATCATCAAGGTTGAAGCCGAAGACAGATTCCTCAATGCCCTCAAAGGCGAAAACGACCCAGAAGCCAAGCGCAAGATCATCGGCCGGGTGTTTGTGGAAATCTTCGACGAAGAAGCCGGTAAGTGCGTTAACGCCAAGTGGCTGGCCCAGGGCACCATCTACCCCGATGTCATCGAGTCTGCCGGCAGCGCCACAGGCAAGGCCCATGTGATCAAGTCGCACCATAACGTCGGCGGCCTGCCGGAAGATATGGAGCTGGGGCTGGTTGAGCCGCTGCGTGAACTCTTCAAAGACGAAGTACGCAAGATTGGCCTGGAGCTGGGTCTGCCTTACGACATGCTCTATCGCCACCCATTCCCTGGCCCAGGCCTGGGCGTACGGGTACTCGGCGAAGTCAAGAAAGAGTACTGCGATCTGCTGCGCCGCGCCGATGCCATCTTCATCGAAGAGCTGCGCAAAGCCGAACTGTACGACCGTGTCAGCCAGGCCTTCACTGTGTTCCTGCCGGTTCGCAGCGTAGGTGTAATGGGCGATGGCCGCAAGTACGACTGGGTTGTGTCTCTGCGCGCCGTGGAAACCATCGACTTTATGACTGCCCATTGGGCTCACCTGCCGTACGACTTCCTTGGCCGGGTGTCCAACCGCATCATCAATGAAATCGACGGTATCTCCCGCGTGGTGTACGACATCTCAGGCAAGCCACCGGCAACGATTGAGTGGGAGTGAGGCTATTATCTAGCCTATTGTTTTATTTGATTTAGTGAGTGCCATTGATGATATTGACTGCATTATCAATGGCATTTTTTATGGTTTAAGGCCGACGCTGAATCGAAGATATAGCAAATACCATGTGACCGTATCAGCAAATGCCATGGTATCGACAACCGGGTGCAATGCAGCGCTGTGCTGATGCCATCGATGCTCGCTTTGATCAGAACCGCTCTCTCGACCCATGCCCCAGATCGTTAAATATGCGCCAGAGGAGCACCTCGTGATAGAAATTGTGAACAAGACAGCCGCCACTCGGAATCGAAATATCCATATAGGTGAATAAAGTTTGCGGAAAATACGCTGAGAAAATAGAAAAGCGTCAATGAAGGGACATAGGAATGGCGATTAACGGAGAGAACGGTGTTAGTGCAGCCACCGTGGATGAACTACTCAAGCAAGGCCTTCGGATACCGAACTATCAACGCCCATACAGTTGGGATGTATCGACTGCTCTACAACTGGTGGATGATATCAGCGAAGCTCTTCGAGATACCGAACGAAAAGATATTCCCTATGTTTTGGGTGCAATCATTCTTCACGATGATGGTGAGTATCTCAATGTAGTCGACGGGCAGCAGCGCCTGCTGACTTTGCGAATGATTCTTGCGGCCTTAGATCCGATAAATCATCAAATTTCGATGTCTGGTAACAGCGAAACTCCTGTCTCCCTAGTTTGGATAGAGCTTCAAAGGCGCCTGTCGCAGTTGGAAGATAAAAAAGAGTTTTTGGATTTTATCTGTCACAAATGTCAGTTGGTGCGTATTGTGACGGACGATATTGATGAGGCATTTCGTGTCTTTGATTCCCAGAACTATCGCGGCAAACCGCTTGCCCCTCACGACTTGCTCAAAGCACACCACCTACGCGAAATGCACGATGAGTCCGCTGCTATGAAAGTGGCTGTCGTTGAGGCTTGGGAAGCCGTAAACGATGAGGATCTGGACAGGCTTTTTTCTACTTTTTTATACCGGATATCCAAGTGGTCACGAGGCGAAAGCTCGCTCGAATTTACTATTCGGGACATCGGCATGTTCAAAGGCATTTCATCACGATCCCACAGGTCATTTTCGCCAAATCTGCGATATCACCTTGCAGCACAAGCCGCTATGCCACTTCTAAGTGCATGGTCGGTATCCTCTACACATGATGCACGAAATGCCGGGCGCAGCCGCTTTCAGCTTGATGCCCCGATAATCGCAGGACGCTCATTTTTCGAGATGGTGACATTCATGCTTGACGAATTGAAGATACTGGAACAAGAGGTTATTGACAGAGGTTTCAAAAACTTTGGCCCATCTCAAAGTCGCTACCGCTACGTGTACGAATTGTTCATTGCCGCGCTGCTTTGCTATACAAACAAGTTTGGCGATGAAGATGTAGATGAAGTGCGAAATAGGTTATTCGCATGGGCATATGCCTTGCGGGTCGAGTTACTTCGTGTGCAATTTGTATCTGCTGACAACCGAGCGCGAGGTAAAAACGATGCAAATAAATCGCCTTTTGTTTTGCTACGTAATGCGATGACTGGAAGTGTTGTCCGCAAACTTCCAATAGCAAGTAAGCCATACAGCGATAACCACGAAAAGGAACTCGTTGCTTTTATCAAGGGGCTGCAATGAGCAAGAAGGAGTTGAAACCTGAACTGTTAACAGTAGGCAAGTTATTCACTGACAATTATCTGATTCCTATTTATCAACGGAACTATGCTTGGCGGGCCGAACAGATTGAGCAACTTATTAGCGATATTCAAGACTCGGTGGTAGGGGGCCAGGACAACTATTTTCTTGGGAACCTTGTTGTAATCAAGCGGGGTAGAGAGGATGAGTTCGAGGTCATAGATGGACAACAACGACTTACAACCCTCTATCTGCTTCTGACCTTCCTGGAGCAAGACGGTGAGGGTGAGAAGCCCTCGGTTGGCCATGCAGGCCACTTGCAATATGAGTCGCGCGCACGGGCAACTGAGGCCCTGCTGCGAGTAGCACAGGAGGCGGCTAAGGAGCACGCTCGACCGCAGAGCTCCACGAGTAATGCAGATGCTGGCATTCATGAAGGCTACAGCATCATCAATCAGTTCTTCAAACAAAATGAAAACCTTAATCGCTCACGCGAAAAATTCTCCGATTTCTTGCTAACGAAGGTGACTGTCGTCCGTGCCTCGCTGCCACCCAATACCGACCTCAATCGCTACTTCGAGATCATGAACACTCGTGGGCAGCAACTCAAGCAGGTTGATATTGTTAAGGCTCGCCTGATGAGCAAACTGCCCAATCAATATGAACGCGAATGCTTTGCGTGGGTTTGGGATTCCTGTGCTGACATGGATTCTTATGTCCAGATGTCTCTGACCCGTGGTGACACAAGTTTGCGAAACAAAGTATTTGGTGATGAATGGTCCTGGCTGGAGGTGACCAGCTTCGCTTCGCTAATGGAAAGTCGTCCGCAATCCGGCATCAATTCATCAAGGCAATCCTCCGAAGGGGTATCGTTGTCCTTGGATGAGGCGTTGTCAAAATACGCTAAAGAGCTCGAGTCAAATTCCACTGAAGACGAGGGCAACGAGCGGTTTCGTTCGACTATTGAGTTTCCGGCCTTTCTGCTACACGTTCTAAGAATTATGAAAGGCGATGAGGTCGAAGACGAAGGCCTGCTTGACGACAAGCGCCTCATCAAGTCATTTGACGACGCCGTAAATAATGTACCCGATGCTAAAGCCGATTGGGTGCGTAGTTTTGCATTTATGCTTCTCAAGTGCCGCAACCTCTTCGATGGCTTCATCTTGAAGCGTCAATTCACGGCAAACATCGGTGACGATGGCGATTGGTCTCTCCAGCGACTGAAAAAAGGAGGCGGGGACAAGAAGCCAACCCCGACGTACATCCATGTTTTCTCGGCCAGCAATGGAAGCTTAGAGGAGGACGGGAGTGCTGACCCACATACCCGAGATGTATTGCTGCTTCAGTCCATGCTTCGGATTACCTACACTTCTCCGCGAACGATGCACTGGATTACCAAAGTTCTTCGCTGGCTCTCCGTTAAAGCCCCTCGAGACGTGAAACATGCGGATCTTGCCGATTTGTTGAAGGGATATGCCCGCAGCAAGGTTAAAGAGACATTCTCCTTTGAGAAAGATCAGCAACCACAAGGGTTTGGTATCAGCCGTATCGTCTTTTCGTATCTCGACTATCTTCTGTTGAGTGACTCCTCAAAACGAGATTTCAAATTTCAGTTCAGAACTTCCATTGAGCACTTCTATCCACAGCATCCTGACAAAGAACAGTCGGGCGCGGTTGTTTCAGGTTCTAGCCTTAACCTGCTTGGCAACCTCGCGCTCGTAAGCGTCAGCGCGAACTCAAAATTCAGCAATAGCCTCCCCAGAGCGAAGGCCGAAAACTTCAAGGATACAATTGAACTTCAAAGTCCCAAGCTCAAGAGAATGGCGGAAATCACCCGAAATACAAACTGGGACGATCAGCAGATAACAGCACATCACGAAGCGATGGTGACATTGCTTCGTGATGATGTAAGTCTGGTGGAGGCAAGCGGAAGATCCAACCCAGGGCGTTGACTTCTTTGAATAACCGCTTTTGGACGAATATCCTTTGTGGTGTGCAAGTTGTCAGTCTAAAAGCGTTTTGCGTCGGGCGACACGATCAGTACAGTCTCCAAGTTTTCTTACCATGGTATTTTGTATGGTATCGACATGCAGAGATAATGCTATTTTATTGATTTTATAGTGTTTTAAGACAGCATTAATCATCGAGTGGGAATAAGCCCTCTCGGGATATCTATTTAAAAGGCGCTTCGGCGCCTTTTTCTATTGGTACTTATATCAGCCTTAAATCGTGGGATTTGTGAATACTTTTATAGGTTTTTTTGGGGCAGTGCTGCACAACACCGGACACGCCCTGAAGGTGAAAGCCATTGCCGACAAAATGAAGCTATTCCAAAACAGGTTGGCCGGTCGTGCATATAAGGACATGACGCGATCGGTCGATCAAATCGACAAAATGAGACGCTGGCCGTTTGGCAGCCACAAGTAGAAAGCACACGGGCCGGTGATGGTGATCCGGCCTGCATTTTCACATACATCTGACCGATATGGTGATCACACGATACATGGTAAAGCTGTAGCTCGTTTCTGGACAAAAATGAGCCAGTGACCGCTAAATTAGCAACCAATTAATTAACACAGGTATAGCAAAGTCATTTGACATACCGTCTAGTGTTGATGGTACAAGTTCAGTTTGTGAATATTCTACGTTCTGGAATATTCGCTTATCTTCTTCTCAAACTCTCTAACTAGCCCTTTGGGTACTCTAAGGTTAACCGTATCAGGTTGTTCTACCTTGTATACCCCTTGATAGTTGAGAGCGCATACTCTTACAATCTCAAACAATGATTCAATCGGGTCGATACCGTGTTCATCAACAAATTTAGGGTATTTGCCATGGTTTGAGAATATTGATATTTCCCCATGTACAAACTTACTCCTCAATTCGTAAATAGTTTTTATTTTTGATTCGATTCCTACGATATCACAAGCATCTCTACTCACCCCACCAACTATAGAAGCCTTGTTATTTCTTTCTGTACCGTACAGTGCATCTAACGCAATAAATTGGTTTAGGAACCTCTCTCGTTTATCATGGGTCCACCCATGAGCGATAAAAGATAGTGCAGATTTCATTCTCTTAGTGGGAGAAGAAAAAATCTTCCGTAGATTGCCAACAACTTCATCGCTCAGGTTTATCTCATAAACAGAAGGTAGGTTAGATCTTATTTGGCGAGTGGTAATGCTCGTAGGATCAAAAGAATTTATTCTACAATCAACTGTATCTTGATTGATTCTCAAAGGACCATCGATAGTCGCGCATAGTGCACCAAATAACCTGTCTAGCTCTTCGACAGCTTCATTTATTGAGCGTGCATAAACCAAAACAGCAGAACTATCAGGCAGTAGCTTATACCTCCCGATAGGATCACGGAGCAAATCTTTATCATCCAGTGCTTCTAAAGGAAAGTTTATTCCAGTTCGCGCTCTCATATCGCCAAGTAGGCTTTCTATTTGACCTGAACCATAAATACATAAGTTATTAGTGAGCCTATGCACCCCGTCTGTATTAGCATACCGAATAGTGTAGACGTATGGTTTAAGAACCTTTTGAGAGTCGATGTGGTCTACAAACAAAGCACTTAGATTATTGCGATGGTGTTGTGAGAATATGGTACTTACTGGCTCATCCAGACTAGTTAACGATAAAAAATCCGCATCAATAGTATTAAATGCATACGAGCAGAATTTTAGAAGTATCTCCTTTGCACTCTGGATATTACTGATACCTAATTCACGACCTAACTCTTTAATCAGTCTGCTAGCACATTTGTTTACATCTTCATCATTATATTTAAGCCAGAAAATGATATCTCCAGCCATGGGTTTACCTATCTGAATAGATGGAACTCCATCCTTGGGACAGTAAAAGAATGCGTTAGACAAATCGGCGGTTATGCTGCTAGCGAATGAAGTATCCAATGATTAGATCCTGTAAATTACCATCAATATGATAGACGTATTATTGCATATTAAGAGATTTAGATTAATTGAGTCAAAGAAGAAAATCTATTATCGTACGAGCACTCGCTATCACACACAATTTCTGGAGGTTTTCTGGCACTGGGCCTCTACCGCCAGCCATGAGGAAAAGTACTGCGTTTCCAGTGGCACGATCTACCACTGAGTAAATGCGTTAACAAGGAATGGGGCAAAAGTGTGTTTCGGGCTTTAGCAACAAGAGTCAGTACCACTTACTCTGACTCGATATTGAGGTAGCGTTACTTGGTCGAGCGAAAATACAGGACAGCCATATCTTTTTGATGTTTCAAAAATACAGGACAGCCATATCTTTTTGATGTTTCACACTGATGCTAAACCCGCGAGGTGATCGCCAGCGTGTCAAAGGATTACAGCAGCCCAAAAACGTGGCTGGGCAGTGAAGATGAAAACGTGCTCAAGCTGCTATCTGAACTCATGGAAACGGTAGCCGAGCTGGCAACCATCTGTGCCAGTCATACCCACAGCACCAGCCCGGCACCTAATGAGGCTGGAGACGGCGAGTGCAGCAGCCGCGCAAAAGGCCAGGCTAGACCCAATCACCAAGTAAGCCATAGACAACCCAGTATTTACTCGATACCGGCTCAGCTCCCACCAGGAACCTGAGCCGTTTTTCATATCAGCCCACAGTAAAGCCCCACCCAACAATCAAAACTGACGATGCTGCAGCACAGACGCGGCTGGCTATTCTGGCCACGTAAATCACCACCTACGCAATTCTACGTCACGAAATTCGCACTCTTCCTCACCCTCCTGCGCAGTTTGCACCTCAATTTTTTTTCAGTTTTGAATTTGTTCAGTTTATGGCGCCACCAAGCGCAGACACTGGGCCTGAGAAAGGATGGAAGATCTGAAAAGATCGCGGTTAATTTCACTGTTTTACAGTTCCACTAGGTTGGATTGACCATGGATGCAGGAGTGAAAGCCGCAGCAGCACGGGGTTTTGCGTGGATTACGTGAGGGTATGAGAGAAAGCCAGAAAACGGCGGCCATACTAAAGCAGTTGATCAATAAGACATTGAGAGGATCCAGAACTGAAAAGAAGGGAAGTGGCAGCACTCCGCAATTTCTCTGCTGCCACTTTGCTGCCATTTTCAATAAATCGGCAAAGAAAAAGGGTTAGCATTTCTGCTAACCCTTTGTTTTATTTGGTGGAGGCGGCGTCCTCTGAACAGGGCTTTTATTGCATTGATACTAATGGATTATTTAAAGTTCAGTTTTTGTGTGTGTTACCAAATGGGTTACTAAAATCTAAAGTGTCCATTTTTTGAACTCATTCTCGGTCAGATTCTGGCAAACGCCATATTGAAGTTTTTCGGGTGCTGATGAAACCGGATGTGGCCTTTTCGATTCAGTCTCACACGCCCTTGAAAAGGTGGGGTGATGTAACCCCAATTCCCCCCACGGGAGAAATACAGCACATAGTCAATCTTATCCTTGGGCCACTGGGAATCCACCTCAGTACTCTCATCATTGGTTTGTAATGAATTTACCTGGATACGGTAAAACTGTCTGCCATCGGATATGAGTATATCCGTTTTACTGCCATGGTCAGTAAGGGACATAGCACCCGCTCGCATGTAATCCGTTAACGTAATGCAGAAATACTCACAATTACACTTTCAAACTTGAAGCTAACTGTTTGTTTTTATATGTTAATTATAAATTTTGCATTAAATGCAATTATTACGGCCATACTTATATCCATACCAAATGATAAATATATCCATCATTATATCCATTTAACTATCCACCATAGTGGCCATAAATCATGTATCTATATGAAAAATGGATGTTTTATTAATTGTTGTTAGAGCTATAGTTTGAGGTGTCATCACATATGGGGCATTAGTATGAACACATCAGCACATGCGATTCAGAGAATGGGTCAACGTGGAGTAAGTCAAATTATGGTCGATTTGGTCATGGAGTTTGGGTGCTGTGAATATCATAAAGGCTGTGAAATATATCTCATGACCAAATCTTCTTGTAGGAAGGCTAATACTTATCTTGGCCACCAGTTTGCAAAGCTGTTGTTATCAAAATTAATTGGAGTTTATGTTGTTATAAGTGGAGATACAATATTAACCGTTGCAAGGAAAAACAAGCATTTCAAAAAGAATAGAAAGTAATAGGCAAAAAGGGTAGTAGATATGAAAAGTGAAAAGAAAACCAATGCCATAGATTCCAAAGAATCATTGCGTGGTGAAAATACCAATGCAGAAAAGCTTCAGGATATGGAACTGGAAATCAAGGTTATTGCTGAAAAAGAAAGAGTTATCAGTAATAAGTTTAAGAGCTTTAGAGGGAAAATCCCCTCTAATGATAGAAGATTAATGGCCTACAGATTTAACTCTATAGCTTCTAAATATGGGTTGACAGCATCCAAGGTTGACTTTTCAAAAGACTATGGGAGCGAACAGGCATTTAATGTTGATTTCTCCAGGTGTCGTTTAAATAGCATCGATAATAAGAAGAAAAGGATCACTGGTGATACATCAATTTGGCTTAGGTTTATTAATTATTTACAAAAAAAAATGAGCAGCGATAGACGTTACGTTTCATTGGACCGTCTGTTAAGTGATCTTATTAAAGATACTAGTTTTTTAGGTGGTAAAGAGAAGTTAGGTTTGACAGAGATGATTGAAGAGCAAGTTTACAATATGGCAGATATAGTTGATGAGAAATATAGCTTGATTCCATTTTATAAAGAGGCGGCAAGATTGCAAGTAGAGTATTTTGTTGAAAATGGTACTCTTTTAGAAGTGGACATAAACTTTGCTGGTGTTGACCTGTTTAGTCTGACATCAAGTCAATTGTTTTGTTTGGTAGAGAAATTGGACCCAGATTTGCTTAATAAACCATTATCTTCATTGTCAAAAGAAGAGTGGAATAAAATCGTTGTTGATGATTTAGGTTTGGATATATTGAGAAATTTATATTCTGAATTACTTAAATATGGCTATATTCAAGGATGTGAGTTCGAAGATGTAGCTGAGGATGTAGATGAAATTTTACCGGAAGAGTTCGACCTTGACAGACTAAGTCGGAGTTCATTGCGAGCTTTGTTAGATTACTTTGAAACCCAATTGAAAATTTCAGGGATATCCGAATTAAAATTTAAATCATTTCAAAAAGGCGATTGGGAGTTGTTGAGTGGTTGCATACTTGAGGTGTTTGTTTTTAAACGTATAAGTTATTATTTGGATAGGTTTGAATTTCGGTGCTCTAAGTATTTTGAACTCACAGAGGAAGATTCTTCCATAGTTAAGAAGATAGTCAATTATGGGTGTGGTGAGGATGTTTTTCTGAAGCAATTTCCTCACATACTAATAGGTATATGTGAATATGATATATTGGATCATCCTAACTCGTATGTTCCTACATATAAATATGCGCAAGAAAGTGCCAAATTATTGAGTGAAGCTAGAAAGCTAGTTAGCCAACGAAAAGATATCCCTAATAATTTTTATGGATTGTTGTATTTTGTTCTAATGCCAGATCTAAATAACGGGCGAATGCTGCCTTGTTTTTTTTCTGATATTGATGGATTTTCACTTTTAACTCTCAATGATTTTATTTATTCAAGTGTTGATGATTACGATGGCACAGAAATCCCAGAATATAGATTTTTTACAGATATTGGTTCCAGTGCTTTTCCATCTGTAAGATTGTTTAAAGATGTTTTTCATGAAAATTTTAAAATGATTATGGAAGAGATGATGCTAACTGCTGAGTATGCTTTAAAGAAAAATCCATATGTAAATAGAGATGAGTCTTTTAAGGAAGATATTAAAGATATGAAAAGATATTTTTATAGTTATTCAAAGCCAATATTTTAGGAGTGAATTATGGACGCCAAGTTTGACGCGTTACTAAAAGGTTTTTATTCAGAGGCTAGTTTGGTTTGTGGTTCGGAGGGGGTGTTCCAATCGATTTTTTATCATGAGGCCAGGAAGCATTTTGATCAAAGCCAGATCTGGCGCGAACAACCAGTCAATGGCGGCGCTATCGATTTTTGTATTGATAGTGGTGAAAAGATATTTGCCATTGAGATTAAAGCGGGTGCCAATGGTCATCGAAACTCCTTAGCTAAGATGAAAGAGGTTGAAAGTAAAGGTAAAGGACTTAGTCACGACCTCAGTAAGCTACAGTTTTTTGCTTCAGAATCCACTAAGTCTGTAGAAACCTGGTTGATTTGTGTTGACTTATCTCCATTGGGAATAGCATTTAACAACAATGATATCATTTACTATTCCGAGCTTGCATCCTCATATGGAGCAAATTTTTCATATGCATCACAGTTAGAAAGTTTATTTTATTGCTGGAATGAAAATGGAAAACGTTGCATAGGATTAAATAATTCTAATTCTGAGAGCGTTTCATCTATACAGGATTTGAGGGTGTTCAAAATTCTGTGTCACGTTAAAAATCACAGATCGATGTGAGCATCCAGTCGTCCTTCAAAATGGATGGAC
>NZ_NIJK01000015.1 GCF_002836975.1 Shewanella indica | reverse complement strand
TCCATCCATTTTGAAGGACGACTGGATGCTCACATCGATCTGTGATTTTTAACGTGACACAGAATTTTGAACACCCTCCATTTTATTAATGGCAAAACTCAGCGAATTCTGGAATTTGACATCATCATCCACCGCCAAAATACGCCACATGGCGTCGCGTTGATGAGTTTCTTCCGGTGATGTTTCAGATGAAAACAGTAAATCATCTAGCATAGTTACTAATCCCTCAGTCACTTTGTCCACACTCACTTTGGGACAAAACCAGCAGGAGACCATTTCCCTGCCCGGTACTCAGCACGGTTTAACTCTCGGTTTAGCTCTCGGTTTAGTTCCTCCCGAGTCTACAATCCAGCTCATTTAATGCTAAAGCTGTTACAGTTCAATTCGGCATTAAGCCTTTTTCAATACAGTACGCTATGTGTGATTTAAAGTGTAATCCACTTTTGGCTTAGTGCCGGTTAACCAACGGAATAACAGTGTAAATTTTTTATCTGCTGCGTTACCCTTGAACTCAACAGCTTCAAATTATTATCAAATACCCATAAACTTGTTAACCGACAAGAACCAAAGCTGCACTCTGAGCGCCTTATCATTTTTTTATTCAACCTACTTTGTTACCCTGCACGTTATTTAGGATTTGTGGCCTGTCCTGTGAGGCAGTAAAGCCCGTTAATCCTCTATTTTGCTCAGTCATCCACAAGGACGTCATATGATCCGCGCATTTACAATGGAAGACATGCCAACTGTATTGAAGATCTGGCTAACAGCCTCTATCGATGCCCATCATTTTATTGCCGCAAAATTTTGGCAAGAACAGTTGGATAACATGCGCCAATTTTATATTCCTGCGGCAGAAAATTATCTCTATCAGCATGGTACCCAAGTGCTCGGCTTCTACTCTCTCTATGAGGACAAGTTGGCAGCGTTATTTGTTAAACCCGAAATGCAAGGGTTAGGGATCGGCGGTCATTTACTTGAACATGCCAGGCAACAAAGAGAGCGGTTGACGCTGAACGTCTATTGTGACAACCAAGCCAGTGTCAATTTTTACCAGCACAAGGGCGCTGTGATAATTGGCGAACAAACCTGTCCTTATACAGGACACAAAGAATACAACATGCAACTAACAAGTTTAAACGACTTAAGTACTTGCACAAAAAAGAGCTTTCCCCCGCCATAGGTCAAGGGAGACAGAGTTCATAAAATAAGGAACGGAAACAATGAAAGATCAGCCCAGTAGAGTGCTTCTCTTGGCCGATGTTCAAAACATCTACTACACCACCAAACAAGTTTTCGGGCGAAACCTGGACTACAACCGGCTTTGGTCCAAAGTCACTGATCAGAAACAGCTGGTGAGAGCATTTGCCTACGCTATAGACAGAGGTGATAAAAAACAGCGCGAGTTTCAAAATATCCTGCGGGCCATTGGCTTTGAGGTGAAGTTGAAGCCCTTTATCCAACGCGCTGATGGAACAGCCAAAGGTGATTGGGATGTGGGAATAACCATAGATGCGTTGGAATATGCCGATGCTGTGGACATTGTGGCACTGGTTTCCGGGGACGGTGATTTCGCCTTGTTAGCCGAAAAGCTACGTCAAAAAGGCAAACGAGTTGAAATCTATTCCGTTACTGAATTAACCTCGATGCTCCTGCTCAATGCCGCCAGCGACTTCTGTCCCATTGACGATGATTTGTTACTCAAATGAAAATGGGCAACCAACCTGGCAGATAAATAGCTAGAACGTTGGCAGTAAGCCAGACCTAGCCTCATCTAGTGAGGCGACTCGAGCGTCAGCAAACTGCCAGCAACATCATTCCAAATGATAACCAGCCTTGGAAACTCATCTGAATAAAAGGCAAGTAGTTAGTTGTCTCGCATGACCCATGGGCTGATCACTGCAGGAGCCGAGTCAAATTTTACTACTTCAATTTGGCTGAGTTCCTCATTACTGAGTTCGTAGCGCTTACCCAGCGTTTGATAGCGCCCATCGAGCCAAGCACCATTTTCACTGCCGGTAAATTCAATATTAAGACCTGAAATAGGCTTGGCAAAATACTTCATCGGAAATCCTTGCATCTGCTTCAGGGCTTCATTCATTTGATTACTGATGTCTCTCAGTTCATCGCCGCTGTACTCCTGTTTGGGAGTACGACCCCTGAGCTGCATACCAATGCCGCAGCCTTGTCCATCTCCAGCCAACTCAAGGTTAATCAGGGCTCTGGCACCCTTGAGCTTTTCATCGAAGGGAATAAACAACCTCTGACTGGCATCAAATGTCAGAGGAAAACGTTCAGTTTCTGTGCTGATACTGCCATTTTTTAATTGACAGTTTTCGGTTTCAGGAACCGTAAAAGCCAGATCAATAAGTGGATAATTGCCTTTATTCATCACTTTCATCCGCGCGTAAAAGTCGGCATAGTTCAAAGACACCTGACTGGCCATCAAAGAGGGGGACAGCAACAATAACGTACTAAACAGCAGTTTTTTCGACATGGTTTTCCACCAAATATTCTTCGTTGTGACGCAGCATATCCAATAATTCGTCAATGTAGGCTTCCTGGCGCTCCGAATAGTTTACCAGGCCATAAACCAACTTCTCTGCCGTCAGGGGTTCCTGTTGACTACGGAGATCGGCACGTATGGAACGAAACAAAGAATAGGCTGCATTGGAATTAAGATTACGCATATAAGAAGCTACTGAGTCGTCGACCGATTTGAATACGGCCACTTCATGGGACATGCCTTCAGAGCGCGACTGTGGAACCAAACCGCAACCTTTTTTGAAACACCACTGACCAAAAAAATTGAGTCCTTCACGGGCAAACCGAGAACTGCCCCAGCCGGTTTCGTTGGCTGCCTGGATAAGCACCATAGATTCCGGGATCACATCAACCCGACGCAGCAATTTATTGATGCTGTCGCTATCGATAGCACGCATGGCATATTGATACTTTTCTGCCAGACGCTGAATACGATATTGCTCGGCATCATTAAGCTGATGTTGGTTTTGCAAGTGCTTTTGCACCTGTTCGAGAAATTTACGCTCCTCAGCGATAATGCTATTTTGCTTTTGCACCGCCGGACGCAAGAAGTCAAAAAACGCCTGCTTCTTATCGCTGACATTACCTATGCTGCTGAAATCTGGGATCAAGCTGATACCCAATTGGTTCTTTATCAGTGGTGCTGAACTCTGCTCGGCAGTTTTCAAACTAGGTATCAGGTACACCCTAAGTGCCAATACCGACAGTATTACCAAAGCCAAAGCCAGGGTAAATGAGCCAAGTTTTCCGGTTTTCAATCAGTCTTTCCTTTTGCCGGTTACCCAAAAGTTAAGGGGAAAATTTCCGCATTATATGTCAGATATCACTTTTCACAAAATAGCTCTCTGACTCTTATGCAGCATTGGTGTAGAATGTTCAAGTTCAAAGCGACGGCAAGGATCAGCTATGCAAAGGCAGTTATTCAGTCAATATCAGCAAGTTGTTGCTATTGGTGGAGGCCATGGGTTAGGAAGAGTCCTATCATCCCTGGCTTTTCTCGGCGATCGACTAACAGGCATAGTTGCGACCACAGATAACGGTGGCAGCACAGGCAGATTAAGAAACAGTAATGACTGTATCGCCTGGGGCGATCTACGTAATTGTCTCAGCCAACTGGCGCACAAACCCTCTGTCGGTTCCTTATTATTTGAATACAGATTCGATAGCCAGGATGAACTCAATGGTCATAACCTGGGCAACCTTATCCTGGCAGCATTGGATCAGCTCTGTGTCAGGCCCCTCGAAGCGATTAATCTTATCCGCGGCCTACTTAAAATTGACACCCGCCTATATCCCATGTCTGAACACCCTACTCACTTGCTGGCGCTTGACGCCTCAGGGAGCAAAGTGTTCGGTGAGCTGGAGGTCGACAGCATGGCTGAGCGCCCGGTGGCGATGAATCTTGAACCTATGGTCAAAGCCACAGAAGAGGCCATAGCGGCGCTGAATGTAGCCGAACTGATTATTCTAAGCCCGGGCAGTTTTCTCACCAGCCTGATGCCACCTTTGTTATTGCCAGAGCTGGCAACAGCGATTAAATACAGTCAAGCCAGAGTGGTATTTATCGATAATCTGAAACCTGAGGCGTCAGTGGCCGGGGAGCTGAGTTTGGAGGCAAAGTTGAATTGGTGTCAGCAACTGATAGGCGCAGGGCGTATCGATGCTGTACTGTGTCATGGCCAACCATATCAGGACGGATTAATTTATCGCTCGCCGCTGGCCGATCCACTCCAGAGTGGTTGTCACGACAGAGACGCCTTGGTCAACGCTTTGGTACAGACTTTACAGCCGAAAAAACTTATTGCTTGAATAACGATAAACTATAGCCAAACAGCAAAAAGGACAGCAAAAGCTGTCCTTATCAAGTTTTTGGCAAAATCCAGCAGGTTTAGAGCACCTTGGCTATCGCCTTACAAATAACCGGCATATTACTCTTGGTCATCCCGGCAACACTAATACGGCCAGAGCCGACAATGTAGACGCCAAACTCATCTTTCAGCTTGGCAACTTGTTCCTTGTTAAGTCCTGAGAAGCTAAACATGCCATTTTGACGGGAGATAAAGCTGAAGTCGCGATCGACGCCTTCGGCCTTGAGGCTCTCAACGAACAGGGTTCTCATGCTAGCTATGCGCTGGCGCATTTCAGTCAATTCTTGCTGCCACAGCGTATTGAGCTCACTATCGTTAAGGATAGTACTGACAATCATGGCACCATGAGCCGGCGGGTTGGAGTAGTTGGCACGAATGGTGCGCTTAACCTGACTGAAAGCCCGTGCAGCGCACTCATTGTCTTTGGCCACCAGAGTCACGGCACCGATACGTTCATTATAAAGCCCGAAGTTTTTCGAGAAAGAGTTGGCCACCAGCAACTCAGGCACCATGGCGGCAACAGCTCTGAGGCCTTGGGCATCTTCTTCAATTCCTGTGCCAAAGCCCTGATAGGCAAAATCAAACAGAGGCACCAATCCGTTTTCAGCACACAGTTTGGCAACTTGCTGCCATTGATTGATATTCAGATCGATACCGGTCGGGTTGTGGCAACAGCCATGCAGCAGCACAAGATCACCCTCAGTCGCCTGTTGCAGATCTGTCATCATGGCATCGAAGTCGAGATCGTGGGTTTCTGCCTGATAATAACTGTACTCTTTGATCTCAAGCCCGGCGGTTTCGAAGATGTTCTTATGATTGGCCCAGGTTGGGTTGCTGATCCAGATAGTTTTGCTGTCTGTATTGCTAAGGACAAACTCGGCAGCGACCCGCAATGAGCCTGTACCTCCCGGAGCCTGAGCCGTTACTGCCCGGCCAGCGGCGATTATGGCGCTATCTTTACCGAATAACAGTTGTTGAACCGCTTGATTATACGGGGCAACCCCTTCGATACCGAGATAGCTCTTGGTCTTTTCCTCTTCGAGCAACTTGGCTTCTGCCAACTTGACCGATTTGAGTACCGGGGTCTGGCCAGCCTCATCCTTATAAATGCCAACACCCAGGTTGACTTTATCCGTGCGGGGATCGGCTTTAAAAGCCTCAGTTAAACCAAGAATGGGATCGGCCGGCGCGGCGGTAATCTGAGAAAAAATCATGACAGCTTTCCTGTAATTGGACATGTAGGGACAAATCGGCTCCATTTATACCATTGTCCTCGCCCAGGTTATAGTCTCTTTGGCAGATTCTGAGCCATTTAATTTATTACTTGAAGGATATTCACTCGAAAGCGGGATTTGCCATGGATATGATAAGAAAATAGCGGGCTGATTGAGTGGAGATAGCGGTAACACCAACTTAGAACCATAATCAAAAACTGTAACCTCTGTAATCCAGCCCCTGTAGTGGTCGAGTTGAATTGATCATTATCAATCTAGGACGAAAAATACTCAGGGACAGCCCTTATGCCTGGGGCTAAAAACCCTACGGTCTTCAGAATAACAACTAGCTTGGATAAAAATATGGAAATCACATGAAAAGGCCGCCTGTTTACACAAGCGGGCGTCTCTGGATCTGGCAAAGGTGCAGGGATTTGAACCCTGCATGACGGCGCTATAAACCCAGCAACCCTCACAGCGGTGCCAAGCTAATCGCTATCATCAAAACTCAGATACGAAAAAGCCCGCCTGTTTGCACAAGCGGGCTTCTCTGGAGCTGACAAAGGTGCAGGGATTTGAACCCTGCATGACGGCGCTATAAACCCAGCAACCCTCACAGCGGTGCCAAGCTAATCGCTATCATCAAAACTCAGATACGAAAAAGCCCGCCTGTTTGCACAAGCGGGCTTCTCTGGAGCTGACAAAGGTGCAGGGATTTGAACCCTGCATGACGGCGCTATAAACCCAGCAACCCTCAAAGCGGTGCCAAGCTAATCGCTATCATCAAAACTCAGATACGAAAAAGCCCGCCTGTTTGCACAAGCGGGCTTCTCTGGAGCTGACAAAGGTGCAGGGATTTGAACCCTGCATGACGGCGCTATAAACCCAGCAGCCCTCACAGCGGTGCCAAGCTAATCGCTATCATCAAAACTCAGATACGAAAAAGCCCGCCTGTTTGCACAAGCGGGCTTCACTGAATATGGCGGAGGAGCAGGGATTTGAACCCTGCATGACGGCGCTATAAACCCAGCAACCCTCAAAGCGGTGCCAAGCTAATCGCTATCATCAAAACTCAGATACGAAAAAGCCCGCCTGTTTGCACAAGCGGGCTTCACTGAATATGGCGGAGGAGCAGGGATTTGAACCCTGCATGACGGCGCTATAAACCCAGCAACCCTCAAAGCGGTGCCAAGCTAATCGCTATCATCAAAACTCAGATACGAAAAAGCCCGCCTGTTTGCACAAGCGGGCTTCACTGAATATGGCGGAGGAGCAGGGATTTGAACCCTGCATGACGGCGCTATAAACCCAGCAACCCTCAAAGCGGTGCCAAGCTAATCGCTATCATCAAAACTCAAATACGNAAGCGGTGCCAAGCTAATCGCTATCATCAAAACTCAGATACGAAAAAGCCCGCCTGTTTGCACAAGCGGGCTTCTCTGAATATGGCGGAGGAGCAGGGATTTGAACCCTGGATGGGCTATAAACCCATGCCGGTTTTCAAGACCGGTGCATTCAACCACTCTGCCACCCCTCCGGACGGCGCAAATAGTATAAGCTCACTAAGCCGTTGTAAACCCTTATTTCTAAAAATATGTTCACATGTCTAAATCTCAGCCATCCGAAGGATTCAAACGGAACTCATATCGAACAATAAAAGGCTGCCCGAGATGGAGATTTACCATGCTGCCCCGCCGCCCCTGTGGTAAAATCAGCTTATCTTTAAATGACTTTGAACCACAATGAAGCCTAGCTTGATCCCGGCCGGGGCCCTTACCCCTCAATACTCCAATCTGCAGCTTCCCACATCGAGCCAACTGACAGATCTATTACTTGGACAAGAAAGAGTCATAGAGGCCTTTGGGCTACTGCAATCCTTATCAGGACAACAGCTCTTCCTGGCAGATTTCCAGGGTATCCACCGCACTTGGCTATTTGAAGCCCTTAGCGCCCAGAGCAAGATGCCGATGCAATACTTGAGCGGTCGCATCACCCGGGCGCAGCTACTCGGCCATCAGGATAGTCAACAACAAAGGCAACCGGGTGCCCTCACAACGCCAGGAATACTCTTTATCTGCGCCGAATCCCTGTGGAAACGTGAGCCTTTATGGGAGCTATTATTAGATGCCATTGAAAAAGGTGGTTTCGAGCTTCAAGGGCAATGGCAGCCACTTCAAGCCAAAGTTGTATTGGTGGGCTCGAGTCTGCTCTACAGCGAACTCAGGTTCCACGAACGCAGATTTAGCGAGTTATTTGCCCTGCTTGGCGAACTGGTATTTGAAGTAGACCTGCAAAAAGTCGCTATCAATGACTATGTAGTCTGGTTGGCAGAACTGGCAAAACTCAGCCATTGTCAGTTGACAGAGTCGGCCTTACTGCCTCTGCTCAGATACAGTAGTCGCCTGACAGAGCATCAACAACGTTTGAGCCTCGCCAGCGCAGATTTGGCACAAGTGTTCGCTGAAGCTACTTTTTATAGCCAAGGACAAGCGCTGGATGCCAACGCCATTGAACATGCCCTGGCACAACGCCAACAACGGCATAACGCCCAAGAGCAGCAGTCGGCACAAAATCTTGATGACGCCTTCATCTATTTGCCAACTGAAGGCGCTATGGTGGGGCAAATTAACGGCCTGACTGTAATAGACACCTTGGATTATTGCTATGGCGAGCCGGCCAGGATAACGGCATCGGTGCACTATGGAGATGGTGAAGTCGCCGATATTGAACGGAAATCTGAGTTGGCGGGTAATATCCACGCCAAGGGAATGATGATCCTGTCCGCGTGTCTCTATCGGGTATTTGGCCGCGATGCACCCTTGCACCTCAATGCCAATATCGTATTTGAGCAATCCTATCAGGAAATTGATGGTGACAGCGCCTCTCTCGCCGAATACTGCAGCCTGATCTCGGCCATAACCGAACAGCCGATAGACCAAGGACTCGCGGTAACCGGCGCACTGGATCAGTTTGGTAATGTACAGGCAATTGGGGGCGTCAATGAGAAGATTGAAGGCTTCTTCAAACTCTGCGCGAGGCGCGGCTTGACCGGCAGCCAGGGAGTAATTATGCCCAAGTCCAATGTGCAGCAACTCAACCTGACACCCGATGTTATAACAGCGGTAGAACAAGGATTATTCCAGCTCTACGAAATCACTCATGTAGACCAAGCCGTCACTCTGCTGATGGGAATAAAAGCCGGGGAAGCCGACGAGGACAACAACTTCCCAGAGGACACGCTTTACGGCATGGTTCAACAACGACTGGACAGATTGGCAGGTAATCTTGATGAAGAACCAGGCTATTTTGCGAGGTTACTGGCAAGATTGCCATTTTTTAATCAATAACTAGCTGATCGGAGTTGTTTAGCTTACACCTGTTCGCTAATCTTGGCGGCACTTGAAGAAGGATGTGGTAACAACAATGACTAAAGTAAACAGTTTCAACAAAGAAGAACTTATCGCCTGTGGCCATGGTGAGATATTTGGCAAGAATTCCCCTCGCCTCCCCGTGGATAAAATGTTGATGATTGACCGAGTGGTCACCATCAACGATAACGGCGGCACCTTCGGCAAAGGTGAAATTGTTGCAGAGCTGGATATCAATCCGGATCTCTGGTTCTTTGGCTGTCATTTTGTTGATGATCCTGTTATGCCTGGTTGCCTGGGGCTGGATGCCATGTGGCAACTGGTTGGTTTCTTCCTTGCCTGGGAAGGTGCGGTAGGTAAAGGCCGCGCGCTGGGGGTTGGTGAGGTTAAATTTACCGGTCAGGTACTTCCCGGCGCCAAGAAGGTAACTTATAGGCTGAATATCAAGCGCACCATACACCGTAAACTGGTGATGGGCATTGCCGATGCAACTTTGGAAGTAGATGGCCGCGAGATCTACTCGGCTACGGATCTGAAAGTAGGTGTGTTCAGCGATACTTCCACCTTCTAAAGTAGAGAATTCAAATAACAAGGTCGGCAATTGCCGACCTTGTTATTTTCAGAGATACATAAAAATGCCCTCTTCTGAGAGGGCAATCTTGCTGAATTACTTACTGAACAGGCCGCTTATCCGGCCTTCTACCCCTTCGCGCCAACCTCCTAGCCACTGGGAGCGAGAATCAAGATTCGAATAAGGACAAAGCTCCTTGGAGCGGCCGCCGACACCGGCTTGGAATCCCTTCGAAAAGGCTCGGTCTAAACGATCTCGTTTTTGTCTCTTCATGCAAGCGTCCTCTGTACTATTTTACATAGAAGCATCAGCTTCACTTGCTATGAATAGAACTTTTCAACGCCGAGATCAATCAAAAAATCGCCAATTATAGCGAAGAAATTTTAAACTATTGAGATCCTGATTAAAAAAAATCGGCGCCTTTTAGGCGCCGATCTCACAGGCTTAAACCAAGCTTAAATTTTACGTCTGCGCCACCAGATAAGCGGCAGCAATGCCAACCAACCCAAACTGGCCGCACCGGAACGCTCAAACGGCTTATCAATATCACCGTCGTCCACCTGAGTACAGGCTTCCCCACTGCCACTGGGCTTAAGAACAACCATACGCGGCAGATAAGAAGTCACTGGCTGACCGTTGCCATTAAGCTCAAACAGCGGCTTGCCGTTTTCACCAATTACCAAATTACCTTTTTCATCAAACTGATAAGAAGGCTTACGGATAAAGGCAGTACCGACTATGGTGCCTTCCTCATTGATGCTGTTGGCTTCCACCACCACTATGTCAGTGTTGTAGGTCAGGGTTTTGCCTGAACCGTCCTCAACACTCACTTCATGACGTTTCCAGTTGCCTTCGGCATCTTTCTCATAGCCTTTTGACTCACAGGTCAGCAACTTATTGAGATTACTGAACTCACCGGACTCTTTATCAAACAGGAAGCCCACTTTCGGCCTTGGTTTATCTTTGTCATGGGTTGACTCAATATAACCCACGACCTGACCTTTGTTGTTGATATCTCTGGGTTTACTGGAGAGATCCGACATGGTGCTATAGAAATCATTGGGGGTAACCGGCTTGGTTTCCGGGGTATTTGTATCGTAGATAAAGAACTTATCGCGGATATAACCTTGGATATATTTGTTGTAACTACCAACCAAAATCCCTGCATCATTGATGTCATAGGCAATGGAATTACGTACATCGCCATCAACAACCGGGATCCAATGGTACTTATATTCACCATTGGTATCTTGACTCCAGTAAGCCGCATCCATTCTCAGGTTGTCTGTATCACCATTACGGTAAACATGAGAGCGTCCGGCTACAACCCCTGCGTTGTTCAGCCCCAGTCCCTGCGCGGTAAAGGTATAATCTGAATCCCCGGGTGTCAGACCAAGCGGTAACTCGGTACCGGTAACTGCGCCGTTCTCGTATTGCCAAACATAGGCTCGCATTTGGTACTGAATATTGCGGGTATTATTGGCATTAGGGTACTTTTCCCTTTGCAGACAAACATCCAGCGGCAACGTGTTGTCGTCGCTGAGACAAATAGCCACTCGCTCTGCCCCATATTTGCTGATAGCAGTGCTGGCATAACCGGCAATTTGGTTTTTACTGTTGATCGCAGAAGCCATCGACCAACCACCGAGCTCCGCTGTTTTATCATCTTTGGTGTAAGTGGTATAAGGCGGCAACAGCGGCACTTCAGTACTGCCGTCTTTAACAAAACCGCGCTGCTCAAAGTCACGGTAATACCAGTACTCCTGCCCTTCGGTTTCCCCGTTATAGTCAACCTTCTTCTCTTTACCTGTCATGGCACCAACACGAATACCGGCATCATTGATGTCATAGAGGAAACTATCAACCGAGTTGACGCTTGTAGGATCGGCTGGATCCGTATCAGCCGGCGGTGTGCTACCGTTGATACTCTCAAAATTAGGCGTCCAGGGACTCACAGGATCGTTTTCCTGGGAGTTGAAGGTGAAATTATTGGCAATGATGGGTTTATTAATGGAATAAGTGATCTTTTCCTCGGGAGCAATACCATCTTCAATGTCGATGATACCGTCATCATTGTCTACATCCGAGGTGCTGAGCTTTTTCTTGCCCTTAGCCACAGCGATGGCTTCATTATTGGCATTAACGCCCATACCGTAACCGGTGCGAGTATCGGTCAGGTTACCTTTGAGATCATATTCATCCAGGTTAACGACTTCATAGACAGGAGCCGCCTGCGATACCTGTAATACACTGATAACCCCCATGGCCACCAATGACAGCGCACTATTCAACTTCATTAATTTGATTCCCATTATAATTTTGTGCTCACTTCATTGACTCGAGTTCTTCCCAACGCTCGAAGTAAGCCTCCAGTTGCTGTTCTTTCTCTGCCAACTGTTGCAATTCGCTGCTCACAATAGTTTGATCCTGCGAATAAAAGTCCGGCTGATTGACGCGCTCCTGCAGCTGTTCCAACTCCTGCTCCAGTGTTTCCATCAAGGCAGGTAAAGCATCCAACTCACGTTGAAGCTTATAGGAAAGCTTTTTGGCTGTCTTGGGTTCTGCAGTTTTTTGCGGCGCAACCTCCTGTTTGACAGGCTTAGCCGCCTCAGGTTCCTCAGCATCGCGATAGAAACGTGCCCCTTGGGCAACCGCATCCTGATAGCCGCCGACATATTCACTCCAACGGCCATTGCCGCTGAACCACCAGGAACTGGTGACTGTATTATCAATAAAGGCCCGGTCATGGCTGACAAGCAACAAAGTGCCTTCATATTCAGTGAGCAGAGACTCTAGCAATTCCAGTGTCTCTATATCAAGATCATTTGTCGGTTCATCGAGAATGATAAGGTTGGCCGGCCTAAGCAGCAACCTGGCCAGCAGCAAACGGTTCTTCTCACCGCCACTGAGCGCCTTGACCGGTGTGCGGGCACGCATGGGCGAAAACAAAAAGTCCTGCAGATAACTGAGGATATGCCTGTCTTTGCCGTTAACAGTAACAGTGCTCTTACCCTCGCCGACGTTCTCTTCAACCGTCTTTTCCGGATCCAAGGCTTCGCGGTATTGGTCAAAGTAGGCGACTTCCAGCTTGGTGCCCGTCTTGATTTCACCACTCTGCGGCGCCAACTGACTGATCAACAACTTGATAAGCGTGGATTTACCGCAACCGTTGGGGCCAATCAGCGCGATGCGATCGCCGCGCATCACGTTGGTGGAAAAGTCCCGCACCAGGTCCTTATCTGCCAGGTTGTAATTGAGATCCCGCACCTCAAACACCAACTTGCCGCTGCGCTCGGCGTCGGAGACCTGCATTCTGGCATTGCCCTGACGCTCCAGGCGGGCCCGGCGCTCCATTCTCAAGGCCTTGAGGGCCCTCACCCGACCTTCATTACGGGTACGGCGAGCCTTGATCCCCTGACGGATCCACACCTCTTCCTCGGCGAGTTTTTTGTCGAAATGCGCGTTTTGCTCAGCCTCAACCCTGAGCCACTCCTGCTTACCATCGAGATAACTCTGGTAATCACCGGGCCAGGAGGTGACCACTCCGCGATCCAAATCGACTATGCGAGTGGCAATCTTTTGAATAAAGCCACGGTCGTGACTGATAAAGGCGATGGCGCCCTTATATCCCAACAGAAACTGTTCCAGCCATTCTATGGTGTCGATATCCAGGTGGTTGGTTGGCTCATCGAGCAGTAACAAATCTGGCTCGCTCACCAAAGCTCTGGCCAGGGCGACTTTACGTTGCCAGCCGCCAGAGAGTTCAGACAGAGGCTTATCCGGGTCCAACCCCAGCAATCGGCAGTTTTGCTGAATACGGTTGTCGAGCTGCCAACCATCGAAGTGATCCAGCTTGGATTGCAACCGCTCGAGGTTTTTCAGCATTTTCTCGAGCGCTTCACCCTGGGCCTTGGCCATAGACTGCGACAGCTGATGGTATTCTTCGAGTAGTTGGCCCACATCTGCAAGACCGGCGGCAATATAGGAATAAACAGTGCCCTGCTCCGCTTTGGGTGGGTCCTGTTGCAAGCGGCTGACTTTCACATCGGTGGCGATATTGAACTCACCATCATCGAGCAGGACTTCTCCTGCCAACACCTTCAATAGGCTGGATTTGCCGGCACCATTACGGCCGACAATACAGACCCGCTCGCCGGCTTCAATACTGAAATCTGCCTGCTGTAGCAGAGGGGTATAACCATAGGCAAGCGAGCCATTATTGATACGAACCAGACTCACATTATGCTCCTGTAAAGCGTTTTACTTGCTGTTCATCAAAGGGCCAACAGAGTTCTTCACCCTGGCGATTGGCCAACACAGGAATAAGCACGCCATAGCGCTCGGCAAGCGTTTCTTGCTCGCAAATATCCTGGGTGCGGTAACGAATATTAAGGCCATCGAGCAAGGCCATGGCCAACTCACACAGATGGCAACCATCTGTGTGGTATAGGGTCAATGGCGTCTCAGGCATGGGTGATCAACCAAGTATTATGAATATGCGGATTGCGCTTGTAATCCATTGGCAACATCTGGGCATCCATATTGGTGACTGACATGCCCTGAGCCGCCATGGCTTCGATATCCATTTTGAACTTACGTTTATTGTTGGAAAAGATTATCTCTCCGCCAGGATTGAGCAATTTGAACAGATCAGACAATAACTTGACGTGATCGCGCTGCACATCGAATGAGTCTTCCATCCGTTTGGAGTTGGAGAAGGTTGGCGGATCGATAAAGATAAGATCGAACTTGCGGTCACAATCGCGGATCCATTGCAGGCAGTCCCCCTGCTCGAAACGATACTGTTTGCCAATCAAACCATTGAGCACAAAGTTATCCTTGGCCCAGTTAAGGTAAGTGTTGGACATATCCACTGTCGTGACCGACTTGGCACCGCCAAGCCCGGCGTGTACCGACGCGGTTCCCGTATAGGCGAACAGGTTGAGTACATCACGGCCGTTGGCTTTACTACCCACCAGTTTGCGAATAAGCCTGTGATCGAGAAACAACCCGGTATCCAGATAGTCGGTCAGGTTAAGTTTGAAACGGGCACCATACTCCTGGGTAACCAGCTCCAGCTTTTCTTTGTCGAGCCGCTGGTACTGATTTGTACCCTTCTGCCGCTCGCGGGTCTTGAGGATGATCTTGTCCGGCTCAACACCTATGGCGCCGGGCAAAGACAGAAGCACATCGGTCAAACGTCGCTTGCTGACGGCTTCAGGTATGCTGGCAGGCGCTGCATACTCTTGAATCACCACATAATCCAGATACTTGTCGATAGCGACATTATATTCAGGAATATCTGCGTCATAGAGGCGATAACTGTCGATCCCCTCTTTACGGGCCCACTTATCCAATTGTTTCAGATTCTTTTTCACCCGGTTGGCAAAGGCACTGGCGATGTCACTGACCTCAGCCCCCGACTGCTCGGCTGCCACCGCCGCCCTGCGGGTAGAATTGGCATGCAGGGTATAGAGGTTAAAGGCGCACTCAAGTGCCCCGTTGAACATCTTCATCTGCTTGTCGGCCTTGAGCTTAAGCGATGAGATCAATTCGATATCACTGCAAAGCAAAGCCACTTGCCAACCACCGAACTCACGCTTGAGCTTGTCGCCAAATTGATAGTAAAGCTGCAACAAGGAGGAGACATTGCCCAAACGCTCGCCATAAGGCGGGTTGGAGATCAATAAGCCTTTGTCCAGCGGTGGCGTGATATTGAGAGCATTGGCAACACTGAACTCGATCAGATCACTGACACCGGCGCTCTTGGCATTACGTTTGGCCAGCGCCACCATGCGCGAGTCTATGTCCGAGCCAAAGAACTTCACTTCACAACGGTTCTTGCCTATGCTGGCGCGCGCTTTGGCTTCCTCGACTATGCTTTGCCAAAGTTTGGCGTCATGGCGATGCCAGTGCTCAAAGCCAAAGCGACTGCGTTGCAGTCCGGGTGCCATATCGGCCGCTATCATAGCCGCCTCAATCAACACAGTGCCACTGCCACAAAATGGATCCAGCAAAGGCGTTTGTTTATCCCATTGGGCGCGGGCCAACATGTTGGCAGCGAGATTCTCTTTCAATGGCGCCTCACCGGTACCGCTGCGATAACCACGTTGATGCAGCGCCGGCCCGGAGAAGTTCAGCGCTATGGTTACCTGGCCGTTACGGTAGTGAGCATCGATTTTGAAGTCGGCATCAACACGTTGCACATTGGGACGGTTAAGATCATCTTCGCGGAAACGATCCACCACAGCATCTTTAATCTTGAGGGCCCCGAACTGGGTGTTCTTGATAAAACCGCCCATGCCGTGAAAGTCGATACTAAAGGTACAACGGTTGTCAAAGTGGCTCGGCCAGTCGATACAGAAAGCAGCATTATAAAGCTGTTCTGCTGAGTCACAGGGCCCGCGATGCAATATAAGAAGAATACGGCTTGCCAATCTGGTCCAAAGAGTAATGCGGTATGCCTGCTCCAGTGGACAGGAAAAATAGACCCCGGCCAAACTTTCCTTGACCTCAAGCGCACCGAACTCGCGCAGTTCCTGCGCCAAAGCATATTCAAACCCCTTGGGGGCCGCCGCAAAAAAATTCAACATGAACTAACCAGATAGCAAAGCAAAAATGAATGGCGCATTATAACCATTGATCCAGGCAAAAGATAAAAACTTCCGTTTTCAGTACCGCTTTTCTTTCTCAACCACAGCAAAATTGTTTGAGTTGTAATCAACTGGTTTAATCTCCACGCACAGATGAATCAAATTTGAACACTCAATGGCATTTTGATGATTTGTCCTTGCATTGCCGCGCCTTGGTCGCTATAGTCCACCCCGCTTTGAAGGACGCCGGATGGAACAGCATGGTAACTGGCCGGGCTCAATTCTCTATAAGAGCCTCGAAAGTTGTCGGTTCATATCCAGCACCGTAAGCAAATTCCTTAATGATGAATTCAAACTGATTAGCACAAATCGGACGCGGGATGGAGCAGCATGGTAGCTCGTCGGGCTCCCTCACCGAAGGTCGTCGGTTCAAATCCGGCTCCCGCAACCAATTTCTAATTCCTTAATTATGAATTCAAACTGATTAGCACAAATCGGACGCGGGATGGAGCAGCATGGTAGCTCGTCGGGCTCATAACCCGAAGGTCGTCGGTTCAAATCCGGCTCCCGCAACCAATTTCTAATTCCTTAATTATGAATTCAAACTGATTAACACAATTCGGACGCGGGATGGAGCAGCATGGTAGCTCGTCGGGCTCAGTCCTTTATAAGAGCCTCGAAGGTCGTCGGTTCAAATCCAGCTCCGTAACCAATTCC
>NZ_NIJK01000009.1 GCF_002836975.1 Shewanella indica | reverse complement strand
TCCGATGACATGGGGTCATCGGATTTTGATCCTTTCAGTGAGATCGTCAAGCGATCTGTCTTAACTGATCGGCATTACGCCAATCGGCGGTTTTTTTTCGAATTCGTCCGTCAAGCTATAGACGGGTTGCCATTTCTCGTGTAGGATGCTCGGAATTTGTCAAAATTTCGTATTTTAGCGGAAATTGGTACTTTAAACAAAGATAAAAACATTATATTTCAGTGGCTTGGCTCTTTTCTCGGAGGTCGCGTTGACAAAGTCTGCCTTACTCGTACTCGAAGATGGAAGCGTATTTTCCGGCACAGCAATCGGTGCCGATGGGATCGCAGTCGGAGAAGTCGTTTTTAACACTTCGATGACCGGATATCAAGAAATCCTCACCGATCCATCTTATTCTCGCCAGATAGTAACTCTAACCTACCCACATATCGGTAATACCGGTACTAACAATGAAGACACAGAATCCGATGCAGTTCATGCCTGTGGTCTTATTATTCGTGATCTTCCCCTCCTCGCCAGTAACTTCCGTAACCAACAATCCCTCAGTGATTACCTCAAAGCCAACAAGGTAGTCGGTATCGCCGATATCGACACCCGTAAGCTGACCCGTATTCTGCGGGAGAAGGGCGCTCAGGCCGGTTGCATTCTGGTGGGTGAGCAGGACGTAGACAAGGCGCTGGCCGCCGCCAAGGCATTCCCTGGACTGAAAGGCATGGACTTGGCCAAGGAAGTGACGACCGACAAGTCTTACACCTGGCGCAAGGGAACCTGGCGTTTGGAGAGCGGCCTGCCGGTCGATACTCCCGAGTCAGAACTCAAGTACAAGGTAGTGGCTTATGACTACGGCGTGAAGCAGAACATACTGCGAATGCTGGTAGACAGAGGCTGTGATGTGACTGTGGTTCCCGCACAAACGCCTGCCAGTGAAGTGCTGGCGATGGCACCGGATGGGGTATTCCTCTCCAACGGCCCCGGTGACCCGGAGCCATGTGACTACGCCATCAAGGCGATTCGGCAAATTCTCGAAACCGATATCCCGGTATTCGGCATCTGCCTTGGCCACCAACTGCTGGCGCTGGCCAACGGTGCCAAGACGCTGAAGATGAAGTTTGGTCACCACGGCGCCAACCACCCGGTAAGCGATATTGACAAAGGCACTGTGATGATCACCAGTCAGAACCATGGTTTTGCTGCCGATGAAGCCACATTGCCTGCCAACATCAAGGTGACTCACAAGTCGCTGTTTGATGGCTCACTGCAAGGGATCCACCTGACAGACAAGCCGGCTTTCAGCTTCCAGGGCCACCCTGAAGCGAGTCCGGGGCCGCACGATTGTGCGCCTCTGTTCGATCACTTTATCGAACTGATTGAGCAATACCGTCACCAAGTCAAGCTGTAATCGCCGGGAGAAGATAGAAAAAAATGCCAAAACGTACTGATATTCAAAGTATTCTTATCCTGGGTGCCGGCCCAATCGTTATCGGTCAGGCCTGTGAGTTTGACTATTCGGGAGCCCAGGCCTGTAAGGCGCTGAGAGAAGAGGGTTACCGGGTTATTCTGGTGAACTCCAACCCTGCAACCATTATGACAGACCCGGAAATGGCCGATGCCACATACATCGAGCCTATCCACTGGGAAGTGGTGCGCAACATTATCGCCAAAGAACGCCCCGATGCGATTCTGCCAACCATGGGCGGTCAGACGGCGCTGAACTGCGCCCTGGAACTGGAAGCCAAAGGCGTATTGAAAGAGTTTGACGTCGAGATGATCGGTGCCACTGCCGATGCCATCGATAAGGCCGAAGACCGTGCCCGTTTCGACAAGGCGATGAAGAGTATCGGTCTCGAGTGTCCTCGTGCCGGTATTGCCCACAGCATGGAAGAAGCGCACAAGGTACTGAATGAAGTGGGCTTCCCCTGCATCATTCGCCCCTCTTTCACTATGGGCGGCAGCGGTGGCGGTATCGCTTACAACGTCGAAGAGTTTGAAGAGATCTGTACCCGAGGTCTGGACTTGTCGCCGACCAATGAGCTGCTGATTGACGAGTCGCTGATTGGCTGGAAAGAGTACGAGATGGAAGTGGTGCGCGATCGTAACGATAACTGCATCATAGTCTGCGCCATCGAAAACTTTGACCCCATGGGTGTACACACAGGTGACTCCATCACAGTTGCACCGGCTCAGACCCTGACCGACAAAGAATATCAACTGATGCGTAACGCCTCCATGGCGGTGCTGCGGGAAATCGGTGTTGAAACCGGTGGTTCCAACGTGCAGTTTGGTATCGACCCCAAAGATGGTCGCATGGTGATCATCGAGATGAACCCACGGGTATCGCGCTCATCTGCGCTGGCCTCCAAGGCGACCGGTTTCCCGATTGCCAAGGTTGCGGCCAAGCTGGCGGTGGGCTTTACCCTGGATGAGCTGATGAACGACATTACCGGCGGTTTGACTCCGGCTTCGTTCGAGCCTTCTATCGACTATGTGGTTACCAAAATTCCTCGCTTCAACTTCGAGAAGTTTGCCGGCTCCAACGACCGCCTGACCACTCAGATGAAGTCTGTCGGTGAAGTGATGGCCATCGGCCGTACCTTCCAGGAGTCGATGCAAAAAGCTCTGCGCGGCCTGGAAACTGGGATGACAGGTTTTGACCCTATCGTGGATATCAACGAGCCGGAAGCCCTGGCCAAGATACGTTACGAGTTGCAGGATGTCGGCCCTGAGCGCCCTTGGTATATCGCCGATGCTTTCCGCGCCGGCATGTCTATGGAAGGTATCCGTCGCATCACCAACATAGACCCTTGGTTCCTGGTGCAGATTGAAGATCTGGTGCTGCAGGAAGAGAAGGTCAAGGAAAGCGGCTGGAGCGGTCTTACCCAGGAGTTCCTGCGCAAGTTGAAGCGTAAAGGTTTCTCCGATGCGCGCCTGGCGTCACTGCTGGGGGTTTCTGAAAGTGAAGTGCGCAAACTGCGTCACAAGTATGAACTCTTCCCTGTCTACAAGCGGGTAGATACCTGCGCCGCCGAGTTCGCCACGGATACCGCCTACATGTACTCCACCTACGAGGAAGAGTGTGAGGCCAATCCGTCCGATAAAGACAAGATCATGGTGATAGGTGGCGGCCCCAACCGTATCGGTCAGGGTATCGAGTTCGACTACTGTTGTGTGCATGCGGCGCTGGCGATGCGTGAAGACGGTTATGAAACCATTATGGTTAACTGTAACCCTGAAACCGTTTCCACTGACTATGACACCTCTGACAGACTCTACTTTGAACCTGTTACCCTGGAAGACGTACTGGAAATCGTGCGGGTTGAGCAGCCCAAAGGGGTTATCGTGCAGTATGGTGGCCAAACGCCACTGAAACTGGCCCGCGCCCTGGAAGCCGCAGGTGTGCCCATCATAGGAACCAGCCCGGATGCCATCGACCGCGCCGAAGACCGTGAGCGCTTCCAACAAGCGGTTGAGCGTTTGGGGCTGAAACAGCCTGAAAACAGCACAGTGACCAATCTGGAGCAGGCGGTACTGGATGCCGAGCGTATAGGTTACCCTCTGGTGGTTCGTCCCTCCTATGTATTGGGTGGCCGGGCGATGGAAATCGTCTACGATGAGCAGGATCTGCGCCGTTACTTCAACGAAGCCGTGAGCGTATCCAACGAGTCGCCGGTACTGCTGGACCGCTTCCTGGATGACGCCACCGAAGTAGACGTGGACGCCATCTGCGATGGTAAAGACGTGGTTATCGGCGGCATCATGGAGCATATCGAACAGGCCGGTGTTCACTCAGGTGACTCAGGTTGTTCACTGCCTCCTTACACTCTCTCCAAGGCGATTCAGGATGAGATGCGCGAGCAGGTACGCAAGCTGGCGCTGGAACTGGGCGTTGTTGGTCTGATGAACGTGCAGTTTGCGGTCAAGAGCGACGTGATTTACCTGATTGAGGTGAACCCGCGTGCCGCCCGCACAGTGCCTTTCGTCTCCAAGGCCACAGGCGTGCCTCTGGCCAAGATTGCCGCCCGGGTAATGGCCGGTACTTCACTGGCCGAACAGCAACATACTCAGGAAGTGATCCCGCCTTACTACTCAGTGAAGGAAGTGGTTCTGCCGTTCAACAAGTTCCCGGGTGTTGACCCTCTGCTCGGCCCTGAAATGCGCTCTACCGGTGAGGTGATGGGTGTGGGTGATACCTTCGCCGAAGCCTACGCCAAGGCGCAACTGGGCTCAGTGAAGGATGTACCCAAGTCAGGCCGCGCTCTGTTGTCTGTTCGTCACAGCGACAAGAAGCGGGTTTCGGATCTGGCGGCCAAGCTGATTGAACTCGGCTATGAGCTGGATGCCACCCACGGCACGGCAGTGGTGCTGGGTGAAGCGGGTATCAATCCCCGCCTGGTGAACAAGGTGCATGAAGGTCGTCCACACATTCTTGACCGGATCAAGAACGGTGAATACACCTACATAGTGAATACCACTGAGGGTCGTCAGGCCATCGAGGATTCCAGACAGCTGCGCCGCGGCGCGCTGCAGCACAAGGTGAACTACACCACCACCATGAACGCGGCTTTTGCAACCTGTATGGCCCATGATGCCGACGACAGAAGCAATGTTGCCTCAGTGCAGGAACTGCACGCCAGGGTCAACAAGTAAACGCTGTCAGTCAGTAACTGAAAGTGACCAGGCCACCCATTAGGGTGGCCTGTTTTTTTGTAGGCCGGATGAAACACCTTGGCTTTGGGATCTTGGCGGCTCTTGCTAAACTCGCCCATTATCAAGGCGTTTCATTTAAGATGCTGCAATCAAGATGTTTCAGGGAAAGGAAGTGATGATACTCGAGTCTGTCTCAAAGGAGCCCAAGGGCCGGGAAAATGTTGCAGGGCGAGTCAAAGGGCTGTTCAACCGGCGGAGCAAAGCACAGGCTCTTGCCTTGAGTTTTGGCCTGGCTTTGAGCCTCTGCAGCAACGGTGTGCGGGCCGATATCAACACTGTGCCTTTGGTGGCACCCTTGTATCACGGCGGCGATCTGCTGCAAAAGCAGCTGTTTAAAGGGTTGGAGCTCAGTGTCACCACAGGGCGCGATCTGGCGATATTTTCTGTTGCCGGTATGAGCCTGGATGCCTACATTTTAACGCTGCCGCTCGATGCGCCGACCAAGGCCAGGGTCATAGCCCGGCTGTCTGATCCTTTCTACAGCATCCCCCTTGGGCATTTTCTCTACCTTTTTTACGACAGATACAGCCGCGCCGAGAACCGGGATCAGTTCCGGGATTATCTGCTGAGCCAATACAGCAAGGAGCAAATCGCGCCCTGGCAGCATTCGCTGTTCAGCCTGGAAGAGCAGGTTAAAGACAACACCGAACCGACCGCTGAAGCCAATGACAGACGCGAGGGCATGACGCTCAATCGCCAGTTGGTTGCCATGTTGGTGACTGTCTATGATCGCCTGTTCAACAATGATGACTGGGCCCTTGGCAAGATACTGCCGGAGCATTACAACTATCTTGGCGATAGCCCCGAAGATCTGGCGTTGATTGCCGACATTCAGCCGCTGATCATCACTGAGATTGGCAAGTATGTCGGCAGTCTGCCTGAGGGGGATATGCGCAGCGCCCTCGAGCTGATTATTGAAGATGGCAAGGCGGAAAATGCCGCCAAGGTAAACAACAAGGCGCAGGCGATAACCGTTACCCTTATCGACTTTGTCCGTCTCAATGTGCTCAAGGCCTATCGCCAATATGCATTACCGGCGCAGCGGGCAAAAGCCTTTTCGGCCTGGATGCAGGCCAGTCTCAAGGAAGATCCCAAGGGGCTGAGTGATTTTCTGGCAAGTTGGAGTCAACGCCCAAGAGCGGTGCAGATAACGGTAGATGGCTTGAGCCAGGGACTGATGCAGGCGTTGGTTGCACCCAATTCCGGCCCTTATCTCAAAGAAGTACTTGCCAGGGACGCGGCTTTGTCGCAACTCACGCCCGCGTCAGCCAAGGGGCGGCCGCAGCACACTCCCAAGCAGGACTTTTTGCGTCAGCTGGTGAAAAATGGCGCCACCGACCAGTACTATCTGCCGTTTTTCAAGTCACTCTATCGCCGGAGTGAGAATGGCATAGCCACAGGAGGCATCTCTTCCACGCCGACCATCAGTGTGCGCAATCTGCCGATTATCAAGACAGGCGCCGCAGTGTCCGGTAAGGGCGGCACAGGGATCCCCAATTTTCACTTTGTCGATCGCACCCGTGACCGGGCCTATTACTTTTTCGGCAACGACGCCCTGCAGCTCGAAAATCTGGTGGAGAGCCGCGGCATGCGTACCATGTTCGACCGGCTGAATTATCTCAAGACCTTAAACTGCAACGCCCAATATGACTGGAACGCCCAGACCAGTTTCGATGCCCTGGTTAATCTGGGGCTGGGGGAAGCGATCCGTGATTTTGGTGAGCAGCGCTGTCTCAATGAGTTGTCGCTGCGCGCCGAAGCCGAGAGGGACTTGCAACATAGCGTGGCGGCGGTTCGCAAGCAACTCGAGGCCTACGACAAGATGGGGGCCTGGCGGCTGTTTTCCCGCATGAGCTTGCGGGGTAAGCTCAATGAACAGCTCAATGAGCTGGCCTTGCTGAGTGAACAGGCGATGCCGGACTATCTGCTTATTTATAACCCCTGGCCGGATCATTTCGCCCATTTCAAGGGGCCGTTCAGCGACGAAATCATAGCGCCGACCGGTGAGCTTAACCGGCTCGATTACTGGCTTGGCCGTCTGGACAGGGTGTATCGGGACGCGGGTATCTACCCGCAGACGCTGTGGGGCATGGCCGGCGATCATGGTTTGGCACCTGTGTATCACACCCTTAACCCCGAACTGGTGCTGCAAGATGCGCTCAAGCAACGCGGGGTCGAGCTCAAGATAAGCAAAATCTCCTCTGATGAAGGGGAAGGCCCCAAAATAACCAACAACCTCAACCCGCCTTCACTGCATGGGGTAGACTTGGTGATAGCCTCTACCGCAGGTGGTAACTATATGCTGGACTTCTTTAACTCGGACCGAGGTTGGCAGGTGCAACCCTTGTATCAGGAGTTGACCCGTTTTAAGGTCAAAGAAAGCGAGGCGCTGGATATGGTCAGCCTGCTTGCCGATGAGTTGCAGGAATCGCTGGATTATCTGGTGGTGCGTCAAAGTGATTGCACACTTGATAGCTGCTCTGTGCGTTTGGTGGGATATAGAAACGGGCAGCGCCGAGATGAAATGATCAGTCGTGACTCGGGCGCTATCCGTTATCAGGCGCTTGATGATAAAGGCGCGCCTGAGCTGCTGGCACTGGCTCAGAGTAACCCTTATCTGTTGCCGCTGTCTGATGTTCAGTTATCGGCCAAACAACAACTGCTCGAATTGTGCCTGGGGAGTGCCAAGGGCTGCAGCGCCGAGCAGTGGCGCAATCTGGCGGCCATGAGTCCCAGACCCGATGCCGTGGTGCAGCTGGCACACCTCTATGATGAAGACCGGGCCGGCACCATCAACCTCTTCCCCAAAGAGGGGTTTGGTTACAACACCCTGGTGCCGGGTCGTCATGCGGGCGAGCATTATCTGGAAAAAGATGCCTTCATAGGTTTCTGGGGCGAGCCTAGCAAACCCGGCCAGAGATTGGGGCCGCTGGATAACGGCTCACTGGCACCGACTTTGTATCAGTACCTTACCGGTGAGCAGGTCGAGGTAGGAGACAATGGTTGGGGCTATCCCTCTGTGCTTTCGAGTCTTAACTGAGATGAATTTATTATCGTCGGTGCCACAGAAACAGAGATTTTTGTCGCCATCACTGGCAAGCCTGCCATGCCTTAGGTAAGCTTGTAGCCAAGATGAATTGAGTTTTGGCCGGTGTGTTCCCCGGTATTCCGCTATGCATCCCTGGCGCCGCAGACAAAATGGCGCCCATTCACCCGAAAAATGAGTCTCTGTTGGCCCTTGGCTGACGGAGGCTGCTTTTGTTTGACAGGAGACGAAAGAGATTATGAACAAGGTTCCCATGACCCTGGTTGGGGCAGAACAGTTGCGCAAAGAACTGGATATACTCAAGTTTGATCGCCGTCCCAAGATCACCGAGGCAATTGCCGCGGCGCGTGAACTGGGGGATTTGAAAGAAAACGCCGAATACCATGCCGCCCGTGAAGAGCAAGGCATTTGCGAAGCCCGTATCCGCGATATCGAAGGCAAACTGTCCAACGCCCAGATCATTGATGTGACCAAGATGCCCAACAATGGCCGGATCATCTTTGGTTCTACCGTGACCATACTGAACCTGGACACAGATGCCGAAGTGACTTACCGCATTGTTGGTGACGATGAGGCGAATATCAAAGAGAACCTGATCTCGGTGAACTCCCCAATTGCCCGTGGCCTTATCGGTAAAAATCTGGGGGATGAAGTCAATATTCAAACTCCCGGTGGCCTGGCAGAATATGAAGTTGTTGCCGTCGAATATATCTGATTGCGTTATCAAGCCGCCTCCGGGCGGCTTTTTTGTGCAAGATGGACAAAGTTTAATTTGCCCGCCAGGGCTTGAAAGGCTAGCATCCGCCCAAATAACCATTATCAATGGACACCTTGTTGCTGAAAATCATGCGCCTCTTTACCCTGCTGATCGCCATAGGTCTGCTGGGAAATGTGTATTCCGGGATTGCCTCAGATGCAACCTGGAAGGCGTTTGAACAGGCTTTGCCCGAGCTCAGTCAGCAAGATGCTGACAAAGAGCCGTTGTCCATAGCTTCATCTACCTCAGTTGGTCAGGAGTCTCAAGTCCAAGAGGCCCGGTATCACAAGTTTGGCAAGCATGATGCTAGTGGCAGAGCTGAGGTGGATGGCAAGGTTTCCCTGTCTGACTTATCCAAGTTGCTGCGCTCCGAGCAGGGCGACCAACTCTATTCTGCCCCTGGTGCTCGTCTGCGCTGTCTCAGTATGGCCGCTCAGCAGGATGTGCCCGAGCCGCCCTATGAATTGGCGTTTGAAATCGCTATGCCACCGGCGCCAGTGCTCAGCATAGGTTTTGCCGAGCAGTTGCCTATCGAGCAGAATTGGACCTTAACGCACCCCGGGGCTGGTTTGCGCCTTGGGGGCTGGAAAGACGCCAACCTCTGCTATCGCTTCAGTCAGCAGGCCGCCTGACGCTCTCTTCCGGGCTTTTCTGTCCGGGTTTCACTTCATCTGTTGTCAGTCACTCCTTCATTGGATGACTGCGACTGTGATATGTGGCTTAAGCCACGAGTCGAAAAGAGAGCATAAATATGATAACTGACTCATTATTAAAGAGTAATGGCCGTGGGCGCCAGCCTAAAAAATTGCTTAATCACTACAGCGCCTGGAAATATCTGGTGTTGGTAGTCACTCTGGTGGTGATGGCGCTGAGCGCCTTGCCAACCTGGTATGGTGAAGATGCCGCGGTGCAAATTTCTCCCAAGGCTGGAATAGCCTTATCTCCGACCCAGATAGTTTCTGAACTGGCCAAGGCCGATATTCTCGTCAAGCGCCTGGACAGCAAAGATCAGCAAACCTTGGTTATTCTCAATGACGAAGGCCAACAGACACTGGCCAAGTCATTGCTGGCCAATCATGCCCAAGATCCGGCTGAGCTCACTTTGGCCTTGAGCCCGGCGGCGCCCGAGTGGCTGCTCGGCATGGGATTTGAACCCATTAAACTGGGACTGGATCTTCGTGGTGGGGTGCAGTTTCTGTTGGATGTGGATATTGCTCCTGTGTATCAGACTCAAGGCAGTTCATTGGCCGACGCCCTGCGCGCCTTTGCCAGAGAAAAGGGGATCCGTGGCTTAAGTGTGCGTCAGGGCGCTGAAGAGCAACTGACTGTGATTATGCCTGAGGCGGCTCGCGCCGAGGTGCGGCAATTTATGGCCAAGCAATACCCACTTTGGCAGGTGAGCAGCGATAACAGTCAACTCAAGCTGGTGCTGACGGAGGCCGAGAAAATCAACCTGCGTAATCTGACGGTGCAGCAAAATCTGCAGATCATGCGTACCCGAATTGAGGAACTGGGGATCACCGAAGCCTTGGTGCAGCGTCAGGGCGAGAGCCGCATCCGTATCGAGCTGCCCGGTGTTCAAGACCCGGCGGCCGCCAAGAGCGTGATAGGGGCGACCGCGACTCTGGCCTTCTATGAGGTTAAGGATAGTGCCACCGGCGCCATCTTGATTAAAGACAAGTCCGGCAATCCTGTGCCCGTGGCACGTAAACCTGTGCTGACCGGCGAGCATATTGTCGATGCCCGTGCCGGAATAGGAGAAATGGGCGCTGCAGAGGTGAATATTACCCTGGACAGTGAAGGCGGCCGCCGTATGACCGACTTCTCCCGAGGCCATATCGGTAAACCTATGGCCACGGCATACAGTGAGTACAGTCGCGATGCCGATGGCAAGGCGGTGCAAAGCAATGAAATTATCAGTGTCGCCACCATCCAGTCTGTGCTGCCGGAGCGTTTTCGGATAACCGGCGCCGGTAGTTATCAGGATGCGCAGCAATTGGCTCTTTTGCTGCGGGCCGGCTCTATGACTGCGCCTGTCACCATAGTTGAAGAGCGCACCATAGGCCCGACGCTGGGGGCAGAAAATATTCACAACGGCTTTGCCGCCCTGGCGCTCGGTCTGGGGATCACCCTGGTGTTTATGGCGCTTTGGTATCGCAGACTGGGCTGGGTCGCCAACCTGGCACTGCTGGCTAATATGGTGCTGCTGTTTGGTTTGCTGGCCTTGATCCCCGGCGCGGTGCTGACGCTCCCCGGGATTGCCGGTTTGGTGCTGACAGTGGGGATGGCGGTGGATACCAATGTGCTGATTTTCGAGCGGATCCGCGACAAGCTTCGTGAAGGGCGAGCATTGGCGCACGCCATTGACAAGGGCTTTGACAGCGCCTTCTCCACCATTTTCGATGCCAACTTCACCACTATGATCACCGCCGTAGTGCTCTACGCCATAGGTAATGGTCCTATTCAGGGGTTTGCGCTGACGCTGGGACTGGGGTTATTGACCAGTATGTTCAGCGGGATTTTTGCCTCAAGGGCGATTATCAATCTGGTTTATGGCAAGAACTTCAGCCGCGACGTGAGGGTTTAATATTATGATTAATATGAAAAATGCAACCAAGTGGCGTTATTTCAGCAGCGCGATTTCTGTAGTTTTGATGATAGTGTCCATCAGTGTGATTGCCGTCAAGGGGCTCAACTGGGGGCTGGATTTTACCGGCGGTGTGGTCAGTGAAATCCGTATCGAAAGCTCAATCAGCGCCAAGACGTTGCAACCTTTGTTGCAGCAGGCCTATGGTCAGGAAGTCAGCCTGATTGCTGCCGGTGAGCCGGGACGCTGGGTGCTGCGTTATGCCGCGCCAAGTGCCGGACAGAGTATGCCCGAAATGCCGGAAGTGTTGGCGGGTATGAACACTCAGGTGGAAGTGCTCAATACCAGCATAGTCGGGCCTCAGGTCGGCCAGGAGTTGGCTGAGCAGGGCGGTTTGGCTTTGCTGGTGGCTATGCTGTGTATTCTGGGCTATCTCTCTTACCGCTTTGAGTGGCGTCTGGCAGCCGGCGCGGTATTTGCTCTGGTACATGATGTTATCTTTGTGCTGGCTTTTTTTGCCGCCACTCAGATGGAGTTCAACCTGACGGTGCTGGCGGCTGTGTTGGCCATTTTGGGATATTCGCTCAACGATTCCATCATTATTGCCGACAGGATCCGCGAATTGCTGGCTGCCAAACCCAAGCTGGCGGTAAAAGACATCAATAACCAGGCGATTGCTGCCACTTTTGCCCGAACCATGGTGACATCCGGTACTACCCTGATGACCATTTCAGCGCTGTGGATCATGGGCGGAGGTCCCTTGGAAGGATTTTCCATCGCTATGTTTATCGGGGTGTTGACCGGTACCTTCTCATCGATATCAGTTGGTACTTCATTGCCGGAATGGTTGGGACTGTCCAGTGAACATTATCGGGTGACGCCTGTGACCCAGACACCCTGATTGAAACCCGTCAATTAATACTGATTTAATCCACCGGCGCCACAATGTGCGCGCCGATGGGATACTGGCAACAAAAAAGCCACCTTAATTAGGTGGCTTTTTTGAGGGGAATGGGCTTATCTGGCCTTGGGCAGAGCGATTTTCATCTCTTCGGATTGGCGGAAGAGCACCAATACATGGCCTATCAGCTGCACCTTGGTTGCCTGGGTTTCACGGACAATGGCATCAACGATAGCGGCTTTCAGTTCTCTGTCTTCAGAGGCGACTTTAACTTTAATCAGCTCATGATGAGAGAGCGCATTATCAATTTCAGCCAGTACCCCTTCAGTCAGGCCATTGGCACCAAGCAGCACTACTGGCTTGAGGCTGTGTGCCAGGCCCTTTAGATGCTGTTTCTGTTTGGTTGTTAAGTTCATTTCTACCAACTTTTGCTGAGTTACTGTTGAAAAGCCGCTATTCTACCCTCATATAGCCCTTGTGTAACTCTCATTTGTTGCGGATTTTGAATGTCAGGTAAGAAACGTACGGCCAGTTCCACCCGTTGGATGCAGGAACACTTTGATGATCACTATGTCAAATTGGCACAAAAACGGGGGCTGCGTTCGCGGGCCGCGTTCAAGTTAGAGGAGCTGCAACAAAAAGATCAGCTGATTAAACCCGGGATGACAGTGGTTGACCTGGGGGCCGCTCCCGGAGGTTGGTCTCAGGTAGCAGCCAAGTTGGTCGGTGAAAAAGGTAAAGTGGTTGCCTGTGATATTTTACCGATGGACCCAATCGTTGGCGTCGATTTCCTTCAGGGAGACTTCCGTGAGGAAAAAGTCCTTGAGGCCTTGCTGACTCGTGTAGGGGAAGATAAGGTTGACTTGGTGCTCTCGGATATGGCGCCCAATATGAGTGGTTCAGATGGTGTGGATCAGCCCAGAGCCATGTATTTAGTGGAGTTGGCGCTGGATATGTGTCATCAGGTGTTGGCAGCCAATGGCAGTTTTGCTGTTAAAGTCTTTCAGGGGGAGGGCTTTGACGAGTATATGAAAGCAGTCAGACAAGCGTTCAAGACTGTAAAAACCCGTAAGCCGGATTCCTCCAGGCCACGTTCTCGCGAGGTCTATCTGGTAGCGACAGGGTACAAGTTGTAGTACCCTGATTGAAGTAAATCTCAAGACTTTGTGAGGTTCAGTAATTGAGTGACATGGCAAAAAATTTGATTCTCTGGGTGGTCATCGCCGTGGTGCTGATGTCCGTGTTCCAGGGTTACTCCCCCTCTTCTTCGTCAGCGCAGAAGATGGATTATTCGACTTTCCTGGACGATGTTCGTAGCGGCCAAGTCAGCAACGTGGAAGTGAAAAGCGACCAACGTACGATAGAAGGCGTTAAAAAGTCCGGTGAAAAGTTCACCACCATTATGCCCTTGTATGACCAGGATCTGATCAATGACCTGGATCGTAAAGGCATCCGTATGAAAGGGCAGGAAGCCGAAGAGTCAGGATTCCTGACACAGATCTTTATCTCCTGGTTCCCCATGCTGCTGCTTATCGGGGTGTGGATCTTCTTTATGCGACAGATGCAGGGCGGTGGCGGTAAAGGCGCCATGTCCTTTGGCAAGAGTAAAGCCAAGCTGATGAGCGAAGATCAGATTAAGACCACCTTTGCCGATGTGGCCGGTTGTGATGAGGCCAAGGAAGAGGTGAAGGAGATGGTGGATTATCTGCGTGATCCGACTAAGTTCCAGAAACTCGGTGGCCGTATTCCTACCGGTGTCTTGATGGTTGGTCCTCCAGGTACAGGTAAAACCTTGCTCGCCAAGGCGATTGCCGGTGAAGCCAAGGTGCCTTTCTTTACCATCTCAGGTTCTGACTTTGTGGAAATGTTTGTCGGTGTCGGTGCCTCCCGGGTACGTGACATGTTCGAGCAGGCCAAAAAGTCGGCGCCATGTATCATCTTTATCGATGAAATCGACGCCGTTGGCCGTCAGCGTGGTGCCGGACTCGGTGGTGGTCACGACGAGCGTGAGCAAACATTGAACCAGATGCTGGTGGAAATGGACGGCTTTGAAGGTAATGAAGGTATTATCGTTATCGCCGCAACCAACCGTCCAGATGTGTTGGATGCCGCGCTGCTGCGTCCAGGCCGTTTCGACCGCCAGGTTGTAGTGGGGCTGCCGGATGTTCGCGGCCGTGAGCAAATTCTTAAAGTGCACATGCGTAAAGTGCCTTTGGGAGACGATGTTAAAGCCAGTGTGATTGCCCGCGGTACGCCTGGGTTCTCTGGTGCGGATCTTGCCAACCTGGTTAACGAGGCGGCACTGTTTGCTGCTCGCGGTAATCGCCGTGTAGTGACCATGGAAGAGTTTGAGAGTGCCAAAGACAAGATCATGATGGGCGCCGAGCGCCGCTCTATGGTGATGTCTGAGTCCGAGAAAGAGATGACGGCTTACCACGAAGCCGGTCACGCGATTGTGGGTTATCTTGTACCTGAGCACGACCCTGTGCATAAGGTAACCATTATCCCTCGAGGCCGCGCCTTGGGTGTGACCTTCTTCCTGCCGGAAGCCGATGCCATCAGTGAGAGCCGCCAGAAGCTGGAGAGTAAGATCTCCGTGGCCTACGGTGGTCGACTGGCCGAAGAGATTATCTTTGGCACTGAAAAAGTCTCTACCGGTGCATCTCAGGACATTAAATATGCCACGGCCATTGCCCGTAACATGGTGACCCAATGGGGCTTCTCCGAGCGACTCGGTCCACTGCTGTATGCAGAGGAAGAGGGTGAGGTATTCCTGGGCCGCTCCATGGCCAAGTCCAAGCATATGTCTGATGAGACAGCGGCCATCATAGACTCTGAAATCAAGGCCATCATTGACCGCAACTACCAGCGAGCCAAACAACTGCTGGATGAGAATATGGACGTACTGCACGCGATGAAAGATGCGCTGATGAAGTATGAGACCATAGACTCGCGCCAGATAGAGGACCTGATGGAGCGCCGCGAAGTGCGTCCTCCGGTCGATTGGCATATGGATGACAACGGTTCTTCCAACGGTAATAACGGCAATAAAGCTGCAAAGCCTGAAGAGACTGAAGTTGAAGAGCATGAGCCGAGTGATACAGCTGCAGATTTGGGCAAGCCCGGCGAGAGCCCGCTGAAATAGGCCCATTCTGAGGTTAAAGAAAACCCCGCAAGGGGTTTTCTTGTTTCTGCCGCAAGGCACAATACTAAATCCAAGAAAGATGTTCTCGCGCTTGACGCGTAAGGGAGTAATGAGTGTTTGAATTGAAGTCCGGTGCTCAGCAACTACTACTCGATGAGCCCAAGGTGATGGGGATCCTCAACGTAACCCCGGATTCGTTTTCCGATGGCGGGCGTTTTTCTTCCTTTGAACTGGCCTGCCAGCACGCCGACCAGATGGTGGCCGATGGCGCCGTGTTTATCGATATCGGCGGTGAGTCCACCCGGCCCGGTGCTGCCGATGTCAGTGTCGATGAGGAGCTTGCCCGGGTTGTCCCCCTGGTGGAGTATATTGCTGCCAAGCATCCCCAAATTTGGATCTCTTTGGATACCAGTAAAGCCGAAGTGATGCGTGCCGGTATCAATGCCGGCGCTCACCTTATCAATGATGTACGGGCCTTGCAGGAGCCGGGAGCCCTGCAAGCCGCTGCTGAGCTGCAGGTGCCTGTGTGCCTGATGCATATGCAAGGGCAGCCCAGAACCATGCAGAATGAGCCTCACTATGAGGATCTGCTCGCCGAGGTGAATGACTTCTTTGCCAAGCGTATCGAGGCCTGTATTGAAGCGGGGATCGCCAGAGAGGCAATATTGCTGGATCCGGGTTTTGGATTTGGCAAGACGCTGGAACACAATTATCATCTGCTGGCTCATTTACAAGAGCTGGCAAAATTTGATCTGCCTTTACTTATCGGACTGTCGCGAAAGAGTATGATAGGAAATCTGCTTGAGCGCAGCGTAGATAATAGATTGGCAGGCAGCCTGGCTGGCGCCATGCTGGCTGCTCAGCGGGGCGCACATATTATTCGGGTACATGATGTCGCAGAGACTTGCGATGTACTCAAGGTGATGGCTGCCAGCAAACGCTTTGGATAGGAAATGTATTTGGGATAAAAGCATTTCAAGCCAATAGGTCAGCCAATATTAGGTTTACAGTATATAGAATAGCCATTTGAAGATGGTTCTCAGTAGGAGTGAACGTGAGAAAGTTTTTTGGTACGGATGGGATCCGCGGCAAAGTCGGAGCGGGCAAGATGACCCCGGAGTTGGCTCTTAAGCTTGGCTGGGCTGCCGGTAGAGTCTTGTCCCGCAGTGGCACTCGTAAAGTGATCATAGGCAAGGATACCCGGATCTCTGGTTATCTGTTTGAGTCGGCGCTGGAAGCCGGCCTGTCTGCCGCCGGACTCAATGTGATGTTGATGGGCCCTATGCCTACGCCTGCAGTCGCCTACCTGACCCGAACTTTCCGCGCCGAGGCCGGAGTGGTTATCAGTGCATCTCACAATCCTTACTATGATAACGGTATCAAGTTTTTCTCCACAGATGGCAGCAAGCTGGATGACGAGTTGGAACTTGAGATTGAAGCCGAGCTGGAAAAGCCTCTGGTTTGTGTCGAGTCGCATCTACTGGGGAAGGTCTCCCGTATCGATGATGCCGCCGGTCGTTATATCGAATATTGCAAAGGTAACTTCCCGGCGGATCAAACCCTTGCCGGACTCAAGATAGTGGTGGACTGTGCTCACGGCGCAACCTATCACATTGCCCCCAATGTGTTCCGTGAACTGGGCGCCGAGGTAGTGACCATAGGGGATAAGCCCAATGGCATCAATATCAATGATCAAGTAGGTGCGACCTCCATGACCAAGATTTGTGAAACCGTGGTCAGCGAAGGCGCCGATCTGGGTATCGCCCTCGACGGTGATGGCGACCGTATCATGATGGTCAATCGACAAGGTGACATTATAGACGGCGACCAGATCCTCTATATTCTTGCCTGCGACGCGCAAAAGCGCGGCATCCTCAAAGGCGGGGTTGTCGGTACTCTGATGTCCAATCTCGGGCTCGAATTGGCGCTCAAACAGCTCAATATCCCTTTTGCCCGTTCCAAGGTCGGTGACCGCTATGTAATGGAACTGCTGAAAGAGAAAGATTGGCGCATAGGGGGGGAAAACTCAGGTCATATCCTCAATCTGGACCATGGCACGACTGGAGATGGCATAGTTGCAGGTATTCTTGTGCTGGCGGCCATGCGTCGTCACAACGCCTCACTGGAAGAATTGACCGAGTCGATGCAGATGTTGCCCCAGGTCCTTATTAATGTTCGCTTTGAAGGCAACTCAGATCCGCTGGCGTCGCAACTGGTACAAGATGCCCAGACTCAGGTTGAGTCGCAACTTGGCGAGCGTGGCCGGGTACTGCTGCGTAAATCCGGAACCGAACCTTTGATTCGGGTAATGGTGGAAGGGGATGATGAAGCCTTGGTGCGCGCCCATGCCGAAACCATAGCCGCTGCAGTCAAACAAGCGGTTTAAACTGGCATTCTTTAGCTTAATTAAAGTAAAATTAATAACTTAAGCTGGAATTGTGAGCGATTTACTGAGTGTGAGCATAAAAAGTAGCCGAACACACAGTAAATCGCAAAAATTCCGTAATCAGGTATTGTAAGTTAATAAGTGGTTCGCTATTATTCACGCCGCTTTCAGAGGAGATGGTGATGGCACTCAGACGTCCAATGGTAGCAGGTAACTGGAAAATGAATGGCAGTGCGCAGTTAGCACAAGAGCTGTTCAAGAAGTTTGCCAGCAAGCTACATAATGATTCTGTTGAAGTGGTTTTATGCCCACCAGCGATTTACCTGGAAAGCGTAAGGCAACTGCTCGAAGCTAACAAAGAAACCCTGAATGGTTCTCTGGTTAGAATGGGGGCTCAAAACCTGAGTCAGCACGATTTTGGTGCTTACACTGGTGAAACCTCAGGGCGGATGCTGAAAGATGCCGGTTGTCGTTATGTGATAATTGGTCACTCGGAACGCCGCCGTATGTACGGTGAGACGAGTAACATAGTGGCAGAGAAATTTGCTGCTGCTCAAAAGCACGGTCTGACTCCGATACTTTGTGTTGGTGAATCTGGCCCGGCTCGTGAGGCAAGACGTACCTTCGAGGTGCTTGCCGAGGAGCTTGATGTGGTAATCGAAAAGAACGGTACCATGGCTTTTGATAATGCGATCATCGCCTATGAGCCCCTTTGGGCTGTAGGGACAGGTAAGAGCGCAACACCGGAGCAGGCACAAGAAGTTCACGCGTTTATACGCAATCGCCTCTCTGAAGTGTCCCCTTATATTGGGGAAAATATCAGGATCTTGTACGGCGGCAGCGTCACACCGAGTAATGCTGCAGATTTATTCGCCCAACCTGATGTGGATGGTGGACTGATAGGCGGTGCTAGCTTAAACTCTACCGAATTCTTGAGTTTATGTTCAATAGCAATGAGCGCTTAATATGAAAGAAGTACTGATGGTTATTTACTTGTTGGTAGCTTTGGGTCTGGTTGGACTCATTCTTATCCAGCAAGGGAAAGGGGCTGACATGGGCGCATCTTTTGGTGCCGGTGCTTCAGGAACCCTGTTCGGTTCAGCAGGTTCAGGTAACTTTCTGACTCGGACAACGGCGATTCTCGCTATCGCGTTTTTCACTCTAAGCCTGGTTATTGGCAATATGAGTGCACACCACGTGAAGCAGGATACCAACATATTGGGGCCTGAAGTAGAACAGACCCAACAGTCTGAGACTAAAATTCCAGACTAATACCGAATATGCCGAGGTGGTGAAATTGGTAGACGCGCAGCCTTGAGGTGGCTGTGACCTAACGGTCGTGCGGGTTCAAGTCCCGCTCTCGGCACCAATCTTTAACTGAGTTAATCGATATGAAATTTTTCTCAGTTATTGCAAGTAAAAGCTGAAATCAGTAAACTTGCAGCAGTTGACGCGGGGTGGAGCAGCTTGGTAGCTCGTCGGGCTCATAACCCGAAGGTCGTCGGTTCAAATCCGGCCCCCGCAACCAGCTCCCAGTGATGAATTAAGCTGATAGATAATTCATCCTGTTTACAGGTTCTTGAACATAATGACCTCGTGATTACGGGGTTTTTTGTTATCTGGGACTTTTAAATTTGCTGCCTTTTACGGCAGCTCAATACTGGGGCTATTAATAGCCCTTTTTTGTTTTTCGGGGGTTACCTTGGCAACATTAGAATCCAGACTCACAGAAATGCTTACTCCGGCAGTGGAAGGCCTCGGCTACCAGCTCTGGGGTATTGAATTTGTTAAGGCCGGCAAGCATTCAATCTTGCGGCTCTTTATTGACGGTGAGAACGGCATTAATATTGAAGATTGTGCCAATGCCAGTCGTCAGGCGAGCGCCATTCTGGATGTCGAGGACCCAATCACTTCCGAATACACACTGGAAGTCTCCTCTCCCGGTCTCGATAGGCCGCTGTTCACCTCTGAGCAATATGGTATGTACCTTGGAGAGGAAGCAAAGATTCAACTGACTATGCCGGTGGCGGGTAGTCGTAACTTAAAAGGTACCATCACTAAGGTGGAAGGGCAGATGCTCACCCTGACAGTGGATGGAAAAGACTTGATTATTGCCTTGGATAACATCCGTAAAGGCAACCTGATCGCTAAGTTTTGATGGTTTCAAGGTGAACGAGGCAAGACGATGAATAAAGATATTTTGCTGGTCGCTGAAGCGGTTTCCAACGAAAAGGCTGTACCGCGCGAAAAGATTTTCGAGGCGCTCGAAATTGCGCTGGCTACCGCAACCAAGAAAAAGTATGAAGGCGATATCGATGTTCGTGTTGCCATAGATCGCAAAACCGGCGATTACGAGACTTTCCGTCGCTGGTTGGTGGTTGATGATAACGGTGAAGCGTTGGAAAACCCTTACCGTGAAATCACTCTGGAAGCGGCTCGTTATGAGAACCCTGAGATCCAGCCTGGTGAGTTCATTGAAGATGAAATCGATTCGGTACAATTTGACCGTATTACTACTCAAACCGCCAAGCAGGTAATAGTACAGAAAGTTCGTGAGGCCGAGCGCGCCCAAATCGTCGAGCAGTTTATCGACAAAGAAGGTGAGTTGGTTACCGGTGTGGTCAAAAAGAGCAACCGCGACAGCGTAGTGGTTGATCTCGGCAATAACGCCGATGGCGTGCTGTTCAAAGAAGACCTGATCTCCCGTGAGACTTTCCGTCCTGGTGACCGGGTACGCTCCCTGCTGTATGCTGTGCGTCCTGAGGCACGTGGTGCTCAGTTGTTCCTGACCCGCACCAAGCCTGAAATGTTGATCGAACTGTTCCGTGTTGAAGTACCGGAAATTGCCGATGAGATGATCGAAGTGATGGGCGCCGCCCGTGACCCAGGTTCACGGGCCAAGATCGCCGTGAAATCAAACGATCGTCGTATCGACCCTATCGGGGCTTGCGTCGGTATGCGCGGTGCCCGGGTGCAGGCTGTATCCAATGAACTTGGTGGCGAGCGTGTTGACATAGTGCTGTGGGACGATAACCCGGCACAATTTGTTATCAACGCTATGGCACCAGCCGATGTGGCCTCAATTATTGTTGACGAAGATAACCACTCAATGGATATCGCCGTCGAAGCCGATAGTCTGGCACAAGCTATCGGCCGCAATGGTCAAAACGTTCGTTTGGCGACACAGCTGACCGGCTGGGTACTGAACGTGATGACAGTGGAAGACATGAACAAGAAACATCAGGCCGAAAGCGCCAAAGTGATGGAGCTGTTCGTGGGTGCGTTGGATGTGGACGAAGATTTCGCCCAGGTGCTGGCCGACGAAGGATTCACCTCTTTGGAAGAGGTGGCTTATGTTCCTGTTTCCGAGCTGTTGGCCATCGAAGGATTTGATGAGGACATAGTTGCCGCATTGCGTGAGCGCGCCAAGGCTGCCTTGTCTACCCGTGCACTGGCATCCGAAGAAGCACTGGATGGTGCCGAACCTAGCGAAGAGTTGTTGTCCATGCCTGGAATGGATCGCCACCTGGCGTACGTTTTGGCAAGTATGGGTGTGATAACTCTGGAAGATTTAGCCGAGCAAGGCATTGACGATTTGATCGAAATTGAAGAATTGACAGAAGAAAAAGCAGGTGAGCTCATCATGGCAGCCCGCAACATCTGTTGGTTTGGCGAAGAAGCATAGTCGATCAACAGGGGGATTTAACTGATGGCAGAGACAACAGTAGAGAAACTGTCCACTGAAGTGGGAAAAAGCGTAGACCGATTGATCGAGCAGTTTTCCAAGGCCGGTATCAAGAAAGGCAAGGATGACAGTGTCACCGAGGCCGAGAAACAGCAACTGCTGGACTACCTGAAAAAACAACATGGTGCGGACAGTGCGCCCACCAAGATGACATTACAGCGTAAAACCGTATCGACTCTGAGTGTTGCCGGCAGCGGCGGCCAGTCCAAAGACGTCAAAGTCGAAGTACGCAAGAAACGCACCTTTGTGAAGCGTGACCCGGCCGAATTGGCCCGTCAGGCGGAAGAACAGGCTCGCGCCGAAGCCGAAGCCAAAGCTCAGGCAGAAGCCGAAGCGAAAGCCAAGGCAGAAGCTGAAGCCAAGGCTAAGGCAGAAGCCGAAGCGAAAGCCAAGGCGGAAGCTGAAGCCAAGGCCAAGGCTAAAGTGGCTCAGGATGCCGGTAAAGCCAAAGAAGAGGTTAAGGCCGATCCCAAGACCAGCGCTGAGCAGGAAGCTGCCCGTGTTGAGGCCGAGCGTCTGAAAGCGGCTCAGGCTGAAGCTGTTAAGCGCAAGGCCGATGAAGAAGCCGCCCGTGCGGCAGCCGAAGCCCGTCGCCTGGCTGAAGAGAATGAAAAACGCTGGGCCGAAGAAGAGCGCCAGCGTCTTGAAGCCGAGAAGCGCAGCGATCACCATATCACCACCTCCAAAGTGGCCCGCGCCGCCGAAGATACCAGTGATATGGATGAAGAGAAGCGTGGTCGTCGTTCACGTCACAAGAGTGCCGGTAAGAAACGTACCAAGGACTCCCGTGACGGTCGTGAGCGCAACATCCGCAATCGTGCGCCTCAAGCCATGAGCCATGGCTTCAATAAGCCGGTTGCTGCGGTAAACCGCGATGTACGCATAGGTGAAACCATTACTGTGGCCGAACTGGCGCAGAAGATGGCCATCAAAGCCACTGAAATCATCAAGACCATGATGAAGATGGGCTCTATGGTGACCATTAACCAGGTACTGGATCAGGAAACTGCCCAACTGGTTGCCGAGGAGATGGGCCACAAGGTTGTGCTTATCCGTGAAAACGAGCTGGAACATCAGGTTCTTGCTGACCGTGACGGTGAAGATGTCAAACTGGAGCCTCGTGCGCCGGTTGTGACCATCATGGGTCACGTTGACCACGGTAAGACTTCGCTGCTTGACTATATCCGTCGCACTAAAGTCGCGGCTGGTGAGGCCGGTGGTATTACCCAGCATATCGGTGCCTACCATGTAGAAACTGATAACGGCATGATCACCTTCCTGGATACTCCTGGCCACGCCGCGTTTACCGCTATGCGTGCCCGTGGTGCTAAGGCCACAGATATCGTGATTCTGGTGGTGGCTGCCGATGATGGCGTAATGCCTCAGACTATTGAAGCTATCCAGCATGCCAAGGCCGGCGGTGTACCGCTGATCGTGGCAGTGAACAAGATGGATAAGCCTGAAGCCGATGTCGATCGCGTCAAGAGTGAACTGTCCCAGCATGGCGTGATGTCGGAAGATTGGGGCGGCGACAACATGTTCGTGTTTGTCTCTGCCAAGACAGGTATGGGCGTGGACGAGCTGCTGGAAGGTATCTTGCTGCAAGCTGAAATCCTCGAACTCAAGGCTGTACGTGACGGCATGGCCGCCGGTGTGGTTGTTGAGTCTCAGCTGGACAAGGGCCGCGGTCCTGTTGCTACCATCCTGGTTCAGGAAGGTACTCTGCGTCAGGGCGATATCGTTCTGTGTGGTCTGGAGTACGGTAAGATCCGTGCCATGAAGGATGAAAACGGCAAGAACATCACTGAAGCCGGTCCGTCGATTCCGGTTGAAATCCTGGGTCTGTCCGGGGTGCCTTCTGCCGGTGACGAAGCGACAGTTGTTCGAGACGAGCGTAAGGCCCGTGAAGTTGCCCTGTATCGTCAGGGTAAGTTCCGCGACATCAAGCTGGCGCGTCAGCAGAAGTCCAAGCTGGAAAACATGTTTGCCAACATGACCGAAGGCGAAGTGAAAGAGCTGAATATCGTGCTCAAGTCTGACGTACAGGGTTCTTTGGAAGCCATCGTCGACTCGCTGACTCGTCTGTCTACCGAAGAAGTGAAAGTGAACATCATCGCCAGTGGCGTGGGTGCACTGACCGAGACAGATGCGACTCTGGCCGCAGCGTCCAACGCCATCATGGTGGGCTTCAACGTCCGTGCTGACGCTCAGGCTCGTAAGACCATCGAAAGTGAGAGTGTGGATCTGCGTTACTACAGCGTGATCTACGACCTCATCGACGAAGTCAAGTCGGCCATGAGCGGTATGCTTTCTCCTGAATTCAAGCAGGAGATCATTGGTCTGGCTGAAGTGCGAGATGTGTTCAAGTCGCCTAAACTGGGTGCAATCGCCGGCTGTATGGTGACCGAAGGTATCGTTAAGCGCAGCGCACCTATCCGGGTTCTGCGTGAGAACGTGGTTATCTATGAAGGTGAGCTTGAGTCTCTGCGTCGCTTTAAAGATGACGTTAGCGAAGTTCGCAATGGCATGGAATGTGGTATCGGCGTGAAGAACTACAATGATGTTCGCGTAGGCGACCAGATTGAGGTGTTCGAAACCGTCGAGGTTGCCCGTACCCTGTAACGACAACATCGAAAAGGGCGGCTGAGGCCGCCCTTGTTGATTTTGGGGAAGAATACTATGGCAAAAGAATTTAGTCGTACCCGGCGTATCGCCCAGCAACTGCAACAGGAACTGGCGCAGGTACTGCAGCGTGATATGAAAGATCCTCGTGTAGGCATGGTCACAGTCAACGACGTGGAAGTCTCACGGGATCTGAGTTATGCAAAAGTGTATGTCACCTTCTTTGAAGAAGACCCGGTTAAGGTTGATGAGAAGCTGGCTGCACTCAACAAGGCAGCGCCTTATGCCCGCACCCTGGTTGCCGGCAGAATGAAGCTTAGGGTGATGCCTGAACTGAAATTTGTCTATGACAAGTCTCTGGTCGAGGGGATGAGAATGTCCAACCTGGTAACCGAGGTTATTAATAAGGACAAGGCCAAGCAGCAAACCTTTGGCACCGAATCTCAAGACAAGGATGAGGAAAACAACTGATGGCGCGTCGTCCCAAAGGCCGTTTGGTCGATGGTATCGTCCTGTTGGATAAAGACACAGGCATGAGCTCCAACTTTGCCCTGCAAAGGGTAAAGCGGATCTACAATGCCGCCAAGGCTGGCCATACCGGCGCGCTGGATCCACTGGCGACCGGGATGCTGCCCATCTGCCTTGGCGAAGCTACCAAGTTTTCCCAGCACCTGTTGGATGCCGATAAACGTTATCTGGTGACTGCCAAGCTTGGGCAGCGCACTGATACCAGCGATTCAGATGGTGAAGTGGTGCAAACCCGGCCGGTTGAGTTTTCCATGGCCCAACTGGAACAGGCGCTGGAGCATTTTCGTGGTGATAGCATGCAGGTGCCTTCCATGTACTCGGCGCTCAAGTATCAGGGTCAGCCCTTGTACAAGTACGCCCGGGAAGGTAAAGAGGTGCCTCGGGAAGCCAGGCCTATTCACGTCTATGAGCTCAAGTTCATCTCTTGGGAGAATGACGAGCTGACGCTGGATATTCACTGTTCCAAGGGCACTTACATTCGTACTATCGTAGATGACTTGGGTGAAATGCTTGGTTGTGGCGCCCATGTGATCATGCTGCGTCGTACTCAGGTGGCGGGTTATCCCTATGAACGCATGGTTAGTCTGGCACAGCTCGAAGCCTTGCTGGAACAGGCCATGACCGAAGAGCGGGTGCCTTCCGAGCTATTGGACCCTTTGCTGCTTCCCATGGATACGGCGGTTGCCGACCTTCCAGAGTGCAATGTCCCCGATGCCATGGCCGGATATCTGCTTAATGGTAACCCGGTGCGGGTTGCTAAGTTGGAAGCCGATACTCTGGTGCGGATCACCTTGGGTGACAGCAAACGCTTTATTGGTGTCGGCATGATGAATGACGATGGTTTGCTGGCTCCCAAGCGTTTGGTAGTGTTGCCTGAGGCAAAAAGCTGAGCTTGACTTGCGATCTACAGCCCTTGGGGTTATTATGTCGCGCCCTTGGCTGAGTTAGTGATCGGCTGGGGAAACTATCAAGACTATTTTGGAGAGACACATGTCACTAAGTACTGAAGCGAAAGCGAAAATCCTGGCTGAGTTCGGCCGTGGCGAAAACGATAGCGGTTCTACTGAAGTTCAGGTTGCGCTGTTGACTGCTCAGATCAACCACCTGCAAGGCCACTTTAAAGAACACACTCACGATCACCACTCACGTCGTGGTCTGCTGCGTATGGTTAGTTCTCGTCGTAAGCTGCTGGCTTACCTGAAGCGTACCGACGTTGCTCGTTATACCGCTCTGATCCAGAAGCTGGGTCTGCGTCGCTAATCGCGAACTGTACCAAAAGAAGAGGAGGCCCAGGCCTCCTTTTTTTGTGTCTGCAATTTTGGGGAAGCGTATTTTAGCTCGTCCCTTTTCACTTAATGTCAGTCGTCTAAAACCTATTGATTACAACTCAGCTCAGTTGGCCATCCAATTTGAGGATCCTGGCATTATGGGGGGCTATGTATTTAGCTTCAAACTCCTCCAGTGACAGCGGCTGACTGAAATAAAAGCCTTGACCTATGGCGCAATGATTTTGCTTCAGCCATTCGAGTTGCTGCTCGTTCTCAATACCTTCGGCGACAATTTTCAGATCCAATTGTCGCCCCAGCATCAGAATGGTGGAAGCTATTGCGCTCTCTTGAGGAAGATCGGTCACAAAACAGCGGTCAATCTTCATGGTGGTGATTGGTAGGTGTCTTAGGTAAGAGAGGGATGAGTAACCCGTGCCGAAGTCGTCGACGGCAATACCAAAGCCTGCCGATTTAAGCTGTTCAAGCTTGCTGATCGCCAGCTCAATGTCATTCATCAATGAGGTCTCGGTGATCTCCACCTCCAACAGTTCGGGCCTTATTTGATAACGCAGGGCCATCTGTTTGATATCCGGTACCAGGCTGGCGTCGGCAAACTGTTGTGAAGCGACATTGACAGCGATTGGAGGACTGAAATTATAGCGTTTTTGCCAGCGCCGCAGTACCCGGCAGCTTTGCTCTATGACCCAGCGGCCAATAGGAATGATGATCCCGGTTTCTTCGGCAACCGGAATAAAGGACATGGGGCTTATCAAACGGCCGTCTTTTTGCCAGCGGATCAGTGCCTCACACCCCACCAGTTCACCGGTCTCGATATTAACTTTTGGTTGAAAGTGCAGCAGAAATTCGTTGTTGCGAATGGCATCGTGCAGCGAGGCTTCGGTGCGCAGTCTTACCGCCGCTCGCTCTGTCATCTGCTGCTTGAAGAAGGCCCATTGGTTAGAACCGGCTGCCTTGGCGCTGTACATGGCGATATCGGCGTGACGAATAAGATCTTCGGCACTCAGGCCATCTTCGGGATAGATGGAGATGCCTATGGATGCGGCCGGGTGAATGGTATGTTCATTGAGTTGCACCGGGGTGTTGAGCTGGATTAACAGCTTGTCTACAAAGTCGGCCGCCTGGGTTGGTGATTGAATCTCATCGGCCAGGATCACAAATTCATCCCCACCGAGACGGGCTACAGTTCCCTTGTCTCCGACCACCCGTTCCAGAATACGGGCAATTCTTGCCAGAAACTGGTCACCCACCGCATGCCCCAGTGAGTCGTTGACGTTTTTGAATCTATCGAGGTCGATAAACAGCAGGCTGAAGTTGCGTTTATGTACCCGGGCACGCTGAATGGCAACGGCTATAGTTTCCAATAACAAGGTACGGTTGGGCAGGCCGGTGAGAGGGTCCCGGGTCGCCATTTTGCGCAGCTTGCTTTGGGTCTGGCTGAATTGTTTAAGGATCTGATTGAATTTGGAGGTTACCAGTCCTAATTCGTCATCTTTGTGGTTGGCTGATACCGGCAGCATGTTTTCATCCGGTGACTCAGGGTCAATTTTGTCTATTGCTTCACTGATCCGGGCGATGGGTTGGGTCAGGAAACGGTGGAACACTATGGACAGCACCAGTGTCAGAAACAACGCCCTGGCCAGGGTGGCGGCAAAACTGAACTGCAGTTGGCTGATCAGGCTTTGGGTCAACTCTCGGGTATCATAATTGATGGTCAGCGTGCCTATCAGTTGCTCTTTTTCCGCGCCTTCAAAATAAAAAGGACGTTGCAGTGGCCTTGATATCTGCTTGAGATCGCCAAACAGTTTGAGACTCAAATGTCCAAAAGTATCAGAAGGCTCAGGACGGCTGCTGCCGAGATTGACGAATAGGGAGTTGTCATCCAGGGTGATCCTGGCTGAACCGACATGCTCCACTTTCATCACGCCTTCCATTGTCTGACGCGCCAAATTGTCATCCAATGCCCAGACCGCATTGGCGGCCGGTTGTTCAACTGAGTCGAGTAACTCTTGTTGACTACTGAGCAACGATTGCCTTTCTGTGGTCACTACAATCAAAATTTCAATGATAAAAATAGCAACGGCAAAGAAAAGAGCTGTGAAAACCACCAGATTGGTTTGCTTCCAGGTGAGCGACTTGAACCTGGCGGTATTCATCTGCCTTTTCCTGCTATTATGGGGGCGAATTCTATATTCAAGGCTAGTCCAATTCGGTAGCAATGCAGCAACATGTGATTGATATAGTCCACTTTAGAAAAAAGAAGCGTCTTTGTCATCATCTGGCACTCTTTATCTATTCTAGAGGTTTGCAGTATACTTACGCGCGAAATTCAAGGTTATTAAATTAAGGAATGGGTCAAGTGAATCCAATTGTAAAAAGTTTTGAGTATGGTCAACACACAGTCACTCTGGAAACAGGGGTTATTGCACGCCAAGCCGATGCAGCCGTTCTGGCCAGCATGGGCGATACTACAGTTCTGGTGACTGTGGTTGGCAAGAAAGAAGCAGACCCAAGCCGTGACTTCTTCCCGCTGACTGTTAACTATCAGGAAAAGACTTACGCAGCCGGTAAGATCCCTGGTGGTTTCTTCAAGCGTGAAGGTCGACCATCCGAAGATGAAACACTGATCGCCCGCCTGATTGACCGTCCTATCCGTCCACTGTTCCCTGATGGTTTTACCAACGAAGTTCAAGTGATCATCACTGTGGTTTCTGTTGATCCACAGATCGAACCAGACATCGTGGCCATGATAGGTACTTCTGCTGCTTTGGCTATTTCCGGTATTCCATTCAATGGTCCTCTGGGTGCGGCACGTGTCGGTTACATCAATGGCGAATATGTGCTGAACCCTGGTGCAGAGCAGCGTGAAAACAGCCAGCTGGATCTGGTTGTTGCCGGTACCCAGAGCGCCGTGCTTATGGTGGAATCTGAAGCCAAGGCCCTGCCTGAAGAAGTGATGCTGGGCGCCGTGGTATACGGTCACGAGCAGCAGCAGGTAGTGGTTAATGCCATCAATGAACTCAAGGCCGAAGCCGGTAAGCCTGCTTGGGACTGGACTGCTCCTGTTGCCAATGAAGAGCTGGTTGCCAAGGTTAAGGCGCTGGCAGAGGAAGGTCTTACCGCCGCTTACCAGATCATCGCCAAGCATGAGCGCCGCGATGCGGTAGTTGAAGTCAAGAAAGCTGCTATTGAAAAGCTGCTCGAGGAAAACCCTGAACTGGATCAGCGTGAGCTGGACGGCCTGCTGGGTAGCCTGGAGAAGAAAGTGGTTCGTAGTCGTATCATCAAAGGTATGCCTCGTATCGACGGTCGTGAGCCTGATATGGTACGTGCCCTGTCTGTGATGGCCGGCGTGCTGCCACGTACTCACGGTAGCGCCCTGTTCACCCGTGGTGAAACTCAGGCTCTGGTGACCTGTACTCTGGGTACCGAGCGTGATGCACAGAAGATTGACTCCATCATGGGCGAGCGTACCAACCGCTTCATGTTGCACTATAACTTCCCTCCATACTCTGTTGGTGAAACCGGCATGGTGGGTTCACCCAAGCGTCGTGAAATCGGTCACGGTAAGCTGGCATGGCGTGGTATCAACGCCGTAATGCCTTCTGCTGAAGAATTCCCATACAGCGTGCGCGTAGTATCTGAAATCACTGAATCCAACGGCTCCAGCTCTATGGCGTCTGTGTGTGGTACTTCTCTGGCGCTGATGGATGCCGGTGTACCTATCAAGACTTCAGTTGCCGGTATCGCCATGGGTTTGGTGAAAGAAGGTGATGATTTCGTCGTATTGTCTGACATTCTGGGTGATGAAGATCATCTGGGTGATATGGACTTTAAAGTGGCCGGTACCCGTGATGGTGTAACCGCACTGCAGATGGATATCAAGATTGAAGGTATCACCAAAGAGATCATGGAAATTGCACTGCAGCAAGCCTATGGTGCTCGTGTGCATATCCTTAATGTGATGGACCAGGCCATTGGCTCTGCCCGTGACGATATCTCTGACCACGCTCCACGTATCACTACCATCAAGATCAACCCTGAGAAGATCCGTGAAGTGATAGGTAAGGGCGGTGCAACTATCCGCGCGCTGACCGAAGAGACAGGTACTACCATTGAGCTGGAAGACGATGGCACTGTAAAGATTGCTTCAAGCAATGCCGACGCCACCAAGGAAGCTATCCGCCGCATTGAAGAGATCACCTCTGAAGTGGAAGTGGGTCGCATCTACAAGGGTAAAGTTATCCGCATCGTTGACTTCGGTGCCTTCGTTAACATACTGCCCGGTAAAGATGGTCTGGTACACATCTCTCAAATCGCTGAAGAGCGTGTGGCCAACGTATCCGACTACCTGCAACTGAATCAGGAAGTTGCCGTTAAGGTAATGGAAGTGGATCGTCAGGGCCGTGTACGTCTGTCTATCAAGGAAGCACAACAAGCCGCTCCAGAAGCTGCCGAGTAAGCTTTCATTGCATGAGAAAAGGAGACCTTAGGGTCTCCTTTTTTATGGTTAAAACTTAAATTATCTTGGATTTGCCACCGCAGGCGGATAGCGTAGGTACGGCTGTATTGCTATGATTGAGCCTGCATTGGGATATGACAAAGGATGGATTGGATGAGTTTTAATCTGCGCGCCGCTGTGTTTTCTGTACTGGCCGGAGCCAGTTTGCTGACTTCGGGATGCGCTTCCCTGCCGGCGTCTGAAGCCAACAGTGAATTGTTGGTTGCCCCTGTTTTGCCGGACTATAAGTTGGAAGTCACTCTGGCAAAACTTAATGAAATCCTGGCCAGGGCTGAACTCACTACCGAGCAACGGGCTCGTTTTCATTATGACCGCGGCGTTATATACGACAGCGTGGGCTTGAGGATCTTGGCTCGCATCGATTTTCATCAGGCGTTGAAACTGCAACCCAACTTAGCTGATGCCTATAACTTCCTCGGTATTTATTACACTCAGGAGGGGGAGTTTGAGAGCGCTTATGAGGCCTTTGATGCGGTTCTTGAGTTGTCTCCTGAATATGATTATGCCTTCCTCAATCGTGGTATTGCACTTTACTATGGCGAGCGCAAACAGCTGGCTGCCAAAGACATGGAAAGCTTTTATCTCAAGGATGAAAGTGATGGTTACCGGGCGCTGTGGTTATATCTGATCGAATATGAGCTCTCCCCCCAGGAAGCGCTGGCAAGGTTGCAGTTTAATCGTACCCGTTTGGATGACAATGCCTGGGCGACAGTGTTGGTCGACTATTACCTGGGAGCGGTTGATGAATCTCGGGTGTTTGCCATGGCCAAGAGCGGCCTGACTCACCCCAAAGAGTATGCAGAGCGCTTGTGTGAAACCTACTTTTATCTGGCTAAGGTGGCGGCCGAACAAGGCGATAAAGATAAGGCTGCTAATTATCTGCGCCTGGCACTGGCCACCAATATCTATGATTTTGTCGAGCACAGATATGCCCGAATGGAACTGGCATTGCTGGAGCAAACGCCGGAACCTGTGCAACAGACGGCTAACTGATCTACCTTTATCTGACAATCAAAGGCCTTGCCTAGCCAAGGCCTGAGTGAGGCGCTATAATTTGCGCCTTTTTCAAGCGTCATAAGTGTACGGAAGAACATGTCAGGTATTAAAGTCGAAGTGGACAAGCGCCGCACCTTCGCCATCATTTCTCACCCGGATGCGGGTAAAACCACCATCACAGAAAAAGTCTTGCTTCATGGCCGCGCCATTCAATCTGCCGGTACAGTAAAAGGCCGTGGCTCGTCTCAGCATGCGAAATCTGACTGGATGGAGATGGAAAAGGAGCGGGGGATCTCGGTCACGACTTCTGTGATGCAGTTTCCTTACAACGACTGCTTGGTCAACCTGCTGGATACCCCAGGTCACGAAGACTTCTCTGAGGATACCTACCGTACCCTGACAGCGGTGGACTCCTGCCTTATGGTTATCGATGCTGCCAAAGGGGTTGAGGACAGAACCCGTAAGTTGATGGAAGTGACTCGGCTGCGTGACACCCCGATCGTCACCTTCATGAACAAGCTTGACCGGGATATCCGCGATCCGATGGAATTGCTCGATGAAGTGGAAAACGAGCTCGATATTCTCTGTGCTCCGGTCAGTTGGCCCATAGGTTGTGGTAAGTCTTTCAAAGGCGTTTACCATATTCACCGCGATGAAACCATTCTGTATCAGACAGGTCACGGTCACACCATTCAGGAAGTGCGGATAGTTAAAGGGTTGGATAACCCTGAGCTGGATGAAGCCGTTGGCAGCGACCTTGCAACGCAGCTACGTGACGAGATGGAGTTGGTAACCGGCGCCTCCAATGAATTTGATCTTGAACTATTCTTGAGTGGTGAGCTGACACCTGTGTTCTTCGGTACCGCCTTGGGTAACTTTGGGGTCGACCATATGCTCGATGGCTTGACCGCTTGGGCTCCCAAACCTATGCCTAGGCAGACCACCGAGCGTCTGGTCGAAGCCGGAGAAGAGAAGTTTTCCGGTTTCGTATTCAAGATCCAGGCAAACATGGATCCGAAACACAGAGACCGTATCGCCTTTATGCGTATCGTTTCCGGTAAATATACCCAGGGCATGAAGATGAAGCATGTCCGTTTAGGGAAAACTATCAGTATCTCAGATGCGGTTACTTTTATGGCCGGTGACCGTGAGCGCGCCGCCGAAGCTTACGCCGGCGATATTATAGGTTTGCACAATCATGGCACCATTCAGATTGGCGATACCTTTACCCAAGGTGAAGAGTTGAAGTTTTCCGGGATCCCCAACTTTGCACCGGAAATGTTCCGTCGTATTCGTCTTAAAGATCCGCTGAAGCAGAAACAGCTGCTCAAAGGCCTGGTGCAACTCTCGGAAGAAGGGGCTGTACAGGTTTTTCGTCCTCTGGATACCAATGATTTGATCGTAGGGGCTGTTGGGGTACTGCAGTTCGAAGTGGTGGTCGCCAGACTCAAATCGGAATACAACGTGGAAGCCATCTATGAGGCTATAAACGTGGCAACCGCGCGTTGGGTCTACTGTGATGATGCCCGTAAGCTGGAAGAGTTCCAACGTAAGTGCTCCACCAATCTGGCATTGGATGGCGGTGATAACCTGACTTATATCGCTCCGACCATGGTTAATCTTAATTTATCCATGGAGCGCTATCCGGATATTGAGTTTGCCAAGACCCGGGAACACTAAATCATAAAGGTGGAGCTTGCTCCACCTTTTTTATTGGGATGTTGTTGAGAGATCTTCTGATGTTTTTTATTCAAAAATGCTGGAAAAGTTACATCCGTTTTTGCGACAGCTTGGGGTTAACCGAAGATAGTCGCCGTTGTTGTATGCCAAGGCTCAGCGATCCGCCATTAAAGAAACGTGAGCAGGAAGAACCTCTGGCAGACGGACAAAAAGAAGGAAAACAACATGATCTTTGACTCCCATGCTCATCTGGATTTCAGTGAGTTTGATCATGACAGGCAAGCCCTCATAGCCGCGATGAAGGCTGCCGGTATTGGTGGGGCCATAATTCCCGGTGTTAGCCGTGAACATTGGTCAAAACAGAAAGCGATTGCTCACCAACTGCAACTGCCTTATACCTTGGGGATCCATCCCTGGTATTGCCCGAAAACCCTCATTGAATGTGATCAATCCCTTGCCGCACTGAGAACCGAGCTCATAACGGCGAATGACTCTTTGATGGTGGGAATTGGCGAGTGTGGTTTGGATAAACCCAAGGCAGAGCTCGCACCAGATAACCCGGCGCATGCCCCTTGGAATTTACAATACCGAGTGCTTGATGGGCAGTTGGCCTTGGCGTCGGAGTTGAAGCTGCCACTGATATTGCATTCGGTGAAGACCCATAATGAACTCTTGGGAATGCTGAAACAGTATTCACTGCCGCGGGGCGGAGTAGTTCATGCATTCAACGGCTCCTACGAAACAGCAATCGCTTATCTGGAACTGGGTTTCAAATTGGGGATTGGTGGCTTATTGCTGAATAAAAACGCAAAAAAGTTACGTGACACAGTTAGCAAATTACCTCTGGATGCGCTCTTGATCGAGACGGATTCACCCTCAATGGCACCTCATTTCTTGCCGGAAAAGCGCAATACCCCTCTGACGCTGGTACAAATAATAGCCGAAATGGCGAATTTGCAGAAAAATAGCAATGTTCTAATATCAGAACACCTCCAACAGAATCTGATGCAACTATTTGAGCTTTAGTTTTTTTTAATGGAACAGGTGTAACTCGCATTACATGCGGTGACTAAACTTTTGAAAATTAACTTCAAAAACTTGATCAAAACGACGATTTTGCCCCGGAGGTCGGGTATAATCTTGCTCGGAAAAAGGTTGGTTAACAACATAATTAAAAAGCGTTAACAATAGGGTGATGGTTAATGAATATACTTATGAGCTTGGTAGGGGTGGTCACCCTACTCGCGATTGGTTTCTTGTTGTCCAACAACAAGAAAGCAATCAATCTTAGAACAGTCGGTGGTGCACTGGCGATTCAGGCCGCTTTCGGTGGCTTTGTGCTGTATGTGCCGGTCGGTAAAGATATCCTGAAAAGTATCTCCGACGCTGTTTCCAGTGTTATCGGTTATGCACAAAATGGTATCGGTTTCCTGTTTGGTGATTTGGCTAACTTTAAGGTCGGCTTTATCTTCGCAGTAAACGTGCTGCCAATCATAGTGTTCTTCTCTTCTCTGATCGCTGTGCTCTATTATCTGGGCATCATGCAGTGGATTATCCGCATCATAGGTGGCGCCTTGCAGAAGGCCCTGGGTACCAGCCGTACCGAGTCTATGTCTGCCACTGCCAATATCTTCGTGGGTCAGACCGAAGCACCTCTGGTGGTTCGTCCCTTCATTCCTACCATGACTCAATCTGAGCTGTTTGCCATTATGGTCGGTGGTCTGGCATCTATCGCGGGTTCTGTTCTGGCAGGTTACGCGCAGATGGGTGTACCGATCCAGTATCTGGTTGCGGCATCTTTCATGGCCGCTCCAGGTGGCTTGTTGATGGCCAAATTGATGCACCCAGAGACAGAAACTGCCAAGAACGACATGGATGAGCTGCCGGACGATCCTGACAAGCCAGCCAACGTGCTTGACGCTGCTGCAGCCGGTGCTTCTTCCGGTATGCACCTGGCGCTGAACGTTGGTGCTATGCTGCTGGCCTTCATCGGTTTGATTGCCATGATCAACGGTATCATTGGTGGTATCGGCGGTTGGTTCGGCATGGAAAACCTGACCTTGGAACTGATCCTGGGTTATATCTTCATGCCGCTGGCTTACCTCATTGGTGTGCCTTGGAATGAAGCCATGATTGCAGGTTCTTTCATCGGTCAGAAGATAGTGGTCAACGAGTTTGTGGCTTACATGAACTTTGCACCCTACATCCATGATGCTGCTATGGCTTGTACTACAGTTGCCGCTGACGTCACTAAAGAGTTGCCTATGTGTGTGGCTGAAACTCAGGCGCCAATGACAGGGCGTACAATGGCGATTGTCTCTTTCGCTCTGTGTGGCTTTGCTAACTTGTCTTCTATCGCAATTCTGCTGGGCGGTTTGGGTGCCATGGCACCAAATCGTCGTCACGATCTGGCTAAACTGGGTCTGCGCGCTGTGGTTGCCGGTTCTCTGGCTAACTTGATGAGTGCGACTCTGGCCGGTTTGTTCCTGGCACTGTAAGACGGTAGTGAACAGAGGCCTGAATTCGCAGGCCTCTTGTTAACCCAATCGATTTCCAAATTAGCTTTGCTTGGCTCATATGCCTATCTATGGTTGGCAAGATGAGCAGAACAAGAGTGCAGATATTTCTGGCAAGTGAGTGAAATGGGTACTTTTGTTCAAATATAAAATTAAGTGTTCGCATTTTATTTTTGTCTTTCTTGTAGTTTTGGATGGAGAAGGTAGAATGCGGGCGCCAATTAAAAGAATGCCGCTCCAAGAGGGTGGCGAGAACCAAAGATGAATGGGGTTGATGATGAAAAACGTTAAAACTTTAGCTTTAGCCGCTACCGCGGTCGCCGCCATGTCAGGCAATGCTTACGCCGCTGATCGTTCTGATCTGCACGGCAGTGATTACAAGTGGATGCAGTTCAACCTGATGTATTCTATCGGTGAGAAGCCCGATAACCCAGCTACAGGTGATCAGCACAACTACCTGGAAATGGAATTCGGTGGTCGTTCCGGTATCTTTGACCTGTACGGTTATGTTGACGTGTTTAACCTGGGTAACCAGTACACCAACGACGGTGACAAGAACCCAGGTTCAGGCAGCAGCAAGCTGTTCATGAAATTTGCACCACGTATCTCCTTGGATGCCGTATTTGGTAAAGATCTGTCATTCGGTCCAATTCAAGAAGTTTACTTCTCTACTCTGTTTAACTGGGACGGTCTGATTAACGACGGTGATGGTACAGGTGTAAACAGCTCTTTCTGGGGTGTGGGTGCTGACGTTATGGTGCCATGGCTGGGCAAAACCGGCATGAACCTGTATGGATACTACGACCTGAACAACAAAGAATGGAACGGTTATCAGTTCTCCATGAACTGGTTCAAGCCTTTCTACTTCTTCGACAACAAGAGCTTCCTGTCATTCCAGGGCTACATCGACTACCAGTTCGGTGCTGACGAAAACAAGACAGCTTTCGTACCAACATCTACCAATGGTGGTAACGTATTCTTCGGTCTGTACTGGCATTCAGACCGTTACGCTCTGGGTTATGGCCTGAAAGGCTTTAAAGACGTATACCTGATTGAAGATGGTGCCGGTGCTCTGGCTCTGGAATCTACAGGTTGGTCTCACTACCTGAGCGCGACCTACAAGTTCTAAGTTCTGATGGGGGTGACCCAATTGGGTGACCCCCGTTTTTATTTTGCTCTGACTTAATCTTTACCTAAGCCTGAGCTATAGTGAATTGGGTTCAATGAACCCGGATTAATAGCCGGAAGCTGGTTCAGCTTGTTTATGTAAAGGTTGACAGATTTCTCGCGTTAAAAGGGATTTTTCGCGGCAAGGCAAGGAACTCGAGTTCCCCCTTCCCGGTCTTCAAGGATTCAAGTCGTGATACTCGTTATCAAGGTTGAATACCCTACAAAGATGATTTGCAGTCAAATGCAGGCGTCGCCCGAAGGCCCGGCCATAACAATAACCACAAAAGCCCCTCTGGCGCTGCCAAGACAGATTTTTAATCCTTTGATTTTATGTCTCGGAGAGCAATTATGAGCGATTTAAAACAAGCAGCACAGCGCGCCATCCAACTGATGGACCTGACCACCTTGAATGATGATGATACCGATCAGAAGGTGATTGATCTGTGTCATAAGGCCAATACCCCGGCCGGTCATACCGCTGCTATCTGCATTTATCCACGTTTTATTCCTATCGCGCGCAAGACTCTGGATGCCATGGGTGCCGATGATATCCGTATTGCCACAGTCACCAACTTCCCTCACGGTAATGATGACATCGCTATCGCGGTGCTGGAAACTCGCGCAGCAGTCGCTTACGGTGCTGATGAAGTGGATGTGGTATTCCCTTATCGTGCGCTGATGGAAGGCAACGAAACTGTTGGTTTTGAGCTGGTGAAGGCTTGCAAAGAAGCCTGTGGTGAAGATGTGCTGTTGAAGGTGATCATCGAATCCGGCGAGCTGAAAGACCCGGCGCTTATTCGCAAGGCTTCTGAGCTGTCTATCGATGCCGGCGCTGACTTTATCAAAACCTCTACCGGTAAGGTGCCGGTCAATGCCACTCTTGAAGCAGCTGAAATCATGCTGACTGTTATCAGTGAGAAGAATCCTGCTGTAGGCTTCAAGCCCGCCGGTGGTGTGCGTGATGCCGCCCAAGCTGCTGAATTTCTTGGCGTAGCCGAGCGTATTCTGGGCAGTGACTGGGTGTCTCCCCGGACTTTCCGTTTCGGTGCATCCAGCCTGCTGTCCAGTCTGCTGCACACGCTGGAACTGGCTGACGCACCAGCACCGACTCAAGGTTACTAATCCCCGCTGATTGTGATCCAAGTCTATTTGGGGACGTCAAAACTTGGTTAGTATCTGTAATAAAATTACTACACATTTGACGTCCAACCCCAATGCTGTAACAGCTTTTATAGACAAGGTTGCAGCAGAAAGGAGGCAGTATTATGTTTCTGGCACAAGAGATAATCCGTAAAAAACGTGAAAAAATGGCGCTTTCCAAGGAGGAGATCCAGTTCTTTGTCAAAGGCATTACCGATAACAGTGTGTCTGAAGGTCAGATAGCTGCATTCGGGATGGCGGTGTATTTTAACGACATGACCATGGATGAGCGCATCGCACTGACTACGGCTATGCGTGATTCCGGCACTGTGCTCAATTGGGATAGCCTGCAGCTCGACGGCCCTGTCATAGACAAACACAGCACAGGCGGCGTGGGTGATGTTATCAGCCTGATGCTTGGCCCTATGGCGGCAGCCTGCGGCGGTTATGTTCCCATGATTTCCGGTCGTGGTCTGGGCCACACAGGTGGTACTCTGGATAAGTTTGACGCCATTCCCGGCTATCAGACTGAGCCCGACAGCGAACTATTCCGTAAGGTAGTTAAAGAGGTCGGTGTGGCCATTATCGGTCAAACCGGCGATCTGGTCCCTGCCGACAAGCGTTTCTATTCCATTCGTGACAACACGGCCACCGTCGAATCGATCCCGCTTATCACCGCCTCTATTCTGTCGAAGAAGCTGGCTTGTAGCCTGGATGCGCTGGCGATGGACGTCAAAGTGGGCAGCGGTGCCTTTATGCCTACTTATCAGGCATCCGAGGAGCTGGCTCGCTCTATTGTTGCGGTTGCCAATGGTGCAGGTACCAAGACCACGGCGCTGCTGACAGATATGAACCAGGTGTTGGCCTCCTGCGCCGGGAACGCGGTCGAAGTGCTTGAGGCGGTGAACTTCCTTACCGGCAAATATCGTAATCCGCGCCTTTACGAAGTCACCATGGGACTTTGCAGTGAGATGTTGCTGCTCGGTGGCCTTGCCGCCAATGAGGCCGAGGCCCGCAGTAAGCTCAACGCCGTGCTGGATAATGGCAAGGCCGCCGAGATCTTCGCCCGTATGGTTTCTGGACTGGGTGGCCCGGCCGATTTTGTCGAGCATCCTGAAAAATATTTGCCCCAAGCCAAGATTATTCGTCCTGTATATGCCGAGCGTTCAGGCTTTGCTTACAGTATGGATACCCGTGAACTCGGCTTGGCTGTGGTCACTTTGGGTGGTGGTCGTCGTAAGCCTGGTGATGCCCTGGATTACAGCGTCGGCCTGACACAGGTTTGTGCCCTGGGACATGAAATCAATGCCGACAAGCCGCTGGCAATGGTGCATGCCCAGTCAGAAAGCGCCTTCGAAGAAGCCGCTGCCGCTGTGCGCCGAGCCATAGTCATTGGCGACAGCGCCCCTGAGAAAACACCGGAGATTTATCGCGCCATCCGCGCCGCCGATCTCCAGGAGAAGTAGTATGAAACGTACCATTATTTTAATGCTGGATTCCTTCGGCGTCGGTGCAGCCGGTGATGCTGCCAAGTTTGGTGACCTGGGTTCAGATACCTTTGGTCATATCGCCAAGGAGTGTGCCGAAGGGCGTGCCAATGATGGCCGTGAAGGGCCGCTGAAGTTACCCAATCTTAGCCGTCTGGGGCTGGCACATGCCGCCATGGAAAGCACAGGTCAGTTTGCCCCCGGCTTTGACGCCGATGTCGAGCTGATAGGCGCCTATGGCCATGCCGAAGAGCTGAGCTCAGGCAAGGATACCCCCAGTGGTCACTGGGAAATGGCCGGTGTTCCCGTGCTGTTTGATTGGGGCTATTTCAGCGACAAGCAAAACTCTTTCCCCAAAGAATTGACCGATAAGATCCTGGCGCGCGCCGGCCTTGGCGGTTTCCTCGGTAATTGTCACGCATCCGGAACTGCGATTCTTGAAGAGTTGGGTGAAGAACATATGCGTTCCGGCCTGCCTATCTTCTACACTTCGGCCGACTCTGTGTTCCAGATTGCCTGCCATGAAGAAAGCTTCGGCCTGGAGAACCTCTACCGTTTGTGTGAAATCGCCCGTGAAGAGCTTGAGCCATATAATATCGGCCGAGTCATAGCGCGACCCTTTGTTGGCAGCGGCGCCGCCGATTTTGCTCGCACCGGCAATCGCCGTGACTACGCAGTAGAGCCACCGGCGAAAACTGTGCTGGATAAGCTGAAAGCCGCCGGCGGCCAAGTGGTCAGTGTCGGTAAAATTTCCGATATTTATGCCCACTGCGGTATCACCAGCAAGGTTAAGGCCTCGGGCCTGGAGGCTCTATTCGATGCTACACTGGAGCAGGTCAAGGCTGCCGGTGACAACACCATAGTCTTCACCAACTTCGTGGATTTCGATTCCCACTATGGCCACCGCCGAGATGTGGCAGGTTATGCCCGGGGATTGGAATACTTCGATGCAAGATTGCCTGAAATCCTGGCACTGCTGAATAAGGATGACTTGCTTATCCTGACTGCAGACCATGGTTGCGACCCTACTTGGGAAGGCACAGATCATACCCGCGAACATGTGCCGGTTCTGGCCTATGGCGCAGGTTTGAGTGCTGGTTCATTGGGGCGTCGCAAGAGCTTTGCCGATATCGGCCAATCCATTGCCAGCTACTTCAAGCTGGAACCAATGGAATACGGCGAATCATTTATTCGCTGACAAGATATGGCTCCCTCGCCGGAGCCGTCTTTAATAAACAGACTTGAGTCTTTATAAAACTAACGGGGTTATTTCGATGGCAACACCACATATCAATGCAGTTGACGGCGCATTCGCTGAAACCGTACTTTTCCCTGGCGATCCATTGCGGGCCAAGTACATTGCCGAAACCTTCCTGGAAAACGTAGAACAGGTTACCGACGTACGTAACATGCTCGGTTTCACAGGTACCTACAAAGGCAAGCGTATCTCTGTGATGGGTTCAGGCATGGGTATCCCTTCCTGCTCCATTTATGCCACTGAGCTTATCAAGGACTATGGTGTCAAGAACCTGATCCGTGTAGGCACCTGTGGTGCAATCAGTACTGACGTTAAAGTGCGCGATGTGATCATCGGCATGGGCGCCTGCACCGATTCTCAGGTGAACCGTCTGCGTTTCAAAGGTCAGGACTTTGCTGCCATCGCCAACTATGAGCTGATGAGCGCTGTAGTCGACTCAGCCAAGACTCACGGTACCAAAATTCGTGTAGGTAACGTGTTCTCTGCCGATCTCTTCTACACTCCGGATCCTGAAATGTTCGACGTGATGGAAAAGATGGGTGTACTGGGTGTGGAAATGGAAGCTGCCGGTCTCTACGGTGTTGCCCATGAATTCGGTGCCCGCGCTCTTTGCGTGGTAACAGTTTCCGACCATATCCGTACCGGTGAGAAGACCAGCTCTGATGAGCGTCAAACCACTTTCAACGATATGATCGTCATGACGCTGGATGCAGCGATTACCCTGTAATCCGGTAACCAACTGACATCATAAGGGCTCCCGAGGGAGCCCTTATTGTTTTTAAGCCTTGCCACTTATTCCTGGAGCGCTGCTCTGCAGCTGAAGCTGGCTCTCGGGCTACTCGTTCTTTTTGTTTGCTTCTGCAGTTTGTGGCTCCCGTTTGGGGACAACTCCCGGCCAGGGACGTTTACTGCGGGGATCGTCCGCATCGACAGGATCCGGGATCAGGCTATCGTTGGCTTGCTTGGCTTCGCTTTGGTCTCTTTGGTTACTTGAGTCAATTGGGGGCGCTGAAGTTTCACCGCCTGTTTTTGTTTGGACCTTTTCCCCTGTTTTATTGTCAATCCCAGATTTAGTGTTTACCTCTGAATGCTCTGGCCTGGCAGTCTTTGTGGCCGAGGCTTTGGCGGGCTTTTCTGCCTGTTTGGGTGACATATTGGTGTTGGATTCAGCTTCAAGCTCGGTCTGGGCTTCACCGGTATCCGGGGCTGAATCTTGGCTTTCGGTGGCATTGGATTCAGTATCCGCAGCTTCCTTGGCGGTTGCTTTTTCCTGCTGTTTAAGCTTTTTACGCCTGCGCTTGACCCGGGTGCGGCGGCGGTCAAAGTCGGCGCGTTTGAACGACAAGGCCCGCGACAGCAACAGGCCGATAAAGCCCGCGACTATCAGCATCAGTTGCTGCTGCTCCATATTCAGCTCGTGGGCTTCTTTGATCTCATTGAAAAACAGCTTGGGATCCAGCCTGACTTCGACGAAGCCCAGGTTTTTACCTTGCTGGATCACCGGCTCGACATAAGGGGGATAGGGCGCCAGCAGATCATCCAGCTCCGGGGAGTCCGGCTCCAGTAACTCTGGGCTGACATCCTGGGCAAAGGATAGCCGCTGGCCATCCTCGCTGTAGATAGTCGCCGCCATCACCTTGGGATCTTCCACCAGGGCGCTGGCCAGCCATTGCAACTGCTCATCATTTTGCAGTTGCAACGCCGGTGCGGCACCATAGGCTGTTTGTTGCACCAATAATCTGGCCATCTTTTGGGTTTGGGTCTTCAGAAGCCGCTGCCCTTGTAGTAGGCTTGTCTGCCACAGCTGGACCAGGCCGACCAGCAGAGTGACGGCTATGGCGATCTGCAGCAGTCTGCTGATCTTCTGGCTTTTTTTAAGGCCCTTGAACAACAATACTTTGTCCCTTAATCAAATTCGGTGTTTCCCTAATCATAATGGATTATGGGTATGCCCGATAGCCGGAGAGCAGTGACCATGGAGTCAGTCTTACCTTTTCCCCTGTTGGCCAGTCAACGTCAGGATGGTGTCTATGTCTTGAGTCTGCAGCAGCATACTTGGCCGGCATTCAAGGAAGGGCAACATGCTCAGGGTGAGCGATTACGGCTGATCTTCAGTGAAAAGGCCGCGGCTGCTGTTGCCGATTTGCTTCCCGAGTTGGCACCGAGGGCGGTGGCGATTTTGCAGCGCGAGCAATCCTTGTATGGGCTCGAGTTGCTGCTCGAGGCGGGTATCTGTCAATCCATGCAGAATCGTCTTGAGTCAATTTGCGAGCTGGACTACCTGTCCATTGCGGCGACAACGAGTTTACCGCAGCTTTCGACTCCAGGCCTGTTGGTGATGGATATGGACTCGACCGCCATTACCATTGAGTGTATCGATGAATTGGCGGCCGCTGCCGGCGTGGGCGCCGAGGTGGCACAAGTGACCGAGCGGGCGATGCAGGGGGAGCTGGACTTCGAACAGAGCCTGCGCCAGAGGGTGGCCAAGCTCAAGGGCGCGAATCAAAGTATTATTGATGACCTCTGTGCCCGCTTGCCCTTGAGCCCCGGGCTTGAGAGCATGATAGCCGAGCTCAAGTCCTATGGCTGGCGCACTGTGGTGGCCTCAGGTGGTTTTACCCCCTTTGTTGGCCATCTGCAGCAGTTGCTTGGGTTGGATGCCGCTTTTGCCAATGAACTGGTAATAAGCGATGGCAAGTTGCTCGGCGAGGTTAGCGGCCAGGTAGTGGATGCCGCCTTCAAGGCTGATGTGGTGAAAAAATGCGCCGAGCAGTGGCAGATAGCTGCCGGGCAAAGGCTGGCCATAGGCGATGGCGCCAACGATATCCCCATGGTGCAGGCGGCCGATTTTGGTATTGCCTATCATGCCAAACCTAAGCTGGCTGCGGCGGCTGCGGCCAGGATCAATAAGCTGGGCCTGCAGGTATTACCTTTCTTGCTGCAAGGGCGCTGAAGCGTTAACAGTTAGAATTAGAGTGATTGCTCTTGTTTTTGTGACCGGGATTCATTAGCTTTTGCTATAGAACCCGGTGACGACACACTCCATGGAAACTACACAGCAATCAATCTTTCTGCCTTATCGAGATGGCGAACTGCATCTTCGCAAAATTTCTCCCGCAGCCGGTATTCGGCATCAGATCCCGATTTTGATGTTGCACGGCGCCATGTCCAACGGTCGGGTGTTTTACAGCAGCAGAGGTCGAGGTCTGGCACCGTTTCTGGCCCAGGCGGGCTTTACCGTCTATGTAATGGACAGTGCAGGTCGCGGCCTCAGCACGCCTAAGTTGGCGCGAGGGTTTGAGCTTGGGCAAGGCGAGGTCATCCGTGAACAACTGCCCCTGGTGCAGCAGTATCTGCTTGAGGCCGAGTCCCTGGACAAACTGCATTGGTGTGCCCATTCCTGGGGCGGGGTGCTGATGGCCAGTGCCCTGGCCCGATTTCCGGAACTGCAAGCCTCGGTGGCATCACTGCTTACCTTTGGCAGCAAGCGCACCATAAGAGTCAGGTCATTGAAAAAGTGGCTGATGGTGGATCTCGTTTGGAACCGCCTGGCTCCCGGCATTGCCGCCGGTCACGGCTATCTCGCGGCCGACAAGTGGCGCATGGGCATGGATAACGAGAGCCGGGCTTCGCTACAGCAGAGCATAGATTGGGTACGCGGTGATTGGATAGATCATGACGATGGTTTCGACTATGGCCGGGCTGCCGCCAAAGCCACTTGGCCCAAGAGTTGGTTTATCGCCGGACAGAATGACACTGTGCTCGGCAACCCGGAAGATGTGCTGGATATGATGGCCGAATGCGGCTTGCAAAATAGCCGCTTTACCTTACTGTCACGGGAAAACGGCAATCGCCACGACTATGGTCATGCGGATATGCTGACCCATGTGGATGCACCAAACGATCATTTCAACAAGGTGCTCGCCTGGTATCAGGGTTTTGAGCTTTCCAGCGTCAGTGACTGAGCTTCTGGATTTAATTCCGGGTAGCGCAGCAAGACCTCGCTGGTGATTTCCAAAAATTCGCCAACGCCCACTACCCGCCACAGCATCTCTTCGAGCTTCTTGGCCTTGTGCTTGGCATGAACACCTATATATTCCAGTTCGCGGCGGATATAGCCCAGATCCGGTTTACCGGCGGCGCCGCGATAGACTTTCAAGGCCATAAAGCTGCCGAGCGATTGCGCCTGACGGATAAAATCCACTTGGGCCTGACGCTCCGCCAGTTCATGGCGGGCGGTGCAGCGCAGCCGCAACTGGCCGCTGGATTGGCGCACCAACTGCACAAAGACTTCGAAGCTGTCCATGGTCATCTGCGGCTTCATCGCCCGTATCGGGCCGATAAAGTCGCGCTTCAGCCGGCCGTCTTGCAGTAAAGGTTCGAGATTGAACTGCAACTGTTCAGCGCTGCTGTTGGCGAACAGGTCGCTGACGACATCCGGCTTGACGCCGACCCCCAGCGCCGAAAAACGGAAAGACTTGACGGTTTTTTCCACAAGGAAAGGCACTGAATGCAGTTTGCGCATCAAGAGGTTTTTCATTCCTTCGGCCAGTTCTTTGACCTCAGAGTTATTTTCTGTCAGTTGCTGCAATTTCTCGCGGTTTTGCTCTATCAGGCGCTGCAAAAACTCCACTCCCGGATGAGGCGTGTGGCCCATCACCGCCGCCAGATGCAGGGTGACACCGTTTTTACGGCTGCGCACCAAGCGGTAGGGCAGTGCCTGCAGTTTTGCCTTGGGCGCCAGCTCCTGCAGCTTGGGAAAGCTCAGCAGCAGTGGCTCCTTGGGATTGAGAGTCGCGTTTTCATCCAGATTCAGCTGCAGGCCACGACTGGAAATATCATGGGTGATCCCTGTGTATTGCTGTTTGCCCTGACTGATGTTGACCAAGGTCTTGAAGGAGAACCTGGCTTCCTGGCGCCGCTCGCTGAAATACATGGACACCAATCGGATACTGTTGGTGGTGATTTTGGTTTGGCCGAAACGCTTGAGCTCATTGGCGTCCATCTTGAATGGCCAGCGACGATACTCTTCGGCGGCCTGTTCGTCGGTCACGTCCATCAACTGTAATATGTGGCTGTATTTGCTCAGCTGCTGCTCAGTCAGTGCCGAGTAGTTGCTGTCATCCCCCGGGAGCATGGAGGCCTTGTAGGAACCCCGGTGGTCTATGGTATCCAGGCTCACCTGGATAACCTTCCAACTACCCTTGGTGGCACCAAAGCCGAGAAACAGAGGTTGCAGGCGGCTTTTTTTCAGCTCGCTGAGGCTGGCTGAGTAGAAGTAGAGTTGACCACGGGCATTATAGGTAAAGCTGAACAGTAATCTGTGGTCGGCGTTGTCCGGCTCGGCGAGCATGGCCGCCAGTCTCTGCTTGCTCAGCAGTCCCGGCAATTGGTTGATATCGGCTTCATCGAGAAAATCGTGCAGCAGTGCCTGATTGTCCCGGCTCAGCAGCAAAGCGCCAATAGTTGGGTTGCCTTGGCTGTCCTGCTCGATAAACAGCGGCAGGTGTGGCAGATGGGCCAGATAATGGCGCTCGAATCCCAGTCCTGTTGCTGTTGTCAGTACATCGTTGACATCCACCTTGTAACGGAACTTATAACCGCGAATAAGGCTGGCAAGTAGCTCGGAGAGCTGCTCACTGCCGCCGATGCGTTTTAGCCGCATCCAGCAGGTATCCTGCTCTGTCTGGGCATCGACTATCTGGTAGTCGACTCCGAGTTGCAGATCCCGGTAATAGTATTCATCGCTGAGGTCCAGTAGCTTGACCCTTAGCGGCCGGTTAAGATCTAAGTTGTGTCTGGCGGGCAGGCGCACCCTGGCGCCACCGACGGAAAGATCTGCGGTATTGCCGCGCAACTCTTCTCTGCCGGGTTGGGAAACCGCTATCTTGATGCTGTAGTTCATCCGCTCTTCACTGCGGTTGAAGTAACGTCCCAGGACGATTCCGGGTACCAGATAGGGATTCTCCTGGCCTTCCTGATTGCGGGGCGTTTGCTGTAGTCGTTGGCGACGCTGGCGATGAGCCTCCATCACCTGTTCATATACTCCCATTGTGTACTGGTTGCGGTACAGCGCCAGTGCGGCGTCTAAGGCCTCTTTGGCCGGGGCATCGAGATAATGGCGTTGGTCAGCGAAGCGATACTCCAGGCAGGGCAGTTCCGATTTGTCTCTGAGATCAATGATCCTCAGACAGGGGGAAGCCAGGCGCTGGATTTCCATCTTTAACAGAAAGCGGGTCGAGTTGGACTCTTCGGCGGTGAGCTGCAAGAAGATCTCACTAAAGTCCGGCTCCATCATCAGGGGCTTGAGTTGCTCAATCAGGGCGCTGTGGTGATCTGGGCTCATGGACTCGCTCTTTAAAGGGTGCTTATTCTTGTGCTGACTGTTAGTCTTATGTCGGCCCGGCTTTGGGAAGCTTGAACCCAAATCGGGATTATCGCGCTGAAACTATCACTTTGAAAGTGCAATTATTTTAATTAACTATTACAGATTTTACACAAGTTTGAACCCAGATGGCGAAGAATAAAACAGCATACGTGTGCAACGAATGTGGCCAGGACTTTCCCCGTTGGCAGGGGCAGTGCAGTGCTTGTCATGAATGGAATACCATTACCGAAGTCAGACTGGGGGCGGCCACACCATCCCGGGGGGGGCAGTTCAGCGGTTATGCCGGTGCCGGTGCCAGTGAGATCCAGACGCTGGATCAGATAGATCTCAACGAAGTGCCCAGGATCCCCAGTAGCTTTATCGAATTCGACCGTGTGCTCGGTGGCGGCATAGTCGCCGGCAGTGCCATCCTGATTGGCGGTCATCCGGGGGCCGGTAAGAGTACCTTGCTGCTGCAAACTTTGTGTCAGCTGGCAGAGACAATGCCGGCTCTCTATGTCACCGGCGAGGAATCTTTGCAGCAAGTGGCTATGCGTGCCCATCGTTTGGGTCTGCCCACCGGACGTTTGAAGATGTTGTCCGAAACCAGTGTCGAGACCATCTGCACTGTGGCACTGCGGGAGAAGCCCAAGGTCATAGTGATAGACTCGATTCAGGTGATGCATATCAGCGATGTGCAGTCTTCCCCCGGCAGTGTGGCCCAGGTTCGTGAGTCGGCCGCTTTTCTGACCCGTTTTGCCAAACAAAATGGTATCGCCATTATCATGGTCGGCCATGTCACCAAAGATGGCTCTCTGGCCGGCCCCAAGGTGCTGGAGCACTGCATAGATTGCTCCGTGATGTTTGAAGGGGACAGCGATAGCCGCTACCGTACCCTGCGCTCCCATAAGAACCGCTTCGGTGCCATCAATGAGCTGGGAGTGTTCGCCATGACGGAACGGGGGCTCAAGGAAGTGGCCAATCCGTCGGCGATATTCCTGTCACGCGCCGATGAAGCTGCCTCCGGCTCCTTGGTGATGGTGGTTTGGGAGGGCACCCGGCCGCTGCTGGTGGAGCTACAGGTGTTGGTGGACAGCTCGGCACTGTCGCATCCGCGGCGAGTCGCCGTGGGGATGGATGCCAATCGTTTGGCTATGTTGCTGGCGGTAATGCATCGTCATGGCGGCTTACAGATGTCGGATCAGGATGTATTTGTTAACGTGGTCGGTGGTGTCAAGGTGACAGAAACCAGCGCCGATTTGACTCTGCTGTTGGCCATGGTTTCCAGTTTCCGTGGTGATATTCTGCCCAGGGATCTGGTGGTGTTCGGCGAAGTGGGCCTTTCCGGTGAGATACGTCCCGTGCCCAATGGTCAGGAGCGTTTGGTGGAAGCTGCCAAGCATGGCTTTACCCGGGCGATTGTGCCTAAGGCCAATATGCCGAAAAAGCCGCCTCAGGGGATGCAGGTGATAGGGGTGAGCAAACTCAGCGAGGCACTCGGGGCTTTATGATTGCTATGTGAGCGCTATGTGAAGTAATAGCCCGGCAAACAGGGCTATTGCCGCCCTGTGACCTGTGAAGCAGGAGCCGCTTCAGCGGCTCTGTTCATGTTCGGCGATAAACTGTTCCAACTCGCGGTGCAGCAGTGAGGCATCACCAAGATTCAGCTCCAATAGCCGTCTTAAGTGACTGATACTCTCGATATCAATAAGCCCGCACTTGAGGCCCAGAAGGCCGTTGCGGCGATACACGACGTCAGCCTCCATGCACAGTTCAACTTCGGACTGGGGCAGGCAAAAACTCAGCTTCAGCACGCCTTCGGGAGCGAAATCGGCAGGTTCTTCCACCATGGCGCCATTGAGACAGAGATCCAGCAAATGGGTGCTCCACACCTTGTCACCGCAGCTCAGCTGGGCATCTATGCTAAACAGGATCCGCGAAAACTTGCGCTTTTCGTCCATATTCAGTCCTTTAATTTTTGATTCGTCCTTATTGTAGCCACATAAAAAGCGCTTAGCACCGAACTCAGGTCAAATATCTATCCGCTACAGACAAAATATGAAAAATTGTGAATAATGACCTCTATCCCAGCCGGTTGGAATACAAGCATGGCATACCGCATATTGATAGTGGACGATGAGGCTATCATTAGGACTCGTTTAAAAGGCTACTTTGAAAAAGATGGTTACCAGGTGATGGAGGCCGCTGACGGTGAGCAGATGTGGCAGCAACTACAACAACAGCATGTGGACCTGGTGATGCTGGATATCAATATGCCTGGTGACGATGGTTTGATGCTGACCCGTGAGCTGCGCAGTCGCTCAGATGTGGGCATTATTCTGGTGACCGGCCGGGATGAGGCGATAGATAAAATAGTTGGCCTGGAAATGGGCGCCGATGATTATGTCACCAAGCCATTTGAGTTTCGTGAGCTCAGGGTCAGGGTCAAAAATCTGCTCTGGCGCATCTCTCTGGTGAAGAAGGCGCAGCAACAAACGGCCGAACAACTGTCGCGCTCGGACGACAATCTTTATTTCGAAGGCTATCACTTGCAGCTCAACAGCCGCCGTTTGAGCTTGGATGGGCAGGCTATCAAGTTGACCAAGGCTGAGTTTGAACTGCTGGTGGCCTTTGCCCTGCACCCGCAGCAGGTGCTATCGAGAGAGCGCTTGATGCAACAAACCAGTCACAGGGATCAGGATGTTAACGACCGTACCATAGATGTGATTATTCGGCGTCTGCGCAGCAAGCTGAGTCCAGAGCTGTTTGTCACTGTGCATGGTGAAGGTTATCTGTTTGCCGCCGATGTTAGCGACTGAGTTCTGAGCCCTTGGCTTCCACTCTGTATACCGGGTAGAAATCCGCCGGTGCCAAACTGTCATCCAGTTGCATGCTGTTGAGGTTATCCGGGCGCAATTGCAAAATTGCCGGGCCTATATCACCAAACGCCTTTTCCCCCTGCAACAGCCTAACGGCGAGATCGACCGCCAGCCGCCCCTGTAGTACCACTCTGTCATCATTGGCATAAGCGACCTTGTTGCGCTTGAGGCCTCGCATGACATCCGGAGACAAGTAGCTGCTTACCAGCGCCATTTTATCCGTCATATTTCTCTGTCTCAGAGTGCCCATGGCGGCTTCAATCGCCACAGCACTGCCGAGTAAGGCTTGTGGCAGCGGCGGCTTATTTTGGTTGAGCAACAAATTGAGCTGATCCCGGTAGAGATTGCGGTTGTTGTCGGCATGCATCACGGCCACTATCTCTACGGTGCTGTCTTGCAGTGCTTGTCCGACGCCTTTTTCCACCAGATCGGTACCACCGCGGCCTTCGGGGCCCGCCAGCATCGCCAGACGTTGATATGGTTTGGATGCGAGGAATTGACCTGTGAGATAACCCATCTGATACCAGTTGACTCCTATATGGGTTTGTACTCGGCTGTCTGCCAACTGGTTCACCAGCGCCAACACCGGCTTGGTCAGCTCAAGCGCCTGGCCCTCAAGCAGGTGTGGGCTGACGGCGCCGAGCAAAATCGCATCGGCATCACCATCGAGGCAGGATTTGAGTTGTGCCAACTGGGTTTGAGTGTTGCCATAGCCACCGGCTTCATGGAGTTCCAGCCCGAGCCCCAATACTTGGCTCTGTTTGGCTAAGCCATAATTAATCCCTATCCAGTAAGCATCTTTCAGATGCGGCACCAACGCGCACAGTTTCCAAGGTTTGTTGGCCTTGGTGAGCGGCGTGTGGGTCAGAGGGCTGGCCTGCTGGATTGCTTCGTTGAAAGGACTGCGTTGCTCCAGCTCCCAGGCTTCATTGGCCAGCGCGGCAGGGATAAACATCAGCAGAGCCAATAACCACAGCTGTAGCGGTTTTTTAGTTGCAGGCAACACAGCCTCAAACTTGGCGGAAAATTGGCTCATGGGGAAGGCCCTGATATATGATGCAAGTATTCTACCATAGCATTCCTGCTGAATGTTTGAGTGAGTCAATGCCTATGCGAACCGGTATCAACAAGGATAACAAGTGAGACCTTTATCTTCATGGCTGAGCAGCCTGACCGGCCGTCTGATGCTGGCGTTCTGTTTACTGGCGCTGTTGCTGTTATTACTGGTGACTCTGGGCAATTTGAGCCTGCACTGGGTCAGGGGTGCCGACAGTTTTCTGTATGAGAAGGCCTTGCCCGCATCAGAAGCCGCGCGGCAGTTATCGCAGTCGGCCACCTCGTTGGCGGAGAATGCCCAGCGCCTGGGCACAGTTGCAGATGAAAAGCAGCGTCAATATTTGGGACGCCGCCTGTCTCTTGAAAGCAATCGCATGTTGGCGGCGATAGCGACCCTGGAGCAGTTGGCGGTGCCGGATTCGGCCAACCTTAAACAGGCGGCGGCCACCATTATCGCCGAGCTGACCTTACTCGGCGAACAGACTGGCGAGCGACTTGAGCGTACCCAAGCGCTGAAGCAGCAAGGACTTTTACTGGTACAGGCTTCCAAGCAGGCCGATAATCTGCTGCGTTCCGAGCTGGCGGTGCTGGATTCAGTTATTATTGCCAAGCTGAGCCAGATCCCTGGCGCTGAGACAGTAGATGACATTATAGAGCTGGATCTCAGCAGCGCCGAGCAGCTCAACCGCGCCCTGAAACTGACCCACAAGATAGCCTTGCTCGGGCAGATATTTGCCGCGGCCGATGCGCCGCAAGACTTGGTCGGCGCCATCAACCAGGCGCCGTTGACCGATGATGCCCTGTCCCCGGGATTGCTCAAGCGTATTCCTGTGGCCGATTTGGTTCGGGACCCAGGTAGAGCCGAGGCGCTCGAGGCCGAATTTGCTCGTCTTGACCAGGTCATTGCCGGTCAACAATTGGCCGAAGCGATATGGCAGTTGCAGCAGCAACTGGAACAAAGGCAATTGGTGATTTCTGATAACCTCAAGTCGATGGAGCAAACCGTGGATGCCGCCCTCGAAGGCCAACAGCAACAGCTGAATTTGGCCCGCCGCGACTATCTGGGGCAGCTCAATTGGGCCAGCGCAGGGCTCTGGGGGACGGGCGCTTTGATGTTGCTGCTGATCCTGTTTGTCAGTTGGCAGGTTATCTATAAGGGCATCGCCCGGCGCTTGAGCGATGCCACCCAGGCACTCAGTCGCCTGAGTCTTGGCGATACCAATGTCAGTATACGCTCTTACGGTGATGATGAACTTACTGCTATGGCCTCGGCGCTGGAAGCCTTCAAACAGAAAACGGCCCACAATCAAAAGTTGCAGCAGGATCTGCAGCGCACTGCCGCCGAGTTGACCGAGCATAAATTGGCGCTGGAGCTGAAGGTCGCCGAGCGAACCCGCGAGCTCGCCCAGACCAATGCCCAGTTGGAGGAAGCCAGTCAGGCCAAGTCGTTGTTTTTGGCAACCATGAGTCATGAAATACGTACACCGCTTAATGGCTTGCTCGGCACCCTGAGTTTGCTGGGGCAGGCGGAGTTACCCGCCAAGGCGCGGCAGATGTTGGCGTTGTCCCAGTACAGTGGCACTCAACTGCAAACCGTGCTCAATGACATTCTCGATTTTTCACGTCTGGAGCAGGGTAGGCTGCTCAATGAGCCAAGGGCTGTGGAGTTGCCGGCGCTGCTCAACGAAGTGACCGCCATCATGTTGGCCGGGGCTAATCTTGCCGGGCTTGAGCTCAGGTTGTTAAAGCCGGAATTGCCCGAATGGGTCTGGCTTGATGGGCCCAAGCTCAGGCAGGTATTATTTAACCTTCTGGGCAATGCGATTAAGTTTACCACCAAGGGCAGTGTGACTCTGGAGGTCAGTATTGAAGGTGCACGCCTGTGCTTCAGCGTGACTGACACCGGCATCGGCATCCGCCCCGAAGCCATGGCGCATCTGTTTACCCCCTATGCCACAGAGGCGACCCATGCCAGTGCCAGGGGTACCGGGCTTGGGCTGAGTATCAGTCGTGACCTGGTGCAACTGATGAATGGCCGTGAGAGCGAGGATGAGCCCGCCATAGACGTTATCAGTACGCCGGGGCAGGGCAGCCGTTTCAGTTTCAGTGTGCCGCTTCAGCCCTGTGAGCAGGGGGAGCAACAATCGAGTCGCCTGCCGCAGAGTGAAATCGCCAAGCGGGTGTTGCTGGTGGAAGATAACAGGGTTAACGCCCTGGTGGCTCAGGGCTTTTTGGCGCACCTTGGACATGAATCACTCTTGTGTGTCAGTTTGGCTGAGGCGCGAAGTGTGTTGCTTGATAACACGTCAGGCCCCTTTGATGCCGTGATGCTGGATTTACAGCTGAGTGACGGCTCCGGCAGCGAGCTGTTGCCTGAGCTCAGGCAACAGCTGGGCACCAAGGTGCCTATTGCCGCCTTTACCGCCCAGTTGCAGACTCAGGACATGGCTGATTATCAGGCCATGGGCTTTGATACAGTGCTGGGTAAGCCCTTGGGATTGCAGGCTCTGGCCAATTGGCTAGGGGTTGTCTCCGGCTCGAATCTGAGTGATGAGCGCCATAAGGAGGAGGATATCCAAGCGCCGGGCCTTAAATCCCGCAATACGGACAACGCCCAATGGCTGGCGCTGGAGCAACTTGAGCAGGACTTGCAGGTACTCGGCAAGGCCACTTTGCTGGAGATGCGGCAACAGTTTGTGGATAGCTGTGACGCGCAGCTGCAAGCTTTAAAGGCGGAGGATGGGCAACGGGATATCATTGCTGCCAAGCTGCACGCACTCAAGGGCAGCAGTGGCAACATGGGGCTTGAAGCGCTGCATTTGCGCTGCGCCGCACTGGAACAGTCCATCAAGGTTGGCAATCCTTTGAGCGACGAGGAACTTACCGAGCTGACAGATTGCGTAGCGGCATCATTGCAGGCGCTCGAAAACTGGCTTGAGCAGCAATCAGACTAAGGTGCTTTTTACCTGGGGTTTAAGCGAAAGAGAAGAAGCGCAGCATTTAACGGCTGCTGAAGATATAGAAAGGGCGCCGCTCGATACTCGAGTTGGCGCCCTTTGACCCTTTGACCCTTTGACCCTTTGACCCTTTGACCCTTTGACCCTTTGATCCTTTGATTAGGGGGGGCTGTGTTACGTTTGATTCAGGCAAGCACTTGAGTCAGCACCGGTCTAAATCGCCTCGCTCAGTGCGCTGCGGCGCCTTTCAGCCATTCGGCATCGCTTTGAACAAACGCCAGGGTCAGGCGCGCGAGCGCGGCATAAAAACCGCCGCGATCGCATTCGATCACCCGCTGACAAAATGGCTCCAGCCAACTGAGCAGGCATTCTTGCAGAAATTCTTGCTGCGTTGAGGCCGAGGTGTTCAGACACAGATGTGCCTGATATGCCAGAATCACCGCCAGATGGTCGGCGGGTTCGGGGAAGTCACCGCTCAGCTGCAGCTGACTTCGCTGCAAAAAGGTCAGCATCTGTTGATGCTGTTCACCGAACAGGGTGACATCGTCATCCGCTTGTAGATAGAGGCCGGCATAGGGCGAAGCACTCTGTTTACTGCCCACCAGAAACAGCCCGCAGAAGTCTGCCGCCAGCTCCAGCAGCGCCTTGTCTCTGTCCTGCATCCAGGCAATGGATTGCAGTTTTTGCTCCATCAGCTTGGCTTCTTGCTTGAGGGCAGGATCGCTGCTCAGCTGTTGCCAGAAGTCCTTGCTCTGCGGCGCCGTCAATTGATTCAGGCGCTCGGCGTTCAACTCGCGGGCGAACAGGCCCGAGAGGAAGTTGTACAGCATGGCTCTGCCTTGATTTAACTGTTCCATTGGCTTACCTCAGTTATCTGCGAACCTTAGGTTAGATTTTTATCTCAATCGGCCCATCGAAGGAGGATACCTTGGGCGCCTTACCGGTGAATTTTTCAAACTCCACTTGGCAAGTGTAGGCCGAGCAAGCCTGCGCCAGCTTGGAGGTACCTATATCCTGAGTCAGGGTATTGGGGTCACCATAGCTGCACAGGGCACCGATTTCGGCGCCGCCTTCGACGCTGCCATCTTTGCCGACCGGGCCATACCAGGCGCCTTCATGGATCCGGATTACCCCTTTGGGGAAACGGCCGGAGACGACGGCACCGGCCAGTAGTTGACCGCGGTCGTTGAACACCCGCACCAGATCGCCGTCTTTGATACCGCGGGCCCTGGCATCTTCAGGGTTGATGTAAACCGGCTCACGCCCTTGCACCGTATAGGTTTCCCGATATTCCTTGGACTCACACATCTGTGAGTGCAGGCGCTTGTCCGGGTGGCAGGACTGCAGCCAAACCGGGTACTTATCGCTGCCTGGACCACCGTGACTGCGCTCGGATTTTTCCATCCACACTGGGTGGCCTGGGCAGTCATCATAACCGAACTGGGCAATCTTACGGCTGAAGATTTCAATCAGGCCTGAAGGAGTACCCAGGGGGTTGATCTCAGGATCCTCACGGAAGTCGGCGTGTCTGACCCAGTTTTGCCCTTCACCGAAGTGCACATAACCCTGCTTCCAGAACTCGTTGAAGTCCGGCATGGCAAACTTGCCCTGGTTGGCGGCCTTACACTCGTTGTAGAGTTTTTCCAGCCATTCCATTTCGGTTAGCCCGCGGGTGTATTCCTTCTCTTTGCCGAGTATTTTGGCAAAGCGGGTGAATATCTCAAAGTCAGACAGACTTTCAAACAGAGGTTCAACCATCTTGTGCATCGCCAGAATACCGCGGCCGGCGTAGGCACCGTAGACATCAATATCGTTGCGCTCCATGGTGGTACAGGCGGGCAAGACTATGTCAGAGAAGCGGCAGGTGGCGGTCCAGTTCACATCTATGGAGACCACGCATTCCAGCTTGCGGAACGCCTGCTTCATACGGTTTCTGTCCTGATGGTGGTTCCAGGGGTTGTTGCCCGAGAACACCATCATGCGGATATCCGGATAGGTGACCTTGCTGCCGTTGGCATCAATAGTCTTGCCGGGTTCCAGAATGGCATCTATCCAGCGGGCGACCGGAATGGTGCTGCTGGCGCCCTTGAAGTCCTTGTTGTCGAACAGTGGCTTTTGGCCTTCGTCCAGGTTGCGCGGGAAGGCGCCCGGCGCGGCGGCACCTGTGGCAGGTACGCCGATACCCGAGTAGTGGTGACCATAGCTGATACCACCGCCAGGCAGGCCTATCTGGCCTATCATGGTGGCCAGTACTGCTGCCATCCAGTAAGGCTGCTCACCGTGTTGCTGACGCTGAATGCACCAGCCCATCATGATCTGGGTGCGGCCCTTGGTCAGGGTACGGGCCAGATCGCGGATGACTTCAGCCTTGACGCCACAGATGGCTTCGGCCCATTCCGGAGTCTTGGCGATGCCGTCTTTGTCACCCAGGAGGTAGGGCAGGAACTCTTCAAAGCCCAGGCTATAGCCTTCGATAAATTTGGCATCATGCAGCTTGGCTGTGTACATCTCATGGGCGATACCCAACATCAAGGCCACGTCTGTTTGTGGGTTGACATACAGCTGCTCACAACCGAGATAGGCCTGGGTCTTGGTTTCGACCGGATCTATGCTGATCACCCGGATCTTACCGGCTTTGACCTTTTCCTTGAGCTGCGCCAGATAGGCGAAGGACTCGTGGGTTTCGGCGTTCCAGCCCACCTGCAGGTTTTTATATGGATCGTTGGACCAGAGCACTATGGTATCGCTGTGCTCGAGGATCAGCGGCCAGGAGGTGCCTTGAGCGTACACTTCGGTAGAGCCCAGCACATAAGGCATAATCGTTTGCCCGGCGCCGGTGGAGTAGTCGCCTACTTTCTTGACGAAGTTGCCGTGCATGGCAATGGCGCGCTGCATATGGCTGGTGCTTGAGTGCAGCTGTCCGGTGGCACGCCAACCGGTTTGTCCGGCGTGCAGGCCAGATGGACCGTACTGGGTTTGAATGATATCCAGCGACTCCTTGAACAGAGTCAAGGCCTTGTCCCAGGTGACACGAACGAAACGGAAGTCGCCGCGTTCATGGGTATTGCTCTTGTGTCCCTTGAGCAGGAAGTCGAGCCGCACCATGGGGTAACGGATCCGTGATGGGTTATAGACCAGGCCACGGATACCGCGGATCATGTCGGTGGGATACTTGTCGTACTCCAGTGGTTTGACTTCGGCAATAACCCCGTTGCGGCGCTTGATACGAAATGCACCGAAGTGGGAGCCTGTGGTCAGCCAGGCGTCACCGTCATCCATCCCCTTGGCCAGCGCCGACAGGGGAGCGAGTACCGAACTGCTTCCGGCAACCACAACGGAAGTGGAGGCCAGGCCTTTTAAAAAGTCTCTTCTGTTCATAACGCCAACCTCTTAGTGCTCTTCTTTGCTGAAGGTGGAAGAATGTTGTTGCAGGTATTTCTGCACCAGTGCCTGGGTGTCCTGATCCATGTTGACGAAGGCCAACATCCCCTGGAACATGCCCGGCCAGGTGTTGGCATCAAAGTGATGCTCATCGGGCTGGGTGTGACAGACACTGCAGCTAGAGGCATAAGTGCTGCGGGCATAGCCCCAGAGTGGTGCCAGTTCGGTCAGCAGATAATCGCTGTCGGTCCAGATCTCGGCTTCCACACGCTGCCACTTGAGGCCAGTCATGGGATCTTCTTTCTCTTCAAAGGTCTTGATCACCCCGTCGGTTTCGGCAGCGGCCTTGGTCAATTGAGCCGAGAGGATATTGATACCGAAGTCCATGTAGATCACCCGGCCGGCACCTATCTTTTTACGCCAGCCATCGATGGCGATTTTGACGCGCTTGCCCTTGAGCTCCAACACCTTGATTTCGGTGGCCACGTTCAGAGTACCGGCTTCTTCCGCGCTCTTGTCATCCAGATACAGAGGCTTGGTCAAGGCGCTGAAATATTTGCCGCCCTGTTGCAGGGAAGTCTCACCCGAACCCACTTCGGCAATCAGTTCCGGGGCTCTGGCCGTGCCCATATCAGGCAGCTTGTGAGCTATGCCCTTGTGGCAATCGATACAGGACTGATCTTTCTCGGCCGCTTGTTTCATCTGTTTTTGCGCTAGGGCTGACATCTCGTCCCATTTCATTGACTTGTAGTCATGGCAGTTTTTACAGGCCTGGGAGTTGTCACGGGCAAAGCGTTTCCATTCACGGCTGGCCATTTCCAGACGCTTGGCTTCAAATTTTTCCGGAGTGTTGACTGTTTGGAACAGCCAGCCCCAGACATCGTGAGAGGCTTCCATCTTACGGGCTATCTTGCGGCTCCAGTCGTGGGGCACGTGGCAGTCTGGGCAGGTTGCCCGCACGCCGGAGTGATTCGACCAATGCACAGTTTGCTGCAGCTCTTGATAGGGATTGCTCTCCATCGAGTGGCAACTGATACAGAAGGCCTCAGTGTTGGTGGCTTCCAGCGCCGTGTTGAAGCCGCCCCAGAAAACAATGCCCATGATAAAGGCCGACAGGCTGATGGCGCCCAGGCTCAGGTACTTGGTTGGGCGGTTGAGAGTACGCCAGATTGCTATTAACCGTTTCATCTATTCAATCCTCTTGTATCAGTGACTGGCGACGCCGCCGAGGGCCAGCATGATCCAGATGATCAGGCCATAGAGGCTGATACCTGTGATGGTCAGGGCCGGAAACAGCATGAAAATAATCAGGCCGTGGGCCATAAGTTCCTGTTTTTTGCTTGATGTGGACTCAGACATAGTGATTGCTCCAACGCAGCAGGGTTTGCTTGATGGGGCCACTATAGGGAAAGGATGTGAATGGCGATTGCGCTGCCAATGAATGGGATTTGAGAAAATATGAAAAGTTATGAACAACTGCATATTCAGGATGAGCCACAGATCCCGAAATCTTTTTAGCCGGGGGCGCCAATTTGCAGTATTATCCGCGACCAACAAAGGCTGCGTTGGACATCGTTTGACGATACTCCTTGGTGCCCACCACCTGCAGGTCACGTTTTGTTGTGGATCTCTCACCCGCCCAGCGGGGCTCTCACCTGCCGTAGCCGGCGTCATCTGACCCGAATAAAGAGATCAAAAAGGTAGAATAATTATGATGTCTTCAAAGACAAATACCGCTGTACCTACTACATCGTCATGGCTGGAACGCTTCTTCAATATCAGCGCTCGTGGCAGCACTGTCCGCCAGGAAGTGATCGCCGGTTTGACCACGTTTCTTGCCATGGTTTACTCAGTTATCGTTGTCCCCTCCATGTTGGGAAAGGCCGGGTTTGATCCCGGCTCCGTGTTTATTGCCACCTGTCTGATTGCCGCCTTCGGCTCACTGCTGATGGGTTTGTGGGCCAATCTGCCGATGGCCATAGGCTGCGCCATCTCACTGACTGCGTTTACCGCCTTCAGTCTGGTGTTGGGGCAGGGCATGAGCCTGCCTGTCACCCTGGGGGCGATTTTCCTTATGGGTATCGTCTTTACCCTGGTGAGCGTTACCGGCGTTCGCCAGTGGGTGCTTGCTAACCTGCCCAAGGGGATTGCCCATGGTACAGGGATAGGTATCGGCCTGTTTCTGCTGCTGATTGCCACTAACAGTGTGCAACTGATTGTGGCCAATGATACCGGTTTGCCGGTCAAGCTCGGCGATATCCACAGCCTGCCGGTGATCGCCACTGTCGTGGGGCTGGCTGCCACTATCGGACTCGAACGTCGCCGGGTGCCAGGCGGCATTTTATTGGTGATCATCGCCCTGTCAGTGTTTGGTTTGCTGTTTGACCCCAATGTGGAGTTCAAAGGCGTGTTTGCCATACCCGACTTGGGCGCTGAAGGCTCTTTGATTGGCCAACTGGATATCATGGGCGCCCTTAACCCTGTGGTGCTGCCGATAGTGCTGGCGCTGGTGATGACAGCTATCTTCGATGCCACAGGCACCATAAGAGCCGTGGCCGGACAAGCCAATTTGCTGGACAAGAATGACAACATCATAGGGGGCGGTAAGGCGCTGACCTCGGATTCTGTCAGCTCTATCTTCGCCGGCCTGGTGGGCGGCGCACCTGCCGCTGTATACATTGAATCGGCCGCCGGTACTGCAGCAGGCGGAAAAACAGGCCTGACCGCCACTGTGGTGGGGGTACTGTTCCTGCTGATGATCTTCCTGGCACCCCTGTCTTATTTGGTACCTGCCTACGCCACGGCGCCAGCGCTCATGTATGTGGGACTGCTGATGTTGTCCAATGTCACCAAGCTGGACTTCGATGACAAGGTAGACGCCATGGCGGGACTGACCTGCGCAGTATTCATCATACTCTCCTGCAACATAGTCACAGGCATTATGTTGGGGTTTGCGACCCTGGTTATCGGCCGAATCTGCAGCGGTGAGTGGCGTAAGCTCAAGCCCGGTGTGTTGGTTATCACCATAGGCTTGGTGGTGTTCTATATGGGCGGCTGGGCCATTTAACCCTGAAGTTCAAGCTTTAGGCTTGGTTTAGGGAAGGCAAACAAGGCTTAACTCGTTGGCGCTTTTAATTCCCTATAGGGCAAACTAACCGTGATCCAATAAGGCGGCGGCCAAGCATTACTGCTTTGGCCGCCGTTTTTATTGTCCCGGAATAGGGATGAGTGGATTAATCCAGCAGCAAGTCGATTTGATTCAGCGAGCACAGGTGAGCATAAACCGGTGAGTAGACGCCGCGCTTGGCAAATTCTAGTTTAACCTCATCGCTCAGGGCATTGAGCTTTTGCTCATCGACGATATAGAGGCCATCTATATTGCTCTTTTCACCCTGTTTGTTGGTTACTGTCAGAGTCTTGGGTTGCAGTAATTCATGGCTGGTCAGGGTCTTGACGAACTGCTTGGTGATTTCACGGTACTCAATCAGGTTGCCGATAAATTCGATGCGGTTTTTCAGGAATTCGGTCTGCTCACCGGTTTCGGTAAACAGGGCTTCGCCCTTGTCTTCGCTGACATGCTTGCTGTTGACATCGATACCGATAAGTACATTTTCCTGGCTGGAGTCACCGGCGGCAAAAGGTTGCATCCGGCACTGCATTGGCAGGTAACGTCGGGTCCAGGTGTTGTCCTTGATAAAGCAGTTGCTCTCAGGCTTCAGAGAGGTGATGGCAACCGGCTGGAAATCTCCACTTTGGCTGTTCTTGGCGAAAATGATCGGGAAACTGGTGGCGGCAGGCAAAAATTCCTGCACCAGCAAGGGCAACATATGGTGCTGCTCAAATTCGCTGAAATCTATGCCTGGAGTGACTTTCAGAGCCTTGTGTGCGCCGTTGTTGAGCGGGACGTATTGTGCTGTCATTGTCTTTTTATCCTTGTTGTTATCTGAGGTTCCGTCAGCCAATCAACTGACGCACCGGAAAATAAATCGTCACTGAAATATCGGGCCAGAACCGCTTCTTCGGTTGTATTAGTACCGCAAACCAGTAAAAAGTTCAGCTTGAGACTTATTGGCTTGTGACCCCAAGCATGCTGCGGATGTTAACAGTGGGCAAACTGGATGTCATTGTTAAAAATATGTTCGCAAGCGCTGTTTTCAAGGGGGCTTGGGTAAATAAAAATTGTCAAAAAAATGTAGAAATAAGGTTTGTACTTGTGTATGTTTATCGATGACAGCGTTGTCATTGCTTGTGTGACTATTGTTTCCATGGCCATGTTGTCTTGTAAGGTCTGCATGTCGAGGATGAGGTCTCCTTTACATGCCTTCCACAGTTGAGTATCTGTCGGGCGGCTGCGCAACTGTGTTTTCAATACTGTAGTCTCTCCCCGGAAACTAGAGTGGGCTGGGTGCTGATTTCAGTACCTGGCCATTTTTTTATCCCGGTTGTCACTCAACATAGCTTGTTGAGGTGACAGCCACTGCTTGAGTCGACAGGGAATATGGCATCATGGTGAAAACAATAATAAGGACAGGAGAGTAACGGAATGAAGTTAACTATCGCGGCGTTAGCCATTGCCTTGAGCTTGGGGCTGACGGCTTGTTCTGACAAGCCGCCGGCAACCGGGACTGAACCAGGGCAGAGCCAAGCCGGTTCTTCGTCAAAAGCCTCAAGTGAAGATCTGACTCAGAATAAGCTGCATAGCTTTGCCCAGAGTTTGCAGCTGAAATATGCTGTGCTGTCCAATGTGCCGGATGATAACTGCGACCCGAGCCGTGCCGAAGGCCGCTGTTTCCAGGCGCAAATTCGCCTGACTCCGAGCGAAGATCTCAGCGCTTCTGACTGGGCCATCTATTTTAGCCAGATGCGTCCGGTACTCTCGGTTGCCTCGCCTGAGTTTCATATAGAGCATATTCAGGGCGATCTGCATCGTCTGACGCCAACCGCCGCCTTCGGCGGTTTCAAAAAGGGTGTCAGCGAAATCATCAATTTTCGCGGTGAGCTGTGGCAGCTGTCGGAAATCGATGCCATGCCCAACTATTACATGGTGGTTGAGGGGCTCAAGCCGGAGGTCATCGCCAGCACTGAAGTTAAGCAAGACCCGGATACCGGGCTTGAGTTGCTTCCCTATGTGCAGCCTTATACGGATGCCGAGAAACAATATCGCCGCAGCTCAAAGGATAAGCTGCCCTGGGATACCGCCAATGTCGTCTTCGGCCAAAATGCCGATACTCCCGATGATGCCGGCCTTGCGGTGGCAAGCCTTATTCCTAAGCCGGATTCAGTGACTTGGCTTGAGCAAACACCCGTCACCCTCAATGCCGGGATTAAGCTTAACCCGAGCCACATAGCTACCGGAGTCGAGCTGCAATCACTTGAGGCGGCGCTCTTGCGCCTACAAAGGCTGGGTGTCAGCCAGAGCGAGCAAGGATTGGCGCTTAACTTGCTGCCGCTCAAGGGCGGGCAAAGCGAGCACTATCGACTCGAGATTGAGGCCGGCGGAATTAACCTGGCCGCCGCAGACGCCGCGGGTTACTCCTATGGCTTGGCGAGTCTTGCCGCCTTGCTGCAGTTGCCTGCCGATGATACCCAATCAATAGCACTGCCACAGCTGCGCATTCACGATGGCCCCAGATACCCGTTTCGCGGCATGCATCTGGATGTTGGCCGCAACTTCCACTCCAAGGCGTTTGTGCTGAGTCTGCTGGAGCAAATGGCAGCCTATAAACTCAACGTATTGCATCTGCACATGGCCGACGATGAAGGCTGGCGCCTGCAGATCCCCGGCCTGCCGGAGCTGACCGAGATTGGCAGCAAGCGTTGCCATGATCTCGATGAAAACCGCTGTTTGCTGCCGCAACTCGGCAGTGGCCCCAATCCTGAGACTCAGGTCAACGGGTACTACACGACCCAGGACTATATCGACATTCTCAAGTTTGCCGCCGCAAGACAGATCCAGGTGATCCCGTCGATGGATATGCCGGGTCACTCCCGCGCCGCTATCAAATCGATGCAGGCCCGCAGCCGCAAGTTATTGGCTCAGGGCGACAGTCAGGCCGCCAGCCAATATCTGCTGGCGGATCCCGAGGATGCCACTGTCTACAGCTCTATTCAGTATTACAACGACAACACGCTCAATGTCTGTATGGAGTCCAGTTACACCTTTGTTGCCAAGGTGATAGATGAAATTGCCAAGCTGCATCAGGCCGCCGGAGTACCGCTTAAGCGCTATCACATAGGTGCCGATGAGACCGCCGGTGCCTGGCTCGACTCGCCGGCCTGTGAACGCTTTATTGCGGCCAATTCGCAGCGAGTGGCCGACAAATCGGCCCTCGGCGCCTACTTTATTGAGCGGGTATCGCAGATGCTGGCCGATCGCGGCATAGAGGCGGCCGGTTGGAGCGATGGCATGAGTCACGTCAACCCGGCCAATATGCCGAGCCCGGTGCAAAGCAATATCTGGGACATAGTCGCCCACGGCGGCTTCAAACGGGCACATGCCCAGGCCAATCTCGGCTGGGATACTGTGCTGTCCAACCCGGAAGTACTCTATTTCGATATGCCGCCGGCGGCCGATCCGAAAGAGCCCGGCTATTACTGGGCCAGTCGCAGCAGCAACAGTCGCAAGTTACACAGCTTTATGCCGGATAATCTGCCGGCCAATGCCGAGCAGTGGGGCGATATTGAGGACAGGCCTTTTGTCGCCGATGACACAGAGCAACTCAGCCCACAAGGAAAGCATCTCAGCGGCCCAATGGCGCCGGGCAGGGGCTTTGTTGGCCTGCAGGGGCAACTCTGGAGCGAGACGATTCGCAGCGACACGACCGCAGCTTATATGATTTTCCCTCGCCTCTTGGTTTTGGCGGAAAAGGCCTGGCATAAGCCGGACTGGGAGCTGGTTTACCGGCATCAGGGGGTAAGTTACAGCCAGGATTCCGGTTATTTCGGTGCCGAGCAGCGACAGGCGCAGGCAGAGGATTGGTATCGACTGGCCAACATCCTGGGGCATAAGGAGTTGGCCAAGCTGGATAAGGCCGGGGTGCATTACCGTTTGCCGTTGCCGGGCGGCAGAATCAAGGATGGCAAGCTTGAGGCCAATATCATCTTTCCCGGGCTCAAGATCCAATATCGCCGACCAGGGGCTGAATGGCAGGAGTATCGCGGCCCTGTGGCAATAGCAGCTCCGCTTGAGCTTCGCAGTGTTTCGCCCGATGGCCGCCGCTACAGCCGGGTTCAGCCACTGAATTAGTCTTTAAGCGGGTACGGATGTGGGCTGGCGTTAACAGATAACGCCAGCCACGTCTTAGCTTATTGCCTGACTTATTTTTAATGCCGGGCTCACTTTTAATGCCTGACTTGTTTTTAAGGCTTGAGTGGCGTTTAAGAGTGGTTAAGGGGCCCGAGTCGCTCAAAGATAGTGGCTTGCTGAATATTTATTGGTTAATTTTCAATGTTTTAGTCAATGGCGAGTCCTAGCCATGAGTCGATTTATCTCTGCTGATTAAAATTAAATGACAACGCTGTCATTTGTGATGTAACATTAGTTTAACCACATGGTTAACGATAGCTTTAACTTGAGTGCGCTCAGTGGAATGTCACCGGGTAAATCCTGAAAGGCGCCTTACTGCAGCGATTTGTCAGTGTTCCGCCGCGCCAGATTGCGCCGTGACCATAAAAGAAACAGAAAGAGGTCTGCCATGGGGGAAAACCCGACACCGGATACACAAGTGTTTATAGGGATAGACGGCGGCGGCAGTAAGTGCCGGGCAACCGTCTACTGCCGGCAAAAGGGTGTGCTGGGAACCGGAGTTGCCGGTCGGGCCAATCCTTTGCACGGTCTGAGCCAAACTTTCGACTCCATCATCAGTGCTACAGGTTTGGCCCTGGCCGATGCCGGTCTGCGGCAAGCCGATTGCGCCAATATGGTGGCTGGTCTCGGGCTTGCCGGTGTCAATATTCCCAGGCTTTATCAGGAGATCCTCGATTGGCGGCATCCCTTTGCCGCCATGTATCTGACCACAGATCTGCATACCGCCTGCATAGGCGCCCACCAGGGGGAAGAGGGTGCCGTCATCATCACAGGCACAGGTTCCTGTGGTTATGCCCATGTGGGCGAACGGCAATTGTCTCTCGGTGGTCATGGCTTTGCTTTGGGCGATAAGGGCAGCGGCGCATGGATGGGCTTGAAAGCCGCGGAGCAGGTGTTGTTATCGCTCGATGGTTTTGCGCCGCAAACAGCCCTTGGCGCCAAACTGCTGGCCCATTTCGGGGTGACAGATGCCCTGGGGATAGTGGAAAACCTCGCCGGACGCTCCTCCAGTTGTTATGCCGCCCTGGCGAGAATAGTGCTGTCCTGTGCGGCCGAGGGCGATGATACCGCCACCACTATTGTCAGCGAAGGTGCCGACTATATCAGCCAGTTGGCACGGCGCCTGTTTGAACTCAATCCGCCGCGATTTGCCATGATAGGCGGCCTGGCCGAGCCGCTCCGGCCCTTGCTGGCCGACGATGTGGTCGAACGAATCGCCCCCGTGTTGGCGCCACCGGAAATCGGTGCCGTGCACTTTGCCATGCACCAACACTCGCAATTTTCAGCCCGTCCGGCCGATGCCGGCGCATACGACTTAGCAAAGGTGAAACCATGACCCATACCATAATGGAGCGCGAGGCTCGCAGTGCTCCCGAGAAGATTGCCAACCAGTTGCAGGCCAATGACCAGTTAACCCGGAAACTGGGGCAGCGGCTGCGCGAGTTTGCGCCCAAGTTTGTGATGATTGTGGGTCGCGGCTCTTCCGATCACGCCGGGGTATTTGCCAAGTATCTGTTTGAAATAGAGGCCGGTGTGCCTACTTTTGCCGCCGCGCCTTCGGTGGCCAGTGTCTATGGCAAGCGCTTGCAGTTGGCCGGTGGTCTGGTGATAGTCATCTCTCAGTCGGGACGCAGCCCGGATATTCTGGCCCAGGCCAAGATGGCCCGCGAAGCCGGTGCCTTTTGCGTGGCGCTGGTTAATGATGAAACCGCACCTATCAAGGACATAGTCGATCTTGTATTGCCGCTTCGCGCCGGAGAGGAGCAGGCGGTGGCCGCCACCAAGAGCTATTTGGCTACCTTGTCGGCGCTGCTGCAACTGGCCGCTGCCTGGACCCAGAGCCCTGAGTTGGCCCGCGCCATAGATGAATTGCCCCAGGCGCTGCAGGCGGCTGTGGATGCAGAACCTCAACTGACTGCCGAATCTTTGCAGCACAGCAACAACCTGGTAGTGCTGGGACGAGGACTGGGTTATGCCATCAGTAAAGAGATAGCGCTCAAACTCAAGGAAGTCTGTGCTATCCATGCCGAGGCCTTCTCCAGCGCCGAATTTCTCCATGGCCCTGTGACCCTGGTGGAGAACCATCTCAAAATAGTCGATGTCTGTGTGGCCGATGAATCCTATGCCAGCCATCTTGAGCAGATAGCCGAAGTCGGGCGCCGCGGCGCTGAGTTGGTTCACCTCAAGCAAACCGCCAATGAGGTTCATCCCAGAGTCGCGCCTCTGGCATTGCTGCAGCGTTTTTATATCGATGTGGCCGCTGTGGCCATAGCCAGAGGCATAGATCCGGATCAACCGGCCGGGCTTAAGAAAGTCACCCAAACCCTTTGATTAAAGTGGCCGACGTGCCCAACCTGGATAACGCAGTGGAGAGCAGAGAATGACGCAAACCTTTATCGCCGAGCGCTTGTTCGATGGCAGGCAATATCATCACAATCTGAGCTTTGCCGTGGAGAGCGGCCATCTGCAGGCCTTGGGCTCTGCGGCAGGTTCAGATGCTATCCGCCTGCAAGGCTTGGTTGTACCCGGGTTTATCGATGTGCAGGTCAATGGCGGTGGCGGCGCGCTGTTTAACGGCGAGCCTACACTCGAGTGTATCGCAACCATAGGCCGGGCCCACGCCAGGTTCGGCACCACAGGCTTTTTGCCGACCCTGATCAGCGACAGAATCGAGGTGATGAACCGTGCGGCCGATGCGGTGGCCGAGGCGATAGCCAGGCAAAGCACAGGGGTGTTGGGGATACATTTTGAGGGGCCGCACTTGTCTGTGCCGAAGAAAGGCGTGCATCCACAGCAGTATATCCGCCGAATTTCCGATGCCGAGCTGGCACTGTTCAGCCGTCAGGATTTGGGGGTTCGCTTGGTTACCCTGGCGCCGGAAAATGTGGCGCCTGAGGTTATCAGTGCCTTGGTCGAGGCCGGTGTCCGTGTTTGTCTTGGTCACTCCAATGCCGACTATGATACCGTGCGTTCGGCCCTGGCGGCCGGTGCCAGCGGTTTTACTCACCTCTACAACGCCATGTCGCCCTTGGGCTCCAGAGCACCGGGTATGGTGGGCGCCGCCATAGAGGACGAGGCCAGTTGGTGTGGCCTTATCGTCGATGGTCATCATGTGCATCCGGCCGCAGCCAAGGTGGCTATCCGCGCCAAGGCCAAAGGCAAGATGCTCTTGGTGACGGACGCCATGCCACCTGTGGGGTTGGATCAAGATGCCGGTTTTGAGCTCTTTGGTCAGCAGGTGCTACGCCAGGGCGACAGACTCAACGCCATCACAGGAGAGCTGGCCGGATGTGTGCTGGATATGAATACTGCGGTGCGAAACGCTGTCTCTCTGCTGGGGCTCAGTGTTGAAGAATCCATACGGATGGCGAGCGAGTATCCGGCGGCATTTCTTGGGCTTGAGCAGCAAGGCCACTTGGCTGCGGGCAAACGTGCCGATTTCCTGGTGCTCGATAATGAACTCAAGGTGCAAAGCACCTATATCGGCGGTCAATTGGTTTACGCCGCCGAGGAAAGAGTGTACTGAAATAAGCCGTTGCGCCAAGAACACATTAACTGTCTTCACATAAGCAGTGCAGCTTTTACCCGGATAAAGATAATAACAACAGGGAAGCCCTATGACTGAAAAGATAGCGGCGGCAACTGAGACCGCCAACAAGCCCAGGCTGATGTCGCTCGATGCGCTGCGGGGCTTTGACATGTTCTGGATCCTCGGCGGTGAAGCGCTGTTTGCCGCCCTCTTGCTGCTGACTACTTGGAGTGGCTGGCGTTGGTTCGATGGCCAGATGCACCACAGCAGTTGGCATGGTTTTACCTTCTACGATCTTATCTTCCCGCTGTTTATCTTCCTCTCCGGCGTTGCCCTGGGTTTGTCTCCCAAGCGTCTGGACAAGTTGGCGTTTGCCGAGCGACTTCCAAAATATAAGCACGCAGTTAAGCGTTTGGCTTTACTGCTGTTTTTTGGCGTGCTCTACAATCACGGCTGGGGGACGGGCATGCCGGTGGCCCTGGATGAGATACGCTATGCCAGCGTCTTGGGGCGTATCGCCTTCGCCTGGTTTTTTGCCGCCATGCTGGTGTGGCACACAGGGCTCAGAACCCAGATCTATGTTGCTGTCGCTATCTTGCTGGGATACGCCATGGTGCAGCTGTGGCTACCGGTCCCGGGCGGCAGTGCCGGGGACTTTAGCGCCGCCGGTTCTATCAACGCCTGGGTAGACAATCATTTCCTGCCCGGGATCAGCTACCAACATAAGCCTTATGATCCGGAAGGCCTGTTATCGACCCTTCCCGCAGTGGTCAATGCTTTGGCCGGTGTGTTTGTGGGCCGCTTTTTGCAGCAGCAAAGTTTTTCAGCCTGGGGCAGGGTAGGTTTGCTGTGTCTGGCCGGGCTGGTTTGTTTGGGGCTTGGCTGGCTGCTCAATCCTCTGATCCCGGTTAATAAAGATCTCTGGACCAGCAGTTTTGTGCTGGTGAGCAGTGGCTGGAGCCTGTTGCTGCTGGCACTGTTTTACGCCGTTATCGATGTGCTTGGGCTGCGTTGGTTGGGTTTCCCCTTTGTGGTGATTGGTTGCAACGCCATCATCATCTATCTCGCTTCCAGTTTGGTTCAGTGGCGCTATAGCAGCGAAAGTCTGCTTGGCGGTTTTATCAATACCGCCCCCGAGAACTGGCAGCCACTGCTTGGGGTATTGGCCATGCTCGGGGTGCAATGGTTGCTGCTCTGGTGGATGTATCGCAGGCAGTTGTTTATTCGGGTTTAGCTTGCCTAAGTGAGGTGAACAAGCGGTCATCTGCCGGGTTTAAAATTAATGACAGCGTTGTCTTTTTTGTTATTATGACGTAACTTTATTGAAACAAAGCCGTGTATAAAGCTGCCGCGGCATCAAGGTTTCAAGGGTTAAACACCACTCAAGATGGATGGGGCGCCGATAAATTTGGTTGCCAAACAATAAATTACTATAAGAAGCAGGTTTATGAACATGACAGTTGCTACCCCGGCTGACGCAGCCTCAAGAAGCAGTTTTTTGCCTATGACTATCGTAGGTGCGCTGTTTTTCATCTTTGGATTTGTGACCTGGTTGAATGGTTCATTGATCCCTTTTCTGCAAATCATCTGTGAGCTCAATGAGTTTCAGGCACTGTTTGTCACCTTTGCCTTCTACATCGCTTATACCGTGATGGCGCTGCCCATGTCGTCTATCCTGCGCCGTACCGGCTATCGCAATGGCATGGCGGTGGGGCTGGGGATCATGGCCGTCGGCTCTATGCTGTTTATTCCCGCCGCCTTCAGCGCCAACTTTTTGATGTTCCTGCTGGCGCTTTTTGTACTGGGAACCGGTCTGACCATTTTGCAGACGGCGTCCAACCCCTATGTGGTGCATATTGGTCCAAAGGAGAGCGCCGCCATGCGGATCTCCATCATGGGGTTGATTAACAAGGGGGCCGGGGTGATAGTGCCTATCCTGTTTACCGCTTTGGTACTGGCTGATCTGGAAGGGTTCACCGCCGGGCATCTGGCTGCCATGGCCCCGGCCGAGCGAGAAGCCCAAATAAGCGAACTGTCTTCGCGTCTGGTGATGCCCTATATCTATATGACGCTGGCGCTTGTGGTATTGATTGCACTGGTGAAGTTTTCTGCTTTGCCGGAAATCGCCTTCGAGGGAGAAGAGGGAGAGCACGCCGACAAGAGCGGTATAGTGCATTTCCCTCAGGTGATCCTGGGCGCCATAGCCATCTTTGCCTATGTGGGGGTTGAAGTGATTGCCGGTGATACCATAGGCCTCTATGGTGCTAGCCTCGAGGTCAACAATTTCGCATCCCTGACCTCCTACACTATGGTGTTTATGGTTATCGGCTACCTTTTGGGGGTTAGTTGTATTCCACGTTTTATCAGCCAGGAAAAGGCTTTACTCGCCTCGGCCTTGGCGGGTATTGCTTGCATCTTTGGTATCATCTTCTCATCGGCCGAGAGCCATGCTATCTCGTCGCTGCTGTGGGGGTGGAGCGGTATTCCAACTATTCCGGATACAGTCACCTTTGTTGCCATGATGGGCCTGGCTCACGCTCTGGTTTGGCCTTCTGTGTGGCCGCTGGCGCTGGAAGGGCTGGGCAAGTACACGGCCCAGGGCTCGGCGCTGCTGATCATGGGTATTTCAGGTGGCGCCATACTGCCGCTGATATTCGGCAAGATCGCCCACTTCAGCGACAATGTGCAGTTGGGTTACTGGATAGGCTTGNTATTTCAGGTGGCGCCATACTGCCGCTGATATTCGGCAAGATCGCCCACTTCAGCGACAATGTGCAGTTGGGTTACTGGATAGGCTTGCCCTGTTATCTGTTTATTCTCTTCTATGCGCTGAAAGGCCATAAGATGCGTAGTTGGTAAACAGGGAAATTCCGGGCATAAAGAAGCCACCTGCTAAACAGGTGGCTTCTTGCTTATCAAGGTATCTCTCGTATTCTTCTGTAACTCTGGCTCTTGCAACAAATAGAATAGATAAAGAAACCAGTTAACCTTTCCGTGCCGAGCTTGGCAGGTAATCAATTCCAACTTGGATTAGTCGTACGCTTGTGGCTATGAGCCATTGGTTCCTTGATTGAGCCGTTATCGATGACATAGATATCAAATGCCGTAGAAGTAGTTACCCAGTAGCAACGTCAGAGCATAGCCCACCGAGTAGCACAGCAGCAGCGCTGGTACATACTTGAGGTAGGAGACAAAAGTCAGCTCTTTGACCTTGCTCATGGCGATGATCCCGGCCGCCGAACCTATTACCAGCAGAGAGCCACCAACACCTACTGCGTAGGTCAGGCCGAGCCACTCTGGTGTGGTCAGTTGCGGTGCGGCTTTCAAAAGTGCCGCGGTCAAGGGCACGTTATCCAATACCGCCGAGCCCATACCTGTGACAAAGTTGGAAATGTTGGGGTCGTGACGGGCGTAGACCTGGGCCAGCAGATCCAGCGTTCCTATCTCTTTGAGCATCCCTACCAACAAGAGGATCCCGAGGAAGAACAGCAAGGTGTCGTATTCCACTTGGCGGATATACTCGAGGATCTGCAGCTCTTCTTTGTCGTTACGGGCGGTGTGGCCCACCAGGAACATGATTGACAACCCGGTGAGGAAAGTCAGCACGGGGGGAATGGCAAACAGAATATTCAGTGCCATGGTCATCAATATGGTGGTGAAGAAGATGATGGCTATCAGCACATCCACTGTCTCGTAACTTTGACGAATAGGTGTGGTGGACACCTCGCCCTTGGCATTGAGGGAGAAGAGTATTGCCAGCAACATCACGCTGAACGCCGCCGGCAGCACCAACATCAACAGCTCTGACATATGCACATGGCCGCCGAGGAAGATCATCAGGGTGGTGACGTCACCCGTTATCAGGGAAACCCCTCCTGAGTTGACAGCAAAGATAATCAATACCGCCATCCGGCGACGCATCTGTTTGTCGAGTTTGAAGGTGGTCAGCAGTCCCAGAGAGACCAAGGTAGCGGTGACGTTGTCACAGATGGCCGACAATACCAGGGAAAACAGGGCGACTTGCAGCATCAGCATCCGGGTGCTCACCCGTTGCGGAAACAGCTTCTGCACTAAAATTTGGATCATGCCCTTGGCGTTGAGGTAGGCCACAAAGGTCATGGTCGACATCAAAAACAGCCAGAGCGTCGCGATTTCCAGCAGGTTTTCATTGAGTTGATGCTCTACCAGCTTTTCATGGCCGGGGTCGCCGGCAGACATGAACAGAGCTATCCAGGAGATACAACCGAAAAACAGAGTCGTTTTGGCTTTGTTGAGGTGAGTCACCTCTTCAAAAATGATACTCAGCAGTGCCAACACCGCCAGTATGATAAGAAAGGTATAGAGCATAAATGCAATTCCAACTGCTGATTTTATGTTCGTCTGCCCTGGGGGATGTGGGCAGTTTTTGTGTTGGCCATCAAGGTTCAGTTAATCAAGCTGTGATAGCGCGTGCGAATCAGACCACACTGACATGGATAACGCAACTGTTAACTGGAACACATTTTCTTAGACTTTGTGATAAGCGTCCGTCGACTTTCGGGCTAAGCCAGTGATTTGGTCTGTTTATTTTTTATATCTTGGTATTTTGTACTGATTGGGTTTGTTTGGCAGCGAAACGCGACAGTCGACTCGCGAGCCGGTGGCAAGTTGGCGTGACAGACATGGTGCAGCTTTAATTGACTTGTGAGTATGGCGCTGGGTGGAAAATTTGCAGAAGGGGAATTGAGCAACCTGAGTTCTAGCTGGACGCCAGAGAAATCTACCCGGCGGGAGTGGGCATAAAAAACGGGGCCGTATAGGCCCCGTTTTCAATCCATCTGCGGATTACTTCATGCGTGCCAAGACGCGATCGGCTGCATCCAGAGTCGCTTGCAGCTCTTGCTCGCCGTGAGCCATAGACAGGAAACCTGCTTCAAAGGCGCTTGGTGCCAGGTAAATACCTTCATCCAACATGCCGTGATAGAAGGCGCGGAACTGCTCCATATTGCACTTGGTGACCTGCTCAAAGCCGGTGATCTTCTCTTCATCGGTAAAGAAGAAACCAAACATGCCGCCAACATAGTTGATAGCCATAGGGATACCATGCTTGTCGGCCGCGGCCTTGAAGCCTTCGGCAATACGCTTGGTCTTGGCAGCCAGATCTTCATAGAGACCAGGCTCTGACAGGGCTTCCAGCTGGGCCAGACCTGCGGTCATGGCGATAGGGTTACCTGAAAGTGTACCGGCTTGGTACACAGGGCCGGTCGGGGCAATATACTGCATGACTTCTTTCTTGCCACCGAAGGCACCAACCGGCATACCGCCGCCGATAACTTTACCCAGAGTGGTCAGATCCGGTGTCACCCCATAGTGGCCTTGAGCACCGCTCTTGGAGACGCGGAAGCCTGTCATCACTTCGTCGATGATTAACAGGGCGCCGAACTGATCGCATAGCTCACGCAGTCCTTCAAGGAAACCTGCAACCGGCGGTATACAGTTCATGTTGCCGGCAACCGGCTCAAGTATGATACAGGCGATATCCTGCGGATGCTGGCTGAACAGCTCTTTGACTGAGTCCAGATCGTTATAGACAGCAGTCAGAGTGTGCTTGGCGAAGTCAGCTGGGATCCCAGGGGAGCTGGGCTGACCCAGAGTCAGGGCGCCTGAGCCGGCCTTAACCAGCAGACAGTCGGCATGGCCGTGGTAGCAGCCTTCGAACTTGAGGATTTTGTCTCTGTTGGTGTAACCACGAGCCAAGCGTATGGCGCTCATGGTAGCTTCTGTACCAGAGCTCACCATGCGTACCTGTTCAATGGAAGGCACCATCTCAATGACTTTTTCTGCCATCTGCACTTCCAGTTCGGTAGGTGCGCCGAAAGACAGACCGTTCTCCACCGCCTTGAGAACCGCTTCGCGGATCTTGGGATGGTTGTGACCCAGGATCATAGGCCCCCAGGAACCGACATAGTCGATATAGGCTTTGCCGTCGGCATCATAGATATAGGCACCGTCGGCCTTTTCGATGAAGCGGGGAGAGCCGCCTACACCATTGAAGGCACGTACTGGCGAGTTCACACCGCCGGGGATGGTTTTCTTGGCCTGTTCAAACAGGTCTTCAGAACGGGTCATGTTTAATCCTTAAAGTCAGTGGCCGCTCTTTAGCGATCGGCCTTGCGTGAATACCAGTTAACCGGACACTCGTATTTTTCCAACTGATTGTCCACCCCGAGTGTCAGGGCAAACAGTGCCATGCGGATCAACAAGCCATTGTCGGCCTGACGGAAGATAGCCAGGTTGGGATGGTTGTTAAGATCATTGTCCAGCTCATTGGCCTGCAGCCTGGAGTCCCGAGGCAATGGATGCATGATCACTGTGTTGGACTTACAATTTTTGGTGTATATGGCGCTGTTCAAACGGAACTTGCCACGATACTTATCTGCTTCCTCCTGCGAGGGGAAGCGCTCTTCCTGAATGCGCGTCAGATAGAGTATATCAGCCTGATCTAAATTGCCTTCCAGTTGGTCTGTTATTGTGATCTTATGCCCGGCATTTTCAATGTCGGCGATCACATAGTCAGGCATTGCCAGCTCGGCAGGGGAGATCAGGGTGAAGCTGATGTTCTTGTACATGCACAGTAGACGCGACAGCGAGTGCACAGTGCGGCCGTATTTGAGATCGCCCACCATGGCGATATGCATACCGTCTATGCCTAAGCCTTTGCTGTGCAGCTCTTTCTGTATGGTGAACAGATCCAGCAGTGCCTGGGTTGGATGCTCGTTGGCACCATCGCCGCCGTTAATAACAGGCACCCGGCTGCCTTCGGCAAATTCGCGTACCGAGTAGGACTCGGGGTGGCGCATGGCTATTACGTCCGAGTAGCTGGACAACACCCTGGCGGTATCGTAGAGGGACTCCCCCTTGGACAGCGACGAGGAGGCCATACCGACCGTTTCAGCGACCCGACCGCCAAGCAGGTTGAAGGCGCAGCCGAAGCTGACCCGGGTGCGGGTGCTGGGTTCAAAAAACAGATTGCCGAGAATAGCACCATCCAGCACCTTGGTACGCTTCTCGCGCAGTGCGTATGGGGTCATCTTTTGGGCTACGGTGAAAATGGTTTGAATGGCGTCCAGATCTAACTGGTTTACAGAGAGGATATGTGATCCCTGGAAATGGTTCATCAGCCTTGGTTTCCAATGCAGTTGGGTGTTGACACTGAGGTCTGGACCCATGGGTTATGTAGGGTTTGGCTGAGGCGCAACTATAACAGAAGGCGGCGGTCATGAAAATGACTGATGACTGAAATTACACTTCTCCGGCACGGATTTCCTGCTGCAGGTTAGACCAACTGATCACTCCGACGATATTCTCCGGGTTATCTTGATAGATATAGACTTCACCGGCACGTTTCGGCGCCAGTATTTCATACACCTCGTTGAGGGTGGCCGAGTCGGGTAGCCCCTGGATCCTGTGTTGGGTCAGGCTGGTGTCAGTGTCAAACGAAGGCATCTGCAACTCCAGCATGGCAATCTGGCCTTCGGCATCTCTGGCAAGCACAGGCCTGCCCTGGGCGCGTTTCATTACTTCCAGCAGCAGCTCATCATTGTTGTTGACTATCACTATGCGCCTGTCCATCAGGGCGCGTACCCCGAGTTTCTGTAACCCCAGGTTAACCGGGGCCACTTTATAACCCAGGCCCATGATATCCAACTGACGAAAGAATATGGATTTGGCATTCAGCCCCTGATAGGCGATGAGGTAGGCGGGCACGGCCACTATCATTCCGGGCAGTATGATGGAGGCATCATTGGTCATCTCCAGCAGCGCCACCAGGGCGGCGAGCGGTGCACTGAGGCAAACCCCCATCATGGCGGTCATGCCGATGACGGTATAGAGCCCTGCATAGGGGGCCACCGAGGGAAACAGCAGCGCGGTCGCCTGAGCCAGAATGGCGCCGCCCAAGGCGCCTATACCGTAGAGTGGGCCTATGATCCCACCCGGGATCCCAAGGCCGATAGCGGCAATGGTTGCGATAATCTTGGCCAGCAATACCGCCAGCAAAAACCAGATTGCCGGATTGTCGCTGACCGCAAGTCCTATGGCCATTTCACCGCTGCCCAATGCTTGAGGCAGCACCAGGCCTATCAAAGTGGTGATAACACCCGCCAGTAACAGGCGGATAATCAAGGGCCAGTGTTGGCCGCGCTCGGTCACCTGAATAAGGCTGTGATTGAATAAGGCCGCGGCGACCCCCAGCACTATACCGCCGAGTGCCAGCAGCGGGTACTGATCCAGTGGAATATGGCTGACCTTGATGGCATCAAACTCGTGGATATTACCGAACACCACCTGGCTGGATACGGCGCCGCAGATGGCCGACAGCATGATGGGGAAGAAGTACTGTACCTTGTATTCCCTGAGCACCACTTCGAGGACAAATACCACGGCGGCCAAGGGCGCGTTAAAGGTGGCGGCTATCCCGGCGGCTATGCCGCTGGCGCACATGATGCGTACACTGTTGTCCGGCAGCTTGAATTTTTCCGCCAATACCGAGGCGGTGACCGCCCCCAGATGAATTGCCGGGCCTTCACGACCGACCGAGAAGTTGCTCGCCAGTGCAAACAGCGCCTGAAAAAACTGCCCCGGTGCCGACTGCAGCGGAATTTTGCCGTAATGCAGTTTCACCCTGTGCAGCACATAGGCTATGCCCATCCGCTTGTAGCGTTTGGAGCCGAATTTGGCGACAATCCAGATCAAAAAAGCCCCAAAAAGTGGTAACAGGACTCGCCAGTCACCGATTGAGCCCGTAAAATCCCATTCTTGTGTTTGGGTAAAATGATTGGCCCATTGCAGCAGCAGGCGAAATAGTATGATGACAGCCGAGGCCATCAGCGCAAACAACAGGGCCAGCAGACACAGTTGAATACTGATCCTCGTTTGGGACAGCTTGTCTCTCATCTGGTGGCGCAGATACTTTCGCGCCTCAAGTTTGAACTTTCTGAATCTTGTCTGCACTGCTGCTTTCCGAAGCCTGATGTGAAATCTTAGTACCCAAGATGGAAATTTTTATATAAGGGGCTGTTAGTTAATGGCAAATTATCATCGCTGGCTCGATCGCCTGCAAGTGATGGAGCGAAATATTCGCCCATCCAGTCTGTATTTGTTGCTCTTGGTCATGGTGGCCTTTCTGACTGGACTGCTCAGCTATCACTTTTTTATTCCGCCAGCAGAAGTCAAATTTCAACGAAACGATGGCAAGAGTCAGCGATTGCAGATCGAGTTACAGGAGCAGGCGCAGCAGTTGGCGAGCCGCAATTTGGAGCTGAGCCTGGCCAAGGAAGCCAACGAACAGATGCAGCAGCTGTTCAACAAACAGCATAAAAAGCAGCAGGAGCTGGAACGTGAGTTGGCCTTCTACCGCAGCATCATGGCGCCGGAGTATAATGCCGAAGGGGTGGCTATTCATGGTTTGGAATTGATGCCTTTAGCCACAGCTGGACAGTTTCGCCTCAAATTGGTGCTGACCCAGTTGCAAAAGCGTAAGCAGGCGCTCAAGGGAAGAAGTGAGATACTTCTCATTGGCATGCAAGAGGGCAAGCAAGTCGAACTGAATTTAGCTAAACTGGTGGACACCAAGTTGGCATTTAACTTCAAGTACTTTCAGGTACTGGAAGCGGAATTTACCCTGCCTGAAGGGTTTGAATTACAGCAGATGAAAGCCAAGGTCGTTGTGCCTGCGAGTCGCTGGAGCAAAGGCGCCGAAACCGAGCAAAGTTTCAGCTTGCCTGAGTTGCTTGAGGGCGAAAAAGATCCCGGCATAATACTTGAACAAAATAGTCAGGTAACAGATAATCTGCCACAGCAAACAGATGTAAGAGGTAGTAATGACTGAACAAGCTGAATCAGCTATGCCCATCCAGTTTACCGATGCGGCGGCAACCAAGGTCAAGGCCTTGCTGGAAGAAGAACAGAACAGTGCGCTGAAGCTGCGGGTCTATGTCACGGGCGGCGGCTGCTCAGGTTTTCAGTATGGCTTCACCTTTGACGAAAAAGTGAATGAAGGCGATTTCACTGTGGAAAAACAAGGGGTACAGCTGGTCGTTGATCCCATGAGCCTGCAATACCTCGTTGGCGGTGAAGTGGATTACACCTCAGGGCTGGAAGGTTCGCGTTTTTTCGTCAAAAACCCAAACGCCACCACCACCTGTGGCTGTGGGGCCAGCTTCTCGGTATAACCGAGAATAAAAGCAGCAAAAAGCCGTCCACTGGGACGGCTTTTTTGTGGGCGCAAGGCCGGTTACTGCATCAGGTTGAAGTTCATCTTACGCTTGAAGAAGGCTTTGACCTTGGGGGTAAAGGCTATCCATACCTGCAGCATGCAAAAGCCTATCAGAAAGCTGAAAATGGCCCAGTCCGGTGCCTTGATCTCAAAACCTGTGATTTTGAGTGAGTTAGGCCCAGTAGCTACACTGTCGCCCTGATCCAGAAGATAGGGCAAGAAACTCACCAGCGCGAGTTGCACCAAGGTATAGAGTCGTAGTGCCCATAAGCCGGCTTGATGGCGCGCTAATACCGCCAACACCATGATCAGCGTCAGCAGACAAAAGATAACGCCTTGACCGGCAATCAGACCACTGACCGCGGCAGCGATATAAAGTAGCATCAGCAGCAGTAGGCGTTTGGGAATGGCGTAGCTTTCTGTGGCGGTTTGGCTCATCTCGCGGTGCTCCTTGTGCGCTATTGAATCATGTTCTATTGAATCATGCTCCATCGACTCAGTGACGCGTCTTGGGCGCCAGTCGCTGCTCCAGCTCATGTGGCGGGATCACTACGCCGAGATCTTCCAGCATAGGGAAGACGGCAACATAGAGCTCGTCATCTTCCATACCTGGAACCCAGCGCTCCAGCCACTCGGCCAGGCCGATAGACAGCGGTCGGCAATCTTGCCAATCATCCTCGGCCCACAGGGAAGCCGTCTCTTCACTGGGCCAAACTGGAATACAGTCTTCATCATCCGTGGTCAGCATCACGCAGCCGTCATTGTCTTGTAATACCCACAGCTCTTTATGTTCTTTTACCTGCTCTACCAGAAAGTCGTAGCGGCCTTCCGGTGTCATACCGGCGAACTGGGCCTGGGTTTGTTTCTTGCTCATGGTGACATCTCATCTCGGTGGCCACGGCACTGCGCCCGGCCAAAAATTGACGGCATGTTAACATTGCTTGCAGGCAAGAAAAAGCGCCCCGCAGGGCGCAATGGCTAATTCCTGTTTTTCAGCTTTGCCTGGTTGAAGCCAATCTTTTCTCAGGCGGCGGGGAAACGGGCACCGAGCACGGCTTCGCGGCTGGCGCCGGTTACCGCCGGCAGGTTCGCCGGTAAGCCTTGATGGTGGCGCAGCGCCAGCCAGGCAAACGCTATGCCTTCCACCCACTTGGGATCAATACCCAAAGCCGAGGTAGTGGCTATGCTGTGCTTTGGTAACTGGGCCCCGAGGCGTTTCATCAATACGCCATTGAGCGCGCCGCCACCACAGACATAGATTTCGCCATCCGGGCTCAGCTTGGCTATGTCTCTGGCAATGCTGTGACAGGTGAGATCCAAGAGTGTCGATTGAATATCTTCTTCCGGCAGATGGCTGAACAGCGCCAGTTGTTGATCCAACCAGGCGTTGTTGAATAGCTCTCTGCCCGTGCTCTTGGGATAATCCAGTGAGAAATAGGGGTGTGATAACAACTGCGCCAGAAACTCCGCCGAGCTGTTGCCGCTTTCGGCCCACTGACCGTCTTCATCAAATGGCAGTTGTCTTATCTGCTGGCTCCAGGCGTCTATCAGGGTGTTTCCCGGGCCGGTATCAAAGCCAAGGATCTCCCGGTTATCGGCGGGCAGGAAAGTGATGTTGGCGATGCCGCCGATATTGAGAATGAAGCGATTTATACCTGGGTGTGAGAATATCTGCTGGTGGAATGCCGGCACCAAGGGAGCACCCTGGCCACCGAGGGCGACATCCTTACGGCGAAAGTCGGCGATAACATCTATACCGGTTTCGGCGGCGATTGTGTTGGGGTCGCCAATTTGCAGGGTAAAGCCCACTTCCAGGTTGGGCATGTGGCGTACTGTCTGGCCGTGGCTGCCGATAGCACAGATCTGTTCTTTACTCACCCCAGTCTTGGCCAGCAGTTGCTTGACCGCGGCTGCAAACACCTTACCCACAGTGCGATCCAGCCGTCCCAAACGGTTAATTTCATCTGTATCCGGTTGGCACAGACGCTGCAACCCCTTGAACAAATGAGTGGGCAACGGCTCTGTATGTTGGCCAAGCAGCTTAGGTTGACCACTGCTGAAGTCCACTAATACGGCATCAACGCCGTCCATGCTGGTGCCGGACATCAGCCCAATAAAGTATCCTGAATTCATCTATGCTGTCCCTGTTATTGCATCGCAACCTGAACTTGTTTGTTGCGCAGCAGAGTGGCCATCAATTGGCTACTGAGTTGTTGGAACGCGACACGTTCGCGCTTGGCTATCGCTTCGGCCTTGGGGAGATCCACAGTGCGCGGGTTTCTGTGTACACCGTTGACGATAAACTCATAGTGCAAATGGGCGCCAGTTACCCTTCCTGTGCGGCCAAGAGTACCTATGATCTGTCCCTGTTTGACGCTTTCACCTTGTTTAACCTTACGCTTGTTAAGGTGTAAGTATTTGGTGGTATAGGTTTCGTTGTGTTTGATAAACACATAGTTGCCGTTGTATTGGTTGTAACCTGCCTTGATGACCCGGCCGCTGCCGGCCGCTTTGATGGGAGTGCCTATAGCGGCAACATAATCCACTCCGCGGTGAGCCTTCACCTGACCGGTAACAGGGTGCAGGCGGCGGGGATTGAAGTTGGAACTCACATACTTGAAGTCAACCGGAGAGCGCAGGAATGCTTTGCGCATGCTGCGGCCTTCCTCGGAATAGTAGTTGCCATCCTTATACCTTACCGCGGTGTAGCGCTCGCCCTGGTTGATAAATTCGGCCGCCAATATGTTGCCGTTACGTAGAAACTCACCATCGGCATATTCTTCTTCGTACATGAGGGCAAAGCTGTCGCCTTCGCGGATATCCAGGGCAAAGTCGACGTCCCAGCCGAATATGGTGGCCAGCTGCATAATCTGCGCCGGTGTCAGTCCGGCTTCGACTCCGGCATTCCAGAAGTTGCTCTTGATGCTGGCGCGGGCAAACTTATCCCGGGTCTCAACGGTTTTTACCGCCAGTTCTTCTTGATAACTCTTGCCCTGTTTGCGGACTATCAGAGTAGAGATGGCATCGAGGCGGTATCTGAGCTCTTGCAATTCGCCATCGGCGTTTTTACCTATGGCGACTTCGTCACCAGGCATGATTTTCAGCAGGTTTTTTTTCGCCAGCGGCAACTGGGTAATGTCGTGAACTTCTCTGGCAGTAAGTGAGGCGCGACTGAAGAGCGCCGCCAGGGTATCGCCACTCTTTATCTCGAAATGTTCAAGCTCGGCTATCGCCGGACTGGTTTGCTCCGGAACTGTCAGAGCGGCTTTAGCCTGTTGATTGAGTTTCTCTGTCAACGCCTCGGCGGCGGCTTCTGATTCTGGATCTTGCCCGCTTTCAACCACTTGCTGGGCCGTAGGTGAAGTGGGGGTACGAAAGGCCAGAGGCACTTGGTAACGAACATGGGTTTCCGGAACGGCGCTGTTTTTCGATGCCTCGGCTTCGTCAGAGGGCAGCAACAGGGTTATCAGGGTTATGGTAGTAAAAATACTAAGCAGGATTTGATGCTTTCTGGGCAGCAGTTTGAAGAGAGTTATAAGCTTTGCCATCGACCCGGATACCAATTTCTTAATTCTTGGGCATATTGCCTTAGTGTACACACTTTCATTTAGGCTGGCTAACAAGTAACATAAGTCTCTTTGAATTTGAAGAGCCTAGGGAGTTGTTGGCGAGATGGCTGATTTAGCACAAATAATGGCGGAAATTAAACGTGGTACCGACGAGGTTTTGCTCGAAGCAGATCTGCTTGAAAAGCTGAAAGAAGGTCGGCCACTTAAAATCAAGTTGGGTGCTGATCCGACTGCGCCGGACATTCACCTAGGCCATACCGTTATTCTTAACAAACTCAGACTGTTCCAGGACCTGGGACACGAGGTTATCTTCCTTATCGGTGACTTTACCGGTATGGTCGGTGACCCGAGTGGCAAGAACAGTACTCGCCCACCTCTGACCCGTGAGCAGGTATTGGCCAACGCCGAAACCTACAAGGAGCAGGTATTCAAAATTCTGGATCCGGCCAAGACCCGGATTGAGTTCAATTCCAGCTGGTTGGAAGATCTCGGCGCCGCCGGTATGATCCGCCTGGCCTCCCGCCAGACTGTGGCTCGTATGATGGAGCGTGACGATTTCAAGAAGCGCTTTGCCTCAGGTCAATCGATCGCTATCCATGAATTTATGTACCCGCTGCTGCAGGGTTATGACTCAGTGGCATTGAATGCCGATGTAGAACTGGGCGGTACTGATCAGAAGTTCAACCTGCTGATGGGCCGTGAGCTGCAGAAATCCGAAGGCATGAAGCCTCAGGTGGTGATTATGATGCCGCTGCTGGAAGGGCTGGACGGTGTGAAGAAGATGTCAAAGTCTGCCGGAAACTACATAGGTATCAGTGAAGCCCCGGATGAGATGTTCGGTAAGATAATGTCCATTTCCGATGAGCTGATGTGGCGTTACCTGGAGCTGCTGTCTTTCCGTCCGCTGACTGAAATCGAACAGTTTAAGGCCGATGTCGAAGCCGGTGCCAACCCAAGGGATATTAAGATAGCCCTGGCGAAAGAGATTATTGGTCGTTTCCACAGTGAAGAAGCTGCCGAGGCTGCCCATCAAGCCTTTATCAATCGTTTCCAAAAGGGTGTTATGCCGGATGATATTCCCGAGCTGACTCTGGAAGCCGGTGAAGGGTTGGCGATTGCCAATCTGCTGAAAGAAGCCGGTCTGGTTGGCTCCACTTCCGATGCCATGCGGATGATCAAGCAAGGTGCGGTGAAGATGGATGGTGATAAGCTTGAAGACAGCAAGCTGGTACTGAACGCCGGCACTTGCGCGGTATTCCAGGTTGGCAAGCGTAAGTTTGCCAAGGTAACACTGGCCTGAACTCAAGGTACCTAAATTCCAAGGTAGCTAAATTTAAGCATTTGTTTGAGCGCGTAAAATACCAAACCCGGCATTGCCGGGTTTTTTCTTACCTGTATCAGGCTCAGTGGTCGTGAGGCGGGCTACAGTTGTCGGTACCAAAGTAGACCTTGTTCTGGCAGCGCCAACTGAGCACGGCTTTTTCCACTGACCAGTCTCCGGCATTGTTATCGAGCGCCAGAATAAGCAGCATCTGCGGATGTCCTTCCTGGGTGCTGACATTATAGGTTAAGGTCTTGCCGTGAGAGTGGCTGATGCGTACAAACTTAAAGGCTGAGCCAGAATAGTGGCGGCTGATCCCTTCGGGATTGTTACTCCAGGGAGCCTGTTGATGTTGCGCCTGCATCAGCTTTTGATTGAAACGGTTTATAGGTTGTGCGGCGTAGGAAACCACCAGGGGTGGTTCAAACTTTTCTTCGGCATTGAATGCTGCCTGGGCCTGAGTCATCAGAGGGAAGCACAGGGGCAGGACAGCCAGTACGGATAAGCGACTCATCTTTACCTCTCGGATCAGAGTGAACCCTGATCTCGCTGTTGGCACTCAGATGAGTTGGACAGTAAAAAACAGGCCGGGTTCCCGGCGAGCTGGATTACTGAGCCGAGAGTTGATCCACCATGGTCTGATAGTCCATCAGATCCATATGTTCTTTCACCCTGTGGTTGAGTGTATCCAGCTTTAGCGTGGTTACTCCGGGGATGGCGATATCAATAATTTTCCCGGGCTTGCCAAATTGCTCTCCCGGACCCTTATAGTGGTAGTTGCCTATCATCACCACCAGAGAGCCTGAGTTGAACATGTGCTCTATGTTGAATCGATACTCGAGTACGCCGCGGTGTGCCCGCTCCAGAAACTCTATAATATGCCTGCCGCCTGTGTATTTGCGGTTTGCTGTACGGTCGTTGAAGACGCTGTCACGATTGTAAAAGGTCGCCAGCTCATCATAGTCGTGAGTGGTCAGAGCATGGATATAGCGTACGGCCATCTGCTGCTCCGGCGGCATATCGCCGCTGTTGGCCAGCAATGGTGGGCTTAACAATGCCAGGATCAACACCAAATAACGCACAATCAATCTCTCTTGGTCTTTAGGTCAAACGCGGGTAACGACAGGTGCCAACGTATGGCGGCCAGGCGAATTATCAAAGCCGTGAAAAAAGCCAGCATCAGCGCCGCCTCGGCTTCGAATTTTAACTGCAGGCTGCAGGTGTACACCAGACCGCCCAGAATAGATGCTGTGGCGTAGATTTCGGTACGCAACACCATGGGGATCCGGCGGCAAAGCAGATCCCGAATAATGCCTCCTCCCACTCCTGTGATCAAGCCCATGACTACGGCTATCAGGGCGCCAAACTCCAGAGTCAGGGCCTTTTGGGTACCGATAACGGTAAAGAGCGCCAGGCCGACGGCATCGGCTATGGCCAGGCTAGATGGGGGCAAACGCCAGGGGCGGCGTACCAGAATCAAGGTCAGTACCACGGTCAGTAGTATCACGTAGAGATAGTTGTGGTCATGAAGCCAGAATACCGGAGCGCCCAGAATGGTGTCTCTTAGGGTGCCGCCACCTATGGCAGTGACCGCTGCCAGTACCAAAACGCCGAAAGGATCCATCCTGTGCCGGCTGGCAGCCAAAGCGCCGGAAAGGGCGAATACTGCGGTGCCGAACAGATCCAGGCTATAGACCCACAATGTCATTAACCCATCTCTTTGAGATGAATGTTGAGGGCATCGACCGAGATACGGATTTCAATCACCGACAGGATTAAGGAATACAGCAATAACAGCAAACTGGCGCCGAAAATCATCGAGCCTGTAGTGTTAAAGCCAAGATAGATAAAAATCATACACAGCACACACAGGGCGAAGCTGGTGACACCTGCCTCCTGCATGCGGCGGATGATAACGATGCGGCGGCGCAGGTTTTTCAGTTGTTCGGCGGCAACGGGTTTATCGCCGCCACTCAAGGTGCGAATTAGCGCGGCCAGTGAGAAAAATCTATTGGTATAAGCCAGCAGCAGCAGGGAAATGGCCGGAAACAGCAATGCCGGGGTCGTCAAAGAGATATGCATATTGTCCAGCACGGCAGTCTTCTCAGTGTCAAGCGGGGAATGAAGGCATTATAAGGAGAAATTGAATAATTTAAAGCGTTTGTGAATAACGTAACAAAACCCAAATCAGAGGTAACAAGATCACAAAAGCAAACCAGATGGTGAAGGTGCGAAAGGTCAGCGCAATCGCTTTGGGTATGGTCTTGTGATCCGCTATGGGCCCCGGGCCGATTTTCTCCACCTGTACCTTGATGCCGGAATATTTTTGCGGTCCGCCAAGCTCTGTCATCAGTACAAATGCTGCCATGGTTGCCACCTGGAAATTAGAGCCGATAGGAAAGCGGCTATGGGGTGTGTGCCAAAGCAGTTTTAATGTCTGGGGACCACCTTGAATCGCCAGGGTAAAACGCCACAGCTGCGCCGGAATATACAGTAACACTTGATTGACCAGAAAAACGGGGCGACCGAAGAAACGGTATTGTGGATCCAGACACCACCAGCTCTGTTCCAATTGTTTGAGCATTCTCACCAGCAGCACCATGGGCGCGCCGGCGAGACAGAAGAAAAACACCACGGTAACAGTGCCGTGAATGGGAGTGGTCACCAGCTTTTCTATAGTGGCCTTGGCTATGCCAGCCTCGGACAGTTCGGCGGTGTCGCGGGCAACCCAGGGGGCGAGCAACTCTCTGGCGGCCGGTTTGTCTCCCCGCCTGAGGGCTTGGTATATCTCTTCGGCTTCCTGAATAAAACAGGCGTCGTTGAGACACAGATAGAGGATCAAAAACTCAAAGAACCAGGGGAATGCAGCCAGTTCCAGCAGAAAGGTGATGATTAACCAAAATGGCAGTACCAGCAGTAAAATAGCCAGTGAACCGGCAATCAGCTGCTGCTTTTTGTCTCTGTCGCCCCGTTTGACCTTGGCTGCCAGTGACCTGGCAAGATGGCTCAACCAGGCCAGGGGTTGAAACGCCTGGGGCAGCGGCGCCAAACGTGCCAGTAACAAGGCCAAAAACAGCACCAGAAACCCCTGTATGAGGGGGCCATCTAAGGCCAGCAGCTGCTCGCAAAAGGGCAGACTCATGGGCTCTGGTGCTCCTTAAATTAAAGGTGATGCAGCATGCCTATGACCATCAGGGCCGAGTGGTGCCCCGCCTTGACCAGATAGGCATCAAAGTCGACCGGAGAGTCGTTGTTGGCATTATCGGACAGAGAGCGGATCACCACAAAGGGCACGCCGAACTGATGACATACCTGAGCAATGGCGGCGCCTTCCATTTCGCAGGCGGCCATGGTGGGGAAATGTTTTAACATGACGGCAGTGCGCTCGGGATCGCAAATAAAGCTGTCACCTGTGCAGATAAGGCCTTCAATGGCTTTGACCTCTCCCAAACCTGCGATGGCCTGTTGGGCTGCCAGCATCAACTTGGGATCCGGGATAAAGGCCGCCGGCTGCTGTGCCATCTGGCCCATCTCATAGCCAAAGGCGGTGACATCGACATCGTGGTAGCGGACTTCATCGGAGATCACTATATCACCTATCTGCAGCGCATCGACAAACCCACCGGCCGAGCCGGTATTGATGACTGCATCCGGGGCGAACTTTTCAATCAACAGACTGGTCGCTATGCTGGCGGCAACCTTGCCTATGCCGGAGCGGGTAACTATGACTTCTTTGCCAACCAGAGTGCCGCTGACAAATTCAATGCCGGCAACCTTGCTGTGCTGTGGGTTTTCCAAAGAGGCAATCAGGTGAGCAACTTCCGGCTCCATGGCGCCGATAATACCGATTTTCATGGCTTAACCTTCTTTAAATGTCTTGAGTGAGCCTGAGGGCGGCTTAATATAGCACAAGCCTAGGATGGTGCGAACAAGTCAGCTGCTTGCGACTTGTAGGGACGACAAGTCCAAGGCAGTCGCAAGCGTGTTATTTGAAGTGTGGCGGTTGGATGAAAAAAAAGCGCACCCGGGAGGTGGGTTCCCGTATGCGCTCAAAGTGTTGAGTTGTCAGCTGAGGAAATTGAGGATCCCAAGCGCCGCATCGCGCCCTTCGGCGATGGCGGTGACCACCAGATCTGAACCCCTGACCATATCACCACCGGCAAACACTTTGGGATTGCTGGTCTGGAATGGATTGGCCGCTTCTTTTTCAGCTTTTACCCGGCCCCATTGATCCAGGGCGATATCAAACTCGGCAAACCAGGGCGCCGGGCTGGGTTGAAAACCGAAGGCGACAATCACGGCGTCAGCCTCCAGCAACTGATCGCTGCCCGGGATGGGCTCTGGACGCCGGCGACCGCTGGCATCGGCGTTGCCAAGCGCGGTTTCAACAAATTCGACTCCCTTGACCTTGCCATCGTCTGTGGCAATCGCCACCGGCTGGCGGTTGAACAGAAACTCGACTCCTTCTTCGCGGGCATTTTGCACCTCACGGCGCGAACCCGGCATATTATCTTCGTCACGGCGATAGGCACAGATAACCGACTCGGCGCCTTGGCGCACCGCCGTGCGCACACAGTCCATGGCGGTATCACCGCCGCCGAGCACTACCACCTTCTTGCCCTTGAGGTCGATGTAGGGCTGCGCCGGATCGGCTTGCCCCATCAACTCACGGGTGTTGGCAATCAGGTAGGGCAGGGCTTGAATAACCCCTTCAGCTTCTTCACCGGGCAGGCCCGCCTGCATGGCGTTATAGGTCCCCATGCCGAGGAACACGGCATCGAAGTTGGTCAGCAGCTCGGCAAAGGAAATATCTTGGCCTACAGTTACGCCGAGGCGGAACTCTATCCCCATGCCTTCCATCACGCTGCGGCGGGTAGCCATCACGGACTTGTCGAGCTTAAAGGCGGGAATGCCATAGGTCAGCAGGCCGCCTATCTGAGGATATTTGTCAAAGACTACAGCCTTGACCCCGTTGCGGGCCAGGATATCGGCGCAGCCAAGACCGGCCGGCCCCGCGCCTATGATGGCGACCCGCTCGCTTCTGGGCGTTACCTGGCTCATGTCAGGGCGCCAGCCCTGGGCGATGGCGGTATCCGTGATGTACTTTTCCACATTGCCTATGGTGACGGCGCCGAAGTCATCATTCAGGGTACAGGCACCTTCACAGAGCCTGTCCTGCGGGCAGACTCGGCCGCAGACCTCCGGCAGGGTATTGGTTTCATGCACCAGGTCTGCCGCTTCCAGGATACGTCCCTGTTTGGCCAGCTTGAGCCAGTTGGGGATATAGTTGTGCAGCGGGCACTTCCACTCGCAGTAAGGGTTACCACAGTCCAGGCAGCGATCGGCCTGCTGGTCGACCTGCGCCTGGGCAAAGGGTTGGTAAATCTCAATAAACTCAGTCTTGCGGCGTGCGATAGCCTGCTTGCTCGGGTCGATACGACCCACTTCGATAAACTGAAAATCGTTACTCATGCTCGCTTACCCCGCTTTTACGGCCAGTTCCGGGCTCGGTTGTTCCAGTTTGAGCAGATCCGAAACCTGAATATTCTTGGGCTTGACCAGGACAAAACAGTCGAGCCAGTTGTCAAACTCACTGAGAATGGCACTGGCGTGTTCACTGCCGGTCTCGGCCACATGTTGCTCTATCAGCCCTTTGAGGTGCTGTTGATGAATGGGCATCTCCAGCTTGAGGGTATCGACCAGTTCGGTATTGACCCTACGGCTAAAGCGGCCGAATTGGTCGAACACATAGGCAAAACCGCCAGTCATACCGGCGCCGAAGTTAACGCCCGTGGTCCCCAGCACCACTACTATACCGCCTGTCATATATTCACAGCCGTTGTCACCGACCCCTTCAACTACCGCCAATGCCCCAGAGTTCCTGACCGCGAAGCGCTCACCGGCCCGTCCCGCCGCAAACAGTTTGCCGCCGGTGGCACCATAGAGGCAGGTATTACCGACAATGGCGCTGCGCTCGGATTGGAAGGCGCTGCCGAGCGGTGGATAGATGGCTATCTTGCCGCCGGACATACCTTTACCCACATAGTCGTTGGCGTCGCCGCACAGTGACAGCTCGAGTCCTGGGCTGTTCCAGACCCCGAAACTCTGACCGGCGCTACCGTTGAAGCTGAGTCTTATCGGCTTGGGACAGCCTTTTACGCCCCTGGTTGCCGCGATATGGCCCGAAAGCGCGGCGCCTACCGAGCGGTCGGTATTATTGATGGGGAAGCAGATATCGAAGCCTTCGCCCTTGGTGGCACGCTCGGCGCACTTGGCCAGCAGTTCCTGGTTCAGGTTGCCGGGATCTGCCGGCGTATTGATCTCTTTCCAGGTCAGACTGGTGCTTGGCAATACTTCGGGTTTGAACAGGATAGGGCTCAGATCCAGTCCCTGCTGCTTGGCGGTCTGGCCTTCGATGGCCTGCAGCCAATCGCTGCGCCCTACCAATTGTTCAAACTCGCTGACCCCCAGCTTGGCCATCCATTCACGCACCTCTTCGGCGACAAACTCAAAGTAGGTCATTACTCGCTCGGGCAAGCCATGATAGTGCTTGTCTCTCAAGGTCTTGTCCTGGGTGGCAACGCCGGTGGCACAGTTGTTTAGGTGACAGATACGCAGGTATTTGCAGCCGAGCGCTATCATGGGCACAGTGCCAAAGCCGAAACTCTCGGCACCCAGTAAGGCCGCCTTGATAACATCTGTGCCAGTCTTGAGACCACCATCCACCTGCAGGCGTATTTTATGTCGCAGACCATTGGCCACCAGAGACTGGTGAACTTCGGCAAGGCCCAGCTCCCAAGGGCTACCGGCATACTTGACCGATGTCAGCGGGCTGGCACCTGTGCCGCCATCATAGCCGGAAACGGTAATCATATCGGCATAGGCCTTGGCGACTCCTGTGGCTATGGTGCCAACGCCCGGCTCAGAGACCAGCTTGACCGAGATAAGCGCCTTGGGGTTTATCTGCTTGAGATCGAAGATCAGCTGCGCCAAATCCTCAATAGAGTAGATATCGTGGTGCGGCGGCGGTGATATCAGCGTTACACCCGGGCGGGCATGCCTGAGGCCGGCGATTTCAACACTGACCTTATGACCGGGCAGCTGACCGCCTTCACCGGGCTTGGCGCCCTGGGCGACCTTGATCTGCAGCACTTCGGCGTTAATTAAATAATGGGCGGTTACCCCAAAGCGGCCAGAGGCTATCTGCTTGATGGCCGAATTGCGTTCGCTGTTGAATCTGCGGGCATCTTCACCGCCTTCGCCCGAGTTTGAGCGGCCGCCGAGACGGTTCATGGCGATGGCCAGCGCTTCGTGAGCTTCCGGGCTCAGGGCGCCGATACTCATGGCGGCGCTGTCGAATCTGGGGAAGAGAGTTTTGGCCGCCTCTACATCTTCGAGCGCTATGCTTTCGCGCTGCTGTTTGATGCTCAGCAGATCTCTCAAGGTGGCGACCGGCCTTTGGTCTACCAACTCGGCAAACCGTTTGTAGAGCGGGTAATCCACCTCTTTCAGAGCCCGTTGTAAGGTATTGACCACATCCGGGTTGAAGCAGTGGTATTCGCCGCCCTCAACGTACTTGAGCAAACCGCCCTGCGGCAGCGGCACATGGGGGCGGAAGGCCGCCTGACTCAGCAGTTGCTGATCGGCTTCTATGCCATCGAAGCCCACACCCTGAATACGGCTGACCACGCCGTTGAAGCATTGTTTAATCACCTCGTCGGCCAGGCCTATGGCCTCAAATTGCTGGCTGCAGCGATAGGAGGCGACTGTGCTGATCCCCATCTTGGACATGATCTTGCGCAGCCCCTTCTCAATGCCGTAGCGGAAGTTGAGCATCAGATTGACGATATCCTCGGCCTGATGGCGCTTGGCGAGTTCGGCAATGGACTCGTACACCAGATAGGGGTAAATGGCCGTAGCGCCAAAGCCCAGCAGTACCGCGAAATGGTGCGGATCCCGGGCCGAGGCTGTTTCCACTATGATGTTGGTGTCACAGCGCAGGCTCTTGTTCACCAGCATCTGCTGCACTGAACCTACCGCCATGGCGGCCGGAATGACCAGGGTGTCTTTGCTGACGGCGCGATCCGAGAGCACTATCAGGGTGGTGCCGGTGCGTGCCAGGCGTTCGGCTTCATCAGTGATCCGTTTGATTGCCTGACTCAGGCCTTCGGAGGCCGGATAGTTAAGGTCAACCTTGTTGGCACGGTAATAGGTGCTGTCCAGACTCAGCAACTGGTTGAAGTCACTGAACAACAAGATAGGTGAGTTGAACATCACCCGATAGGCGTGTCCCGTGGTTTCGTTAAACAGGTTCTGCTCGCGGCCGATACAGGTGGCCAGCGACATCACATGTTTCTCCCGCAGCGGATCGATTGGCGGGTTGGTGACCTGGGCAAATTTTTGCCGGAAATAGTCATACAGCGAGCGCTGTTTCTTCGACAGTACCGCCATCGGGGTGTCGTCGCCCATGGAGCCGGTGGCTTCTTCGCCTTTGCTGGCCAGTACCCAGATCACTTGCTCAAGCTCTTCACGGCTGTAGCCGAACAGCTTCTGGTACTGCAGCAAAGTGCCCTGGTTGAATTCACTGACGCCCTGATCCTGCGGCGACAACTGCTCTGCCGGTACCAGAGTCTGGCTGTTTTTCGCCATCCACTCCTTATAGGGGTGACGACGTTTAAGATCGTTATCGATTTCGAATGACTGATAAAGACGACCGCTGAGGGTGTCGAGTACCAGAAGTTCACCCGGGCCGACCCGGCCTTTTTCAATCACTTCATCCGGGCCATAGTCCCAGATACCCACTTCCGAGGCCAGGGTGAGAATTCTGTCTTTGGTGATCACATAGCGCGATGGCCGCAGCCCGTTGCGATCAACCGCGCAGGCGGCGTGGCGACCGTTGGTCATGACTATCCCGGCCGGGCCATCCCAAGGCTCCATATGCATAGAGTTAAAGTCATAGAAGGCCTTGAGCTCTTCATCCATCTCGGGGTTACTCTGCCATGCAGGCGGGATAAGCAAACGCATGGCGCGGTACAGGTCCATGCCGCCGGCCAGCAGCATCTCCAGCATATTGTCCAGTGATGACGAGTCTGAGCCGGTTTCATTGACAAACGGGGCGGCCTGCTGCAAGTCAGGCAGCAGCGGTGAGTTGAACTTGTAGGCCCGCGCCCTAGCCCATTGACGGTTACCTGTGATGGTATTGATCTCGCCATTGTGGGCCAGAAAACGGAACGGCTGTGCCAGTGGCCACTTGGGTGAGGTGTTGGTCGAGAAGCGCTGGTGGAACAGGCAGATAGAGCTTTGCAGCCTAATATCGGCCAGATCCGGATAAAAGGCCGGCAGATCGGCCGGCATCATCAAACCTTTGTAGACAATGACCTGGCCGGAGAGGCTGGCGACATAAAAGTCTTTATCCTGGCTTAATTGCTGCTCGAGACGGCGGCGAGCCATATAGAGGCGCCGCTCCAGATCTTTTTCTCGCCAGCCAATGGGAGCATTGATGAGCACTTGCCAAATTTGCGGCAAGCTGGACTTGCCTATCTCGCCGAGCACTTGCGGATTGACCGGAACCGGGCGCCAGCCGGCAATACTCAGGGTTTCTTTCTCCAGTTCCCGTTCGAGCAATATTCTGGCTTCGGCGGCCAGGGTTTCATCCTGGTTTAAAAACAGCATACCAACGGCGAACTTACGGCTGAGATGCCAGCCCTGTTCGGCCGCAATGGCTTCAAAGAATCCTGTGGGCATTTGCATCAGCAAACCGCAACCGTCGCCAGTGCGTCCGTCAGCTGCAATACCACCACGATGTTTCATGCGGTCGAGGCCATGGATTGCCGAGCGAACAATGCGATGGCTGGCTTCGCCATCCATTTGGGCTATTAATCCAAAACCACAGTTATCCCGCTCGAAACTGGGATGATACAAGCTCATACAAAACCTCCCTTAACATCACTATTACTACTCGGGAGAGAGTACCAAACTCTATAGATATGCACCCGAACCATTCAAATTATCCTGAGACTTGCTAAAGGTCAAACCTAAATATTGCATATATTTGATGAATTTTGGGGTGTTTCATACGGAATCTTCAATTGCATTACGTTAACGTAAACTGAGGATTGCGCTGTATAACACTATGAATGAAAAGAAAATCTACTTTGCCCCTGTTTTCTGTTCACCTAATTTTAACAAGCGGCCTCGAATTATCCTTAAAGAAGAAAAACTGATTTCCGGTCTCGCTGGCGTTTACATTAAAAATTTGCATTAAATGATTAAATATTCACAAAAGTGTGATCTGGGAGCGGTTTGCGCTCAAGCGGTTTGATCATAGATCACTGGCAAAAGTAGCAGCCATTTGTGACATAAATTGACCTGGAGCAGAGTAGTCCCAAATTGGAGTCGTTAGACTGGCGACTTTTTTGAGAGAAGCAAATGGGACTGGACGATTTTGTCACTACCTTTGGTCAATACTGCCGGCAACAATTTGGTCAACGGTTACAAAAGCTGACTCTGGATGCACGTTTTACCTGTCCCAATCGCGACGGAACTCTGGGACGCGGTGGTTGCACTTTCTGTAATGTTGCCTCTTTCAGTCATGAACATGGAACCGACTTGTCGATTGCGGCTCAGCTTGAGGCCGGCAAACAGAAGATGAGGGCAAAGGCTTCGCGGTTTTTGGCTTACTTCCAGGCCTATACCAGTACTTATGAAGAGTATGCCGAGTTGAAGCGCAAATACGATGAGGCACTGCAGAGCGAACAAGTGGTGGGTTTGTGTGTCGGTACCCGCCCGGATTGCGTACCGGACAGGGTGCTGGATCTGTTGGCGCAATATCAACAAAACGGCAGTGAAGTTTGGTTGGAACTGGGTTTACAGACAGCTCACGACGCCACGCTGAAAAGAATTAACCGTGGTCATGACTTTGCCGCTTACCAGGATGCTGTATGCCGCGCCCGCAGTCGCGGACTCAAGGTATGTACTCATCTGATCCTCGGACTGCCGGGAGAAGGGCTGATTGAACATCAACAAACGCTGGAAGCAGTGTTAAACACAGGTGTCGATGGCCTTAAATTACATCCCCTTCATATAGTAGTCGGCAGTACCATGGCCAAGGCCTGGGAAGCAGGCAGGTTGCAGCCACCGACACTGGACGAATATGTTACCAGTGCGGCGCAACTGATCCGTCACACGCCAAAAGAGATAGTGTTTCATCGGGTGACCGCTTATGCCAGCCGTCCCGTGTTGCTGGCGCCGGATTGGTGCGCTCAGCGCTGGATAGGCTTGGTAGCACTGGTGGATGAGTTGGCGGCTAAGGGCGGGCAAGGTTCTAGTTTAATCAATTTAAATCAATAGCCTATAAATCATTGTATCTATTGTGCCCGGATTTTGTATCGCCAATGTTAAATCCGGGAAAGTTTTGTCTTGTTTAGCGCCTATAAGTTGCACCGGTAATTTTAGCGGGTATGATGTGGTAAATCTGACACATTTGAGGAGCGCCTTCATGGCCACAACTGAACTGGATACTATCTTAGATCTCAATACCCTGGAGCAGTACTGTAGTGCTATTGGTGCCGGCACCTTACTCAAGAGTGTGGTGTTATTTGAACAGTTGTTGCCTGAATACGTCGCGAATTTGCAAAAGGCCGAAGCGGCCGGAGATAAAGATACCCTGTGCGCTGAGGCCCACAAGTTCAAAGGTGCTGCCGGCTCTGTGGGATTAAAGCGGATCCAGCAAACTGCACAGCAACTGCAACACGGTGAAGAAGCCGCTTGGGAAGCCGGGCATAAAGAGTGGCTGGCGGTTATTGTTGAACATGCCGGTGCAGATCTGCAGCAACTCAAGTCTTTCCTCGAAGCCAAAGCATAAATTAGCCTTGGGTGCCGGAGAGAAGCTCCGGCGCAGTCAAGGTATTAAGAAACTTCCGTTACTACCCCCTTTTTTTTTACCTGAACCTTAGCCGTCAAGGCTTGGGTTCTCTGCTATTTCCGCTTCAGTGATAGATATCTTGGGGGATGATTTATCGCCTCGGTCACACTCCTGATGTGATACTGCTGCTCGACAGACTTTTTGTGTTAGATTAGATAGAACTTTCTAATGCATTACTCAATTGGTAATCGACAAAATGAAACACTTACCCAGTTTGAAAAATCTCTATTATCTGGTGAACCTGCATCAGGAACAGAACTTCAACCGGGCAGCCAAGGTGTGCCATGTTAGCCAATCGACGCTGTCCAGCGGGATCCAAAATCTGGAAGAACAGTTGGGTTATCAGCTGATTGAACGGGATCATAAGTCTTTTATGTTTACCGCTATCGGTGAAGAAGTAGTACAGCGTTCGTTGAAAATTCTGACCGATGTCGATGACTTGGTGGAATTGGTGAAAAACCAGGGTGCGCCTATGACTGGAGAGATCCGACTTGGCTGTATTCCCACCATTGCCCCGTTCCTGCTGAGCCGTGTAGTTAAGCAGTGCCAGAAGACCTATCCGGATCTGAGTTTGCTGCTCAAAGAGGACACCACAGAGCGTTTGTTGACAGCTTTGGGTAAGGGCGAGTTGGATCTGTTGTTGTTGGCTCTGCCTGCTGATACTTCCGGCTATCACAGCATGAAAGTGGGTATAGATCCCTTCAAGATGGTGGTGCACAAGGACTTATCTGCCGATATTCATGAGCCGGTGGACTATCAGGCGCTGCCGGATGAGAGTATTTTTCTGTTGCAGAGTGAGCACTGCATAACCGGTCATGCCATCAGTGCCTGCCAACTGGGTGACAGCGCCAAGGTCAACCCTTTTGCGGCCACCAGTTTGCACACTCTGGTACAGATGGTGAACAGTAAATTGGGCACGACTTTCCTGCCGCAGATGGCAATAGATGCCGGGATATTGAAAGACACAGATCTGGCGGTGATGAGCCCTCCAGGGGAGGCTCCATATCGTGAGATAGGTCTGGTATGGCGTCAGACTACCAGCCGGATCCTGACTTTCAGAACTTTGGGGCTGGAGATCCAGCAGCTGCTTCAGCAGCAGGTATATTGAAAGCTCAAGAACGGTAGTTACACCGATTCAAAACTGGAGCTTGACGCTGTCTCAGTTGTTCATCCATTTTGAAGAGCGACAGGAAACCTACATTGCGCTGTGATTTTTAACGTGACACAGAATTTTGAAAACCCTCTTTCGAATATAATCCGTAAAGCATGTTACTTGACGATGAGCTTCATCTTTACCATCAATATAGCGTTGTGAAAACAAACTAGGGACGATTCCCAAAGTCATCTTACCTGATGGACATACTTATTATTGTAAGAGTAAGACTCCCTTCAACTATTCACCTAACTTCCTTTTATAACTCCTTATTGCACATTGTTTTTAAATTGATGGTTTTAGTTGTGGGTGATGGATAGGTGTTTTATTTGGTTTTTGTTTGGTGTGTTTGTTGGTTTTTTGAGGGCGGTTTGTTTTGGGTGTTGACTTTTTGCCTGTTGTTGTGTTGGATGGTCATTGATAATGATTGTACAAGTGGAATGACTTTAAACATGGAGTGTTTGTCATTATGCGTTGGCTCCCCCGTTTTATTTTGCTGGTTTCTTTCGCAGTTCTAACAATATCAACAGTGCACGCATCATCCACTGCCCCTTTAAGTGGCGCTTTTCGGGGAGGGTGTTCAAAATTCTGTGTCACGTTAAAAATCACAGATCGATGTGAGCATCCAGTCGTCCTTCAAAATGGATGGA
>NZ_NIJK01000004.1 GCF_002836975.1 Shewanella indica | reverse complement strand
GCCGCCGTGCTGGTTGGAGTCCTACATTTCGCTCAGAGTTGTTATTTGGTTAAGATATAAGCAAAGTGGAATCCCGCCCTGTCATTCGTTATGGCCTGCTGGACGAGATGTTTCTTCAGTTATTCCATCAGGGGATCAAATTGCAAAAGCGATTGTTGGAACAGAACTATCGCTTATCGCTTGCCTACAACCTTGACATTTCCCAATTAAACTCCACTGAGCTTGTATATCAAATTTCCAAATTGATTCGGGATTATAAGCTTCCACCTAAGCTGGTCACCATAGAGATTACAGAGTCTGGACTTATATTGGCGCCAGCCCTCAATATGGAGAATCTGATTCGTTTACGTATGTTGGGTTGTGAACTGGCAATTGATGATTTCGGTGCCGCATATTCATCTTTAGCTCGTCTGTGTGACCTGCCTTTTTCACAGATGAAACTGGATGCCTGCTTTGTGGAAGGTTTGGATACCGAGCCCAGATGTAAGGCGGCGATATCCAGTGTGATAGCGCTCTCGGATTCATTGGATATGCAGTTAGTTATTGAAGGTATTGAAACGGCTGCCCAGCTCAAGTTATTGCAAAATCTCGGTTGCAATCTGGGACAGGGATTTTACTTTTCGCATCCATTGAGTGAAGCTGACTTTTGCAAACGCTTTTTACAGAATGAACTTTTAAGACTTCTTGGCTGAACAGATAGCGGTAATAACCTGTTTACGCTGCACCTTAAGCCCCTCGGCAACCTGTTGCGGCCAAGGATAATAGTGCCTCGGGCGTTTAAAACGGGCCAGCTTGTCTGCCAGGAAGGCGGTCAACTCGGCTTCGCTCGGCGCCTGTGAGCCTCGATAACGCAAAATGGCGGCCGGTAGTAAACCAAACTCAGGGTTATCTTCACCAAAGACAATGGCATCCAGGATGGCCGGGTGCCGTTTCAGCGCCGCTTCCACCTCTTCCGGTTGAATATTCTCGCCGCCGCAGATAAACATATTGTCGACCCGCCCCTGAATATGCAGTAGCCCATCCTGGCTCCAGCAGCCTTTGTCCTTGGTGCAGAACCAACCGTCTTGGGTCTCTTTAACTATGCTGCCATCCGGCTGCAGATAACCCATAAACAGGGTCTCGCCCCTGACCCAGATAACTCCCTGTTCTATTTTGAGTTCACGCCCGGGTAATAGGCGGCCACTGCTGCCATCACTGCGGGCGATTCCCGTGGTGATCTGCGAGCCCATCTCTGTCATGCCGTAACTGGTAAAGGCTTTCACTTTCAAGGGGGATAGCCTGTCCAGCAGGCCTTGGCCTATGGCGCCGCCGCCGAGTAGTAGGCACTTTACCCCCATAAGGCTTTCTGGGCTGTCGTCCAACAGGCGTTGCAACTGGGTGGCCACCAATGAGAGATGAGTGATGGCATCGCGCTTTAACTGCGCTGCCATAGTCAGCTCATTATCCGGCAGCACCACGGCCGCGGCGGCTAGGGCGCAGCGATTGAGAATGGCCAGACCACCAATATGGAACAGCGGTAGCGAGAGTAACCAGGCATCACCACTTGCCAAATGGAGCAACTGCCGACTGCCATTGGCGTTGGCGATATGGTTGTTAAGGCAGTGGACTGCGGCCTTGGGGCTGCCACTGGAGCCCGAGGTAAGAATAATATTGAGCGGTGTATTGGCCGAGACGGTGGCTATCTCGGTAGAGGGACTGTTCAAATCTAAGCGGGTCGAATCTAAGGTGGCAAAATCCGCCTGCACTCGGGTGATATCCCGCGTTTGCCAAAGCTCATTCCGGGCGTTATCCGGACACCAGATAAAGCGGATATTAAAACGTTCAAGCAGCTCCTGGAGCTGACTATCCGGAAACTTGGGTGACAGCGGGCAAAAGAGTAGCCCCAGATCCAAACAAGCCCAATACAGCAACATTAGCTCGCGGCAGTTGGCGGCCACACAGGCCAGTTTATCCCCGCGCTGCAACCCCAAGGCTCGAAGCTCGGCGCCGAGCGCCAACACCTGCCGACTTACTGCCTGATAGCTATGGCAGATACCGCCCTCTACCAAGGCGATGGCATCCGGCGTTTGTTGGCAACTGAGGTGAAGGGGCGAGTAGGTCATGTGCTCTCCTGTTACTGAAATTGGAGGTTGCAGAGGCTGTCAGAGCTTGGCGGTTAAAGACAGGGCCACTGACCCAATAATTCCAGCTCGGCAAAGTCCAGACAGGGTTTTTGCCCTTGGCTGACAATAATATCGCGTCCGAAAGGCGCCAGAGTATCCAGTCCGGGGGCTTCGTTGGGGGTCATGAGGGCACTGACTGCCTCCAGATCGGCAATTCCCAGAGAAGATTCCAGGCTGGAGCTCAACAGGGCGCGCACACCGGCCGCTTCGGCCTGTTCGATCAGGGTTTGCAGTCTGGTTAAGCTGCCGAGCAACATGGGTTTAAGCACCAGCGCGGTCAGACCGCTCGCGAAGTCATTGTAGTCAGGTACAAACTCACGTTGCAGCAGGCTTTCATCCAGGGCATAGCGGATCCCTGTGGCCTTGAATAGGGCCGGGTTATCGTCGGCGCGGCGGCAGGGTTCCTCAATATATTCAATGCTGGCCTTGGGCAGACAAGCGCAAAAATCCACAGCTTGTTGATACTCAAAGCCCTGATTGGCATCCAGCCTGAGTTTGAGATGAGGTTTGGCGGCCAATACGCCATGGATCAGTCTGAGCTCTTGCTCCATGCTGGTCTGGGCGACCTTGATCTTGGCTCTGAGAACCGTATCGGGAAGCGCCGCCAGCCTTTGTTGCAGCAGCGCCAGTGGCTCTTCTTCCCTGTGATAGATGAGTGGAATGGTTTCAAAGGCCGGCCAACGCTGTGGCAGTTGTCCTTTTAGTTTGGCATCGAGCAGACTTAGCCCCCAGGCGAGCGAGGGATGCTGACAGGCATCGGCCGCCTGACTCAACTTAAGCTCTTTGGCTGCCAGTGCTTGCATCAGCGCCAAGGCTGCTTCTGTCACCTCCGCCAGTGATTCACGGCTGAACCCCTGCAGTGGCTCGCCGTTGGCATCCAGGCCGCTCAGAGGAGCGACTTCTACAAAATGCTCTTCATCGCCGCAACAGGCCTTGATAATCAGCCCGGATCTCTGCTCGATTCTTTGCTTACCCACAGGTAGTGAGGTTTCCAGCGGCAGCCTATAGCGGGCCAGTGACAGTGAGTCTGGATGCATCATTCACCCCTTGAAATCGCGTTCAGGGCGCCTTTGAGCGCCGTGGCAAAAGCGCCGGGTTGGGCCTGATGGCTATTATGGCCCGCATCGGCAATGGTATGCAGCTTGAATCCGGCTTGTGGCTGCCAGGCCTTGGCGAGAGCGCTAAATTTGCCATCCAGCTCCCCGAGGTAGTAGTGGCTTGGGCAAGCAAGCTGGGCCGGCACCTGGCGCAGATCCTGTTGCAGTGCTAGTGAAGTGGCCTGGTAACAGTTGATTAGGCCAAGCGGCTGCTGATGGCAGCGTTTCTCAATTAAACCTTCTCGCTCGGCGCTTGATAGGTCGGCAAATACCGCTTGCTGATACCAGAGGGCCAGCACTTGTTCAATCGGCATAGTGTTAAAACGTTCGGCCCACTGCTTATCGGCCATCGCCCTCTGCCGGCGTTCATCATTGGATAACAGGCCCGGGTGACAGGACTCAAGATGCAGGCTCAGCAGCGCCTCGGGCCAGGTTTGAGCCAGATGCAGCGCGATACGACCACCAAGCGAGTATCCCACTAAGTGAAAGCGTGGGATCCCTGCCTTGAGCAGTGTATGACGCAGCAAGGCAACACAGTCACTGAAGCCTGGGCTTTCGATTTGGATATCACAGCTGCGGCCATGGCCCGGAAGATCAACCGCAATACAGTAGTAGTCCTGACTCAGGTGCGGCAGCAACTCGTGCCAATCATAGCTGCTGCCGAGAAAACCGTGCAGTAGCACTAAAGGCGGCTGGCTTGCTGACCCTTGAGTCGTTATGGCTAACATCAGCTTTGTTTTACCCATTGGCCTATGCTGGCTATCTGGTCGCTGGCCTGGGTTTGGCTGACGCAAACCTCGATGACCGAGGCGCCGTTATAGTTGAGCGCTTCACTGTAGGCATCCATAAAGCCCTGGAAGTCTTCCACCCTATTGTAGGGCAGGCCAAACATGGCCGCGCCATAGCCAAACTCCAGCCCGTGGCTTAATCGGTAATAGTGAGCCCTTACTTGCTCGTCCGGCACCGGCAGGATATTGAAGATATTGCCGCCATCATTGTTGAGTATCACTATCACCAACGGCCCCTGAGCCTGGCGTGCCAGCGCCAGAGAGTTGAGGTCGTGCAGCGCCGATAGATCGCCGAGCACCAAGGTGGTGGCCTGACCCTTGTGGTTGGCGACGCCGCAAGCACTGGCCAGCAGGCCATCTATCCCCGAAGCACCGCGGTTGGTGTAGGTGATGGCGGCGCAGCAACTGATGGGAGCGAACATATCATAAAGCCGCACCGGCAAGCTATTACCGATAAACAGCTGTTGTTCGCCGGTGCGGGTTGCCGCTATGGCCCTGATCACCTGGGCCTCACCAAACTCGCCGTTATCTATTTGGCGTACAAAGAGCTCATTGAGCGCCTCATTCTGGGCGGTGAGCTCCAGCGCCCAATTGGCGGAGGACGAGCGCGGCCACTCAAGCGCGGCTATCTGCTGCAGCTCTGCCAGCCAGAGCTGCTTGGGTTTATGGCTGGGATCCAGGCGCATCTGCTGCGGCAATACTTGCCAATATTGGTGCCAGTTCTGCTGTTCAAGATAACTTATTAAGCGTTTCGACAGCAGGCGTCCACCAAATACCAGTACCCGGTCGGCCTGTTGCAGCAGGGCTCGGCCCTTGGGGTTGAGCAGTAGTTGGTCGACATTGCCTATCGCGGCAGGATGTTGGCGCAGCTGAGACTGGGCATCTGTCAGTAGCGGCCAACCGAGTTTGCTGGCCAGTTCGACCAACTTTTGCGGATTATCGGCACTGTCCAGAGTGCCGGCGATGATAACCCCCTTGCCGTGAACAAAACGCGCCATGGTATCCCAACTGGGGACTTGTCCCAGGCCTTTGGTGGCATATTGGTTATAGGGTGTACTTGCCTGTTGCCAGCTCGCCAGAGGTTGCAGGTAGTGCTCTATGGCCTGACTTCTGGGGGCATCCAGGCTGCTTGGGTACAGCGGCTCACGATACATGCAATTGATGTGGACCGGCATGCTCTGGTTGGCCACGGCTTCATCAATCTGAGTCAGCAGTGCCTGAGGGGTTATGGCCAGATCCGGTGTCGGCAGGTTCAACTGCTTGGCATATTGGCCGAATATTGCCGGTTGGAGTATGGCTTGGTTGGCGCCGCAAGCTATCAGCTCCGGCGGTCTGTCACCGGAAAGCACGATCAAGGGGACTTGAGTTAACCAGGCCTCGACTATGGCCGGATACAAATTGGCCACGGCTGTTCCCGAGGTGGTGATAATGGCCACCGGAGCTCGACTGGCTTTGGCGAGTCCGAGTGCCATAAAGCCCAATCCTCGCTCATCAAAGTGCAGATGTTGTTTCAGTTTGTCCTGGCGGGCGGCTGCCAGTGTCAGAGGCGTTGAGCGCGAGCCCGGTGCCATGCACACATGCTGAGCCCCAAGGCGTGCCAGTTCTTCAAGTATGAGGGAACCCCAAAGGAGATTGAGTTCGGCGTGAGAATTGATTTGCATAGACGGCTTACCCAGTATCGAATGCGCATTAGTGTACCGCTTTTGGCAGCGCTATTGTATGAACTCTTGGGCAAATCTGTCTGTATACTTCAAGTCGTAAAAAGCGGGCTGAGATCCTATTTAGATTGTTATCACAAGCCTACAGTAAGGTCCCGCTCACCAAACGCAACTGTGAACGTATCCATTCCAGATCTGGGTCTTGTTGGCCGCTGGGACTAAGCAGTGTCAGTGTCAGCGGCTCAGTGACATTGAATAGGCGAGTGGTTTCCATTTCCGACAGCTTGCAAAGGTGTAGCAGAGGTTCTTCGCCCAACAGATCGAATACCGCCTTGTAGGGCACCAAAGCCACCGCCTGTGAGGCTTCCAGATAGGCACTCAGGGAGGAGATGCCGGTGATAGTCATTTCGACATTCAAATCCAGATTGTTGATCCGGCAGTAATCTTCAAATGGGCTTAGAGTGTTGGGGCCTATGCTCAAATCTGTGTTGATGTAAGGATACTCGGCGATGGTTTCCAACGTTAGCTCGCGGGAGAGCAGCGGATGATTCTTGTTGCAGATAAGGTAGAGGCTATCTAGTTTTCTCAGGGCTTCAATCTGTAATTTGCTGCCTATAGATTGCAGTTCTTGTGGGTAGTGACAACTGCAAAGTCCTGCACTGATGTTGCCATCTATGAGCCCTTGCAATGAGTTACAGCTCCAGGAATTCAAATTGATATGCAGCTGTTTGTTCTGTTGTTTAATGGCCTGCATCAAGGCCTTGGGATAGGCGTAAGAGATAAGACCCGGCGTGACAAGTTCAAAGTTTTTATTGCCTGCCATAGCTGGATTGCCAAGCTGATTGAAGCCTTTGGCACTGTTCACTATTTCTTTGGCAATAGGGTAAACCTTAGCCGCAAATTCATTGGGAATAAGGCCATACTTTTTTCTTAGAAATAGTTCGTTACCAAAAATAGATCTGGCAGTTTTTAAACAACGGCTTATTTTAGGGGCTGGTACATTCAAAAGCTTTGAAACGTGTGTTGCAGATTTGTTTTCATATAAGCTAACAAGGATGGAAAGGCTCAAAATATCCAGCTTTTCAAAGTCAATATGGTTCATCTGCAATACTCCTTTAGTGGTACCTTCAGCATCTATATTAACCTGTTTTTTCAGAAAGAATAATTTTATCCGAAGCTATTTTCGATTCTGTATTCTAGATCACTAAATGCTGTTTTTTTGACTAACCCAAGGAGGTTTGTGAGAGAGATTCTCATTAACTGTGTGTATTTCATATAGTGAAATAATGTATTTTCAAATATCGCTTTATCTAAATTTCATTTCTTATTTTTAGCAGAACGTTTTCTAGAAAATAGCAATGTAGTCAGTGTCTTATGTTTTGATCTTTCAATCTTTTCCTCAACGGTTATTTGATGACGATCAAAATTAATATTGCTGTAGATAGTAATAATTCAACTGCGCAATAAGCGTATTAAAACTAAAAATGATGTTTGGAGGGTTATATGGATACTTCAGTTATTCTAAGTTATGCCTTTATCTACTTCGTGCTTTTTATTGCAGTGCCATTCGTGCTGGTGGTGTTTGTAATGACATGTATCAAGTTCTTTAAGTCAGATGAAAAGAATGCCGAAGAGATAAAGCTCAAAAATAGGTTCTTTGACAAGCAGAGTTTAGATTTTTTTAAATCTCTGAAGTCTTTAACCAATGGTCGATACGAAGTTTGTAGCAATGTGGCGTTGGAGTCAGTGGTTGATATTGACCCACATGCGACCGCGAGTCACTCGCGCCTGGACTATGTATTGATAGATCAGAATTCTTCAGAAATAAAAATGGTAATTTCAGATTTCAGTGATGCTGAAAGCGCCAACTCAAAGAGCCTACTTGAAAAGCTCAACGTTCGCCTCATCGATATGAAACGCTCCAATCCCCTGGATGCACAGCACCTTGAGCAGATGTTGACAGCTTAGGCTGCAATAACGGGTGGCGGTTTAGGCCGCTACCTTTGAGTCCCTGTATATCCAATTGAAAGTGAGGACCCGAGATGTCCAGTATTCGATGGCGTGCAATATTAGGCGCGGCCTCTATGACCTGTTTGTTAGGGGTAAGCGGCATTGCCTATGCCGAGACCGCGTTGAAAATCAACAGTGATCCCTGTGTGAAGTGTCACAAACGCAATGGCTTAATGCAGGGACACCATGGTCAGGATCAGCTCAATATGAGTTGTAGCACCTGTCATGGGGAAAAAGGAAAACATCCAAGAAAGCCCAATGATTTAAGAGTTTTTACTCCTCAGGAAGGGATTGCCCCAGCAACCCAGAATGCCACTTGTCTCAAGTGTCACCAGCCACAGAAATTGGCTGAGAAAGAGTGGACCCACAATGTTCACGCCGACAAGTTGAGCTGCGCCGCCTGCCACAAGCTGCACCCGTTGGACGATCCAATGAAGCAAGCAACTGGCACACAGCACAGCAAGCTGTGCCGTGACTGTCATACGGTCAACTAAGGGGTAAGAGTAATGGAAAATTCCAGAAGACGTTTTTTAAAAGGGGGCTGTGCCCTGATGGCCGGTGCCTCTCTCTATCCATTGAGTGGCAATGAGGCGGTTGCCAGCGCCGATCATGACTCTGGCATCAACTATGCCCTGCTCCATGATGAAACCAAGTGTATTGGCTGTAACGCCTGTAGTGATGCCTGCCGGGAAGTGAACCAGGTACCTGAAGGGGTCTCGCGGTTGGAGATTATTCGCACTGGCCCATATGGTGAATACCCGAACCAGTTTTACCATTTTAGCCGTAAGTCTTGTCAGCACTGTGAAGACGCGCCTTGTGTCAACGTTTGTCCAACTGGTGCGGCGTTCAAGGACAAGAAAACCGGCATTGTGACCGTCGACGCCTGGAAGTGTGTTGGTTGCCAATACTGTATTGCCGCTTGCCCCTATCAGGTGCGCTTTATTAACCCTGTTACCAAAGCGGCCGACAAATGTGATTTCTGCCGTGAGACTCAACTCAAGCAGGGCAAACAGCCGGCCTGTGTAGAAGCCTGTCCAACCAAGGCTTTGGTATTCGGTAACCTGAAAGATCCGAGTTCAGAAGTGGTGCAGATGATTCGGGCCAACCCAACCCAGAGATCCAAGGTTGATCTCGGCACCCGGCCCAAGCTGTTCAAGATAGTGGCCAAACAGGGGGAGATTAAGCTATGAGTCCTTTTCATTTTGATACTTTGGTTTGGCACTGGCCCATTGCGTTTTATCTGTTCTTCGCCGGGGTTTCGGCGGGCGCCATGTTCTTTGCCGTATTGTTGAAACACCGTTGCCTGCAACAGGATGCCTGGCGCTCCGGCTTTGTCCAGGCTGCTTGTTTGGTCGCCCCACTCACTGTGATGGCAGGTTTGGGGATCTTGGTTATCGACCTGACCAAGCCGTTCCATTTCTGGAAGATTTTGGTGTTCTATAACCCCACTTCGGTGATGTCCATCGGGGTGATGATCCTCATGGTCTATATGGTGTTTATGTTCGCCTGGATTGCCATGGTGTTCCGTCAACCGATAGATGACTGGTGTGAGCAACGCTTCCCCGTGGTGCTCAAAGTGACCGGATTTTTGGCCAAACATGAACCCAGCTTAACAGGTTTATTGGTGATCTTGTCTCTGGCGTTGGGGGCTTATACCGGCTTCCTGCTGTCGGCTCTGCCCGGTTACCCCATGCTGAAGAATCCGGTACTGCCGTTGCTGTTCCTGATCTCCGGTCTCTCTTCCGGTGCGGCGGCGTCTCTACTTGGTGGTGTGCTGCTCAAGGGCAACCCCGACGGCAAAGAAGTGCACTTTATTCACAAGATAGAGATCCCTCTTATCCTGGTGGAAATTGCGGTGATCTTCACTTTCTTTGTCGGGCTGGTGCTCACCGGTGGCCAAAGCAAAGTTGCGGCCTTCAATGCCATCGGGGAAGGTTTCTGGGGTTGGGTGTTCTGGCTCGGTATCCTGGGTTGTGGTCTCTCTATCCCACTGGCAATGAATCTGTTTATGACCGCCACGGCCAAGCGTAAATGGTCTTATGTGGCAGCGACAGCAACCCTGAGTCTGTTGGGGGTCATTTTGCTGCGCCACTTCATCCTGTACACAGGACAAATGACGATTGCTTAACCCCCATAAAAAGGAAAATGTGATGTTGAAAAAAATGCTTTTGATGATGGCTCTGGGTTTCTCCGGTTCACTGCTGGCAGCCCCAATAGCTGATTCTCACACGGAAATGTCCGGCTGCGAAGCCTGCCATAAAGATGGTTCGCCTTCTGCCGATTATGCCTTTGAAAACGAGCAATGTGCTTCCTGTCACGGTGATATGAAGTCGCTCGAAGGTGAGGCGCACAAGAAACATGATGGCGTGCTCAGCTGTACTGACTGTCACACAGCTCACGAAGAAAAAGACCCGGCAGCGGGTTGTAAAGACTGCCACTGATAAGAGGTTAAGGAATGCGGCGGCTTTGCAGTCAAGAACAAGCACCGCCGCATCCTGAAGCAACGTTATTACGTTGCTGACAAGGAAGTGATTGGGCAGGAAGCCACTTTGTTATTGCGCCTTTGACGCATTTCCCGATCCTCCACGGGACTCGCCACCTAATGAGCACGCGGGTGGCTTTTCTTGGTTTTAATTCACTGGTTATTAATCCACTCGCTCATTACCACATGGGTTTTAATCTTCACTATCTCGGTATGAGTGTCTATATATTCGCGGATCTCGTGCAATCGCCGCATCGAGGGAGTCTTGACGAATACCAGCAGGTCCATGTCACCGGAGATCCCGTGACAGGTGACGACCTCCGGAATCGCATGAAACACATGTACTACATCGCTGCAACGGGGGCATTTGTGTTGAATTTCAAAGTAGGCACTGACGGCTTCTTTTTGGGATTCACTGAGCAGCAATTGGTAACCACGGATCACACCGTTTTGCTCGAGCTTCTTGATCCTGTCTGAGACGGCACTGCGGGACAGCGACACTTCGGCTGCCACATCTGAAATGCTTCGACGGGCGTTTTTTTTAAGCGCATTAATGATTGCTTTATCGAACTTATCCATGCTACCTGACGTTTTGTGTGTTTTTTGCTGATTTGCCGTCATTTCGTCGGCTTAAAAGCCGTATTTGACGGAAACGAATGACAGAAATTCTGCCGGAGAACGACTATACTGGCGCCATTCAAGATACTGATAATTTAGCAGATGAATCAAGTTACAGGAACAATCGGACGCTGGCAGGGTGCCGGCTTAATGGCCACCACATTGTTGGGTACCGGGGTGTTTATTTTGCCGCAGATGACAGTCGATAAGGCCGGTAGTGGCGCCTTACTGGCTTGGGCTCTGTTGACCCTGGCCATTATTCCGGTGACCTTGGTGTTTGCCCGTCTGGCCAGCCGTTTCCCTCACGCTGCCGGCCCCGCCTATTTTGTTGAACGAGCCTTTGGCCGTACCTTGGGTCGCACCATAGGCCTGAGTTTTTTGATGGCTGTGCCTATCGGTGCGCCCGCCGCCATTTTGATGACTTTCCAATTCGTTAACGCCCTGATCCCCGTATCCGGTTGGGTGCAGGTGGGCTGCGAACTCTTGGTTCTGCTCGGGCTCTGGCTGCTCAATCTCAGGGGAATTCAGGTTTCTGCCAAGGCGCAATTTGCCCTGACACTGGGGATTGTGGCCGTGGTGGTGATGATGTTCGGCGCCGGTGGTGCCAAGGCCGGTGAGTTGCTGTCTTTGACCGCTCATTCCACTCCCGACTATGACGGTGTGATGCTGGCAATAGGCATCGCCTTCTGGAGCTTCCTCGGTGTGGAGGCCATGACCCACTTGGCCAATGATTTCCAGCGCCCGGATCGGGACTTGATCCCCGCTATGGTGATAGGGGTGATTTTGGTCGGCGCGGTTTATCTGGTTTGTACCTTGTTGTTATTGCTGGTGGAGGTGGATACCAAGGTCGCTATGATAGGGGCATTTGATACCCTGCTTGGCGGATACGGCGCTCAGGTGATAGGTGTGCTGGGTATTGCCAGTGGTCTGGCGGCAGTGAACGTCTATGCCGCCAGTGTATCGCGGCTGCTTTGGAGCTTCAGTACCGAGGGAATATTGCCAGCCTGGTTCCGTGAGCGTAACAGTTATCAGGTGCCGGTCAGGGCTTTGTCGGCTGTGCTTGGTGTGATGGGGCTGGTGATAGTGCTGACCTATATTTCAGGCCAACAGCTTGAGCAGTTGATTGCCTGGAGCAACGGGGTATTTGTGGTGATTTATCTTTTGTCCATGCTGGCAGCCATTCGCTTGCTGAGCAAACGCTACCTGCCTTTGGTACTGCTAAGCTGCGCGCTTTGTGTGTTACTGGCGTTTGCACTCGGCAGCGCCATGGCTTACGCCCTGGGTTTGCTGTGTGTGTTGGCTGTGTTGTTGACACTGCAGCGGCAGTGGCAGAAACGCCAATTGCCGCCGGTGATCCCTATGCAATAAAAGCATGCAATAAAAGCATGCAATAAAAGCATGCAATAAAGGGCTGGTTCAGTCTGAGTTGCCAGTCATGGCCTGGTTGCGCAGCTGGATAAGCTCAGAGTGTTTGAGATACAGCAGGTCGGCACAGCGGCGAATGATCTGGTCTTCGTAGCGGCACAGTTCGCCGTCGGCATAGGCCACACGCCACATCGCCAGGATCAGCTGCTGCTTCTGCTCAAGCGTAAAGCTATCATTGATGGCCGAGGTGAATTCAAACAGTGAGGTGGCATCGTGACGGGTCTGCTTCGCCTCAATTATCAGCTCGGCCGCTGCTTCGGCGGCTAAACCCAGCGTTTGTTCCAGGAGTTCGGGTAACAGCTGCGATTCGGTGCCGGACATCTCCTCATCGGCATAAACCACTTCCAACAACATGCTGGCAGCTGCCAGTTCCAGTTGTTTCTGTTGTTCCTGCGGGGACTGACTCTGTTGATGGGCATTCAAAAACTGCTTGAGCTTGGCGATCATAGGCTTCTCTGTCAGTTGGTTCAGTATAGGCTCTAAACATGTCGGGCCACGCGGTTTGCGGCTTGGCGCCGGGTAAAATCCAGCCTTACCGATGCGCGCTTAAACCGAGCGGCCACACTTTTTAGACGTCATCAGTGGCTGCAGGTTCCCACTGATAGTGCGGGCCGCTTTACAGCAGTGAGCCCAGCCCTTTAGTCAAGAGATCGGCTGTGCCTTCACCGCCGCTGCTTTGCAGGTAGTTTTTGACTATATCTATCATGGGCGCGGCCAGCTCTTTGGAAATCCCCAGCTTGGCGAAGGCATCATAGACCATGGCGCTGCCCTGCAAGGAGTTACCCAGGTCGCCGGCTTTGGACAATAGGCCTGTCATCCCTGAGTTGCCATCCAGTTTGGGCGCTGCGGCCAGCAAGCCGTCAATACCGGGAATACTGTCGGCAATGGGAGAGAAAGATTCTTGTCCCAATGACGTCTTGGCTAGTCCGAGCAGGCTGCCAAGGCCACCTTCGGCCTGGGTTTGAGTCAGGCCCAGCTGTGACATCACAGTGCCGACCAGCTCACTGTTTTGAGTGGCGGTCTGGCTATTGGTGGCCGTATCGGCTTGTGTTTGGGGGTTGCTGGTGAGCTTGTCAAACCAACCGGCCTGCGCTGGGGCCGCCATCAGTGAGCCCATGATTACGGCTGCTGTGATATAAGCTTTCATTTCTGCTTTCCTATGCATATAAAAGGTGTTCTGGGGCCATATTCTAGTCTTATCTCAGGCGTTGATGCACGGCTTTTGCGTGACAGGCGGTCGTTTTGCTGTATTTCATTTGTGCATTGGCGTGGGAATTTGGGTATCCTTGGCGTCTATCTTGATCCTTTAATTACAACCTTTTTGGGAAAGCTGCATGTCTCTGTCTGCCATCCTGACCGAAGCTTATAACTTCTTCCGTAATCATATCGTTCAGCTGGCAATGCTGACCGTTCCCTTGCTGCTACTGCAGGTGGGTATTCAAATGTGGCTCGGTACCGAGTTGCAAAGCGCCGATCCTGAAAACCCACAATTCGGTACCCCTCATATGCTGGCTGTGATCGCCTTGATGGTGATCTTCTCTGTGCTTATTGCGGCCTTGACACTATTTATGGAACTGCGTACCGAAGGAATGCAGCCCAGTACGGGCCAGGTATTAAAGTCCAGTCTGGCATTTGTGCCGGGGTTGATGTTGGCCGGGGTGTTCTCCGGCATGGCGATTGCTGCACCGACCATGATCCTGGCAGCCATTGGGCCGGTATGGATCCTGGGGATGGGGATTAGTCTGTATCTGTTTGCCCGCCTGGCTTTTGTTAACTTTATGGTGGTGGTCGAGCGTCTGACCCCGCTGCAGGCCATCAAGGCCAGTTTTGAGTTCAGTAGCGGTCTCACCGGCAAGACAATCTTGGTGCTTTTGAGCTACTTTCCGCTGCTTATTATAGGGAGTGTGCTGTCGCAACTGGGGCAGGCAGGTGGTACGCCACTGCAGTTGGTGGTGGATACCTTGGTGGCTTTCATTGGTTTGTTCGTCAATGTGGCCTTATTCCGCCTTTATCGGGTTGCCCGTAAGGGTTGATAATCAACTCTCTGCTGGCCGCTCCTGCGGCCTTGTGAGGTCAGACTGTGCTGGATGATGTTGCCTTTATTGCCAGTGTGTCGGAAGACTTGGCCCGGGAGTACCGGACTGCCAAGCGCTACGTGCAGGATGTGCCAACCCAGGCACTGCTGCATGTTCGCAGCTTTGCCCACAGATTGACTGAGCTGTTGGCTGCACCGGCCAAGCTCAGTTTTGACAGCCCCAACCTTTATGATCGTATCGAACAGCTCAATCGCCAGAGGTTGATCGATGTGCGCATCACCCGGGCGCTGCATCGGCTGCGGGCTGATGGCAACCGCGGTGCTCATCCGGAAAAATTTCACCTCACGGAAACACAACTGCTGCAACTGGCCAAAAAGGCCATCGGCGATCTGCTGAAACTGATGGAACTGGCCTATCCCAGGCTGAAGGGCCGGGAAGCACCTGAATACCGCTTCGATGATTTTGATCTGCAGGCCGGACGTGAGCTCTGCTATCGGGCCGTGATGGAAGATGATGCCGAGGCGCAATATCTGTTGGGGATGGCGCTCAAGAATCGTGCTCTGATTGCCCGGGGCCAGGAGCAGGCCCTGCAAGATAAGGCTGATGAGCCGCTTGCCGGTGATTCGGCGCGCATGCTGGCCAAGGCGGCACACTGGTTTGCCGAGGCGGCAGCACGCGAGCCCAAGGCATTGTTTGAACACGGTGTCGCCCTAATTCATGGCTATCGCGGCGATGTCGATATCGCCTCCGGGCAGCGGGCGATTCGTCAAGCAGCAGAAGCCGGCGTGACCGATGCCATGGCACTCCTGGGCTACTTCTATCTGGTGGGTAGTGGTGAGCTGGCTAAAGATGAAGCCGAGGCCGAACGTTTCCTCAGTGCTGCCGCCGCCAACGAGCAATCTGAGGCTATGGCCAATCTCGGGGTGCTCTGTTATCAACGCGGCGAACTGCAACAAGCCTTTGAACACATCACCCGGGCGGCCAGAGCCGGGGATCCTCACGCTCAATACCACCTTGCCCTGATGTTGGCCCGAGGCGAAGGCTGTGAAGCCGACCTGAGTGCCAGTGAACAATGGCTCGCCGAGGCGGCAGAGCAGGGACAGCTGGATGCTATGTTGGCGCGGGCGCAGCATATGCTTAATGATGATGCTGCATTTGGTTCAGATCTGTCCCAGGCAGAGAGTTACTTAAGGCAGGTTATTCGCTATGGTCACAGTGTGACCGCCATGATTGAATTGGCGATAGCCTTGACCGATGGTTGCCTAGGACGCATAGACGTAGTGGAGGCCGTTGCTTGGTTGCGACTGGCACGAGAGCGTGCCGACGAGCGTGAACTGGAGGTGATAGGCCCCTTGTGGCAGTCACTGCAACAACAGGTGGAGAGCGTATTGCAACTGAGCCAGTCGGTGGATGAGCGGCGTGCCCTGAAACGGGCGCAGGAACTACTCGCCGATTAATCCGGTTCGTGTTCTAGGATTCGACCTCTTGAACCCAATCCAGAATCCCGGCACAAGTTGGGCTCCAAGTCATAGAGATCTCTTTGTCTGCCTTTGTGGCGACATTGCTGGATACTGGCCAATTGACGCTTTAAGTAGTTGCGGCCAAACAGGCCCAGACACAGGAGTGTGGTTGCTGCCAAGATCAACACTAGGGGCATAAGCAAGAGGACCAGGCTAAAAGCGCAGAGACTCAGCAGGGCTCCCGTCAAGGTTCTGGGATTGAGTGGCAGATTCTGCGCAAACTGTCGATACATTTTTCTTCCTCCGGACTTGCTTGGCTCAGGTCAGGTTTAAATCTACTTCATTATTTATCATGTTTAATACCGCTTTATTAAGAAAGCGTTAAGAGGTAGGAGTTCCCCGAATAAATATTTATTCATCAACTGTGATTTAGTACTTGAAAAATGGTTTTTGTTGCAGTTTAGGTTGGTTTTTCAAATGATTGTGAACTAACTCTCAACTGCAGCGACAGAATATGTAATTATCTCGCAAAATCTTACTGTGCCTATGGCTGTGGGCTTTTCCCAAATATCGGACCCTGCTAATGATGAAACTCCGCTCATTGAAACACAAGTTGCTGGTGTGTGTGGTACTGGCACTGACCCTGGTAGTGGCTCTGCTTTCCTGGCAAAGCTACAGCACTCAGAAAACACAACTGCTGCAAGCTAGTCAGCAAGAGTTAAAGCGTATTGGTGAGATGCAGGCACAGCGTGTCACCGAGTGGTTGGCGATTCGCACCAACGTGGTTTCATCCTTGCGGGAATACATAAGTGATGACTTTGTGCCTGCACTGCAGCAGGCCAGAGCGGCCGGCAAGCTGGAGTCTGTCTACTTCGGTGGCAGTGACGGCAAAATGCAGGATGCCGATCCCAGCGTGGACAACAGCCATTACGACCCCCGCAGTCGCCCTTGGTACCAGGATGCCATGGCCAAAGGCCGGGCCATTATCACCAAACCCTATATCGACAGCGGTTATGGTATTCAGGTGGTCTCTTTGGCGCAGCCAACCGCCAAAGGGGTGATAGGTGGTGACTTGGCAATTGATACTCTGGTGGCCGAGGTCAACAGCATGGCTATCCCGGCTGCGGGTTTTGCCATCATGATGCATAACGACGGTACCGTAATCGCTTATAAGGATGGCAGCAAGGCGATGCGTCCGGTTGCCGAAATTGATGATGATCTCGGTGCGAGCATTCTGGCCAACATTCAAAAAACGGCGCAGATGCAATCCCTGTATTTTGATGCCGATGGTCGGGACAAACTTGTTTGGGCAACCGCCATCCCGGATACTGACTGGCAGCTCTTGCTGCTGCTGGATAAGGCAACGCTTGAAGCACCGCTTGGCAAATTGCTTTGGACCCAGGTTGGTTTGGCGGCGCTGGTGCTGCTGGTGAGCACGGCGGCTATCTCTTGGTTTCTTGGACTCTTGTTGGCCCCGCTTGGGCGGGTATCCCAGGCGCTGGCACGGATTGCCGACGGCAATGGCGATCTGACCCAAAGGATCACTGTCGACAGTAATGATGAAGTGGCCGAGCTGGCCGACAACTTCAACCGCTTTGTTTCGGCCCAGCATCAGCTGATAAGCCATATACGTCAGTTGGCGGCCGAATTGGATCTGGATGCCGAACGGGGGTTGAACACCACCCAGAGCTCGGTTGTTGAGCTGCAAAGGCAGCAGCAGGAAGTAACCATGGTGGCTACCGCAGTTACCGAGATGGCCAGTGCCACTCAGGAGATTGCCGCCAACGCCGAGTTGACTGCTACTGCAGCGCAGCAATCTTCCTGCAGCTCGCAGCAGGGTAAGAGTCTGGTACTGCAGACCCGAGACTCGACACATTCATTGGCCGAGGAAGTAGGCCAAACCACCGAAGTGATCAATGAGCTCAATCGTCATGCCCAGGCTATCAGCGCTATTCTCACCGCAATTCAAGGAGTGGCCGACCAGACCAATCTGTTGGCGTTGAACGCCGCCATCGAGGCTGCCCGCGCCGGCGAACAAGGGCGCGGCTTTGCCGTAGTGGCTGATGAAGTGAGGGTTCTATCCCAACGAACTCAGGATTCAGCCTCCGAAATCCACGACACTATAGAAGCATTGCAGCAAACCACCGCCAGGGCGGTAGCCTCCATGGAAAACAGCCGCCAGATGGCAGGCCGCAGTGTCGGTGATGCCGAAGAGGCCAGTAAGGCGCTGGAAGAGATAGCCGTTGCAGTGGCGCAGATATCGGATATGGCCGGGCAGATAGCCACGGCGGCGGAAGAGCAGACTCAGGTAACAGGGGAGATTACCCAAAACACCACGGCCATCAAGGATGTTACCGATGAGATCACCGCCACCGCCATGGACGACCTTGAACACGCCAAGGCGCTCAAGGTGCGTGCGACCGATCTCAATGCCAAGGTTGCGACCTTCGTGCTCTAATCACATTTAATCCAAGACCGCTGCTCAGGCGGTCTTTTTACTGCTCATGCTGTCACCTATCAGCTGCCGCATCCAGCGGTGGCCAGGATCGTCGTTATTGCGCTCATGCCAGAGCAGCACATAAGCCATGGGCATAAAGTCTATCGGCAGTGGCAATTGCTGCAGCGAGTAAAGCTTGCAGGCGTGCAGTGCAAAACTGGAGGGTAGGGTAAATACCAAGTCACTGTGAGCGCAAATACTGGCAGCACCGTAGAAGTCGGGCACTGTGGCACTGAGGCGGCGATGATGACCGAGGTCCGCCAGAAAATAATCCAGCGCCCACCAATCATTACCCTCGCAACGCACCTGTACATGGGGTAGCGCCAGGTAGGCCGCCAGATCCCAGACCTTGTTCTTTTGAGCTTGCAGCGCCGGGTGTCCTTCACGCACCAGACACACTTGATGATCCTGAAACAGAGTTTGATACAGGATCCCTTCCGGCAACTGGCTGAAGTGAAAACTGGAGCTGGGCTGCAGATCCCTTCCCGAAATTCCCAAATCTATCTGCCCCTGTTGCAGTGCCTGCATCGATTTTTCGGTCCAGACGTAGGAGTCGAGTCTGACATTGGGGGCGTTGCTGAGCAAGCGACCGATAAAACTGGGCAGCAGGGTTTCATAGGCGCTTTCTACCATGGTGAGGGAAAACTGCCGGTTGCTGCTGGCCGGGGTAAACACGGGAGGTTGGGTCAGTTGATGCAGACTCTGTAAGGCGATAGGCAGATGTTGCGCTAACTGTTCGGCGTGAGCCGTTGGTTTGAGGCCGTGGGCGGTGCGCTGAAACAGAGGATCGCCCAACATTTCGCGCAGGCGGTTGAGGCTCTTGCTCAATGCAGATTGACTCAGGTGCAGTCGATTGGCGGCGCGGGTCACGCTGCGCTCTTCCAGCAGCACCTGCAACATGACCAAGAGGTTGAGGTCGATACGGGCCAGGTTATCCAGATTCACCCTGATATTCCTCAGAGGAAATTATGTTGTGAGATTATATCATTTCTTTTCATACCACCAGTTCATTAGAATGTGCCCCATCTCAGTTTTCACTCAGGATTGAACGACAACCTATGGCAAAAAACCTCCTGCCTATGCTGATGGCCATGGTGCTGTTAAGCCCGCTGGCTATCGATATCTACTTGCCCTCTTTGCCGACTATGGCGATTGAATATGGCGTCAGTGCCGGCGAAGTCCAGTCGACTCTGGTGCTTTTTCTGTTCGCCATGGGGGTGGGGCAGATCCTCATAGGCCCCTTGGCAGACAGATTTGGCCGTAGGCCTGTGGCATTGGGGGGGATTGCTCTCTATGTGCTCAGTGCACTGTTGGCTGTGGTTGCCATGGAGTTCGAATGGCTACAGATTGCCAGGGTATTGCAGGGGTTGGCGGCCTGCTCAACCTCTATTGTGGTATTTAGCGCGGTGCGTGACTGTTATACACCGGCTGAAAGTACCCGCATCTACAGCTATCTCAACGGTGCGATTTGCGTCATCCCAGCATTGGCACCAACGCTTGGCGGCGTGATGGCGATGCAATTCGGTTGGCGCTCTACCTTTGGACTGATGGCTGTTTACGGCTTGGTGATCCTGCTGCTGGTGAGCCTGCGTTTTCCAGAAACCCGGCCGCAGAATACCGTCAGCAGTGGGCCGCTGTACCGTTGGGGCCGCTATCAGCCTGTATTGGCTGAACGCCACTTCCTGTTTTATGCCTTCTGCTGCATGGCGGGTATGGCCTCAATATTGAGCTATGTGTCTTACGCTCCTGTGTGGCTGATTGAACATCTGGGTATGTCAGAACTGGCATTCAGTGGCCTGTTTGGCCTCAATGCCTTGGTGAATATTATTGCCTGTTTTGCCGCGCCAGTGGTCACCAAACGCCTTGGAAATCGCACGACCGTTGTGTTTTCGCTCTGGTTGTTGCTGGCTTCTGCCGCGATACAACCTGTGCTGCAGATCTATGGTCCTCAGCAAGGTATGGCTGCCGCCATGAGCTTTATGTTGCCCATGATGTTGCTGTGTGTCGGCTTTGCCTTTCTGCTGGGGCCTGCAACCAGTATGGCGTTGGCGGCCTTTGGCGAGCGCGCCGGTACTGCGGCGGCCTTGCTTGGTTTCATTCAGATGAGTGGCGCTTCTTTGCTGGCCGGTTTGGTGCAGCAAACTGACCTCAGTGCGCCATTTGCAGTGACTTTGGTGATGGGCAGCCTGTCTATGGTGCTGCTGCTGGTCATGGCCCAGAGCCGTTTTAATGCCTGGCATCAGGAGCAACAGTGTGCGCATCACTAAGCTTTAGTTTCAATTAAGGTTTCACCCTTGGCCCGTTGCAGTTGACCGCTGCCGCGGGCATTTTTTATTTTCATACCAATGTCTTATTAGAGTCACAAGCTTGTCATGTGATGGGTTTAGTCTCGATTGCGAGTCTTCTTTATGGCGCGGTGATTCACTCGCTGATTCCCCACTGATTTGCTGGTGCCCCGTTTCTTAACGGGGCTTTTTTTATCTGTTTTGGCAGCTTGTTGTCGGTTTAGGTAACCAGATATCGAAGCTTGGGCCACCGTCTTGGTTGTCGCTGATGGCAATGTCTCCACCGTGCTGGCGAATGATTTGGGCGCTGATGGTCAGTCCCAAGCCGTGACCGCCGCTGCCGCGATCCCGTGATTTGTCGATGCGAACAAAGGGATCAAAAATGCGCTGCTTGTCTTCATCCCGGATCCCTGGGCCATCGTTGGCAATATGCAGCCAGATCCTATCTGTGTCGCCGCTAATTCTTATGCTGACTTTTTGGTGGGCATAACGGTAGCCGTTGCGGATGATATTACTGACGGCCCTGTGCCAGAGGCGCAGGTCTATCATGGCCGTTAGTGGTTCTGCCGTGGTGAGTTCAAGGGCGATGTCGGTTTCAAACTGCAGATGGGCGATCAACTCCCGCAGTGCGGTATCCAATGATTGGTAGCTCAATTGTAATGGCGCCTGGCGTCGCTCCATCTTGGCGTAATGCAACAATTCGTCCACCATGGTGCCGAGTTCATCCAGATCCTGATGTATGCCTTCCAGATAGGGCATTTGCTCCGGGCGAACGCCTGAATCGTCCAGCATATCCAGATTGCAACGGATCCTGAATATAGGTGTACGCACTTCGTGGGCTACGGCATTGGTGAGTTGTTTGTTGCTATCGATGAGTTTGGCTATCTTGTCAGCCATTTGATTGAAGGATTGGTTCAGGTGCCCCACTTTGTGCCACACACCTGTTTTGGCTCTAACTTTGAAATCACCATTGGCAAAGGCGCTGTGGACCCGCTCCAAGCGGCGTAGGCGCCGGGCTAATAGGTAGAGCAGCACAAAGTTGATAAAAGCCAGTACTGGAAACAATACCCAGAAAGCAATGGATTCTTTGAAGTAGTATTCCTGCCAGAAGGGCGCGGACTCATCGCGGCTGATGGCATACACCTTGTCTGAGCCCTGGAACATGATGTAGGAGATATCCTCTTCCACATCTTTGATATAACGCTGGTTTTCTCTCAGGCGCTGTTTTTCGTCAGCCGACAGCTCATCCGAGTCCAGCGAGATGACCCTCAGCTGTTTGTGCAGGTTGCCGAGCACCTGTTCAAGCGAGGCCTCGGCACTGGCAACGCCCTCGGCCGTCGAGATATCCGATAACAACTGGCTCAGAGACATATAGGAGCGATCCTGATAGTCGGCTTCCCACTCATCGGAGGAAAAGAAGTCCAGTTGAAAGACAAAAATGAAGCAGGTGAAAAACAGAAACACCAGCACCAGGTAGGAGAAGATAAACAGCCGTTTCATTACCACCTATCCGGTACAAATAGATAACCCTTGCCTCTTACCGTGATTATCTTGCGCGGCAAGCTGGGGTTGTCACCTAATTTCTTCCTTAAAATCACTACCTTGTTATCTATGCTGCGGTCTATTCCGTCGTACTCTATGCCGCGGGTTTCCTTGACCAGATACTCCCGCGACAGTATTTCATCCGGATGTGAGCTCAGCAGCCATAGCAGGTCAAATTCGGCAGTGGTGAGGTTGACTTCTAGCTGACTGATGGCGCAAAACTTGCGGGCATTATCCAGGTAGAGTTCTCCGAACTGGCGTTCGCGATTGCTTTCCGTTGGCACATTTTCCTGACGTCTTAGCAACATGCGGATCCTGGCCAGGAGTACCCTGGGTTGGATTGGTTTACTGACAAAATCATCGGCGCCCATCTCCAGTGCGGCCACTTGATCCATGTCGTCCTCACTGGCGGTCAGGATCAGTATCTTGCCTTGGTATTGGGCGCGGATTTCACGGCAAATACTCAGACCATCACTCCCCGGCAACATAAGATCCAGGATCACCAGTTCAGGTTGACGTTCGAGGATAAGTTGTCCTGCGCGACTGCCTTCATCTATTCGTTCAACATCGAAATGTTGGTTCCTGAGATAATCTGTCAGAAGGTCACTGATCTTATTATCGTCTTCCACGAGTGTTATGCGAGTGTTTGCCATTTCCTGCCGGTAAGCATGCGGGTTTAGATAAAGCAAAATTATCACTCCGGTTACATAAGTGACAGCTCAATTGGCATAAAGGGGGACTTGGTCACCCCTTTACCCACGAACATCCAGTAATGCGGTTGACAGTATTGAAAATATAACCAGCCCAAAATCCAAGTTATAGGTCGCTATAAATTAACCTTTGCAGTACTGGGAGTAGCGGTGTTTCTGACAGAGTGCCGCCATTATGTATTTGTCGTTATGGTTGTTAACGTAGTTATTCCACCAAGTATTTGAGTCCACCTGAGTTCTCGTAAAGTCTTTGTCGAGATCCCAGGAAAATTTCTGGGTGTCATAATGGGTCGCACAGCCACTGACTACTATAGATAAGCCTATGGTAATCAAGAGGTTTTTAAGCGATTTCATCCAATGATCTCAAATTCAAAAGTAATAAGTCAGTGCCAGGTTGGCGTTCCACTGCTGTTTGCCATCGACAATCGGCGAATCGGCAATGGCGGAATCCAGGTAGTTGAAGTTGCTGCTTTGGCTGAGTTCGAGATGTTCACTCAGAGGCACAATCAGCTTGTAACCTGCGTTATAGGTGAAGGCTTTGCCCGGTTGGTAGTCCTTATGCTGCTTATTGGCTTCAGCCTTGCTGACTCCGAAGTAGTATTGGGTAAAATCACGGCTCAAGTAGCTGACGCCGGCGTAGGGAACGACAGTGCCCCAGCCCAGGTTTAGTGGTACGGCGTAACGGACCTGGCCGATAAAGCCGTTGTATCTGTTGGTTACGTCATGTTGTACCGAGGTGGACAGAGTACCGAATCCCAGTTGGGTATCCAGATTGATACCCAGATCGCCACTCAGCTTACGTTCATTGATGCCGCCAAGCGCTGCAGCGTCTGAGTCTTTCAAGGCAATACCAGGACTACCCAGATACACACTCAGGTTGAACAAATCTTTATCATTACCGAAGAAGCGGTAGTTGATATTGGCCAGTGAGGCGTTGAAGTCCTTGCCGTTATAACCCAGGTTGCCAAAGGGACGCAGCTTGGAATCGACGCCTTGATAGAGTTCGCTGCCCTGATAGGCACCGGCAGAGACAAAGAAACTGTTTTCATGGCTGTAAATCTGGCCATTACGGATATAAACGTCAGTGTTATCTGCCAAGGCGGCACTGCTTACTGCAGCCCCAGCGAGGGCCAGGGCGCTGAATCTGAATGCTTTCATACTACTTCTCCTGAATATATAAGAAATCCCAGGCATTGTCCTCGGCGCCACGGCCATACAATAGCGTCGCTTTGTATGGAAATGTCCGTGATCTGTCCCGTAAGCTTGGAGTATGATTTGGCTTTGGCACTCTAAGGGAGACGTAACGTGACCAAGTGTTTGATTGACAAGATTTCTGGGCTGTATGCCGGTGATAAACTGACATTCAGGGACAAGCTGGCAAGCGGGATAGATAACAAGTCTCGGATGGCGACACTGGAGGTCTTTGGCGACAGGGTTGCGGGTGATGCCCAGGCGGATCCCAAACATCATGGTGGCCCGGATAGGGTGCTGCATCATTTTCCTCGCGAGCACTATGGCCATTACCGGCGCATGGGGCTGATAACCGCGGGGCAGGATGCACCGGCCATGGGAGAAAACATCAGCAGTGTTGGCTTGACCGAGGCGGATATTCATATCGGCGATATCCTCAGCTTTGGCGAAGTTGAGCTGCAGGTCACCCAACCGCGTTCCCCCTGCTTTAAGCTCAATCACCAATATGGCCAGCGGGACTTTGCCCTTGCCATGCAGCAAACGGGTATGTCAGGTTGGTTCTATCGGGTGCTTAAGCCTGGCATCATAAGCTGTCAGGATGCTCTGATATTGAAACAAAGGCGTACCGATATCAGTGTTGCCGAGGCGATGACGCTGTATTTTCGCCCCGAATTTGATGCGGCCGCCTATGACAGGCTGCTCAGCTGTGAAGGTTTGGCGGCCAGCTGGGTAGGCAGCTTGCAGCGCCGACTGGAGCGGGGCAGCATAGAAGACTGGCAGATGCGCCTCTATGGCCCGGATAGTTTGGCTTTGAACTGAAAAAAGTTAGGAAACAACATGGAAAAGCAGGAAAGAGACATGGGAATGTTGGTGCACCTGGCGAGTTTTGCCGGTTACCTGATCCCTTTGGGCACTATCTTGGGGCCGTTGATCGTTTGGTTGATGAAACGGGAAGAGTTTGAATTTGTCGATGTTTGCGGCCGTAATTGCCTGAACTTCAAAATCAGTATGATCATTTACACCATCATCAGCCTGATCCTGATCTTTGTTGGCATAGGTTTGGTGCTGGTGGCCGTGCTGGCAATTTTTGATGTGGTGGTGACCATAGTCGCAGCGGTCAAGGCCAGTGAAGGCGTGGAATATAAGTATCCCTTGGCAATCAAATTCCTGTGAACCCGGGCCATCCATTGGATGGCCTTGTTGCCGACAGCGGAGGAGCAATGCGAGCCTTTTTATCCGGTATCAATAACTTTTGGGTCGGTCTGGTGTTCGGGTTGTCACTGCCGCTGTTCTTAATCGTGCTGACTCTGAGCGTGACGCTTTATCAACTCACTGATTTTGCCAATGAGGTTGCCATAACCCCTCTGTATCAGCGTGGGGAGCAGACTTTGGCGCGGGTCGACCAACTGCTGGTGACTTTGGATCAACAACTCAGTGATGACGACCCAGGTTTATTGGCACCATTGAAGCAAATAGAGTTGTTGCCTGAGCTCAAGTTGTTGGCTCTCAGCGTTGCCAAGTTACAGGTTGAAGAGAACCAACCGGCTCTCTCTGCTGTGAAGGCTGAGCTGGCGACTCAACTTGATGCATCCCTCAAGCAAAGATTTGCGGCAGCCGAGGCTGAAGCCCTTAGCCAGCATTTGCAGCAAATTCTGGAAATATTGACCAAGGGTAAAGAGGCGCCTTTGCCGCCTCAATCCTGATTATTTGCCGAGGTTTCTGTAGCTAGTTTACTCAGCGCTCGCTGGCGGTAATCCAGCAAGGCAAACACCCCGAATAGAAAGGCGTTGAGATAGTCTTTAGCCTTGAGCGGCAACAACTGACAAAATATCGTGTGGAATATCAGCACCTGCAGCCCATGCATCATGGCGGTTACCCCGAGAAGTATGGTGAGTATCACGCCGATATTGCCTTCAAACGGGCTGAACAGGTTGAAAAACATCAACACCCAGGCTAATAGGGTCGCCAGTTTTCCCAACACTAATACGGCTTTCATGACTCTGCTCCTTCCGGGACGCGATACAGGCGGTAGCTGACCTGGCCGGCCTGCTTCTCTTTCAATGCCTCCCAGTCAGCCGGTATCGGCAACTGCTGCAATTCAGATTCCACTTCGAGATAGATAAGGGCGCCTGGGTTGAGCCATTGATGCCGGGCCAGCAGGGTTAGGGTTTGCTCGGCCAGCCCCTTGCGAAAAGGGGGATCGATAAACACGATATCGAAACGGCGATCGGCAGGGCGCGCCAAACCGGCCAATACATCGCCGTTAATGACCTCGGCACTATCGCATTTTAGGGTTTGCAGATTCTGCTGCAGTTGCTGAGCCGCAGTTTTTTGCAGTTCATAGACTCTGGCAAAAGCGGCATAGCGGGACAGGGCTTCCAATGCCAGAGCGCCACTGCCACCGAAACAGTCCAATACCGAGCTGCCACTGAGTTCACCTGCCAGCCAGTTAAAAAGGGTTTCCCGCACCCTGTCTGTGGTTGGCCTCAGGCCTTCCAGATCCTGGATGGGTAATTTTCTCGAGCGCCATTGGCCTGCGATAATACGAACCTGACCGCTGCCCGGTCTATTTTTGGCCATCTTGCCCCCGTGATTTTGCCTGAAGAAAGAAAGTGGTAGACTATGCCACCTTAAAAGCGTCGCTATTTTATAACAAACTCAGCCGAAAAGGTGAGATGAAGCTAAAGCCCTTTATCGCTCGGGAATGCCAGTAACAGGCCCCGCTGCTCCAGGGAAATAGTTGCGACCTCAAGCGGGAGCCCGGCTCCTGAAGATCCCCCACGATGTTGAGCACTGGTAGCACTGATGGCAAAGAAAGGTTTTTTTTCCTGGTTTCGTAAAGACAAACGCAACGACGAAGCCGAACAGGCGGCCAAACTCGCCGAACAACAGGCTGCAGAAGCCGCGGCAGAGGCCGAACGTTTAGCTGCTGAAAAAGCCCAGGCCGAACAAGCCGAAGCTGAGCGTCTGGCGGCTGAAAAAGCGCAGGCCGAGCAGGCAGAAGCCGAGCGTATTGCGGTTGAAAAGGCTCAGGCCGAGCAGGCAGAAGCCGAGCGTCTGGCCGCTGAAAAAGCCCAGGCCGAACAAGCCGAAGCTGAGCGTCTGGCTGCTGAAAAAGCGCAAGCCGAGCAAGCCGAAGCCGAGCGTATTGCGGTTGAAAAAGCGCAGGCCGAACAAGCCGAAGCCGAGCGTCTGGCGGCTGAAAAAGCGCAGGCAGAACAGGCAGAAGCCGAGCGTATTGCTGCTGAAAAGGCACAGGCAGAGCAGGCCGAAGCCGAGCGTATTGCGGTTGAAAAAGCGCAGGCCGAACAAGCCGAAGCCGAACGTCTGGCGGCTGAAAAGGCCCAGGCCGAGCAGGCCGAAGCCGAGCGTCTGGCGGCTGAAAAGGCCCAGGCCGAGCAGGCCGAAGCTGAGCGTCTGGCGGCTGAAAAGGCCCAGGCCGAGCAGGCAGAAGCCGAGCGTCTGGCCGCTGAAAAGGCCCAGGCCGAGCAGGCCGAAGCCGAACGTCTGGCGGCTGAAAAGGCCCAAGCCGAGCAGGCAGAAGCCGAGCGTATTGCCGCTGAAAAGGCCCAGGCAGAGCAAGCCGAAGCTGAGCGTCTGGCCGCTGAAAAGGCCCAGGCCGAGCAGGCAGAAGCTGAACGTTTGGCCGCTGAAAAAGCACAAGCTGAACAGGTTGCCGAGGAACAAGCTCAACCTGAGCCACAGGCAAAACCTGCTAAAGAGGGCTTCTTTGCCCGCCTCAAGCGGGGGCTGATGCGCACCAGCGAAAATATCGGTAGCGGTTTTATCGGCCTGTTTCGTGGTAAAAAGATTGATGATGACCTGTTTGAAGAGCTGGAAGAGCAACTGCTTATTGCCGACGTTGGGGTAGAAACCACCAGTCGGTTGATCTCCAGCCTGACAGATCATGCTTCACGCAAGCAGCTCAAGGATGCCGAAGCCTTATATGAATTGCTGCAGCAGGAGATGCTGGCGACGCTGGAGCCTGTGAGTGCGCCTCTGGTGCCGGACAATGCTGCCGGGCCTTTCGTTATTTTAATGGTGGGTGTCAACGGCGTTGGCAAGACTACTACGATAGGCAAGTTGGCCAAACAGTATCAGCGCGAAGGCAAGTCTGTCATGCTGGCTGCCGGTGATACTTTCCGCGCCGCTGCAGTTGAGCAGTTGCAGGTTTGGGGCCAGCGCAATGATATTCCTGTGATTGCCCAGCATACAGGTGCTGATAGCGCTTCTGTGTTGTTTGATGCCCTGCAGGCTGCCAAGGCCAGAAATGTTGATGTGTTGATTGCCGATACCGCAGGTCGCTTGCAGAACAAGAGCCATCTGATGGACGAGCTGAAGAAAGTGGTTCGGGTGATGAAGAAACTGGATCCGGACGCTCCCCATGAAGTGATGCTGACCCTGGATGCCTGTACGGGCCAGAATGCCATCAGTCAGGCGCAACTGTTCCAGGAAGCGGTCGGGGTTACCGGTATCAGTATCAGTAAGCTGGATGGCACAGCCAAAGGCGGAGTTATCTTTGCCATTGCCGATAAATTTGGTATTCCTATTCGTTACATAGGCGTGGGAGAGCAGATAGACGATCTGCGTACCTTCAATGCCAAAGACTTTATCGAAGCCCTGTTCAGTCAGGAGAAGGCGGATAACTGATATATGATTCGATTTGAGCAGGTCAGCAAAATTTACGCCGGGGGCCAAAAGGCACTGTCTGATGTGAGTTTTCATCTTCAGCGGGGCGAAATGGCCTTTCTTACCGGACATTCCGGAGCCGGTAAGAGTACCTTGCTCAAATTGATCACTGTTATCGAGCGCGCCAGTGCCGGCCGGGTATGGATCAACGGTCATGATATCGCCGGTATCAAGCGCGGCCATGTGCCTTATCTGCGCCGCGATATCGGGATGATCTTCCAAAGCCACCATCTATTGATGGACCGCAGCGTGTTTGACAATGTGGCGCTGCCCTTGGTTATCGAAGGTTTTACCCTGGGGGAGATCCGCAAGCGGGTCGCCGGTGCTCTGGATATGGTGGGGCTCTATGGTAAAGAGCGCCATAATCCCATCATGCTTTCGGGCGGTGAGCAGCAGCGGGTAGGCATTGCCAGGGCGATAGTCAACAAACCCCCTCTATTGTTGGCCGATGAGCCTACGGGTAACCTGGACCCCAAGCTGTCCATGGATATTCTCAGGCTGTTTGAAACCTTCAATGATGCGGGCACCAGCGTGTTGATTGCCACCCATGATCTCGGTCTTATCGCCAGAATGAAGTACCGCACCCTGACCCTGAAGCAGGGACGGATGATAGGTGGTGAAGAACTGGGGACCAGCCCCATGAGCGCTAAGGAATAAGCTATGTCTGCCCAGCCTTCATTGACCCGCAGTAAACTCCCGCTTTCCGGCCGGATAGTGATGTTTTTTATCCGCCATATACAGCATGCCATGGCCAGCATGGGTGAGTTGTGGCGTAACCCTATCTCATCGCTGATGACCATGGCTGTACTGGGCGTCAGTCTGAGTTTGCCGGCCGCCTTGCAGGTGCTGGTAAAAAATGCCGAAACCATTACCCAATCCTGGAACAGTGCGGCACAGATCTCCTTGTTTATTGAGGGGAACCGCTCAGAGCAGAGTATTCAGAGCCTGCTGGCGCGGATTAAGGTCTACCCGGAAATCGACACGGTCGACTATATCAATCGTGACGAGGCACTGGCGGAGTTTCAACAGCTGTCAGGTTTCGGCGAGGCGCTTTCCTATCTGGAAAGCAACCCTTTGCCGGCGGTGATCAGCGTGATCCCCACTGAAAAGTATTCCAGCCCCGCAGGCGCCAGAGAGCTTTTGACTAAGCTGGAGCGTGAGCCTGAAGTGAGCTTTGGCCGTCTGGATATCGAGTGGCTGGAGCGCTTACAGGCGCTGGTGCGCTTGCTGGAACGTACCGTGCTGGCGTTGGCGGCGCTGCTTATCCTGGCAGTGGTGCTGGTCATAGGCAACACTATTCGCCTGGCTATCATGAATCGGCGCAGTGAAATTGAGGTCATGAAGCTGGTCGGGGCCACCGAAGCCTTTATTCAGCGGCCATTTCTCTATACCGGCATCTGGTATGGTGTTATCGGCGGCATGCTCGCCTGGGTGATAATCAACCTCTTGGTCTGGTATCTGGATGGGGCGCTGGCCTCGCTTTTGGGCCTATATGGCAGCCAACTCGAGATGCAGTCTCTGACCTTTGTTGAGCTGCTGCAAATGATGGCACTGGCCTCATTTTTAGGTTGGTTGGGGTCTTTCCTGTCGGTGCGTCAACACCTGCGAGCCATAGAGCCTCATTGAGGTAAAAATGAACTTATCTTCACTTGCATTGTCCTATTTTCGGGGTAAAAATAATCCCGGATGTTGGATACGGCGTTGACAATATATGTCAATTGACCGATAGTGCATCGGCTCATCAGCGTTTTTTTCGACCCGAAATGAGCATCAAAGCAGTAAGAAACAGGAGCGTGAATGACTGATCAAACGCAATCAATGGCACTGATGGTTCCCCAGGGGAGCAGCAGTCTCGAGGCCTATATCCATTCGGTAAACAGCATGACCATGCTGGACGCCGAGCAGGAGTATGAGCTGGCGAAGCGTTTGCAGGAAACCGGTGATCTGCAGGCGGCTAAGCAACTGATTATGTCGCACTTACGTTTTGTGGTGCATATTGCCCGCGGCTATGCGGGTTATGGTCTGCCACAGGCAGACCTGATCCAGGAAGGCAACATAGGCCTGATGAAGGCGGTCAAGCGTTTCGACCCTGATGTGGGTGTGCGTTTGGTGTCTTTTGCCGTGCACTGGATCAAGGCTGAAATTCATGAATATGTGCTGAAGAACTGGCGCATAGTCAAAGTCGCCACCACCAAGGCACAGCGTAAGTTATTCTTCAACCTGCGTAAGGCCAAGAAACGTCTGGGTTGGTTCAGCGATGAAGAGGTCACTATGGTGGCGGAGAATCTTGGTGTATCCAAACAGGATGTGACCGAGATGGAGTCGCGTATGGCGGCGCAGGATCCGGCCTTCGACCTGACCAATGATCACGATGATGATCATGACTTTGCCCCGGCGCTTTATCTGGAAGATCATTCTTCCGACTTGGCCGCCCAGGTAGAAAATGACAACTGGGAATCCAACGCCCAGAACAAGCTGTTGTCTGCCATCAAGACCTTGGATGAGCGCAGCCAGCATATTCTGCGGGCCCGTTGGTTGGACGATGAAAAGACCACACTGCAGGAATTGGCCGATACCTATCAGGTGTCTGCCGAGCGGATCCGCCAGTTGGAGAAAAACGCCATGAACAAGCTTAAGGCTTGTATGGACGTATAACATAACTTATTTAGTGTGTTGTTTTGATTGCTAATGAATGCCGTTCACCCCAAGTGAACGGCATTCTGCTTTCTTGACGGGCGTTTAAAGTATTATCCAGACGTTTTGTACCTGGATAACCTCGGTATTTCTCGCACCTTTTGCTGATTTTTGATTTAGCTGAGTGGGTTAATTCACTGACTCAAAGTTCAGTCTTATCGGTCGGTCGAATTACCAGGCAAGCTCAAGGATTTCACGGCTGCTGTCCAGACCAAGATCGCCGGTTTCAGACAAGGCAGTCATGCCGTGAGCTTCCAGTGCGGCAACAACGTCGGCGATACGCTCTTGCGGCACATCATAGTCGCGCAGGCGAGTCTTGAGGCCAACCTGTTCAAAGAAGGCCTGAGTGGCTGCAATAGCTTGCTCGATACGGCTGTCTTCATCACCCGAAGTGATATCCCAAACCCGCTCGGCATATTGCAGCAGCTTGGCGCGTTTCTGTTCCTTGCGCACCCGCCATACAGAGGGCAGGACTACGGCCAGCGTTTGCGCATGATCTATGCCGAACATGGCGGTCAGCTCGTGGCCTATCATATGAGTGGTCCAGTCTGCCGGTACGCCGCTGCCTATCATGCCGTTGAGCGCCGAGGTGGCACTCCACACCAGGTTGGCGCGGGCATCATAGTTCTCCGGCTCGGCCACAGTGACAGGGCCTACTTCAATCAGGGTCTTCAGTATGCCCTCGGCCATTCTGTCCTGAACTCTGGCATCCACGGGGAAGGTGACGTATTGCTCGACCACGTGCACGAAAGAGTCGACTACGCCGTTGGCGACCTGGATCTTCGGCAAACTGAAGGTCAGGCTGGGATCCAGCACAGAGAATACCGGGAAACTCTGCGGATGAGTCACGGGAAACTTGCCACCCTGATGGCTGACCACTGCAAAAGCATTCATTTCTGAGCCTGTAGCCGGCAGTGTCGCCACTGTAGCGACAGGCAGTACCTCTGTGACAGGAACCGGGTTGAAACCGTGATGCAGCAAGCTGCTGCTGTCGCCATCGAATTTTGCCGCCAGGGCAATAAACTTGGTGCCGTCCATCACTGAACCGCCACCAACGGCCAACAGAAAGTCGATGGATTCGCGCCGCGCCAGTTCGGCAGCCCTGGCCAGGGTGTCATATTTGGGGTTGGCTTCAATGCCACCGAATTCAAACACAACGCGGTCGCCCAGCGCGGTTATGACCTTGTCCAGGGTGCCGAAGCGTTTGACACTGCCACCGCCGTAAGTCACCAGCACTCTGGCATTGGCCGGTATCAGTTGATCCAATTCTGCCAGTCTGTCTTTACCAAATACTATGTGGGTAGGGTTGCGATAGTCGAAATTGAGCATGATATTTCTCTCTTCTACAGCCGAAAACTATGGTTGCCATCTTAGTCCTCTCAGCTTGGATTGAAATACACATTGCTGGAACATTTATGCCTATTCCTGCCTAGTTTGGTTGATAGTGGCTTGAATTTGGCTATTTTGATGCTTTTTTCTGTGATGGTGCTAGTATCCAAACCCTGATGATTGGAGAGTGTTATGAGTGATATTGCAGCCTTAATGGCGGCCCTGGCGGTGGATGAAGGGGTCAACAGCACCAGCCTGCCAGGGGTGCATCTGTTTCGCAGTTCGGCCTATGGCAGCCGTGGCCCCATGTGTTATTCCCAAGGGATCATGATAGTCGGCCAGGGGCGTAAACGTGTCTATCTCGAAGATAAGATCTATGACTATGATCCGCAGAACACCTTGGTGATGACAGTACCTATGCCGGTGGAGTGTGAAACCTTTGCTTCCGAGGAAGAACCGGTATTGGTACTCATGGTGGATATAGATCTGCAGCAACTGAACCAGTTGATCCGCATGATGGATCAACACCATAAGGTGCCCAAGGATCTCGATGATGCTCGTCAGAGCGGCTTCTTTGTTGCCGCCAACAGTGAAGACATGCTCTGCTGTGTCGAGCGTTTGCTGCTGGCTCTGCAGTCGCCGTTGGAAGCCGAGGTCTTGGGTAAGGCCATGGTGCAAGAGTTGCTGTTTCGGGTATTGGCTTCCGACAATGCGGCGCCTTTATATGCGCTGGCGCTCAGTCATACCCGTTTATCCCGGGTAGAGAAGGCGCTCAAATATCTGCATCAGAACTATCGTGAAAGTGTGGAGGTAGAGCAGTTGGCCGAGTTGGTTAACATGAGTCCCTCGGCATTTCATCGCTGTTTCAAGGAGGTTACGGCCTCATCGCCCATTCAGTACTTGAAGAAGATCCGCCTTAATAAGGCCAAAGAGCTACTGCAAAGACAGCGCCTCAAGGTGAAGGAAGTGGCACTGGAAGTGGGCTATGAAAGCCCGGCTCAATTCAGCCGGGAGTTCAAGCGTTACTTCGATCAGAGTCCGGGGGAAACAGCCAGGCTTTAAGGCTGACTCCAAAAGGTTTTGCGAACCGAGACTTCACCAGTATCCGGCAGATATTCCATGATCAGTGTCTCTTCATTTTGCTGGATAAAATACACTGAGCGGTAGATACAGGTATTGGGCGTTTGTTTATAGGTATAGGCCACGTCGACAGTGGTTGTAGGCAGATTGGCATCTTCTACATAGGCTATGCTGAGGTCGGTATCTGTGAGGCCATGCCACAACTGTTCGCAGGCGTCGAAAATATGGGTGTCTTTGCCAGCGGTGGCATAGGGCCAGCCGTTGACACTGGAATCAACACTGCCATCACCAAAGCTGGCCAGATTGTCGATGGCGCCCTGTTCTCCCTTGGCCAAATAGCCACTGTGATAGAGTTTCACCGCAGATTCAAAGGCGGCATACTGGCCCCTGAACACTTGCTCTGTGGCGTCGTCGCGCAGATTGAGAAACTTGGGCGCGGCCACTACTGCCAGGATCCCGAGGATAATAATCACCACTACAAGTTCAATTAGGGTAAAGCCCTGATACTGCTTTGCTTTCATTACATCGCCCGGTTTATAGAATAGAGATATTGCCAACAATCGTCGCCGATGCGGCAGTCTAGCCAAGCCTCTGAGGTCTGGCAAGCTGAGAGTAGTAGCGGATAGGGAAGGCCGCTGTTATGGATTCCTTAACGTTATTTAGCCTCGGTGCATAAATCCAAAGACATTAAAGCTTAAGGCATTGTTTTACATGAAACTACAGCTTTGTTCACACTCCGGCGACCTAAAGCAGACCCATCTTCTACTAGGCTGGTTGAGCCTGTGGCGGGATGACGGGCTAATATTGATACTGAAACTATCAGGGAGGAAAGCAGATGAAATGGATTGGGATCTTGTGTGGCTTGCTGGTGTCACTGCCGGTAGCCGCTGCCGGAGGGGAATACTTCTCTGAGGAGATAGTTCAGCAAGGCACTTTAGCTAATGAAACTCTGCTCAAGGATGCTATGCCGGGCGTGGCCGCCGAAGTGGCTCGCCGCGGCTGCGAGGTGCCGGAGCAGTTTTTTGCCTTTGTGCTGGCGATGCCCAAAGGCGAAGTCGGTGAGCGCTACTGGCATGAACGCTGGATAGTAGAAGGTTGTGAGCGTGAGTACCCGGTGGATATTGAATTTCGTGAAGATGGTGTCAACGCGGCCTACTGGACCATCAAGAATAAAGGTTGAACCTTTGGGTTAGCGATTTTGCCAATCTTCTCAGAAACAACAGACCCAAGCCTTGGCCTGGGTCTGTATCTTCAAGGTTTAACATATAAACAGGCTTTAAGCGGCCGCGGGGTTGTTTTGCGGCAGTTGCGCCTGAATCTCTTCGAGACGCTGCTCATACCAGGCAGTTTCGGCCTCGGTAAAGCTTTGCAGCAGTTCCTGTTGCTGCAGCACTAGATTCCCCTGAAAACCAAACTGGTTATGTTCTGCCAGTTCCAGATACAGCCATACGGCGGCATCTACCCGTTTATCCAGCTTGAGGCAGGTTTCATACAGCTCTTCATAGGCCAGAGTTTCTCCGCCGAAGGCGGCCTTTTCCAGCCAGTGCAGCGCTTGTTGCAGCTCCTGGTATTCTTGCTCATCCGCATACAGTAGAGCTTGGCCCTTGAGCAGGTCCAATCTGGCCTGGGCCAGGTTATCTATGGGGTGCAGGGTCAAATATTCCTGTTTGAGAGCTTGGGCTTGCTGCTTTTCCGATTGGCTCAGACGCGCCGTCAGAGTCTCTTTGGCGGCGATATACTCGGCTTCTTCAGCCATGGCGGCAAACTCGAAATGCATCAGTGCCAGCGGCAGTTGGCGATTGATGCCCAGCCCTTGTTGATAGAGTTTGCCGAGCTGAAAGTGGGCACCCAGATCCCAAGCTTGCGCCAGGGGTTCAAGTATTGCCTTGGCACGCAGATGATCCTGACTGTCGTGGGAGTGTTCGAGTAGGAAGCCGGCCCAAATAGTGGCAGCCACGCTGTTTTCTTCATCGGCTGCGGCCTTTTCCAACCATTCTCTGGCCTTGTGCAGATCTTGGGGTAATTGGTCACCGTTCAGGTAGCGCTGCCCTAATGTCAGTTGCGAGTAACTGCTGTCTTTTGCCTGCTCAATCAAGAGTCGTTCGGCCTGGCGTTTATCCACCGGGCCACCTTGGCCTTGCAACATCATTTCCGCCAGATGACCGCCGCTGGCCGTTTCACCGAGCTGGTGCCCCTTGGTGAGCCAGAATCTCGCTTGCTGCATATCGGCTTCACCTTGTCTGGGTTCCTGCAGTAATTTTCCCAGATGAAAGCAGGCCTCGGGATCATCTTTGGCAGCGGCCAACTCGAGCCATTTTATCGCCTTGCTGCCATCTTTATCGAGTATCGGGTTACGGGCATAGACCCGTCCCAGTTGGCTTTGGCTCTCAATATCACCGGCTTCGGCTCTGGGGAGTAAGTTTTGCTCCAGCAGCTGAATATTGTCACCAAAAGCAGGGTGTTGGTTCAGCTCCAGCATCAGGTCATGGAGCTTGGCAAATTCATTGTCCAATGACGAGGCCTTAGCGGCCCAGTGCATCGCCTTGTCGGCATCATTGGGGACCATCTCCAGCTCGGGACGGGTATAGAACTCATAGAGCATTTGGGCGGCGGCGGGATGATCTTTATTGGCGGCCTGTTCCAGCAGCGCTATGCCTTCATCGACGCTATTTCTGCCAATCAGTCTCAAGCCTTCATTGGCCATGGCATCCGGGTCGCCACTTTTTACCGCCTGGGCTCGTTGCCACTTTTTCAGGGCAATAAAGAAGGCCACAAACGCGATAATGATCAGTATCAGTTTCATTGTTTTCCTTAACCTTGGGAAGTTGGCGTGGACACAGTAAACGCTGTCATGATGTTTTTGCAACAGCTAATAAAAGACCGCGGCAGCGCGCGGTCTTTGGAGTGAGAGAGTTGAATGGCGCCAGTCTATCCCAGAACTGTTCCGGCTTATAAAAACGGCATAAGATTTCCTTCGTTAGAAACTCCAGGTCATTCCCATCCAATAGCGACGGCCGTCTTCGATATAGCCGTATTCTTCCTGGGTAATCTCTTTGTCCAGTAGATTATAGATACCGGCGCTGAGTTTGAGGTTTTCCATCAGTTGCAGGTTGGCACCTATATCCAGCAGTGTGTAAGAGGGGGCTACCAGAGTTGATGAAGAGGGGCCCGTAGTTGGCTGGCTTTCTTCACCTCGGTAGTGCACCCTGGCCCAACTGCCCCAACTGTCGTTGATTTGCCAGTTAAGGGAGGTTTGCAGCAAGTGCTTGGGCAGTTTATTCAGGGGGCTGCCCTGATAGCGACCCGTTTTTTGCTCTGAGTCTGTGTAGGTGTAGTTGGCCGAAAGTTGGATGTCATCATTGATGTCATAGCTGAAATCCAACTCGAACCCTTGGGTTACCGCCTCATCCACATTCACATAAGTGGTGGGATCCGAGCCAAACCGGTTCGGACCATCGGTACACTGACTCTCGGGGCAGGGTACTCGGGTAATTTTGTCTTCAAACTCGTTATAGAAGACTGTCATGGCCGTGGTGATATTCTCGCCGAAGCCGGTGTGCAGCCCCAGCTCGTAGTTGATTGAGGTCTCGGGTTTTAGATCCGGGTTACCGTACATATTGCCACCGCGGCTGACCTGGCCCCAATCCGGCACTGTTTGTCTCAGGCTTGGCGCCCTGAAGCCGGTGGAAACACCACCTTTGAGCGTTGTGCTGTCAGTCAGGTTCCAGACTCCATAGATACGGGGGCTGAAGTGCTCGCCAAAGTTTTCGTCATCATCCATGCGTAAACCGGCCGTCAGGGCAAAGGTGTCGCTCATGCGCCATTCGTTTTCGGCAAATACCGACCATTGGCGTCTGCTGATGTCGCTACGGTCACCTACCTGATTACCTGTTTTATCACTGAGATCCTGGTAATTGAAGGCAGCTCCAAAGGTGGTGGTATGACTATCTCCAAAGCCGGTGATCAGACTGGTCTGGGCATCAGTGTTTTTGATGGTCATTGCCCGGCTTTTGTTTTCAAACTCTTCATATTTGACCCAGGTGTTACTCGTACCTATTTCCCAGCGGCCCGTGTGTGCCAAGGAATACTTGCGGCTTTCATATTCTGTGGTGGAGGACGCCGGGCAGCCAAAACGGCCGCAGGGTTTGCCGGGAGCGAGAGGGGCGACTGTTTTGCCAAGAGTGCTGTCCAATTCTTGAATGGCACTGCTGACCTCCAAGATGATGTCGTGGTCGTCACTCGGAGTCAGCGAGAAACGGGCGCTGAGATTGTTGGCATCTCGGCCGCGGTAACCGCCGGTGATCTGGTCTTCTTCTCGCTTGGTGTATTGTCCATAGAGTTGTAGACCTAGCCAGTCCGGGATCAGGGCCCCGCTGACAAAGAAGTTACCCTGATAGATATTGCCGGATTCGCTGCGTTCCTGAACTGTGCTGTCCAGCCTGAGTTCGCCTTGCCAGTTTTCCGGAACCTTGCGGGTGATGATATTGATCACCCCGCCTATGGCATCAGAACCATACAGGGATGACATAGGGCCGCGCACCACTTCGATTCTATCTATTGCCGACAATGGCGGAGTCCAGGCGCCTTCGACTCCCGGACCATCGCTATTGGTACGAGTCTCCCGGGATGATTGGCGCATGCCGTCCACCAGGATCAGTGTGTATTGGCTTCCCATACCCCTTAGGCTAATGTCACGGCGATCGCTGCCGCCGGTAACCACGACGCCGGGCACATCCAGCATGGCATCGGTAATATCGCGGTAGAAACGGCTATCCAGCTGTTCTCGGGTAAGCACGCTGATAGAGGCGGGAGCATCCTTGAGTTGTTGCTCGTAGCCGGAGGCTGTGACCACTATGACTTCCATGTCTTGGGGCGCTTCATCGGCCTGAGCCGCAGGTATGAGTAAGAGTGCGGCAATGGCGCTGGCCAGTGGGCTGATTCGACATAAAGGCATAGGTTTTGGACTCCTGAATGATAAATGCAAACTATGTAAATGAGAATGATTTTCAATGGCGAGAATTTACGCCGATGATACAATCCTCTCAAGCGCATTTTTCTGAAAACACAGTTAAGGATTGCTTTATAGCGACTGCCGAAACTGAGATTTTTTGCTGTTTAATGGGGCTGAAAGATGAATAGGCAGATGGTCAAGGCGATGCTGGTATTTGCCACTACAGTTGAGAAGGGCACCATGAATGCCGCCGCCAGGCAGTTATGCATGAGTACATCTGCCGTTAGCCAGCAGATATTCAAGCTGGAGCAGCAACTTGGGCTTGGGCTACTTAACCGCAGCACCAGGGCGTTGACGCCTACCGAGGCTGGCAAACTCTTTTACCAGAGCTGCGTGCAGATGATTGCTCTTGCCGATGAGACAGAACTACAGTTGAGTCGTTTGAAGGACGGTCCGGCCGGTGAGTTGCGGATAGCCGCCCCTGTGGGCTTTGGTGGAGGGCTTCTCAGTGAGCCGCTAAGGCGTCTGTTGGAAGCGCATCCCGGCATTCAATTGTCGCTGCAGCTGCAGGATGAAACTGTGGATCTGGTGGGGAGTGGCATAGATCTGGCCATTTGTATCGGACCTTTGGCCGATTCGGCGCTGGTGGCGCATCATCTGGCCGATTGGCAGATGCTCTTGTGCGTGGCACCGGACTTTCTGCGTCGGCGAGGGAACTCAATGCCAAGCTATCCCGGTGAACTGCAGGACTGGGAGCGTCTGTGTCATAAGGGGAGTATGGTGCAAGACAGTATGTTGAGTCATACCGTCAGTGGTGAGCAGCTGTCTCTGGCGCCAGGGCGCCTGGCCGTCAACAATATGCAGAGTCTGATCCGCTTTACTCTGGATGGTTTGGGTTATGCGGCCTTGCCGGAGCCTGAAGTGCGGCAGTTTTTGCAGCAGGGTTTACTGTTAACTTTGTTGCCTGACTGGCAACTGCCGGGGTACAGCGTCTATGCCTTGACCGCTGGGCGTGAGGGGCAAGCTCCTAAAATTCGTGAGGCGATAGCGGCTCTGGGCGCATGTTTCACCGCACATGGACCTCGGCCAGATTTTTAAACCTTGAGATATCGTGTGTTTGGTCACCAAATCCGCTCACGGATGAAACTTTTTTGTATCAGTAACACCAAGCTGTGCTTGTCACTTAAGTGTTGATGCTTAGACCTGGGCTGGATTTTGATGTGACAATGAGCATGTTTCTTCCTTAACTATTTGATACATATGTTTTAATTGATGTTTCATGTTTAATATTAATTTCAGCAATTTTTGCCAAGCTAAGCTCAACAGAATTGATGAGGCTTTTCAGGATGCTTAAATTGAATCCCGATGCTTGTGGTCTTATTCATGGTTTGGAGGCTGTTATTCTAGGGCATCTAAATTGGACCCGGCGTCTGTATCGTTATGTGATACTCGGTGGAGTGACCCCCGAAGTCATTCAGGCGGATACTTTAGCCTGTGATGGTCAGTTGGGGGAGTGGTTGCTGACCAACAAGGCACAGTTACTTACAGTCGATGCCGATAGTTTTAGACAGCTGGAAAGCTGTTACCGGGAATTACAGAATTATGCCAAAACCGTGGTATTGAGCCGCGGCTGCATCCAGGCTGAGATTTTGGATGGTTTTGATCAACAGCAAGATAAATTGATGAGCTTGCTCAGTCACTTCAAGACAGAGCTGATTATTTTACAGAGCATTAAAGATCCCCTGACAGGTTTGGCTATGCGGCATCTGCTTCCCAGAGTCTTTCTGCAGATGAAGCGTGCAACTCAGGCCTATGGTGGTGTGCTTTATCTCTTGATGTTGGATCTGGATCATTTTAAATCCGTCAACGACAAGTATGGTCATAGTGTCGGCGATCAGGTGTTGCAACAATTGGTTGAGAGGTTGTTGAAACAGTTGAATAGCCGGGAAAATCTGTTTCGTTACGGTGGGGAAGAGTTCTTAATGATGTTGCTGTTGGATGATCCGGCGCAGGTGACTATTCGTGCTGAATCTATCCTTGACAGTTTGCGGAACCAACCTTTTGAATTGTCCTCGGGGATCTGTCTTTCTCTAACTCTGACGATAGGCGCAGTCGAGGTAGGATATGACGATGAGCTTTCCAGTATGATAGCCTTGGCTGATAAAGCGCTCTATCAAGGCAAGAAACATGGCCGCAACTGTTGGCAGTTGTCTGGTTGTGAGTGAACTATAGCCGCTGCTTGAGAAATAGCGTGACTCACCAGCGACTGTCGTTTTCACAGGGACGGCCATCATTGTCGCCGTCCATCTTGGTGTTGGGGCAGTAACGGTTGAAGTATTCGGCTTCGGCCCTGGAGGTCATCTGGCTGCAATATCGGCGCCCATCGCAGTGGAAACCAGTGTCCATCTCTACAGGCTTACTGGCATAGCGCGGCGAGGTTTGAGCCGTTTCGCGGATACTGTTGCTTAGGGTGTCCTGGTGAATTTCGGTCAGCTGTTGCGGTTCATTACCACTGAGCTTAACCCAACTCAGATAACAGGCATAACCAAAAATAAAATAAAAAACAAAGCGTTTCATCTTTTTCCCTTAAATATTTCGGCATCCTTGGCCAAATTGAAGTTGGCTTTGCGTCTTTGAGTGGCTAAATCACCCAAGGTGAAATTTTACGTTGCTATTGCAGCTTGTTCCGGAATGTTTCAATTTAAATTTGAACTGTATCGCCCTATTGCCTGGTGCTGTGCAGTTTACTCTTCCGCCAAGGCCTGGAGCCTGTTAACTTCGTCTTGCACTTGCTGCACATATTTGTCCCAGTAGCCCAACTGTCGAAATTCTTCCAGGCAACAGCGATAGAGTTTGAGTTTGTGCTTGTTGGCCAACTGCGGTAGTAAGCAGATTTCCCCTTGATTGTTAGCATCCATTCTTTTCACTCCTGTCCGCCAATACAGCATGGCTTCCTGCCACGGTAGATAAATTACTTTTTAATCAGTTGCCTGATAATGCCGGTTCGCCTGATATCCGCAATGTTGTGATTTATCCAAATATAGCCAAACCCGGTGCCACCAAGGTTTACCAAGGATAAACTGATCATCAACTAGAATGTTTTTGGCGGATTTCTTAATGAAAAATCAGTATAAGCTTAAGTAGTTCAGGGCAATTCTCTTACTGCTAAAGTACAGGTTTTGTAAGAGTAGCTTTCCCTGTGGGTCATGCTTGGCTATGCTGCGCTATTGGCTGTATTGGGGGAAATCATCATGGTCATAGCGTTTAGGCAACAGCAAGGCACGGCTTTGGTGCTGGAAGGAGGCGGCTTGCGCGCCATTTATACCGCTGGGGTGCTGGATGCTTTTCTGGAAGCCGGAGTTATGTTTGATTATCAGGTGGGTGTTTCCGCTGGTGCCATCTACCCGGCTTCGTATCTGTCCAGGCAGAAGGGGCGTAATCTGTTAATTCAGCAGCGTTATCTTGCAGATAAACGCTACATGGGCATGATGCACTTGTTGAAGACGGGCAACTATGTCAACACTGATTTCACCTACAGACGCATGGCTCATGAGTTGTTGCCGTTCGATTTTGAGACTTTCCTGTCTTCAGGAGCCGAATTCAAAATAGGCGCTTTCAACTGCCTTTCCGGTGAAACCGACTTCTTTGGTATGAGTGACTTTGACAGCCACGAGCAGCTGTTGCAGATACTGATCGCCTCCAGCAGTCTGCCTTTTATTTCCAAACCCGTTGCCATTAATGGCGTGCCTTATCTTGATGGTGGCATTGCGGCTCCTATCCCGCTAGAGCAAGCCAGAGCCGACGGCTATCAAAAACAACTGGTTATCCTGACTCAGGCTGCAGATTACAGTAAGTCAGCCTTTAAATTTAAATGGTTGGCACAAAAAGCTTATCGGCGTTATCCCAAGGTTGCGGAGGCTTTGTTGAGGCGTCATCAGGTGTATAACCAGGCACAACAGCAATTACAACAGGCGGTGGCACTAGGGAGTGCCATGGTGATCCAACCCAAGATGGCGCTGGACTTGTCGAGGCTGGAGCGCGACATCAATAAGGTAGAGGCTGTGTATCATTTAGGACTGTCCAATGGCCGCGAGGTGCTGCCTGCTGTGCTGGAGTTCAGTTGTTATGGTGACAAGCCAAGCGGCGTCCATAGAGCGTAAATGACTCAGAAGTTCTGAGGGGCATTCCAAGTGAGTGTCAGCTTGAATGGCTGACACTCACTTCGGGGATTGGGATCATGGGCGCAGTGCCGGCATCCGGCCGCGGGTTGGCCGTACACTGGATATCAGCATATAGATGCAGGTTGTGGTCAGACACAAGCCTAGATACATGAGCAGACCCTGTTGTTGCTGGAAGCTGTTGGCTACCAGAGGCCCGATAACCGAGCCCACAGAGTAACTGAGCAGCATAAGTTCGGTTGCCGCCACTATCTTGCTGCTATCGAGGCTGTCACAGGCCAGCGTAATAGCGATAGGGTAAAGGGCGAAGGCGGCAGCCCCCAGTAGCAACAGGTTGAAGCCCATCACCAAAGTGCTGTGACTCAGCAAAATACCCATAACCCCGGCGGCGCCCAACAAACAGAAAAACGCCATCAAGAGAGTCTTGCTGAATCTTGGAGACAACCAACTGACCAGGGGTTGCACCAACATGGCTCCCAGGATCACTATGGCCATCAGTTTGCCCGTCAGCTGGTGGTCACCTGTTTGCTCGCTGAGAAATACAGGCATCAAGCCATAGATGGGGCCCAATACCAAACCTGCAACCAGACAGCCCATGATGGCAGGGCGACTCACATGCCTGACTTCTTTGAAGCTAATCTTCTGATGCTGTATTTTTTGTGGCTGGCAGCGCTTGGCCAGCAGTGGCGGCAATACGGCCAACACCAGTACTATCGCCACCAAAATATGCGGCATGGCACCATCAACACCCAACTGTCCCACACCCAGTTGTCCCAGGGCGTTCCCACCATAGAGTGAGCCTGTGTAGAAGCCCAAACGCTTGGCTCTTTGCTTGGCTGTGTCGGCTATCAACAACCAGGACTCCACCACTACGAAGATGCCGGCCACGGCAATCCCGGCAATAAAGCGCGCCGCCAGCCAAAACTGACCATTAACCACCAAGGGCATGCCAGCCACTGTCGCCGCCAGCAGTAATAGAAATAGGATGAAGGCGCCTCTGTGTCCCAGGCGTGCCACTACAGGTGAAATACAAGTTGCCCCGAGCAACAGGCCGAAATAGAAAATACTCGCCAGCCAAGCCGCCAGATCTGTCGCTAAGCCAAAACCGTCCAATGCCAGCGGCAGCAGACTCATATGATAGCCGGAAGCCAGAGCAAACAGGGTCAAACCCGCAACAGGTACCCAGGCACTGTTGTTGTGAGCGGTGGCATGAGGTTGAGACAACTCAGACTCCAAATAGAAAAATGACCTTTTAAACGAAGTTCAGTTTAAAAAGGTCTTAATGGTGAAATTTTCCGCGAATATAGGAGTCTGTAGCGCTTGGGTAAAGTGAGTTTATTTTGTTGTCTTGGAAAGAAAATTTCACCAAAGTCTGGATGTTTAATAGTCTGTTTTAACTTTGAATAAATGTAAATAAAAACTTGCTTAAACGGCAGTTTTTGCTGAGTTAAACGGTGTTTTTAGCCGTTTGGCAATATCACCTCTTAGGGCCTTTGTTGTTGGCTGCGCTGCATTTAGTGTTTGCCCTGGGGTAAGATGGGTCATTCGTTTCTGTGGACTATTTCTATGGCCAATATTTTGCTCGTTGCCAATCTTAACTGTGACCGAATCTTATTGCTGGATAAACCCTTGCGCACCGGAGGTCGATTCCATTATCAGGATGGTGGCCAACGCTTGGGGGGCGGTGGTGCCAACACAGGCATAGGACTGGAATGGGCCGGCCATAATGTGGCTCTGGTCAGCCAGGTTGGACGGGATGAGATGGGCGATTGGTTGCTGGCCGAAGCCAGTACTCAAGGGCTGGATTGTCGCAGGGTGCAGCGGCGAGCAGACAATACCTGTGAAATGTTGTTGGTGATGACCCCGGATGGCGAGCGCACCATTATTCGGCCGCAGCGGCCGATATTTGAATTGCCGGCGCCGCCCAAGTGGTCGCAGTGGGATGCGCTATATATCAACTCCTCTGCCGAAGGAGCGGTCAGTTGGGCGCGAACCGCGCTGGAACACACTCTGGTGGTGGCACAATTGGCCAAAGATGACAGGCCAAGACCCTGCCATGTATTGCTGTCTTCGGTAACCGATATGCAAGGGCGCAGTGAGCTTAGCCCCTGGCAGTTTGGGCGTCAGATAGCCGGTGATGCACTTAAATACTTTATTGTGACTCAAGGTGAGCAGGGCGCAGTGTTATACCAGGAGAATGGTGAGACGCTGATAGCGGCTGTGCCGGCGACAGTGGTGGATACCACGGGTGCCGGTGATGCCTTTGCCGCCGGGCTTATCCATGGTTTGGTATCGGGAATGGCAGTGGAGCAGGCCATGAAGGAAGCCGCTCAGTGGGCGGCTTTGGCGGTTGCCTCGGAAACCTCGATTCCGGGAGATGCCTTGCGTCAGTACCTGCAAGCACAGCAGGATTGAGCTTGTCATAAAAATCCCGCATCAGTGTCATGCCGCTGTCATCAAGTGGGCTTAATCTTGCTGGCGATCTTTGGTTAGAGCTCAAGGGCTCTGCGGGTTTCTCCCTTCTTATTTATATGCTAACTGGTTTGCCCTGCTATTTGAGCGGGGCTTTTTTATATCTTTTACCATTGTTTTTGAGGTCGGATTTTCGACAAGAGCTGTTAGTCATAACTGGAAGCAAAGGCGATGAGGACAGAGTTGTTCTATCTATAAAGCATTGTTGTCATACAGGGAACTCTCATTAACCGTTTCATTTTGGCATTGGACTCAGAGCCGAATTTAACCTGGGGCATGTGTTAATATTGGTATTACTGAGTTGCCGTCTTGGCAGATGATCGACTATTAGCCTGACGATAAATGGCAAGATGGCGTTGAAGAGATCAAGTGCTGATTAAGGAAAGTTATTAGGTATGTCGCGCTGTTACTGTGAACAATGTGGGTACCCAGAAACGGCCTGTGTTTGTGCTGCAGTGTCTGCTATATACCCTAGTAGCCAGTTACTGGTGCTGCAACATCCTTCGGAGGTCGAGCATGCAAAAAATAGTGTGCGTTTGTTGCAGTTGGCCGTGCCGGACGTCCGGGTGATAGTGGGAGAAACCGAGGCGGATTTTGCCGAGTTGAGAGCCGAACTGGCAAGAGATAACATGCCGACTTTCTTGCTCTATCCCTCAGAGAACAGTCAGCTGTTGCAGACAGATGACTCATCAGAAGCTGTAAGGCTTATCCTGCTGGACGGCACCTGGCGCAAAACCTTGAAAATGTATCGGCTTAATCCTTGGTTACAGGCGTTGCCCCAAAGGTATTTACCACTGATGGCACCGACAGCGTATCGCATCCGCAAGGCTAATCGCAGTGATAGCTTATCGACACTTGAGGCTGCAGCTGTGGCCCTTTCTCAGTTGGAGCCTGGGCTGGATGTGGCGCCTATGCATGTATTACTGGCTGAGCTGGTGGAGCAGAGGTTACGGCGGATGCCGGCCAAAGTGCGGGAGCGGTATTGAGTAAGCGGTCGCGAAAATTCCGTGTGGATCACGACATTTTTAAGTGAATCCGGTTTTAATGAGCCTGCATCATCTCTGATGATGGAGTGGGACTGTCGGCTTACCGCTTTTGCAGGGGAGTGGTAGCGGAGTAACTCTGTTGCCGACAGTCCTGTTCACCCTCTTTGGTATTGAGCTCTTATAGATCAAAATGCGCCAAGGTAAACTGTTCCGGATGCAAGGGGTAACCGAAAAAGAACCCCTGGGCCAGTCCATCCCCCATCTGTCGTACCATATCATTTTGATATTCAGTTTCTATTCCTTCAGCAACAAATTTGAGTTCAAGCGCCTGTGACAGCTGCACTATGGCCTGACACAAACGTTTGCCTTTCTGATGTTGCAATTGCTCGGCAAATTCACCGGCAATTTTTAGTCCATCCAGTGGCAGATTGCCCAAACGACTCAATGATGATAGTCCGGTACCGAAATCATCAAGGACAATTTTGACGCCCAGTGCCCTGAGCTGTTTGAGCGTTTGTTTGGCCTGACGTGGGTGACCCAGCAATGCCGATTCGGTGATCTCCAAAATCAAGGCTTCTGCGGGAAGCTGATGATGTTGCAGCGTCGATTTTACTTGTTGGTAAAAGTCCAGGTGCTCCAGTTGCAGCGGTGATACATTGACTGAAATAATAAAGTCGTTGTCCTGTTGCCGCCAAACTGCCAGTTGTCGGCAGGCTTGCTCTACGACCCAGTTGCCAACAGTGACTATTAGACCGGTTTCTTCAAGCAAGGGTACGAAATCGGACGCTTCCAGCAGTTCATGAGGACTCTTGTGCCAGCGCAGCAGCGCTTCGGCACCGGCCATATGGTTATCTTTGAGCCTGACTATGGGTTGATAAAACAGGCTCAGTTGTCCCAGCCCCAAGGCGTGACGCAGATCGCCGAGCAGTTTAAGTTTGTGTTCGGCGGCTTCACTCATAGAGCTGTCATAGAAATTGATATGACTGGCGCTGCGTTTGGCACTGTACATGGCGGTGTCGGCTTGGCTCAGCAGTTCGGAAGGGTCTATCTCTCGGTTGCCAAAAAGACTGATACCTATACTGGTACCCAGGTAAAACTTTTGTCCTTCCAACTCAAACGGCGTCTCGAATAGAGCCAATATCTGTTGTGCAAAACGGTAGATATCTTCCCTGTCGCGGCAATCTTGCAACACCAGAGTAAATTCATCGCCGCCCATACGGGCGATATCGGCTCTCTCTATACAGCCGGCTTCCAGCCTGGCGGCGACCAGTTGCAGTATTCTGTCCCCCATAGAATGACCGAAACTGTCGTTGACATGTTTAAAGCCGTTGAGGTCGAGAAACATCAAGGCTCCTGTGGTTGGCTTTCCTTGGTTGATGGCCTCTAGACTGGCACTGAGAACCTGGCGCAGCTTGCGCTTCATATGACGGCGATTGGGAAGCCCTGTCAGCATGTCAAACATGGCTTGTTCTGTCAGGCGTGATTCCAGCTGTTTACGTTCGCTGATATCGCTGAAGATGGTGACCAGATAACAACCGGATTCAGTCTGCAATCTGCGACTGCTCTGCCAGGCGGGGAAGTGACTGCCATCGGCCCGGGTATGGCTGACCTCTCCCTGCCAGAAGTCCCGCTGTGCCAGCGCAGCACGGCATTCTCTCTGCTTGGGATCGTTTGCGGTTTCGAGGATCTGCAACTGCTGACCTATTAACTGCGCCTGACTAAAGCCGCAAAGACGACAGAGGGCCCGATTGACCGCAAGGATTTTGCCCGAGGTATCACTGATGACAACGGCTTCGGCACTTTCTTCGAGAATACCGGCCAATACACTGCGGGGCAGCAGGCCGAATACATCCTGAGCTTCACCTCTGGGACTGAGGCGACGATCCAAGGCTTCGAACCGCACCAAGATCATCTTATTACTGTCTATTCTGACTGGTTCCAGGTAGAGGCGGGTTGGCAGCTCTTTACCGTGGCGATTGAGGTGTAACCACTCCTGTACTTGAGAGCTGGCCGCTGCGGCTTGCATGAGTTTTTTTGCCAACTCTATGCTGCTCTGACCGCCTAATTGCAGTCTGGGAGCAAAGTCATAGAGAGTGGCATCGAGAATTTCCTGGTGAACACAGGCGAAGTAATCCAATGCTGCCTGATTGGCGGCAAAAATTTTACACCCCATGAATAAGGCCAGAGGTGTCGAGTGAGGCTCGCTGCGCCAGAGTTGCAACTGGGGCCCGAGTTTTGTGTCGGCCACCAGGCTCTGTAACAGTTGTGTCCATCGGATCATCCAGGATGCTCCCTTGTCGTTCTCCGTTGAGAACCACTTCCCTTTGTTATGGTTACACTACTCCGCATATTCGGCTCTTCGACCTACAGGAAGGAAGCCATTACTCCCGACTATGTGGTGACTTGTCTTGCACCCTATCGCTTATTGGCTGGGTAACCGGTTATGTGGAACAGCATTTCAATCCGTTAGTTTTAAAACTAAACAGATCTACTCTTTGGCTCAATCAAAATTTCGTTTTGTTGCTAAAAACCTTCATTATCGGTCAAACTGGTGAAAAAATGTGTGATAGTCCTTGGAAGATGGATTTTTGTTCTCTTTAAGCAGGAGTGAATGATGGCGAGATTAATACTGTTATTGAGCTGGCTGCTGGCCTTTGGCGTGAGTGCGGCTGATTTGACTCAACTGAGTGAACGGGCCAGTGAAGATGCCCGGCGTCTGGAGCAGGAACAGCTGGAAAAGGCCAGAGCCGCCGCCAAGGAAACCGCCGAGCGGGAACAGAAAGTGCTCAAACGCCAGCAATCCGGAGATTGGCAGGAGGAGCAAAGGTTAAAAGCCAGTAAACAGTTTGATGAGAGGGCGCAGCGGGAACAGAAATACCTGCAGCAAGCCAAAGAGGCTGCGGCCAAAGAGCGTAAAATCGACGAGCCCAAGATGAAGAAGCTGAAACTGAAGAAAATAGAGCCTTAAGCTGGATCTGTACTTCAGCCTCCAAGTTAGCTTGTTGTTTAATTAGACTTTCAATAGTGGCTGACGCTCAATTTACTATCAAAACCTCTAGCCGGGTCGGGCCAATATTAAACAACACTGAGCAAGGCCGCCAAAATGATAGCGTAAGCCAACGGCACTGAAGCGAAAACGGAGATAGCCCAGGATTATCCTGTGTCGGTGAACAGTCCTGAATTGGTGACCGAAGTCAGGCCTTTGCTGGAGCAAGTGGCGGGCAAGGGGAGGCTGGTTGAACCCGGGCTTATCACAGGGGCTGAGGACTTTGCTTTCTACGCGCAAGAAACCCCGGGGGTTTTCTTCTTTCTTGGGGTAACTCCTGAGGGGACTGACCCGGCAACGGCGGCCAGCAATCACTCTCCCTATTTCTATGCCGATGAAGCAGCGTTCAAGAAGGGGGTAGAGGCGTTGACCACACTGGCACTCTCCAGCTTAAGCGGCAAATAAACCGTACGGGATAAAGCATTTTGCTTACAAAATCTGACAATTCCGTATCACTTGTTACTTGATTTACAGTGCTTTTTTACCCGATATTGGATCTTTTGAAATCAGCAATCAGCCAAGGAGCGACCCAATGAAGCGTACGCTGACCGCCCTGCTGATGTCAGCCAGCCTTCTTGGGGCGGCGACAACACAGGCGACCACGGCCGAAGATATTCAGAGTTTTACCCTGAATAACGGCATGAAAATCATGGTATTGGAAGACTCATCCATTCCCAATGCCAACATGTATCTGTTTTGGAAGGTGGGTTCACGCAACGAGGTGCCCGGGATCACAGGGATCTCCCACTTCTTCGAGCATATGATGTTCAATGGCTCCAAGAAATACGGCCCCAAGATGTTTGACCGCACCATGGAAGCGGCCGGTGGCGCCAATAACGCCTACACTACTGAAAATGTGACCGTTTATACCGACTGGTTCCCTTCCAATGCTCTGGAAACCATTTTTGATCTGGAAGCCGATCGGATTGCGGCGCTGGATATCAATGCCGAGATGGTAGAGAGTGAGCGCGGCGTAGTTGCCTCCGAGCGTACCACAGGGCTGGAAAACTCCAACTGGCGTACCCTGCAGGAAGAGGTAAAAGGTGTGGCCTTCAGGGCGCATCCCTATAGCTGGTCTGTGATTGGCCATGAATCTGATATTGCGGCCTGGACCTTGGAAGATCTGGTGCAGTATCACAAGACCTACTATGCCCCCAACAATGCGGTGGTGGTGATTGCCGGTGACGTTAAGCTGGCCGAGGTCAAGCGTCTGGCCCAGCGTTACTTTGGCCCTATCCCGGCGCAAGAGCCACCCAAGGCGGTGAAGACAGTCGAGCCGCTGCAAAAAGGGGAACGACGGGTCTTCGTCAAGAAAGAGTCTGTCAGCACGCCCAATATCATGCTGGCCTACCACGTACCGGCCACCACCAATAAAGACTATTACGCGCTGGATCTGCTGACCTCGATTCTGAGTGAAGGTAACAGCTCGCGCCTCTACAAGGCTTTGGTGGACAAGCAGTTGGCGATTGCCGCCGAGACTTATATGCCTATGTCTTTTGACCCCAACCTGTTGTACATCCTTGGGGTGGCGGCCCCAGGTGTCAGCGCCACCACTCTGGAGCAGGCATTGATCGAAGAGGTCAACCGTATTGCCCGTGACGGCATTAAGGTTGAAGAGTTGGAAAAAGCAAAAAATATCAAGCTGATGGATTTCTATCGCAGTATGGAAACCATCAATGGCAAGGCCAATACCCTGGGTACCTACGAACTTTATTTCGGTAGTTTCGACAAGCTGTTCCAGGCGCCGGATGCCTATAACCAGGTCACAGTGGCCGACATTCAAAGGGTGGCAGAAACATACCTGCGCCGTGCCAACCGCACTGTGGGGGTACTGGCTGCACAAGAGGAGGCGGATCAATGAGCAAGGTTTTTTCTCTCAAGGCCTCTCTGGGCACCGTGGCCATTGCCGCAGCCTTGATGGTTTCAGGTTGTCAGTCTACCCAGGTGAAGGTGAGCCAGGATACCGGCCACTTTGTACTGCCAACATATGAAAGAGTCACTCTGGATAACGGCCTGACGCTGATGCTGATGCCGCAGAAAGAGGTGCCGCTGATCACCCTGAACGCCGTGGTGAAAGTCGGCAGCGTCAATGACACCACAGCCGGTGTGGCAGCGGTCACGGCTCAGGGCTTGTTGCTCGGCGCCGCCGGTCGCACCAAGGCCAGCATAGAGCAGGAGGTGGACTTTCTCGGTGCCAGTCTGAATGCTGATGCCGGCCGTGAGGGCAGTTACCTCAGTGCCGATTTTATGGCCAAAGATGTCGATACCATGCTGGGATTGTTTGCCGATGTGCTGACCCGTCCCGACTTTGAGACCAGCGAGTTTGATAAACTCAAGAGTCGCAGAGTCGCCGAGCTGGCGCAGGAGAAAGAGAGTCCCAAGTCCGTGATTGGGCGCTACTTCAACAAGTTGGTTTTCGGTCAGCATCCTTATGGCAATGCCACTTCGGGAACCAGTGAGTCTGTGTCCCAGTTGACGGTCAACCAGCTGAGAGCCTTCCACAAGGGCTACTATCAACCGGCCAATACCGCTATCAGCGTGGTGGGTGATTTCGACCCGGCGCAGATGAAGGCCAAGCTGCAGGCGGCATTCGGTCAATGGAGCAACAGCGAATCGCTGCGTGCCGTCGACCTCAAGCAGGGGCTGCCGACTCTGTCTGCCAGCCGAGTCTTGCTGGTGGATAAGTCGGACGCGATAGAGACCACCTTCACCATAGGTGGCCTGGGTGTGACTCAGGATAACCCTGATTATGTGGGCCTGACTGTGGTCAACACCATACTCGGTGGCCGTTTTACCTCCTGGCTCAACGATGAGCTGAGGGTGAATGCCGGTTTAACCTATGGCGCGCGCTCGGGTTTCGTCCCCTATCGTGACTCAGGGGTGTTTATGATCAGTACTTTCACCAAGTCGGCTACGACAGAGGAAGCCATTGACTTGGCACTCAAGACCTACAGTCGCCTGTGGCAGAAAGGGATAGATCAGCAGACTCTGGATTCGGCCAAGGCCTACGTCAAAGGCCAGTTCCCGCCCAAATTTGAAACCAGTGGCCAGTTGGCAGGTCTGCTGTCAGACATGTACCTGTACGGTTTTGATGAGTCCTATATCAATCAATTCCAGCAACGGGTGGATGGACTGACTCTGGCGCAGACCAAGCAGTTGGTCGACAACTACTTCCCCAAGGATAAGTTGCAGATGGTGCTGATTGGCAGCGGCGACAAGATAGCCCCGATAGCAGCCAAGTATGGTGAAGTGACCCGGGTCGATATCAAGGATGTCGGTTTCGGCGGTTAACCCTTTCATGGCAGTCAAACAACGCTCTCTTGTTGTTTGACTGTCTTGCTTGGAGCATAGTGATTCAGACACATTCCCGGTAAAGTTAATCTGCAATTGCCTGTCATAACACCGGAAGCTTTTTACCACTATGGTCGCTACATCATAGCCCCCCTAATCAATTTCCTGTTGAACGCTAAAGTGCGATATCAGTCCTATTGGGTAGACGATTGACTTGTTTGAGTATGTTTAACCGCTGAAGGCTGAAATAGTCGGTTAATCCCGTTACAATGCTGTTTTTATTTGCAGTGAAAGCTTTAGATGCCAGCCCTAGTCCACTCCCTTAAATCCTTGAACACATTTGGAATCGATTGTTATTGTCGGGAACTCATCAGAGTGAGCTCTACCGTTGAGCTTGTCCGGGCTTGTATGCAGCACAAGGATGATGATGTCCCAATGCTGATCCTCGGTGGCGGCAGTAATCTATTATTGCTTGAGGATTATCAAGGGAGCGTGATTCAAGTCGTTACCAAGGGAATCGAGGTCAGTGAGGACCAAACACATTTCTATTTAAAGGTTGCCGCCGGTGAAAACTGGCACGATTTGGTTTGCGAAACACTTAAGCTGGGGATGCCGGGACTTGAGAATATGGCTCTGATCCCGGGGACAGTTGGCGCAGCGCCTATTCAAAACATAGGTGCCTATGGGGTTGAACTGTGCCAGGTATGTGACTGGGTTGAGTATCTGGATCTGCAAACCGGTGCGCTAACTTGTCTTGAGGCTGCTGATTGTGGTTTTGGCTATCGAGAGTCAATTTTCAAAAGTGAACTCAAGGGCAGGGCTGTGATCACCTCTGTCGGTTTGAAACTGCCTAAAGATTGGCAGCCCAAACTGAGTTATGGGCCGTTGCAATCACTTGCTGAAGAGACAGAGGTGACCGCGCCTATGATTTTTGAGCAGGTATGTCAGGTTCGTCAGGAAAAACTGCCGGATCCTGCAGTGCTTGGCAATGCCGGTAGCTTTTTCAAGAATCCTGTGGTTACTGCTGCCGACTATCTTAAGTTGGCCGAACGCTTTCCTGATCTGGTGGGTTATGCTCAGCAAGATGGAAGGGTTAAGCTGGCCGCAGGCTGGCTTATCGATAAGGCAGGTTTGAAAGGTTTCCAGATGGGAGCAGCCGCAGTTCATGATAAGCAAGCCTTGGTTCTGGTGAATAAAGGCGGCGCCAGCGGTGAAGATGTGGCCAATTTGGCGCGGGAAATTATCCGGCAAGTGCAAGCGCTTTTCGGTGTTGAATTACTACCCGAGCCGCGAATTTTTGCGGCAACAGGAGAGAGGAGTCTCTGACGATGAGCGAACAGTGGAAGCGCAAGCGGGAAATATTACAGCTGTTGCAGCAGGGTGAGTTTGTCTCCGGCGAGATACTGGCCGAACAGCTCGGTATCAGCCGTACCGCCGTCAGCAAGCATATTAGCGCCTTGGCCGCCTTTGGGATCGATATCTTCAGCGTGAAAGGTAAAGGTTATAAGTTAGCTAGAAGTTTGCATCTTATCGACAAGCCGCGCTTACTCTCCGCTATAGATAACCGCTGTTTTTACTTTGATGAGTTGGCTGGTACCAACACCTTTCTGCTCAACCATGTCGATGAATTGAGTAATGGCGATCTCTGTATTGCCGAGTATCAATCGGCTGGACGAGGACGTAGAGGACGCCAGTGGTTGTCGCCCTACGGCAGTCACCTCTATTTCTCTATGTACTGGCAGTTCTCTCAAGGTCTTTCCCAGGCGATGGGCTTAAGTCTGGTGGTTGCCTGTTCACTGGTTAGTGTGTTGGAGTCTTTCGGTATTGCCGGTTTGGGAGTGAAGTGGCCCAACGATATTTATCTCGATGGGCGTAAACTTGCAGGTGTACTGATTGAAATGACCGGGACTGCCGACAGTGAATGCGATCTGGTGATCGGGATAGGCTTGAATATGGCTATGCCTGCTGAACTGGGTGAACAACTGGATCAACCCTGGAGCGATCTCAGTGGGCTTGAATCTATGCCGAATAAGACTGAGTTGGCTATCAAGCTTCACCAACAGTTATTGAAAGATCTCAAGCTGTTTGAAACTCAAGGATTGGCAGCATTCAGCAGCAGGTGGCAGAGTGCCGATATCTTTGCCGGTCAACAGGTCAAACTGCTACTGGGTGAGCAACAGATTAACGGCCACTACCTTGGAGTGGATGAGCAAGGCGGTGTTATCCTGCAAACAGATACAGGCACACAGCATTTTGTTGGTGGGGAAATCAGTTTACGCGGCGCTTGATTATTTTCGCAGCAGCACTTGATCCATCAAGTGGTCCTGACCCTTTTTCAGAATAAGATGTGCCCGCTCGCGGGTGGGCTCAATATTCAGATTCAGGTTCGGGCCGTTGATGGTGTCCCAGATATTGGCGGCTATATGTTCAGCTTCGGCATCGCTCAGCTTGGCGTAGTGGTGAAAATAGGAGCGCTCATTGGCAAACGCCGTATGCCGGAACTGCAGGAACCTATCTATATACCAATGTTTCAGCAGTGATTCATCGGCATCTACATAGATAGAGAAGTCTACGAAATCAGAGACAAAAGGCCGCTTGATACTCACAGGAGAATCCAGCTCTGTCTGCAGTACATTCAAGCCTTCCAGGATCAAAATGTCCGGCTGTCTGACCTGCTGCACTTTGGGAAGCCGGTCGTAACTGATGTGGGAATATAGCGGAGCCTCGACCAACTCGGCGCCTGACTTAATGGCGGCGATAAACTCCACCAATAGCTTCATGTCATAGCTTTCCGGAAAGCCCTTACGCTGCAACAACCCTTTTTGTTTCAGCTCGGCCAGCGGGTAGAGAAAACCATCAGTGGTAATCAGATCGACTTTAGGGTGTTCGGGCCAATGGCTCAACAGTGCCTGCAGGATACGGGCTGTAGTGCTTTTCCCTACGGCGACACTGCCGGCAATACTGATAATGTATGGGCTCTTCGCTGGGGTTTGCCCCAAAAACTCATTTAACACCAAACCTCTTTGCTGCTTGGCGCCAACGATCAAGTTAAGCAGACGGCTGAGGGGCAGATAGATGTCGGTAACTTCTGTGAGGGAAACTTTTTCGTTAATCCCCCGCAGCTTCTTCAATTCGGTTTCGCTCAAGGTCAAAGGCACAGACTCACGAAGTTCGGCCCATTGCTGGCGGTGAAAAGGCATATACAATGCCTGTTGAATTGAGTTGGCTGTTGTCATCTGATTTCCTCTGCTCAGGCAAGGCACAGTACACCATGAATTATTCGTGAACAATAAAAAATCCCTATGCCAGACCGAATTGTTTATCCCGTGTACAAAGGGTTAGGGGGAAGTCTAATCGCTACGCAGTGCCAGCGTAAAAAAACACCATTCAGGGCTTTTTTGCGAAAAAAAACCAATTTACTATTGCACTCGACCCAACATTTACCTAATATCCGCTACCGAAATGAAGTGCCGGCATAGCTCAGTTGGTAGAGCAACTGACTTGTAATCAGTAGGTCCCGAGTTCGACTCTTGGTGCCGGCACCAATTTTATNGAAATGAAGTGCCGGCATAGCTCAGTTGGTAGAGCAACTGACTTGTAATCAGTAGGTCCCGAGTTCGACTCTTGGTGCCGGCACCAATTTTATTGGAGGGGTTCCCGAGTGGCCAAAGGGATCAGACTGTAAATCTGACGGCTCCGCCTTCGAAGGTTCGAATCCTTCTCCCTCCACCATTTTCAAGGTAAGTAGGTAGCCTTAAGTAGGTTGCGCGGGCATCGTATAATGGTATTACTCCAGCCTTCCAAGCTGATAACGCGGGTTCGATTCCCGCTGCCCGCTCCAAATTTGCATGCTGATATGGCTCAGGTGGTAGAGCGCATCCTTGGTAAGGATGAGGTCGGCAGTTCGAATCTGCCTATCAGCACCAGCCTCTCTTAAATTCTACTTTTACCTTTATAATCTGTTCGATGACATTCATTTGCATCGGACTTTTTCACTATATATGGTTTCACCACCAGAAAATCTTAGATTGAGGCAATACCATGTCTAAAGCTAAATTTGAACGTAGTAAGCCCCACGTTAACGTGGGCACCATTGGTCACGTTGACCATGGTAAAACCACTCTGACTGCTGCTATCTCAACTGTACTG
>NZ_NIJK01000019.1 GCF_002836975.1 Shewanella indica | reverse complement strand
TCTAATTCCTTAATTATGAATTCAAACTGATTAGTACAAATCGGACGCGGGATGGAGCAGCATGGTAGCTCGTCGGGCTCAGCCTTTCCCCTAAATTAATACCAATCTCTTGATGAGATTTTCCAGCTTATGCTGCTTGGCATACGCAACAGGCGGCATATAGTTCGGTGAACTATGAGGGCGAACATGGTCGTAGTGTTCACGCCATAGCTCGATTTAGTATCAAGCCCCGTCCAAGGTTCTGAACCAGTGCTGGTTCAGAGATTCATTTCGGAATTTGCCATTCAGACTTTCCACAAATTGGTAAGTAGGGGCCGGGGAAGCTATTTCGAATCGATTCCCCGACATGCTGAAATGAACAAAACCACCGTCACCTCCGGGGGTCAAATTCCCAACTCTTTGAACAGATCATCAGTGTCATCATCAACATTTGCTGCTTTCACCCAAGGAGATTCAGGAGCTTTACTCTGTGACTGTTGACTGCCATGGCGAGCCAGTAGCAGATCAGGATCAAATTCTTCATCGGTTTCAAACTCTGCCAGACGAATAAACTCTGTCTTGTCCATAGCAAATTCAAGATAAAATATATGGTTATTTTCTGTTTTGAAGGACACTCTACGAGCAATGGGCTCGTCCAAGTTGGCATCAATCGATATCGTCAGTTCCTTGTTTATAGTCAGCATCTTTGGCTGGCTTTGGCTAATAGAAGTTTGCAGCTCCTTGGATACCTTGCCGATAAAATCCCCCAGCATCTGATTCATCAACTCACCCATTACATCACCCACCTCATCTGAGGTATGGGAGAAAGCTAACTCTTCCTCCGGCATGCCCATATGCAGCATGTAGCGGCGATAGATTTCCAACGCGGCGGCCGCTGAAAAGTTGATCACCACCAGGCCGGAAAAACCGCCATCAAAGATAGAGAAACAACCGAGATCCGGCTTAAGCCGAGTGCGGGTAATACGCTGTACGACTCCAGCATGAGACAAAGAACTTGCTGTAGTGGCTGATAAGACATGGGTCACAGAATGGCAAAGCTTCAGTAAAATATCGTCTGAACTAATGACTTGAGGTGTATTCATGAAAAGAGACCAATAATAGACATAGGGTTAATCTTGAGCCCTTCAGGCAAAAAAATCAAAATAAAAACAATTAATTAGCCCACAAGGTTAACTAAAGTGACTTAGCACGGCTTAAGCTTCTGATATTTGAGCCGATATCCTCTGTGCAGCATTGAGAGCAGCGAAGCAAGGAGCTCTTTTTAGGCTTGATATAAGCTGAACAATGAGCCCGATCAACAAAGCAATACACACAAGGTAAAAAGGTTTCACTTGGTTTTTCCATCGCGTTATAGTCGCTGCCAACTACCTAATAAGAAATAACAAAGGAGTACAAAATGGCATTACTCAGGAAGCTCACCATTCTTCAGCGCCTTATCCTTATGTTGGTTCTGGCCGCGATAGGCACCCTGTGTTTCGCCAGTTTTTCCATCAAAGAACAGTATGATAATCTGATAACTCAAAAATGGCTGCAAAATGATGCCCAACTGAACACGGCCCTGTCTGTAGTTGCCGCACATCGCACTCAGACACAGGCGGGTAAACTGACTCTCGAAGAGGCTCAACAAGAGTCAGCTGCCTTGGTGGGCCAGATGCGTTATGGCCGTGAAGGTTACTTTATTCTGCTCTCAGATCAGGGAAAAATCATCGCCCACGGCGCTGAGCCGTCGCTGGTGGGCCAAGCCATTGCCGATTATCGTATCAAGGATGGCAGCAATCCGCTGGCCCAGCTACAACAACAAGCCAAGGTCAATGGCACAGGCAAACTCAGCTATGAGATCCGCAACCCAGCCAGTGGTAATAGCGAAGAAAAGCTCACCGAATCCAGATATGACAAAGATTGGGGCTGGACTCTGCTCACCGGCACATATATCAGCGATGTCAACGCCACAATGAAGTCAGTCTCAATCGATTATCTGATCATTATGATGTTGATTTCAGCGCCGATTTTCATCTTCTTTCTGGTGCTCAATCAATCCATTACCGCGCCACTCAAGACCGCCATCGCCGCAATGGAGGATATTGCCCAAGGTGAAGGCGATCTCAGTAAAAGGCTCGAAGGTCAAGGCCGTGATGAAGTAGCAGCACTCGCCCGTGCCTTTAACAGTTTTGTAGAGAAGATAGGTAGAACCGTCAGCGAATTGCAGCCACTTGGTGCATCGCTGGGCGAGGACGCCGAGCACCTGACAGTCGCAGTCAAAGAGTCCAACCACAGCGCCGATAACATCCACAGGGAAACCGCCAGCGTGGCCACCGCCGTGAATCAGATGCTGGCAACCACCCAGGAGATGGCCAACAATACTCAGCAGGCTGCCGATGCCGCTTCCAGCGTCAAACAACAAGCCCTCAGCGGTAAAGAGACCATGGATGCGACACTGGCAAACTGCCAGGAGCTGGTGCGCGAACTGCAGGCCGCAGAAAACCTTACCGAAACCCTGGGTCAGGCTTCAGGCAGAATTGGCGGCATTCTCGATGTGATCCGTACCATTGCCGAACAAACCAACCTTTTGGCACTCAACGCCGCCATCGAAGCCGCCCGCGCCGGTACTCACGGCCGCGGCTTTGCAGTAGTGGCCGATGAAGTGCGCGCCCTTGCCAACCGCACTCAGGACTCCACCAACGAAATTCACAAGCTGATCAGTGAAATTCAATCCGGTGTCAGCGCAGTTATGGAGAGTAACAGCCAAACACAGAGCCAATCCTCCGAGCTGCAAAAACAAGCCGAAGCGGCAGGCTCTGCCATGGATCAAATCCTTTCCCTGGTAGCACAGATAAGCGATATGAATACCCAACTCGCTAGCGCTACCGAAGAGCAATCTTTGGTGACCGAAGAGATCAATCGCAATGTCAGCACCATTTCCGAGCTGACTCAAGTTTCAGTGCAAGCCAATGCCAGCAACCAAAGCGCGGCAATGTCGCTTGAGCAAATCAGCCAGAACATGCGCCGCACTCTGGGGCAATTCAAGATCTAACATCTCGAGGGGCAGAACGTATTCTGCCCCTTTCTTATTGTGATAAACTAAGAAAGGTCCTCGTGGCACTCTGGTTTGCACAGCAATTGGCGTTCAAGACATCTGACTGAAGGCATGCCGGGGCCTGTCGAAGTTGGATAAAGAGAGAGCCGGTTGCTGTGAAAGCCCCCAAGGGCGTGGCTTACAGGCCTGCCCGCTGTGTTCTGCTTCTTGCAAAGGACTAGGACCATTTGCTGCGAACCACGCCTTACATCCAGGCCTGTAAGCCGACGCAGAGCACACATGGGACTTTTTCTACCTTCCCGGAGTTTGCCGTACCCGGCAGGTGATACCGCAGCGGCGCCCATAAGTCGCCCGGGCGAGAAAAGAGGTATTGGCTTTGCGCATGACATTGGCGGTCTATCCGCAGCTATTCACTATCCACAGTTTCAGCTCAGATACCCAGGTTCCGGCCGAGGTACTGAGCCAGCCGCTGTTTTTTATCGCCAAAACCCGCGAGGAACTGTCGGTAGTCGTCGATTGTAAACTGGAGCTCGATAGCCTGGAGCAGGAAGAAGACTGGCGTTGTCTTGAGCTTTTAGGGCCGCTCGGCTTTTCAATGACGGGTATCATGGCCAGAGTCTCTGCTACTCTCGCCGATGCCCATGTGAGTATTTTTACTGTTTCAACCTTCGATACCGACTATATACTGCTGACGAAAGATAAGTTGGATACCGCCATTCGCGCCCTCAGAAAGCAGCAATATCAGGTTATTGAATATGGCAATTGACGGCTTGGTCGCCGGAGTATTGCAAAACGTCAGCCGTTACCGGATATTATTCAGTTAATTACATGAGTCAAAGAAGTCTATGTACGAAAAAACCGTCACTATTACCGCCAAACACGGGATCCATACCCGCCCTGCCGCACTGCTGGTAAAAGAGGCGAAACAGTACGATTGTGATGTGGTGGTTGAGTGCCAGGGCAAACAAGCCAGTGCCAAGAGTCTGTTCAAGTTGCAGACACTGGGGCTCTATCAAGGCGTGTCTGTCAGAGTATTTGCCGAAGGTGAACAAGCTCGCGAAGCCGTTGAACGGGTGTCGGAACTGTTGATCACCTTAAGTTGAGAGGAACACAGATGCGCCTCGCCGGAATTGCAGTCTCATCGGGTATCGCCTTCGGAGAAGCGGTAGTCTACAACCCCTTTGACAACAGCATGGACTACCGCCTGCTGCCACTTGCCAAAATCCCCCAAGAGCTGAATAAGCTCACCCAGGCATTGCAGCGCTTGTGCCAGCAGTTACAAACCAGCCTGGATAAACTGACCGAAGATTCAGACAACTTCCAATTGGTGGAAGCCGATCTGCTGTTGCTGGAAGATGCCGAACTTGTTCAACAAATTCGCGAGTCCATCAGTGGGCTGCAGTTTTCGGCGACCGCGGCAGTAGAGCGGGTCTTTGCCCACCAGGCCAGTGAACTTGAAGCGTTGGAAGACCCTTATCTAGCAAACCGGGCCCAGGACGTACGTTGCCTCGGCAGACGACTTATCAGTAGTATCAACGGCGCCGATGCCGATGGCCTGGATAAACTCAAGCATGACTCCATCTTGTTGGCCCAGGATCTGACACCGGCGGAATTTGCCCTATTGCCCCTTGAACATATCAAAGGCATCATACTGAAAACCGGTGGCCTCACCAGTCACACTGCTATCTTGGCCCGTGCTGCCGGCATCCCCGCCCTGCTTTCCTGCAACTATCAAGCAGGCAATATCAATGCCGGCGATCAACTCATTCTGGATGCCAACCAAGGTGCCTTGTTTGTTCGCCCTGAGCAAACCGAAGTCACAGAGCTTAAGCAGAGATTTGAACGAGAACAGGCAAGACGCAGTGCGCTGGAGCAATACCGGGACAGACAGACCCAGACCCGGGACGGCAAACGCATAAGCCTAATGGCCAACGTGGGTAACCTCAATGAGATCTCTCGCCTGCACCAGGTCGGTGCAGAAGGAATAGGCCTGTTTCGTACCGAATTCATGCTGATGGATGTCAGTTGCATTCCAGATGAAAAGGCTCAGTACAACCTCTATTGCGATGCCCTGCAGCTACTCAATGGCCAGCCCTTTACCATACGTACACTGGATATAGGTGCTGACAAGGAACTGCCTTGCCTGGATCAGGCAATCGAAGACAATCCAGCACTTGGCATGCGCGGCCTGCGCTACACCCTTAAACATCCTGAAATCCTGCAGACACAGCTACGGGCCGTGTTGCGCGCCGCCAATCATGGCCCGGTTCGGCTGATGTTGCCCATGGTTAATCAGGTTGAAGAGTTGGATGCCGTCCTGGATATGCTGGAGCACTGCAAACAGCAGCTCAGCGAGGCCGAGAAAGGCTATGGAGACATCAGCCTCGGCATAGTGGTGGAAACCCCTGCCGCGGTTATGAACCTGCCAACGCTGCTGCCAAAGCTGGACTTTATCAGCATAGGGACCAATGACTTGACGCAATATGCCATGGCGGCGGACAGAACCAACCCTGAATTAACCCGGGATTATCCCTCATTTTCACCGGCGATCCTCAGGCTGATTGCCATGACAATAGCAGACGCCAAAGCGGCCGGCATCAGGGTCTCTTTGTGCGGAGAGCTGGCAGGCGATCCGCGCATTGCGCCAATACTGATGGGCATGGGGCTGGACGAGTTGTCGGTCAACCCCGGCTCTGTGCTGGAAGTAAAAGCGGCGCTGTGCGAGGGTAACTTCAGTCAATTTGCAAAGCAGGCCCAAAAAGCACTCACCTGCACTCGATTGTCTGAATTGACATCCTTGATCTCCCTCTGTCATTAAGGCAGTTAATTCAGTATGCTAAGCAAAAATCCCCTTCCCCAACCTGAACGTTGTCGAGGGACTGTTTAACCGGAAACCAAAAACAAAAAGGACAAAACAACCCATGGGATTTTTAAGCCGGATCCGCCGCATGGTATCGGGGCAGCCCACCATAGAAGGCGGTATTAAAGTTTATGCCCCTATCAGTGGCGATATTGTTGCCATTGAAAAAGTCCCGGATGTGGTCTTCGCCGAAAAAATTGTCGGTGATGGCATTGCCATAGAACCCAAAGGCCAATTTATGCTGGCGCCGATTGACGGTACCATAGGCAAAATTTTTGAAACCAACCATGCCTTCAGCATAGAGTCGCCCCAAGGGTTGGAACTGTTTGTTCACTTCGGCGTTGGTACCATAGAGCTCAGAGGCAAAGGCTTCAAACGCTTGGCACAGGAAGGTCAAGACGTTAAAGCCGGCGAACCTATACTGGAGTTTGACCTCGAGTTTCTCAAAGATCAGGTCAACAGCCTGCTCACCCCTGTGGTGCTGGCTAATATGGAAGACGTAAAGTACCTGGAAAAACGCCAGGGTAGCGTCAGCGCCGGCAAAGATGTGATATTTACGGTTCAAGTCTGAGATAATCCCCAATAATACTCAAATGCATTATTTGACATAGTGCATTTGAGTACAGCTCAGCGTACACGACCTTGTGGTTGCGGTTCATTCAAAAATCGCCGTTCCTGGAACAGATAATTCTCTCACTTAGCCATATCGCATCAGCTTTTGTTTAAGGTGATAAAACGATAACTTCGTTCCGGACGGCCAATAGCCCCGTAATTTTGATCAACAATCAACTCATCAATCGCCAGCATATATTCCAAATAACGCCGTGCAGTTGAACGACTCATGCCGACAAGCGCCCCCATTTGTTGTGCGGTATAACTTTGTTTCGGATGTTCTGTAAACACGCAACGGATTTTATCTAAAGTCAAGGCATCCACACCTTTGGGTAAACGAACCGATGCTTGATTACTCGATTGCTTATCCCCCCCAAATAGAGTGTCTGCGATGGATTGGGTTACTTCTTCCGCTACCGAGAGACAGTATTGGCGAGCTTCGAAGCGAGCAAGTGCTTGGTCTAAACGCTTTAACATTAAAGGTTTAACAAGAAAATCACATACTCCCAATTGCATGGCTTGTTCTAAAATGGTGACTTCCTTGGCTGCTGTAATCAACATCACATCACTTTTGAGTCCTTGCTTACGAACTTGTTGTAACAACTCAAGTCCAGAACCATCCGGCAGATAAATATCCAATAAAATTAGGTCAGGTTGTAATGCTTTTAACAAACCGGTCGCAACTTTTATGCTACCGGCACAACCCACAACTTGATACTGTCCCTGGCGTACAGTGTCTTGAGTTTGGGGAAACAGTAAATACTGAGCCAACAATTGTGAGACGGCAACTTCATCTTCAACAATGATTACTGAATACGCCATGAGAAGTTCCTTTAACATGTTTCTTCGGAATGTAAACGGTAATCCTTGCACCGCCTAAATCAGATTCTCCCAATTCCAATGTACCACCACAAGATTCCAAATGCGTTTTCACCAAATACAACCCTACCCCATGTTGTGCACCCGTTTTCGAACTGTATTGCGGTGTAAAAATGGCAGCTTTGTCAGCTCCTAGCCCTATACCACTATCTTCAACATCGAATATAATATTTTGCGCCGTTTCATCAATGGTCACTAACACACGAGGCACCCGCATGTGTTGTACCTTTTGCACCGCCTCAATCGCATTGTCAATCAGATTGCCCAAAATAGACACCATGCGTTCCAGAAGTTCCTTGCGTTCAATACTGCATAACAAACTATCATTATTCAGCTCCACGCTGACATTCACTTCCCGGGCTTTGTGGTACTTACCCAGTAATAATCCAGCGATAACAGGTTCTTGAATATGGGTCAATAAACTTTCAATCTGAGCCTGTGAACCTTGGCTCTCTTGGCCAATTAGCTCAATCGCCTTATCCAACTCTCCCATTTGGATTAACGCACCAATAGTGTTTAATTTATTTGAGTAATCATGAGTTTGTACCCGCAATAACTCAGCAAATGCCTGTACCTTGGCTAATTGTTGCGATAAATATTCTAACTCATCAGCAGGACGCATACTCAATAGCACACCGTCATTGTAGCCGTGGGCTTGAAGTAAAAAACGTGATAAAACCAGACGTTTATCGGCAGCAAACAACTCGAAACCTAGAATACGGCGGCTTGGATTACGCAATAAAAATTCTGCATGTTCCGGCAATAGGTCACTTAAATGAAGACTTTGATGCTGGATACGCAACGGTTGCTCCAGGATTTCACAAGCCCGTTGATTTATTTTCCGTACATTCCCATTAGGATCAAGTGCAATAATGCCGGAACGCACAGTGTTCAAGATGGCTTCCTGTTCAGCAAATAGCCTTGCTATTTCATCTGGTTGCAATCCAAATATGGCGTTCCGCACCCATCGACCAATAAATATGGCAGCAAAAATACTAAATAACAGTAACGAAATACAGCCCCAAATCAGTATACTACTGCGTTCTAAAATCAACAATTCAACAGAGCCGGCCAAAAAACCGACAGATACCAAACCTAAGACCTCACCATTATGATCATGAACCGGTACCTTGCCACGAATAGATTCACCTAAACTCCCAGTGGCCTCAGAAACATAATACTCGCCACGCAATCCAGCTTCTGAGTCTTCCCCAACCATGTGTTGACCTATTCGCGTTGGTTCAGGATGCACCAGACGAATTTTTTCAGTATTGCCTATGACAATAAAATCAGCATTTACTTGCTGACGTAATTGTTCCATTTTAGCATTGAGCTCAGGGTGTTCATTCGCTTCCTTCTCGGCTTTTAAAGCCATGATCACATCCGGCCTAGACGCTATTGACATAGCCAAGGCTAACGCCTTTCCCCCTACTTCTTGATGAAAATTTTGTGTGATCACATTATAAACCAATGCAAAAAAGAACAATGCTTGAAACACACAGACGCCAACAACCCAAATAATTAATCTGGTTTCCAATTTTTTTGGACGGCGAATCGCTTTGAATGCGGACGTAGAGATTGCCGCTTGTTCTGAATTCCGCATGATATCCATCCTATAAATTGGCATCCTGACGAAGATACTTATTCAAAAAACTTTTTAATGGAATAAGCAACACGAGTATCGCAACAATACCTATAGCTAATGTAAGAGGCCGTTCCCATAAAAAGCTAATTGAACCATCAAAAATCATCACGGCACGACGATAATTTCGCTCAATCATATCTCCTAAAATAAACCCTAGTAATAAAGGCGCCATAGGAAAGCTTAGCAAGCGCAGAACAAGAGCTATAACAGCAACACCCACCATCATAAATAAATCGAAGGTATTGAATGTCACTAAATAAACTCCAATTAAGCTGAAGAATAGAATCATTACCGTTAACACTGCCCGCGGCAAGGTTAATGCTTTAGCAAAGTAAGGAATCAAGGGTAGGTTCAGAATAAGCAATACAATATTACCAAAATACATACTGATAATAACAGACCAAAACACTGCAGGATTTTCTTGCATTAGTGTAGGACCAGGCTGAATGCCATAAGCTATTAGTGCACCAAGCATAATCGCTGTGGTTCCTGAACCAGGTATCCCAAGTGTCAATAGAGGGACAAAGGAGCCGGTACAAGCTGCATTATTTGCAGATTCCGGTGCAGCTAAACCTCGCATTGAACCTTGTCCAAAGCGTTCCTGTAATGCTTTCGGTGCCAAATTACGCTCACAGGCGTATGCCATAAAACTTGCGATAGTTGCGCCAGCCCCCGGTAATACACCAATTAGAAAACCCAATAAGGATGAACGCCCAACAGTAGGCGCAAGTTCCTTTACTTCCGCTTTACTCAGCTTGGTCGAACCTATTTTAGGCGTGCCCATGTCCTGTTCTCCAGGATTTTTTTGTTCCGGGCGAATTACATTAATCAAAGCTTCCGATAACGCGAAGGTCGCCATGGCAACTAATAGAAAGCTCACACCATCAAGCAAATCTGCTTGCCCAAAGGTAAAACGTTCAGTACCTGAAGAGGGATCTATACCTATAGTAGCTAACATCAATCCAAAGACTGTCATCATCATGGCTTTTAAAAATTGACCTTTATTAGAAAAGGCTGCAATTGCCGTTAACCCCAGGAACATCAACATCATATAATCCGCAGAATGAAAGCTTAAACTCACCTCTGCCAATAAGGGGGCGGCGACCATCAGCATCAACGCGCCAATGGTTCCACCAGTGAAAGACGCATAAGCCGCAATCGCCAAAGCTTTGCCTGCGTGTCCTTGCTTTGCCATAGGGTAACCATCAAAGGACGATGCCACTGTACCGGCCACCCCGGGCGCATTAATTAAAATAGATGACGTTGAGCCTCCAAATATAGCGCCATAATAAACACCAGCCATCAAAATCATGCCGGAGTCAGCGCCTATACTGTAGGTAATAGGGATCATCAGCGCGATCGCAGTCATGGGGCCTAAACCGGGTAACATGCCAATAAAGGTTCCCACAAAACAACCTATGATCACGTACATCAAGTTTTGCCAAGCAAAAGCGGTTGATAAGCCTGTTAAGATTCCATCTAACATGATTTAACTCCAAAATTCACCGGGGGCAAGATAAACACCTAATAACTGGGTCATGATGATCCAAAAAACAATCACAACAGGGATTGATGCCAACAATAATGTTTTTTTACGTCTTTCACCCATCAACCAAAAACCGAAAAGTAAAAAAAGTGCTGTTGACAATACAAAACCCAGAGGTTCCAGCAATCCGCTATAAAGCAGCATAAGTATTATCAACAATAATGTTTGACGGATACTTTTCCAGCTTATGGTCGTTTTAATTTCCCGTTTATTATTCACTGGCGATTTCACTATTTCTGCTATCATTGCCAGTAAACAAATCACTATCCCTAATACTGTGTACAACTTTGGTAAGCTTGCTGAATTAACACTTTCGTACTCTTCAAATGGCATCAGGGGTATCTGCCAAGCATAAATGCCATAACAAACAAATAGCAGCAAAAATAGTGTTGGTCCTATGAGCTCTCGATTCATCATAGTCATCTCTCCTTTAACGATGGATAAAGCCCAACGCTTCCATTGCGACACGAAGCTGCTGTTCTTGTGCTTCCAATACATCAACAAAGCCGTCCTGGCTGGTAAATAATGTGCGCCAGCCATTACGTTGACGTACGCTCTCCCATTCAGGTGTCGCCATTAAACGTTGAAACCTGTCACTGTATTCCTGCACTTTTGCTTTTGAGACATCTGGGGCAGCAAAAAAGCCGCGCCAATTTACAAATTCCATGTCATAACCCAGTGTTTTCATAGTGGGGAGTTGTGGATATTCCACCAAAGGTTCATCAGCAGTGATCGCAAGGATCCTTACCTGACCCGCACGCATCATATCGAGCGCTTCGCTTAACCCGGTCGATAAGAGATTTACTTCACCGGACAGCAAGCCCGCCTTGGCTTTTCCACCTGCATCATAAGGAATATACCTGAGCAGTCTGCCATCAATACCTGCCGCTTGAACTGCCTGTGCGGCAACTAAATGGTCCATAGACCCGCGGGCTGAGCCACCTGCTACTTTGATCGTTTTTGGATCCCTGCGTAAGGCTTCAATAACATCGTGCCAGCTTTGATAGGGAGAATCTGCACGCACAGCAAACGCCCCGTAGTCGGCAATAACGCTGGCAACTGGTGTCAAATCGCGATAGCTGTAAGGCAACTGTCCCGAAAGCGCTCGCAGCACTATCGGCGTAGAATTAACCATCAACATATCGCCTTTTTTCGTTCCCGACTCAATCAAATAAGCAATCGCGCGGCCGCCTCCACCACCAGAAATATTCTGGAATGAGGTGTTGTCATCCAGTCCCGACTTCACCATGGCTTCGCCAACAGCTCTTGCTGTTGTATCCCAGCCCCCGCCTGGCCCTCCTGGAATAAGAAAGTGCGTTTCTGCGCGACCTTGGACACTGCAGAGCATCAAGGCGTATGCCACTATGGCGATCAACCGATAAGTTATCTTGATCATTGTCCTTCTCCTTTAACCCGGATTTGGTACAGGTGCGTCGCATCCAATACAGGGAAAACCATGAACACCATTTCCCGGACGTAATCTTTAATTTCTTTTGAGGGATGTAGAACAAAATTACTTAATCGCCTTGATAAGGTGTTCCGGACGAATAATGTTCTTACGTTGGTTTTACGTCGCTGTGCCTTTAACTCATCGTTTTGCCCCCTTCCAAGAAAGCAATCATTCGTGATTCGGCATTCGAATAAACAACCACCGTCAGCGAACTTACGGGACTTTTGCCTATAGACTCGCCATTTATCGCAATTAAGCCCCTTGAATGGATATGTGTTCTTCACTCTGAACTGCCCAGAAGAATTACAGTCAAACACCTGATAGATGGCGGGAAAATGTTTAAAACATCTTTGTGGGCAACCAGGCTCAGTTCGCCATTGCGTTAAACAGAGAAATCTGCGTTCTATAGCACGCTTTAACTGTCTAATGCCTAAGCAGAGTACGCGGACGACCGGGATAACTGCCCCTAATCCACCAACAAAGCTAATTGGCAAAATATCTGTTTGCGCTTTACAAGAAAGAGCATGGGACTGTGACTTTGCTATTATCTCGGTTACTTCCCGATAACCCAGGGCATTGATAAAAATAAGCTTATTATTCATTGGCTAATTCCTATTCTGCGTCCGCATTCAATAAGGTTGCTGACGTACAGGACAGCCTAGTGTTAAACCGGGGTTAATATAAGATTGCGAAATTAATTTCCATAAAAACCTTTGACGAAATTTTCTCCATTAAACGCATGCCCAAAATGAACAAAACTAAGGATGGTGCGAATAAGTCCTCGTAGCACTCTCTTGAGGTAAAGAGTGGCTTGCACAGCAATTGGCGTTCAAGGCATCTGACTGAAGTCATGCCGGGCCTGTTGAAGTTGGATAATGCAGAGAGCCGGTTACTGTAAATTCCCCCATCAAGATAGCCCTTTTCATCGGTTTAGCCTTTGTTATACTCGCTGACAATCACGAACTATAAGCAATATAGAGAAACGGACTCATCATGACAGATAGACTCTATGGGATTAAAAACTGCGACACGGTAAAAAAAGCACGAAAATGGTTGGAGGCCAAGGGCCTGCAAGTGACATTTGTGGATTTTCGTGAGCAGGAACTTTCACAAGACACACTCAAGGCCTGGGTCGAGCGCATCGGCTGGGAGGCGGTGCTGAACAAACGCTCCACCAGTTTTCGCGCGTTGGATGACGCCGATAAGCAGGATATCGATAGTGCCAAGGCGATATCCCTGATGCTGGCCAATCCAACCCTTATCAAACGTCCAGTATTGACCCGGGGCCAAGATGTGATGACCGGCTTTAAAGAAACCGACTACCAAGCGTGGTTCGGACTATGAGTCAACAGGTGCTTGAACTTGCCAAGGAGTTGATCTCCCGGGCATCTGTTACCCCTCTGGATGAGGGCTGTCAGGCATTGATGGCCGAGCGACTCGCCAAGCTGGGTTTTGCCAACGAATCCATGGTGTTTGAAGATACCACCAATCTCTGGTCTCGCCGCGGTACTCAGGGGCCGGTATTTTGTTTTGCCGGCCATACCGATGTGGTACCGCCGGGGGACTTGGCCAATTGGCATACTCCGCCCTTCGAGCCAGTGGTCATCGACGACTATCTTCACGGCCGCGGCGCCGCGGATATGAAAGGCTCGCTGGCGGCCATGGTGGTGGCCACCGAGCGTTTTGTGACCGCCCATCCGCACCATCAAGGCTCTATCGCTTTTCTGATCACCAGCGATGAAGAAGGCCCCTTTATCAACGGCACCACCCGGGTGATAGACACCCTGGAAGCGCGCAATGAAAAGATCACCTGGGCCTTGGTCGGTGAGCCATCCAGTACCCTCAAACTGGGCGACGTAGTCAAAAATGGCCGCCGCGGCAGCCTCACCGGTAATCTCGTCGTCAAGGGTATTCAAGGACATGTGGCCTACCCTCATCTGGCGGATAACCCAGTGCACAAGGCTGCGCCGGCGCTGGCCGAACTTGCCGCCATGCAGTGGGACAAAGGCAATGAGTTTTTCCCGCCGACCAGTTTTCAAATAGCCAATATCAATGGCGGCACCGGGGCATCCAACGTGATCCCGGGTGAACTCAAGGTGATGTTCAACTTCCGTTACTCCACCGAAGTCACCGCCGAAGAACTGATTAAGCGGGTCGAGAATATCCTCGATGCCCATGGACTGAATTATGAGCTTGGCTGGATCTTCAACGGCCTGCCATTTTTGACCGGCGATGGCCCACTGCTTGAAGCGACCCGCCAAGCGATTAAAGAGGTAACAGGCTCAGAGACCGATCCGCAAACCTCGGGTGGCACTTCAGATGGGCGCTTTATTGCCCCTACCGGTGCTCAGGTAATAGAGTTGGGTCCGGTGAATGCCACCATTCACAAGGTCAATGAGTGCGTGAAAGTCGCAGATCTCGAGCTGTTGGCCCAGTGTTATCAGCGTATCCTGGAAAAACTGTTGTTGGAGTAAGTGATGGCAAGGGGCGATTTTCTCTATGGTATGGAGACTGAAAAAGCGCCGCTAAGGACACTGGTTAGTCTAAGCGGCAGTGAAAGCGGTTCAGGCGCTGAAGTTTGGCTGGAAGCCGAGACGGCCAAGGCCTTTCTTGAGATGCAGGCCGCTGCCGAGCAAGATGGCATCGCCCTGGCCATCTGCTCTGGTTATCGCAGCTTTGAGCGTCAACTCACAATTTGGAATGCCAAAGCCTCAGGGAAGCGCCCTCTACTGGATAAAGACTCACGTCCAGTGAGTGACATCGGCGCGCTCAGTGATGATGAGTTAGTGGCGCTTATTTTGCTTTGGTCGGCGCTGCCTGGCGCCTCTCGCCACCACTGGGGGACGGACGTCGATCTCTTCGACAGCGCCCAAATCAGCAAGCATGAACTCAAGTTGGTTAACGCCGAGTATGAACCCCAGGGCCCTTGCTATAAATTGAACCTGTGGCTGGACGAACGCGCCCCGGATTTTGGCTTCTACCGCCCTTTTCAGGCAGGCCTCAGTGGCGTCAGCCCGGAGCGCTGGCACTTAAGTTTCCTACCAAAGGCCAAAGGGTTTCTCGAGCAGTTTAATAGCGAGCGTCTGCGGCAAATACTCGACCACAGTGACATAACACTCAAGCAAGGTTTGCTTAGACGTTTGCCGGAACTGGTCGAGACTTATGTGAGGCACATTGCCCCCTATCCGGAAAGCCTCACATAAATGCCATTGAAGTAGGTTTGAATGAGCGAGTTTAAATAAACATCATGCAATTTCGTCCCCGGATCCTAAGCCGGCAAACTTGAGGTATCCTGTGTCCCAAACAATAAATCCGGGATACCTTTCAACAATGACTGACTTCAATCAATATCGGCAGCAAATCGAACTCAGGGGCGAAACCCTCAGCTATCTGGATCTGGGCCAGGGCCCTGTGCTGCTGCTCGGCCACAGCTACCTTTGGGACGCCACCATGTGGCAACAACAACTGCCTGTACTGGCGAAACACTACCGCTGCATAGTACCGGATCTCTGGGCCCATGGGCAGTCAGGCGCGATTCCCGCGCATACCGCGAGCCTGGCGGATATCGCCGCCGATATGTTGACCTTGATGGATAAACTCAGTGTCGATGAATTCACTGTTATCGGCTTGTCGGTCGGTGCCATGTGGGGGGCTGAGCTGGTTCTGAAGGCGCCTTCTAGAGTCAAGGCGTTGGTGATGATGGGCAGCTTCCTCGGCTTTGAGCCCGAAGTTACTCGCAACAAATATATGGCCATGTTGGATGGTATCAACCAATTGGGACAAATTCCTGCGCCCATGGCCGAGCAGATAGCACCTATGTTTTTTGCCGTGACCACAGCAAGTTTACGGCCACAACTGCTGAGTGATTTCGCCAGCGCCCTGCAAAGTATTTCACCAGAACGGATCCCTGATACCGTCGCCATGGGCAAACTGATTTTCAATCGCCGCGACGCCATGGAAGATGCCGATAACTTGACTCTGCCCTGTTTAATCATGTCAGGAGTAGAAGACACGGCGCGCACTGTACTGGAATCCTTTTTGATGGTCGATGCCATAGACGGCGCCGAGATGGTGCAGATACCGGCAGCCGGCCATATTTCTGTGTTGGAACAGGGCGATTTTATCAACCAAGCCCTGCTGACGTTTCTTGAAAAGCATCACTGAAATCCGGCCGCGATGGATAGACCAGCGCGGCTTTATTTTCTGATACACTGCCGGAAATAAACCGGACACTGTGGTGTTCCCATAAGCTATTTTGTGAGCCTGAATGAAAATACTGAAACCGCTTTTTGAAAACAACCGCCGCTGGGCAGCCAGAATAAGCACAGAAAACCCACAGTTTTTCGAGCAACTGGCCAAACAGCAAAACCCCGAATATCTCTGGATAGGTTGTTCCGACAGCCGGGTACCCTCCAACCAGATCATAGATCTGATGCCGGGAGAAGTATTTGTACATCGCAATATCGCCAACATGGTGATCCACACAGATCTCAACTGTTTGTCTGTTCTGCAATATGCGGTCGATGTCCTCAAGGTGAAACATATCATGGTGGTGGGCCACTACGGCTGCGGCGGCGTCAGGGCCGCCATGGGTACCGACAGACTCGGGCTTATCGACAACTGGCTGGGGCATCTCAGGGATATCTACCGCCTGCACCATCAGGAGCTTGAACACCTCAATGACAAGCAGAAGTTTGACCGCCTCTGTGAGCTCAATGTGATTGAGCAGGTCGCCAATGTCACCAGCAGCAACATAGTCCAGGAAGCCTGGGCCAAGGGACAAAATCTGTCGATACACGGCTGGATATATGGAATAGACAATGGGCTTTTGACCGATCTTGACGTCACAGTGGATGGCGGACATCAAAGGGTGGAATGATCCAAACAGACAAGGGGCGCAGCAGCGCCCCTTGCTTTATCGGTGAAATTTTACGCAGTTGGATTTTTTCCGAAAGAAAGCATCGCAGTATGTTGGCCACCCCGTTATAATTCTGCAGTTAACACGGGTGCTCAGTCATCCGGTCACCCGGCGCATTTCGCGTGACAGCCTTATGGCATAAGGCCTTTTCTGGCGTGACCCTCCCAGAGCACAACACTATCTAAGGAGACACCTTCCATGCCCGGTTTTGAATTGTTTGGTCCTGAAGAAAAACAGGAAGTAGCAGACGTCATGGAGAACGGATTCACCTTCCGTTACAACTTTGATGCCATGCGTAATGATCGCTGGAAAACCCGCGATATGGAGCAGCTCTTATGTGACAAGATGAATGTCAAGCATGCTCACCTGCTCTCCAGCGGTACTGCCGCCCTGCAAACCGCGCTGGCCGCCGCCGGTATCGGCGCCGGGGATGAAGTGATTGTTCCTCCTTTCACCTTTGTCGCTTCTGTTGAGGCAGTATTCATGGCCGGCGCCATTCCGGTATTTGCCGAAATCGATGAAACTCTGTGTCTGTCACCAGAAGGAATTGAAGCCGCTATAACCCCTCGCACCAAGGCAGTAAACCTGGTACACATGTGCGGTTCCATGGCCAAGATGGACGAAATCAAAGCCATCTGTGAAAAACACAATCTGGTACTGCTGGAAGATGCCTGTCAGGCTATCGGCGGCAGCTACAAAGGTCAGGCACTGGGTACCATAGGTGCTGTAGGTTGTTTCTCTTTCGACTCGGTTAAAACCATCACCTGTGGTGAAGGTGGCGCTGTGATCACCAATGATGAAACCATCTACAACCACGCCCACATGTTCTCTGACCACGGCCATGATCATATAGGTAATGACCGCGGCGCCGAGTCTCACCCTATCATGGGTCTCAACTTCCGTATCAGCGAGATGAACGCCGCCCTGGGTCTGGCTCAGCTGCGCAAACTGGACACCATAGTGGAGATCCAGCGTCGCAACAAAAAGCTTATCAAAGACGCCATGGCCGATATTGAAGAAGTTACTTTCCGCGAAATTCCGGATCCTGAAGGCGACAGCGCCGGTTTCCTCAGCTTTATGCTGCCAACCGAGCAGCGCACTCAGGAAGTCAGCAAGGCGCTCTCCGCCAACGGTGTAGATGGTTGCTTCTACTGGTATGTCAACAACTGGCACTACCTGAAGAACTGGCATCACATTCAGCAGCTCAAGAGCCCTGCTGCCCTGCCGATCACATTAATCGAAGATCGTCCGGATTATACTAAGGTTTCTGTGCCCAAATCTGACGCTATCATGAGCCGGACCATTTCCATGCTGATCAAGCTGTCCTGGACTGAAGAACAGATTGCCGAGCGCATTGCCAACATCAAGAAAGCATTTGCCCAATAACCTAAAGGGAGCTGGTTGCTATGAGTTTCAAGAATTTTAAAGTCGTCCCCAAAATGATCTTTGGTCGCGGTTCTTTTGTCCAACTGGATGAAGTGCTGGCCGCCGAGCGCAAAGAAGCCAACGATTTCGTGGTTTTCGTAGTGGATGACGTTCACAAGGGCAAGCCACTGGAAGGCCGTTTGCCTTTGAAAGAGCAAGATTTCTTGCTGTGGGTCAATGTCGATGATGAGCCAACCACAGAGCAGGTTGACAGCCTTACCGAGCAGGTTCAGGCATTCAACAGCAAACTGCCAGTGAGCGTAGTCGGTCTTGGCGGCGGCGCCACCATGGATCTGGCCAAAGCCGTATCTTTGATGCTGACCAACCCAGGCGGTTCTGCCAAGTATCAAGGCTGGGATCTGATCAAGAACCCTGCGATTCACCATATCGGTATCCCTACCATTTCCGGTACAGGTGCCGAAGCTTCACGTACTGCGGTGCTGTGCGGCCCTGAGCGTAAACTGGGTCTGAACTCTGACTACACAGTATTCGATCAGATCATCATGGACTCCGAGCTGATTGCCGGCGTACCCACAGACCAATGGTTCTACACAGGTATGGACTGCTATATCCACTGTGTTGAGTCTCTGCAAGGTACCTTCCTGAACGAGTTCTCACGCGCCTACGCCGAGAAGTCCATGGATATGTGCCGTGAAGTATTCCTGGGCGATCACCCTGAGAAAGACGACAAGCTGATGATGGCCTCCTTCATGGGCGGTATGAGTATCGCCTATAGCCAGGTAGGTGCCTGTCACGCGGTTTCTTACGGTCTGTCTTATATTCTGGGTTATCACCACGGTATTGGTAACTGTATCGCCTTCGACGTACTGGAAGAATTCTACCCTGAAGGGGTTGAAGAGTTCCGCGCCATGATGAAGAAGCACAACATCCAGTTGCCTAAAAACATCTGTAAAGACCTGCCGGACGAAACCATTGCCGCCATGGTTAAAGTCACCAAGAGCATGGGTCCTTTGTGGGCCAACGTCTATGGTGACAGCTGGCAGGAAAAAGTCACCGATGAGATGCTGACCAAGCTGTTCCGTCGTATCTAAGCCGGTAAATGACTGCTATGATTAGGGCTCTTTATGAGCCCTTTCTTCTTGAATACTAGGAAAATTGAATGAAAGTCACCCTGTTGATCCCTGCACGCTATGGTTCCAGCCGCTTTCCCGGCAAACCTCTGGCACCGATTAACGGTAAACCTATGATCCAGCACGTTTATGAGCGCGCCGGACTGGCCAAAGGGTTGGATAACATCTATGTGGCAACCGATGATGTACGCATCAAGGACGCTGTAGAGGCCTTTGGCGGCAATGTTGTGATGACCGGCGCCGAAGCGGCCTCCGGCACCGACAGGATTAACGATGCCATTACTCAATTGGGGTTGGCGGATGACGATCTGGTGATCAATCTGCAAGGGGATCAACCCCTGATTGATCCCATCTCCATAGAGCAGATCATCAGTCTGTTCCAGCGTCATCCCGGTGAGTTTGAAATGGCCACCCTCGGCTATCAGATCACCGAAGAGGAAGAACTGGACGATCCCAAGCATGTGAAGATGGTGTTCGACAACGAATTCTATGCGCTTTATTTCTCCCGCGCCCGGATCCCATTCGGCCGTGATGTCAGCGACTACCCTGTCTATAAGCATCTTGGGGTTTATGCCTACACCCGTCGTTTTGTCGAGACCTTTGCCAAGCTGCCTTTGGGCAGACTGGAAGATCTGGAAAAACTGGAGCAACTGCGGGCCCTGGAATATGGTCACAAGATCAAGGTCGCCATCAGCGCATTTGACTCGCCAGAGGTAGATACACCTGAAGATATCCGCCGCTGTGAACAGCGCCTGGCCGTAGACTGAAGCAGGTAGCAAGAGATGGAAATGTCATCTTTGGAAGTCTGGTTGATCATCATTTTGGTGATAGGCGTTATTGCCAGCAACCTGGCAGTGCTCAAGTACAGTGCCAAGTTCAAAATGCCGCAATTTGGCCAGCACAGTAAAGACAAGCAGATAAAGCGTAAGGGTGAAGCCGCTGGCAACACGGATAAAGCCCCGAGCTCCCAGGCTGATGGAAAACATCAGGACAAAAACAAAGACTGACACAAAAAAGGCGCCATTGGCGCCTTTTCCATATCCATCTCTACTTAAACCTAGACTTGAACAGGGCTTAGGCTCAATAAAACTGCACATCGGAAACCCGGGTCAACCGGACACCATCAACCACCATCTGCCAGTCGCTTCCGACCCTGTGTGGCGGCTCTGACACTTCAAAACGACTGGAGATAAAACCGATCCCCACTTCAAAGTCGTTACCATCAAACTTCTGGATACCACCACTTATCGAGGTGCGGCTGTTGCCATCATAACGCTGATACTCCACAGAGCCATCGTGCTGAATAAGCAGATACATGTCAGCACTCTGCCACTCTCCGGCATACTCGGCCTTGTCCAGCGGCAAGGGCTGGCCGCAACCACCAAGGAGCCAGGCAAAAGCCAAAACCAGCATATATCTGAGACCGGAACATAGCCCGCTCAGTTTGCTGGCTTTAGATGAGTAAACAGATGAAGGAATTACCGCTGAGTCGTACATGACAAAACTCCTTTTAATCAGATCCTGAAACGATTAGTGACGAAAGCCGCTGGCGAAAAAGGTGTTTCCACAGACAGGGCAAGACATTTTAATGGGTAACGGCTGAAATCCAAGTAAAACCATGATGCAGAGTCCAACTGGTACTGCTAACCAGTTGCTGGCAAAATGAGAAATGATCTTGGCTTCAGTGATATGGTCGGTTTGGGGCTGAAACGAACATGCCGGACAATGACAGGCGTTGTAATGCTTGATGATGCGCTCAAGTCTCACAAAAGGCTCCTCCCTGAGTCATACAGCTTATTTATCGGCAGCCGTTGCAGCAACAACAGAACTGACCAATAAAAACCAATCGCCTACCCTTTCCAAATCAAGCTACCCTAAAGCCAATAACAGTGCAAGCCAGCCTAAAGGACTAAAATTGTTGATTTTGTTGCCTATAAAAACACCGGAGCAAAGAAAAGGCTACCTCGGGTAGCCTTATTCATTCACTGCCAGATGCTCACAGCGCCGCGATGGCTTCCTGGCATAGCCTGGTGATCCTGGCCCAGTCGCCCTGCTCCATCGCTTCCACCGGGGCAATCCAGCTGCCACCGATACAATCGACATTCCCCAGCGCCAGATAGTCTTTATAGCTGCTCGGGGTGATCCCGCCTGTTGGGCAGAAACGGACATCGGCCAGTGGACCACTGAAAGCCTTGAGCGCATTGACCCCGCCAGAAGCCTCTGCTGGGAAGAACTTGAAGTGGGTATAGCCCAGACCCAGCCCCACCATGACTTCGGAGATACTGGCCACCCCAGGAATAAGCGGGATCTTACCGGCTTTACCCGCTTTGAGCAGTTCTACAGTTGCCCCCGGGGTGATGGCAAACTGAGCGCCGGCCTCTGCTGCCTGCGCCAATTGCGCTTCATTCAGTATGGTACCGGCGCCGACCAAGGCTTCCGGTACCTCGGCAGCTATCCGCCCTATGGCCTCGAGGGCACAATCGGTACGCAGCGTCACTTCCAGTACCCGAATACCACCGGCAACCAAGGCCTTGGCCAGGGGCACCGCATGTTCAATCTTGTTGATAACCATTACCGGAATGATCGGGCTCAGTTTAAATATGTCCTGAGGTTGCAAGGACCAGTTATTCTCAAGCATGTACTTTATTCCTTAATGATTAGTAATAGTCATCTATGGCACTGGTACTGCGAGCACCGGTTTCAGGGCTGCTGAGATTGGCGCGCAGCGCACTGAACAGCTCACGGCCCATGCCGTAACGCACACTTCTCAATTCCACTTTATCGGCACTTCTTGCGGCCAGTTGCTGCTCATCGACCAGCAGACTGAGTTCGCCCTTTTCGGCATCGACCCGCACCAAATCACCGCTGTGCACCTTGGCTATCATACCGCCATCTAGCGCTTCCGGCGTCAGGTGAATGGCCGCTGGCACCTTGCCTGAGGCTCCTGACATACGGCCATCGGTCACCAGGGCAACTTTAAAGCCCCTGTCCTGCAAGGTCCCGAGAATGGGGGTCAGCTTATGCAGCTCGGGCATGCCGTTGGCCTTGGGGCCTTGCCCCTTGACCACCACCACGCAGTCCTTATCCAGTTTACCACTGGTAAAGAGCTCATTGAGTTGGTTCTGATCGTCGATAACCACAGCCGGTGCTTCCACCACTCTGTGTTGCTCCTGCACCGCAGAAACCTTGATAACCGCCCGGCCCAGATTACCCTTGAGCAGCTTAAGACCGCCGTTGCTCTGAAACGGCTTGGCCACTGAAGTCAGCACTTCGCTGTCCAGACTTTCGGTCGGGCCATCCACCCAGCTGAGCTCGCCATTGAGCAACTTGGGCTCCTTGGTGTAACGCTCAAGACCAAAGCCGGCCACTGTGTTGACGTCTTGATGCAGTAAACCGGCATCCAGCAACTGCCGCACCAGATAAGCCATACCACCGGCAGCATGAAAATGGTTGATGTCGGCATGGCCGTTGGGATAAACCCTGGCCAGCAGCGGCACCACATCCGACAATTCGGAGAAATCGTCCCAGTTGACTATGATGCCGGCCGCACGGGCCGCCGCCACTATATGCATGGTGAGATTGGTCGAACCACCGGTGGCCAGCAGAGCCACTATGCCGTTGACTATCGACTTTTCACAAACCAGTTCGCCTATGGGACTGTATTGGCTGCCAAGTTCGGTCAGACGGCACACCTGTTTGGCGGCCGCTTTATTGAGCGCCTCACGCAAAGGGTCGTCCGGATTGACAAATGAGGAGCCGGGTAACTGCAGCCCCATGACTTCCAGCATCAACTGGTTGCTGTTGGCCGTACCGTAGAAGGTACAGGTTCCCGCGCTGTGATAGGACTTGGACTCGGCTTCGAGCAAGGCGGCTCTATCGACCTTGCCTTCAGCAAACTGTTGGCGAATACGGGCTTTTTCCTTGTTGGGGATCCCAGACTTCATCGGTCCCGCCGGCACAAACAGCATGGGCAGATGACCAAAGCTCAGGGCGCCTATCAGTAGCCCAGGGACTATCTTGTCACAAATACCCAGCAGCAAGGCACCATCAAACATATTGTGGGACAGGCCAACAGCGGTAGCCATGGCAATCACTTCACGGCTCAGCAGGCTGAGCTCCATTCCGGGTTGCCCCTGGGTGACACCGTCACACATGGCCGGTACACCGCCTGCCACCTGAGCAACACTGCCCACTTCATTGCAGGCCTGTTTCAGCAATTCAGGATAGTGTTCATAGGGTTGGTGCGCCGAAAGCATGTCATTGAATGCTGTTACTATGCCTATGTTGGCCTTGGTCAGCTGGCGCAGGCTGTATTTATCGGCTGGCTGACAAGCGGCAAACCCATGGGCCAGATTGCCGCAGCTCAAGCTGCTGCGGTGCACGCCCTTGGCCCTGGCTTCGGCCAATGCCGCCAGGTACTTGCCCCTGTGCTCTTGGCTGCGGGCAATAATCCTGTCTGTTACGGCTTGAACTCTTGGGTGCATCTTGCCTCCTTAAGCGCTCCAGAACACATCGACCGGGGTCTTGCGCTGCGCCAACACGGCGCGGATCGGCATTTCCCTGGGATCGTCACTCTCGAGAGCTTGGTGATATACGGAAAGTTTGGTTTCACCGACCAGATGCAGATAGATCTGGCGGCTGCCGAGCACGGCTTTACGGCTCAGGCTGATCCTGGCGTGAGGCGCATTGCCCGGATGCACGGCGCACAGCAGTGCATCGGTTTCCAGCGCCTCGGTCAGTTGCGCTTCGGGGGCGCAGGGAAACCAGGAGCAGGTATGACCATCATTGCCCATTCCCAACACGACCACATCGAAAGGCCGTGGGAAGTTGGCCAACTGCTCTGTGGCCATACTCAAACCCGCTTCCGGGCTGGCAAACATATTCTTCAGGCCACGAAACTTGGCACTGGCGGCGCGATTTTGCAGTAGATGCTCGCGCACCAGGCGCTCGTTGGAGTCCTTGTCTTCGGCATCCACCCAGCGCTCGTCGGCGAGCGTAATGTAAACATCGCTCCAGTCGATCATCTTGTGGCTGAGCTCGGCAAACAGTTTCAGTGGCGTCGAACCACCGGAAACCACCAGGCTAGCCTTGCCGCGGCTATCTATCGCGTTTTGCAGCGCGCCGGCAATACGCTCGGCCAACTGGGCTTCCAGCGCAGTTGGGTTGTCGAACGATTTGAATACGGTTTCTTTAATCATGCTGTCTCCTTATTCATCCCAGGAGCGGCCGTCTTTGGTGATCAAGGCCACTGAGGCCACAGGCCCCCAGGTACCGGCAGGATAAGGCTTGGGCTTTTCGTTGCTCATCTCCCAGGATTGAATAATGCCATCTACCCAGGTCCAGGCCTGCTCCACTTCGTCGCGGCGCACAAACAATGCCTGATTACCCAGCATAGCTTCGAGCAACAAACGTTCATAAGCATCGGCGATACGTTCGTTCTTGAAGGTGTCTGAGAAGCTCAAATCCAGCTTGGTGGTTTGCAATCGCTGTTTCTGCTCAAGCCCGGGCACCTTGTTCATCATCTGGATCTCCACCCCTTCATGTGGTTGCAGACGAATGGTCAGCTTATTGGGAGGCAGGTTACGATGGCTTGAACGATACAGGTTATGGGGTGGATTCTTGAAATAGATGACAATTTCAGAACTCTTGAACGGCATACGTTTACCGCTGCGCAGATAGAAAGGCACCCCGGCCCAGCGCCAGTTGTCAATATCGACACGCAAGGCGACAAAGGTCTCTGTGTTGGAATCCACGTTGGCACCCTCTTCCTCCAGGTAACCGGGAACCGGCGATCCTTTGAGGAATCCGGCCGAATACTGGCCGCGCACAGTGTTTTCAAATACATTGTCCTGATTGATGGGACGCAGCGACTTGAGCACCTTCACCTTCTCATCGCGAATGCTATCGGCATCCAGGTTCACAGGGGGGTCCATGGCAATCAAGGTCAACACCTGCAACAGGTGGTTCTGGATCATGTCTCGCATCTGGCCGGCTTTGTCGAAATAGCCCCAGCGCCCTTCAATGCCCACCTCTTCGGCCACTGTGATCTGTACATGATCTATGGTGCGGTTATCCCACTTGGAGGCAAACAGTGAATTGGCAAAACGCAAAGCAATCAGGTTCTGTACTGTTTCTTTACCCAGATAATGGTCAATACGATAGACCTGACTCTCACTGAAGTAGGCAGAAACCTGATCGTTAATCACTCTTGATGACTGCAGATCTGAGCCTATGGGCTTTTCCAGCACCACTCGGGTATCGGGATGGATCAGTTGTTGTTCATGCAGGCAACGGCAGATATCACCGAAGATGGCTGGAGGAGTAGCAAAATAGTTGACCATCACCCGCTTGGCAGGCTCGAGCAATTGGTGGAAGGCTTTGTATCCTTCAGATTCGGTAAAATTGGTGCCGACATAATGGCAACGTTCGAGGAAGCGGGAAAGCGTGGTGTCACACAGTGGTTCTTTAACAAAGGTGCTCAGGGCTGTTTTAACCAGTTCGCGAAAATCTTCGGCAGAGAATTCGTCTTTGGCAACACCTATGACCTTAGTGTCCCGATTGAGCAGGCCAGCCTTATCCAGTTGGTAGAGCGAAGGCAACAATTTGCGCCTTGCCAAGTCGCCCTTGGTACCAAAGAGTACAAAATCACAAGCTTTGGCCTCTGATGTTGTTTTGCCCATTGCTTAATGCTCTCCTTTTGTCGGTGGTGGTTCCGCTATGCGATGAAGAATTCCACACTTTTGTTGTAATATAACAACAGCATTTATTAAATGCATCTATAATTTGCAAATAAAGCCATGAGGCCAGTCTAGGCAGGTTTGGCAATAATCTGGTATGCTTTTCTTGCTTAAAACCTTCTTATCTCGGAAGTTAGCCTGTTTTCATTCCGGTATATACAGGACTTACGTCAAGATTGGTTTGCACCCTACTTTGTAGTGCTCATGCCTCAAAGAAATAATAAAATTACATAATTTCAACCCAGCGGACGTACGCGTATGAATACCCTAGAAAAGGTTCAAAAAAACCTCCCCCATTTCAGCAAGTCAGAACGCAAAGTAGCCGAAGTTATCCTGGCATCTCCCCAGACAGCTATTCACTCAAGCATAGCAACTCTGGCCAAGATGGCGGATGTCAGCGAGCCTACAGTCAACCGCTTCTGTCGTCGTTTGGATACCAAAGGTTTCCCGGATTTTAAATTACATCTGGCCCAAAGTCTCGCGAATGGTACCCCTTACGTCAGTCGTCACGTTGAGGAAGATGATACACCCGAGTCTTACACCACCAAGATCTTCGAATCTTCCATGGCTTCTTTGGATACAGCACGCCAGAGCATAGATACCACGGCTATCAACAAGGCGGTAGACATACTGACTCAAGCGAAAAAGATCTCTTTCTTCGGTCTTGGCGCCTCGGCCTCAGTAGCACACGATGCCCAGAACAAGTTCTTCCGCTTTAATGTACCGGTTTTATGTTTCGATGATGTGTTGATGCAACGCATGAGCTGTATCAATAGTGATGAAGGCGATGTAGTGGTGCTGATTTCCCACACAGGCCGCACCAAGTCTTTGATCGATATAGCAAGATTGGCCAGAGAAAACGGCGCAGCCGTGATTGGTATTACCGCGCGTCACTCGCCGCTGTCGCAGGAATGTACCCTGCCGGTTACCATGGAAGTGCCTGAAGACACTGATATGTACCTGCCTATGGCCTCTCGTTTGGCCCAGTTGGTGATTATTGATGTGCTGGCGACCGGATTTACCTTGCGCCGAGGGCCACGCTTCAGAGAGAGTCTAAAGCGGGTAAAAGAGGTATTGAAAGAATCCCGCATCGATAAGAGCGAGCCACTGTAATCCCCTTTCCCGTAAGCACCTGGGCAGTTACCAAAATTGGCAACTGCCCAAGCCCCGCCTAAAATTAGCCGTAACTCACAAAAATAAAACTTTGAGTTAGATCATTTTGTCTGTAAGTTTCCTACATATTGAGCCGATGTCTGTTAATATAGCGTAAGATTTTTTAAAACTTAAACGGAGTATATTATGTTCCGCAGAACCAAGATCGTTACCACGCTGGGCCCCGCCACAGATCGTGATGATAACCTGCGTCGTATCATAGCAGCAGGTGCCAACGTTGTTCGCCTCAACTTCTCCCACGGTTCCCCCGAAGATCACCTAAAACGCGCCAGCCAAGCCCGCAGCATTGCGAAAGAGCTTGGTGTACACGTTGCCATCCTCGGCGATCTCCAGGGGCCGAAAATCCGTGTTTCCACCTTCAAGGACAATAAGAAAGTCCAACTTAAGCTCGGCCAACCATTCATTCTGGATGCCGAGCTGGGTAAAGGCGAAGGCGACGAAACTCAAGTAGGTATCGATTACAAGGAACTGCCGGACGATGTGGTTGTCGGTGATATCCTGATGCTGGACGATGGCCGGGTACAACTGAAAGTCGAAAAGGTAGAAGGCCGTAAGGTACATACCAGCGTGACAGTTGCTGGCCCCCTATCCAACAACAAGGGGATCAACAAGAAAGGCGGAGGCCTGTCTGCCGCTGCGCTGACAGATAAAGACAAGCAGGACATTGTCACAGCGGCACAAATTCAGGTCGACTACCTGGCGGTATCCTTCCCTCGTAGCGGCGCCGATCTTAACTATGCCCGCGAACTGGCGCAAAAGGCCGGCAGCAATGCCCTGATAGTATCCAAGGTAGAGCGCGCCGAAGCCGTAGCTTCCAATGAAGCGATGGACGATGTAATCCTCGCCTCCGATGCCGTCATGGTAGCCCGCGGTGACCTGGGAGTAGAAATCGGCGATCCGGCTCTGGTTGCCGTACAGAAAAAGCTGATCAGCCGCTCGCGTCAACTCAATAAGGTAGTGATCACCGCGACCCAGATGATGGAGTCTATGATCAGCAGCCCTATGCCGACCCGCGCCGAAGTCATGGACGTGGCTAACGCCGTACTCGACGGTACAGACGCAGTGATGCTCTCGGCCGAGACCGCTGCCGGGGATTATCCGGAAGAAACGGTTCAGGCCATGGCCAGAGTTTGTCTTGGCGCCGAAGCGCATCCCAGTGTGCGGGTATCCAAGCACCGCCTGGATGAAAGCTTCAGCTCCATAGAAGAAACCATAGCGCTGTCTACCATGTATGCCGCCAACCATTTGCAAGGTGTTAAGGCGATTATCGCCCTGACCGAATCCGGCGCAACGCCCAAGTTGATGTCACGGATAAGCTCAGCGCTGCCTATCTTCGCCCTCGCCCGTCATCAACCCACTTTGGCCAAGATGGCACTCTATCGGGGTGTCTATCCTGTAGAGTTTGACTCCACCGTTTATGCCGCCGATGAGCTGGCGAAAAAGGCCCTAGAAAGCCTCAAGGCCAAGGGATACCTGGAGAGTGGTGACATGGTACTCATGACCAAGGGTGATGCCATGGAAACCGTAGGCGGCACCAACACCTGCAAGGTGCTGATCGTCGCCTAATGGCTTGCCAATGACGCTAAGCTGATAACAAAACAGAAAAGGTACGCCGAGGCGTACCTTTTTAATTTCTGCTGCTTTCGTTGCTGTTTCAGGCTTGGTGATTTTGTTTACATCAGAGCTAAGCCTACCCGGGACAGGCTTACCAAACTGAAATTCACATACCAATCAATCTCAATTAAAGAGTTTCAAAATCATCGACATTGATTGCCGCCAAGCGCAGCTTATCGGCCTCAAGCAACTGCTCATACTCGGCTTTACTGATAACCTCAGCATCCAATGCCGCCTGATACAGAGATAAAGGTGCCAGTTTGGCAGGCAAACGGCCATCCTTTTGCGCCTTTCTCAGTTTGCTGTGCAGTTCACGGCACTGATATTGAGCCTTGAATGCCGCTTCCACCTCGGCAATACCACTGGTGTCGCCGTCAAATTCAGGACAGAGGAAGGTCAGCCTGTCGCGGGCCGGACCCGGTTTAAGCATGCTCTTGACCAGTTCAATGGACTGGCTGTCTTTCGGGCCGTTGAAGTGATTCCCCAGCGGGAATACCAGCACACGCATGACCCAGGCAACCGGACGATTGGGGAAGTTGGCTATCGCCTGCTCAAGCGCCTTGGCAGCCAGTTGCAATCGGGTATCCATCACATGTTTGACTATCGGTAGATCGTCAAACTGGCGGCCATTGTCTTCAAACAGTTTCAATGTGGCCGAGCCCAGATACAGTTGACTGAGCACATCACCGAGTCTGGCCGAAATCATCTCCTTGCGCTTGAGATCGCCGCCCAAAATAAGCATCGACAAGTCGGTCACCAGCGCCAGCGCCTTGGACAGACGGGCCATCTGCTTGTAATAGTCGCGGGTATCGCCACTCACGGGTGAGCGCTCAAAATAGCTACGGCTGAGGGCGTTGCCCAAAGAGCCAAAGGCGTTACGCAGCGCATAACCTATGTGGCCCATTAACAAAGAGTCGAAACGCTCCAGCGCTTCACTGTTGTCTTCCATGCCGGCAGCTTCCATCTCGGCCAGCACATAAGGATGACAGCGGGTCGCGCCCTGACCGAAGATCATCAAACTACGGGTCAGGATGTTGGCCCCTTCCACTGTGATGGAGATGGGGTTGGCCATATAACCATGAGCAAGATAGTTTTTTGGCCCCATCTGAATACCCTTGCCGGACTGAATATCCATGGCATCGTTCATCACCTGACGGCCAAGCTCTGTCATGTGATATTTGGCAATCGCGGTAACCACAGATGGTTTAACCTTGAGATCTATGCCTGTGGTTGTCAGACGACGGGCCGCTTCCAGCTGATAGGTGTTGGCAATGATCCTTGCCAACGCTTCCTGAACCCCTTCAAACTGACCTATGGCCATGCCGAACTGTTTACGCACGTAGCTGTAAGCGGTTGTCGTCTTGGTCGCCATATGCCCGGACGCCGTCGCCAGCGCCGGCAGTGAAATACCACGTCCTGCAGAGAGGCACTCCACCAGCATACGCCAGCCACGACCTGCGTATTGCGGGCCACCTATGATCCAATCCAGCGGAATAAACACCTCGTCCCCTTGAGTGGTACCATTCATAAAGGCCATATTAAGCGGATTGTGACGGCGACCAATTTTCACGCCGGGATGATCGGTTGGGATCAGGGCGCAGGTAATCCCCAAGTTCACCTTGTCCCCCAACAGCCCGTCTGGGTCGCGCATCTGAAATGCCAGTCCCAGCACTGTAGCCACAGGTGCCAGAGTGATGTAACGCTTGTTCCAGCTAAGCTTAAGCCCCAGAGTTTCCTCGCCCTGGAACTCACCGCGGCAGACTATCCCTTCATCGGGAATAGCACCGGCATCTGAGCCGGCTTCGGGGCCGGTCAGGGCAAAACAAGGGATCTCTTCCCCTTTGGCTAAAGCCGGCAACCAATGCTCTTTCTGCTCCTTGGTACCATAATGAGTCAGCAACTCACCCGGACCGAGTGAGTTGGGCACCATCACAGTCACGGCGGCGCTGACACTGCGGCTCGCCAACTTACTGACTATGGTGGAGTTGGCATAGGCTGAAAACTCACGGCCACCGTATTTTTTCGGGATGATCAGCGCGAAGAAGCCTTCTTTCTTGAAGTACTCCCACAGCTCAGGCGGTAAGTCCTTGCGGTTGTTGACTATGTCATAGTCATCGATCATTTTTAGCGCCGTCATCACCTGATGGTCGATAAAGTCTTTCTCATCGGCGCTCAGCGCCGGTTTACCATAGGCGTGCAGACTTTCCCAGTTGGGTTTACCACGAAACAGCTCGGCTTCCCACCAGACATCACCGGCCTCCATCGCTTCACGCTCTGTATCCGAAAGTGGTGGTAACACCTTGCGAAAGAAGGCCAATATCGGCCGGGTCACAAACTGCAAGCGTATATTGCGCACAAAGAACAGTGCTATCAGGGCAACTATTATTAAGAGGATAATACTCATAACCAGACCTTTATTCTGCTTGAGAAACCAGCGGCACAGCCACACCGGCGGCCATGTAAGGGATCACCTTGCGGATCACTGCCTCAATATCATTATGTTCACCGAAGTCGGCTTCGGCGATTTCATTGAGCGCATCGGCCGAGGCCATGGTGAAAACTATAGTTCCCAGGGTAAAGTGCAAGCGCCAGAACATCTCTGCCGGTGGAATGTGCGGTGCACTGCCGGAGACCGCCTGAACAAACTGATCCAGATGCTTGCCATAGTGGGTGGTAATAAACCAGCGCAAGTGCCCCTGGCTTTCGATGTAGCCACGGCCAAGCAGTTGCAGGAAGATACTGGTTCCTTCGTTGCGAACTTTGTTAAGTTCAAGCAGCGGCCCCACCAGAGAGGAGAAAATGGCATCCAAAGAAGCCTGTTTATCCTGGCTGATAAGCTCATTGATGGCGTTTGACGCCGATGGCATAAACACGTCCAGATAACGTGCCAAAACCGCCCGAATAAGCTCTTTTTTGGAACCAAAATGGTAGTTTACAGATGCAAGATTCACTTCTGCTTTGCTGGTGATAAGCCTGAGGGAGGTTTCCGAAAACCCCCGCTCGGCAAACAGCTTCTCCGCAGCATCGAGAATTCTTGTCTTGGTATCAGATCGACTTGCCATTCCGTGACCTTAGTTAATTTAAAACACTCGTTTAAATTAAACACTGGTTACACTTATGTCAAACGAAATCTCGGCTACGGTCAAGGCAGATAATCTGCCGTCCCAAACAGCTCAGCGAAAGCCCGCTCCTTTATGGTTGGTCTCGCGGGATTCAATCCGTTTGGCATCTGATTTAGGCAACATCACATAGAGGGCGCCATAGCCGCCATGTTCGCGCTGGGCGCTGTGAAAGGCCTGCACTTCATCCATCTGCGACAACCAGAAGTTGACGCAAGATTTAATAAGCCCAGGAAACGGCTTGCGATTCTGTCCTTTGCCGTGGATCACCAGCACGCAGCGATGGCCTAAAACCACCTGAGATTGAATGAAACCGAGCAAATAATCTCTGGCTTGGCGCACCGACATGGCGTGAACATCCAGCTCGGCGGCTATCTTGTATTTACCGAGACGTAAATTCTTGAATACCGCCTCCTGGATCCCCTGCTGCTTGTAGCTGAGCATATCATCGGGTTTCACTCTGGGGATCAGTGCTAAATCCAAGGTCAGGCGCTGCAGATACTCATGGGCCTCGGCGGCGGCTTTGCGTGCCTGTTTTGACTCGCTGGAAAGAGGTTTCGCTCTGGTCAGGGCCTGCTGTTGCTGTTTGAGCGGCACCACATCGGCCATTTCTTGCATAAAAAGTGTCAGATCATCTGCTTTCATGATGCGACTCCTCCAACTTATGACGAGGTTTACACACTTTGTAAAGAAATCAATCTTCTGTTACCAAAGGGCTTCTATTATAGTGAGGTCAGATGAGCCTGCTTAGATGATTTTAATGAAATTCTTAACCTTATTGCTCGTTTGCCTGATTTCTGTGCTTCAGCCCCTCAAGGCTACCGAATTGCAGGATAAAGACCAAGCAGCCCTTAATCGTGTCTATGTCATGTTCAACCGGGCATTTAATGAACTTAACTCCGCCCCTTTGGAAAACATATACGCAGAGGATGCCACTTATATTCCTGAACAGCAAAGCCTTGCCATAGTTCAGGGACGTGAAAACGTACTCAAACTGTATCAAAAGTTCTTTGACCGCATCCGCCATAAACAAGCCAGAATAGATGTGGATTTTCGGGTCGTTCAGCGTCAGGCACACGGCAAGAGCGCCACCGACATAGGCTATTATCTGGTGCGTTTTCACCCGCCGAAAGACACAGAAGAACCCATGAGCGAGTTTGCCGGTAAAATCGTTATCGTCAGCCACAAAGATAAAAAAGGTAACTGGTTAGTGGATGTTGATACCAGCAACCGCGCCGAGCCGGAGCATTATTTCAACGCCAAACCCCAACCTAACCTGTATTATGGCGAGCAATTTGCCCCTGCCCCCCCTGCCAGCGATCTCCCATCCAGTGTTGAAATTGAAATCGTTCATGCCAAGTAATTAGCGGTACTTGAGAGTGCGCCCTGCAAATAGAAGGGCGCTATCGTTTTTGCTGCAATAACAATGACGGGTTACTTTATTCACTTATCTTGCTGAAGTTCACGACAAGTAAAAGGAATTATGAGTCAGATGACACCATTCAAACTGAATGATTGCAAATGGTTCGATAGCACCTTTACCGGCAAATACGCTAATCTGGATTTAGGGAGCGAAATCACTTTACCCATCTCTTTAAGCTTTTTCAGCCTGCCCTGGAGAAAAGAGCTGCCGCTGCTTTTGAGCCTAGTTCCCGTTATTGCGCTAGCCACTCTGGTGGCGCCGTTTATAGGAAAGGTTCAGTTGCTGCTTCCTGCCTGCAGCGTCATCTGGTTTTTGATATATATCCAGGTACGTAAAGGCCGGATACTGACTCAGTTAGGCGTGAAAAGCAGTGCCAAAGACGAGCGACAGATAAGGATAAACCAAACCCATATTTTTCTGCCTCAATATCTCACAGGAGCAACGACCGCTGTTGCCAAAGAAGATATCGCGAGTATGGTGTTCCACTGGGTAGGCTATCATAACAATCATCAGATTGAGCGAAAACGAGCTCACGCTGTGACAGTTAAGCTGAAGAATGGCCGTGAGTACCGTCTCTCGGGTATGGCATATCCTTTAAGAAGCCTGCTTTACCTTACTATCTTCTTTGGCTACCCAGTAACACTGCTCCAAGTTTCCCCTCAAGCGGAACGCCTTATCCATTTTGCCACCTTACTCGCAATCAGTGTACTCACACTCAATGCTGTCATGCTTTTTGTCATCAGTTGAGTGAAGTCAGGCACAGTGAACCAACGCCTTTTTAAAGTAATGATGCCCCATAAACTACTCAAAGCAGGTCTGATGCCTGGCTTTATCAAAACCATCAGTAACAAGTTATCGTCTGTGTCGACAACGGATCCTGCCTCTGCGTAAATCTTGACACAAGAGTCACCTAAGAGCTGAGTATCAAAGGCTTACAGCAATATAAGAATAGCGAAAACGACGACGTCCCACAAAAATCATGCGGTTAACAATTCAGTGAAAGATACAAAGGAAAGTGTAAAGTTGAAGCGATTGCCTGCGGATATAAAAAAACCGCGCTTTCCTTACACTTCCTTAGGAGTGTAGGCTCGCGCGGTTTATTACTGTATCGCTCGGGTTACCCCGAAAAGCGATTAGCCGATAACAGAAACGTTTTCAGCTTGAGGACCTTTCTGGCCCTGAGTAACAGTGAAGGATACTTTCTGACCTTCGTCCAGAGTCTTGAAGCCGTCAGAGTTGATGGCGCGGAAGTGTACAAACACGTCTGGACCAGACTCTTGCTCGATGAAACCGAAACCTTTGTCAGAGTTGAACCACTTAACTACACCAGTTACTTGTGACATGATATAAATCCTGTAAATAAAACTATCTTTTAAGCCTTAACGGCGGTGGAGCTGAAAATGCCGGTATTACTTATGTTTACAGGACGAACTGGTCGTATTGAAGACATAAAAATAAGCCCAACTTTCAAGCTATGAAGACTATAAATCATTCTGGAGATAAGTCAACAAACTTAATTAACCCTTCTTAGTTTTTTTTACTTAAATTTCGAGTATTTGCCGTAACAAGTTGAAACCTATCTTATAGTTCTAGCTCTTATGTATTACGTTGGTAAATTTGAATGTGAAAATCCAGCTCACAACGTAATCCCTCAGCCTGCAGCTGCTGTTTCTGTTCGGCGTTGAGCTTCCAGGCATAGGGAGTCATTTCCAGAAAGTCATTGCAAAGCTGTCCGGCTGGCAGAACCAGCGGCCACTGCAGTCTCTCATCATGCAACAAACTAAAACCCGGTAGCGCTGCCTTGGTAAGCTCATGCTCTCTTGGCTCACTATAGATGATCTCTTTTAACTGAAAGTGATGTCTTGGGCCGGGGGATACACAGATGAAAATGCCACCGGGCTTACACACCCGTGCCAATTCCTGCACTTTTGATGGTGCATAGATACGCAACATAAGATCAAAGGCTGCATCGGCAAAAGGCATGTCGTAGGCGCTGGCTACACAAAAGTGCATCTGTGGATGTGCCTTGGCGGCGTAGCGAATAGCCGTTCTGGAAATATCCAAACCATAGAGCTCGCCACCAACAGCCTGTTGCAAACGTTGGCTGTAGTAGCCCTCACCGCAACCCAGATCCAAAATGGAGGGTTGTGTCTTGCCATATTCCAGCGCCAATTCGTTGACCCTGCTGCTGAGAGCCTGATAATAGCCGGCATTTAAAAAACTACGCCTGGCCTGCATCATCTGCTTGTTGTCACCGGGATCGCGGGAGTTTTTCTTCTGCACCGGCAACAGGTTGATATAACCTTCTTTGGCTTGATCAAAGCTGTGGTTTTGGCTACAACGCCATTGTTTTCCGTCCTGTAGCAACTCGCTGCGGCACAGGGGACAAATATAAGTCATGCATTACTTCCATCAGAATCGGGCTTTGCAGCCCAAGTGATTTTACTCTTCGTCGGTCAACTGTCTGACCATGGCATTGAGCTCAGGTGATGACAGCAGCTCATAACACTCCAGCATACGCCTGAGTTTTTCTTCTGCGATATCTTGGTTGGCACTCAGGCGGTAACTTGGGCGTTCAAGTGACTGATTATAACATCGCAGCAGCCATTGGCGCTTCTGCACCAGGCCAGTAAGCAGGTGCCACACTTCATTGAGCAGGCCTTCGGGTAACTCAGTTCCCTGCGCTTGCTGGTAACATTCCAGCCGCTTCCTCGCCCGGGTGACTTCATTGAGCTGCAACGCCAGTTTTTCACTGCTGGCCTGATAATCTTGAGGTTCAGCCAAAGCTGCCTTGGCGAGAATGATCTCTCTTGGCTCCTGGGACAAACGTAAATCTTGTTCCAAAGGCAGTAGTTCGAATCTACTGGTTTGCAACGAACAGAGAAATGTCTGCCCAGGCCATAAATCGAGATTCACGCCTTGCCTCAGGGCAGCGATGCAACTTGAAGTACTGGTCCCAACTTCAAAGTAGAGTCTAAAGCCCTGACCTGCCGAGCGCGACACTCCATCCTTCCTGACTGCTTTCAAAGGTAGCAACTCTTGGGTCAGGAATGGCTGCAGCCTCAAAACAAACTGTCCCTGCGAAACCTTGTCTTCTCCTTCAAGCATTACCCACTCGAGCAGTGGCGAGCGCAGCGCCTCCGACAACACAAAATCGCTGACACTATCAGGTAAGCTGAGGCACAACCTGGTCGGCATAGAAAGATTGACTATAGTGGGCGAACTGAAAAACTGACTATGCATCTGCATCCCTTCGGGTAATCCGAACCTCTTTGTCGTCCCTGCCGGCAGGCATATATTGTACTCAGAGGCCGTCGATTCACCAAGGGCGGCTTTTAACCGAAATAACTGTGTTATGGCGTAAAATCCCATTTGCGGAAAAAAATGTTAAGATAAGCTTTTGTCTGAAGAGCAAAAGTCATCAGTATGAGTCAAGCCCAACCTCAGCCTTCCATATTCTGGCATGATTATGAAACATTCGGCGCCAATCCGGCGAAAGACAGACCGGCGCAGTTTGCCGGGATACGTACCGATCTGGAGCTGAACATTATTGGCGAGCCCGAGACCTTTTACTGCCAGATAGCCAGCGATTACCTGCCCTCACCCGAGGCGATTCTCATCACAGGGATCACGCCGCAACTGGCCAATGGCAAAGGGCTGCCGGAAACCGAATTTATGGGGCGGATCAATGCCCTGTTCAGNACCCGAGGCGATTCTCATCACAGGGATCACGCCGCAACTGGCCAATGGCAAAGGGCTGCCGGAAACCGAATTTATGGGGCGGATCAATGCCCTGTTCAGCCAAGCCAATACCTGCGTCGCCGGTTATAACTCGCTACGATTTGATGATGAGGTCAGCCGTTATGGTTTTTACCGTAACTTTATCGATCCCTATGCCAGAGAGTGGCAACAAGGCAATTCCCGCTGGGATATTATTGATCTGGTTCGGGCCTGCTATGCCCTGCGCCCGGACGGGATCAACTGGCCAACCAAAGAGGACGGTTCTCCCAGCTTCAAGCTCGAACACCTGACCCAGGCCAACGGACTCGGCCATGAAAAGGCGCATGACGCCATGTCAGATGTTTACGCCACCATAGCCTTGGCCAAACTGATAAAAGAGAAACAACCAAGGCTGTTTGACTACTATTTCAAACTCAGACGCAAGCAGGCAGTTTCCGAACAAATCGATGTACTCAATATGCAACCTTTGGTGCATATCAGCTCCAAGATCCCGGCGACTCAGGGCTGTGCCACTCTCATTGCCCCTGTGGCCCATCATCCCGAGAACAAGAATGCCATTGTCTGCGTTAACCTGCATATGGATATCAGCCCGCTGATTGAACTGGATGTAGACAGCATTCGCGAGCGCCTCTATACGCCAAGAAGCGAATTGGCAGAAGATGAATTACCCATACCGGTCAAACAGGTTCATATCAATAAGTGCCCCTTTATTGCCCCCGCCAAGACACTGACCGATGAAGCCGCCGAGCGGATTGGATTTGACAAGGCCTTTGCCCGCGAACAGTACAAGCGTCTGCGCCAGCATCCGCAGATCCGCACCAAGTTGGCAAGCCTGTTTGATACCCCGAGAGACAACCCGATTACCGATCCGGATCTAATGCTATACAGCGGTGGATTCTTCTCTCCGGCAGATAAAGCCAAGATGGAGATGATCCGCCATACCGCCCCCGATAACCTGGCGGCGCTGGATCTCAGCTTTGACGATTCCAGGCTCAAGGAGATGTTGTTTCGCTACCGCGCCCGCAACTATCCCTCGACACTTACGGACAAAGAAACACTGCGCTGGCATGAGTTCTGTCAGCAAAGGCTTAACGATCCGGATTATGTCATTCGCTTGGAAAACCTGCTGGAAGAAACTGCCGAAAATGAAAGTCACCAGCGACTTCTCAAGGCTCTGGTGCAATACTTACAGGCGCTTTAACGGGATTTTGCGAAGTCAGTCCCGTTTCAACTGTAACTTCCTGACTAAACTGGATAACCATTAGCTTAACATTTAACAAGGAATGGCCAATGCAAGACAGATTTGTAAACAGCCTGAACCAATTGCCCAAGGCACTTGCCGAACAATTGGTGCCACTGCTCAACGATGAGTTCGCCGGTCATCTGGATGCACAGCAGCTGAGTGAGTTAGCCAAAGTGAGCGGCCTTGGTGATGATGAGTTACTACTGGCACTCTTGCCTATTGCTGCGGCAATGGCCAATCCGCCAATCAGTGAATTCTATGTCGGCGCCATCGCCAAAGGCAAAAGCGGTGATATCTATATGGGCGCCAATATCGAGCTGCCGGGCGAGGCTCTGTGCCACTCGGTTCACGCTGAGCAAAGCGCCATCAGCCATGCCTGGCTGAGCGGTGAAAGCCAGATAGTCGATATCATAGTCAACGAGAGTCCCTGCGGTCACTGCCGTCAGTTTATGAATGAGTTGGTGGCCGGGCAAGAGATCCGTATTCACCTACCCAAGCAGCCTGCTGCGCCTTTGAGTCATTACCTGCCCTACGCCTTTGGTCCCAAAGATCTCAATGTCACCAAGCCTTTGCTGAGTAAGCAACAGGTAAACCTGGCGCTTGAGAGCTCCGACCCCATGGTGATTGAAGCGTTGGATCACGCCAGCCTCAGTTATGCTCCATACAGCAAGAGCCATTGTGCCGTAGTACTGGAAACGGCTGATGGCGCCACCTTTTGTGGCCGTTACGCCGAAAACGCCGCCTTTAACCCATCCATGATGCCGATGCAGATGGCACTGTCGACCCTGCTGCGCCATAACCGCAGCTTCAGCGAAATCAAACGGGCCCTGCTACTGGAATCAGCCGATGGCAAGATCTCCCTGGTGGGAGCCAGCATGGACGCCCTGCACGCAGTGGCGCCTGTAGAGCTGGAACATATAGTGGTCAGCCCCGAGCCCAACTGATACTTGGCTCACAATCCCCTGAAAGAACAGTGTTGACTGTTCTTTCGGCTGGGCTGAAAAAGAAACCGAGATTCAACAGCCCCAGAATCAGAAACTGACAACTATTTTTCATCGCTACGCCCTATAACCTCCGTTTTTATCTTCCCCAAGATAAGCTTAAAATCCTCCTCATCCCGACATGCTGAGTCCGAGCTTGAGTTTCGCTGCCACTGAGTTAAACTGCCTGCCGTTTCAAGCTTATATAGAGGATACTTATGTTTGTTATTCGTTGGATCCTGGGACGGATCATTTTGCTGCTCAATTTTGTTTTCTCCCCCAAGAGTGTTAAACGTCAACCCGAACAGCAGGCGGATATCGATGAGCAATGTCGTAACCTTAGCCTGTACCAATATCCGGCCTGCCCTTTTTGTGTCAAGGTAAGACGCGCCATGAAGCGACAGAGCTTGAATATTGCGACTCTGAATGCCAAACAAGAGCCACACAGAAGTGAATTACAAAACCGAGGCGGAACCATGAAAGTTCCTTGTTTGAAAATAGAGCAAGCCGGCGAAGTCACTTGGATGTATGAGTCCAACGACATCATAGCTTATCTTGATCAGCGTTTCGGCTAACAGACCTCGGCCTACCAGCACCAAAGGTAGGCCATGCTTGTTGCAGCTGTTATTCCTGTGTATTGTCTTCAACTAGATAATTGCTAATCAGGGACTGAGAGAATGACAGCTGAACACACCCCGCAGAGTATCGAGCCAGATTTGGCTCATCACCAACAAGCCCCTGACACCACAGCTCCGGCACAGACATCAATTCCAGAATCCAGCTATCCCATTTACGTCGGTTTTTGGGAGCGGCTTGCAGCAACCCTACTGGACTCTCTCATGCTGATGTGCATCACAGTGCCACTGACCCTCTATGTCTACGGCATCGACCCTATAATGACGGGCAATACCTTTATAAAAGGACCACTTGATCTGCTGATCAATTACCTATTGCCTATAGTTCTGGTCATCTTATTTTGGCGTTATAAGTCGGCGACTCCTGGAAAAATGGCGTTAAGAGCCGTCATAGTCGATGCCGAGACTTTACAAAAACCATCAACTGCCAGCTTGATAATACGATACCTGGGTTATATTCCCTCAACTCTATTATTCGGCCTGGGCTATATCTGGGTGGCCTTCGATCCCCGTAAACAAAGCTGGCATGACAAACTGGCGGGTACCCTGGTGATCCGCGCCCCCAAGGATTAGAAACGCTCAATAAGGGGGATTGCAGTACCCACTGCCGCTATCTTTTTTGGCGCCAGAGATAAACCCGGTCCGAGTAATCGTAGAGCCACTCAGGCCGGTAAACCACCAACAGCGTCACTGCCATACCGTTAAGCAAGGCCTCAGGGAACCCCAGCAGCGGAATAAGCAACAGATAATTATCGACCAGATAAGCTGCGCCGTAATCCATATCAAACCATAGATAAACGGCCCATGCCAAGATATGACTCACCACAGAAAGACCTGCGTTGAAAAAACCTGCTACGAAAATAAAGACAAATAAATGCTTGGGTAATTTATGATAGCTCAAGCTGTGTACTGTCAATGCCAGCAACAGTGGCAGACAAACGCCAAACAACATCATGGGCCCCAACACCCAGGGCTGATGATAGACAAACAGGCAAAAGAAACTCACCGGCAGCAGCATCAATATAGACGCCAAACGCCAACCAAACATCAGCATCAGGGTTACCAAGGCCAGAAAATGCACATGAATACCTTCGGTGACGCTGGCATTGAGCAGCCAAAGGCCATTAATAGCCAAGGTGCAAAACAAGGCTCGCCACTGCAAGCTCTTGTCAGCCAACAGTTGCTGCCAGTCCCATTGAGGCCAAATCCAGGCAAACCAACCGATGAGCACAAGCAAATAGAGGATATCAGCCAGATCCGGCTGCCACTGGATTTGCTCCCAAAGATGTTGAAGATACTCGAACATATAATTGACCATCCGGTTATCAAACAAAGGCGGTAAACGACGAAGCTATGCTAACTTATCACGCCGTTAATGCAATTATGCTTATTCTGCAGTAAGTTAACGATAGCTTGTATCTCAAAAAAATAATAAGGATAACTGCCTCTACTTATGCGCACGCTTTTTCTGTCATTACTGCCCCTACTGCTTTGTAGCTGCAGCTCAAAACCCAACATAGATCCGGCCGATTTTGCCGGTGCCATCAAAGACAGTTTCCAGACAGATATCAAAACAGATGGCTTGAAACTCTTCACCTATAAGGCACGCTTGGTTGCGCCAGAAATAGACCACAATGACAGGGAAAGAGCCCCCGCGCCCCGTACGGCAAAGGAAATGCGCCAACAACTGGCTATAAGAGAAGCCCGGCTTGCCGTCTTTGAACAACAGCTGGTTCTTGGGCTCAACAATACCCTCAAGATGAATCAATACTGCCAAGAAGGCTTCTACGAACTCAGCCGCGTGCTTCATTCCAGTTGGGGAGAAATCCGCGGTGAATGCCACGATGGCGCCAGTAAGATGGACAGGATCCGCTTCAACAACAAGTAATTTTTTTGAATATGAGCTTCAAATTTGCTAGTTTTGCCGCAGTTTACTGCTTTAGGTGCATTTGAGATGGAACCCACAGGAATTATTCAGGAGATAGAAGAGCCGATTAGCCGCAGCAGGGTAAATCGTCAGTTGTTGTTGGCCACCAGCCTATCTGCACTGGTCGCTATGGCGTTATTGCTGTTTGGCGATCAATATGCTCACCTTTGGCAGGATGAAAGCGCACTGCAACTCAGCCTGTTCCGCCCCGGTTTTTTGTTGCTGATAGTCTCGGGGTTAATAGTGATCCCCACCAGCGTGATAGAGCTTATCAAAGCCGCCAAAACGCCGGAGCGGCCACTGATGTTGGATATGGCGCTGCTCAGTATAGGCGTCGCGGTTTCCATGAGCTATATCGGTGTCTTTATGACTCTATTCCTCTAAGAAAACCCCTTTCGCCACAGCATCAACACCTGCGCCGAGGCAGGTTGAGCTTGTTGCCCGGCCGCCGGCAGGCTAAAATGCCTGCCCTTTGCCCATCCCAAGTGGGAAGTACCAGGAAATTTTTGCATGAACAAGCGACAAAAACTGACCAAAAAACTGGCCAAGCGTGCCAAAGCCCGGGAAAACAAGAAAGAGCTCCCCAATGCAGGCCCCGCCAAGCAAGGTTACATCTCCAAGGCTGAGCGTGCCAAAATCGCTGCCGCCGAGGCCGAGCAGGCAAAAAACTGTACCGCTGAGCAGCCAGATGACGGCGCAGCTGCAAACACTACCGCCGCGACTCCCCAATCTGACAGCCTATAAAGCGTTTTCAAGCTCTTCTTTAATGCATCGCGTTATGGCTTCTGCCGCTGGGGCGAGGTCGCCTGGGCACTGGCTATCGGCTCCAACTCTTCGGTCATCTGCCCCATTTGGGCACAGGAAGATGACAGCGGACTACTGGAGGCCATGGAGAGCTCCTCATCATCAAGACTGTCAGCTTCGCGACCTTGCTGGCGGCCATTGGCAGCTACGCTGGCAACCAAACGATAAGCGGTGATCACCGCCAATACACCAAAGAGCACTGAACCCAGTGCCTGACCAATCAAGACCCCATATACCCCACCGAGCTCGGCTCCCAGATAAACAAATGGCAGTGTCCCGATAGTGGCCTTACCCACATTGAAGGCGGTCGAATACTTGGCCTTACCCAGATTGTTGAACGAGGCGTTGGCCACAAACAGCGCGCCGTTGAACAGGAAAAACAGCGCCATATACTGGCAGAAGAAACGTACCAGCTCGGCAGAATCCCCGCGCATGTCGAATGCCAATACCAAAGGCTCGCGCAGCAACCACAGCAGCAGCGACATCCCAAGCACATAGGCGATACAGAACTGCAGCGCCCTTGTCAGGCATTCGCTGAGCCTGTCATAAGCCCTGGCACCATAATTCTGCCCTATGATGGGTCCTATGGCGCCGGAAAGCGCAAAGATCATTCCAAAGGCCACAGGGGTCAAACGCCCAACGACGGCCCATCCGGCGACAAAGCTGTCACCAAAATCGGCAATTGCCCGGGTCACTACCGCATTGCCTATGGGGGTGGCCACATTGGTCATCATCGCCGGCCCGGCGATGGCAAAAATGGCGCACAGATCGCCGCGAAAGCTCGCAAGTTCGAAACGGCTCCAAAGGCCGTGTTTGATGAACACGCCTCTTGCCGCGATCAGCAGTACAGTGAGGCGTGCCAATGCCGAGGCGGTAGCCGCCCCTTCTATACCCATGGCAAACAGGAAAATAAAAATGGGGTCAAATACTGCATTGACCGCGCCGCCCGCCAGGGTCGATAGCATGGAGAGTCTGGCATCACCCACGGCGCGCAAAGCGCTGCCAAGCGCCATCGCCAAACAGATGATCGGCAAGGAAGGCACCAGAATATACAAATAATCGGCGGCAAGCTCAGCGGTATGTCCCTTGGCGCCCACCAGCGCCAGCAGTTCAGGGATTAAGGCCGTCACCACTATCGCCATCAAACTGGATACCAGCAGAGTTACCATGGCGGCATTCAGCAGCAAACGCTTGGCCCCTTCTGTGTCTCTTGCACCTACAGCGCGGGACACCAGGGCCCCCAGCGCAATCGACAGGCCGATACCTATGGAAGTGGTAAAGAAAGAGATGGTACCGGCATAGCCCACGGCCGCTGCCAACTCCAGCTCTCCCAGCATACTGAGGAAGAAAATATCCAGCAGGTCCACCACAAACAGTGCCGAGATCCCAACGGCCGCAGTAGAGCTCATCACCAAAATGTGGCGCAGTATATTGCCTTCAACAAACTTAGCCTGAGTGACGGCTTGAGTGGCTGCCTTAGCAGATGATTGGTTGTTTGACACCCTAGTCCTTGTTTTCTTCCGGAGGTGGCTCCAGTTCACTGCCACAACGGTTACAGTAGAGAGCATGGTGATCATGCCCGGTTTTCAAGCAGTTGGCGCAGCGGCGCAGATCGCGGTTACGGCCCATCTCCTGGGAGATTTCGGCGGTGAGGATCCCTGTGGGGATGGCGATTATCGAGTAACCCAAGAGCATGGTAAACGCCGCTATCGCCTGGCCGAGTTCTGTCTTGGGAGTGATATCACCGTACCCTACTGTGGTAATGGTCACTATGGTCCAATAGACAGACTTGGGGATCGAGCTGAAGCCGTTGTCCGGGCCTTCGACCACATACATGATGGCGCTGAGCACCATAATGATAAGACTCACAGAGAAAAAGAAGATGAACACCTTGCGACTCGACTGCAGCATCGCCTTGAGCAGCAGATTCCCCTCACTCAAGTATCTGAGCAACTTGAGTACCCGAAAAACTCTGAACAGCCGCAGAATACGGATCACCAGGGTAAAATTGGCCCCGGGGAAGAACAGCGCCAGATAACTGGGCAGGATACTGAGCAGATCCACTACACCGTAAAAACTGCGGGCATAACTCAAACGATTGCTGGAACAATAGAGCCGCAGCAGATATTCCAAAGTGAATACCAAGGTAAAGGTCCATTCCAGTGCCAGGATGATATGTCCGAAACGGGCATGGATATCGGCCACTGTATCGAGAAAAACCAAAGCAACACTGAGAATAATGCAGATGATCAAGCCGATATCAAACCAGCGGCCAGCGGGTGTTTCTGTACCAAAGATGATGATCCTGAGCTTACGCTTGAGCTCCGGCTCCGGCGGCGTATCTGTCACCTTATGTTGATTCATGCGCTAAGCTTCCCTTACTTTCCAACCAAACGGCACCTCAATCTTTACCCTTTCGGGTATTATGCATTCGAGTCTCTTGACGCCGCGCCCCAAAGGCAGGGGCGTAAGTCTGCCACGCATTGGCGAGTGTGCCAAATATTCTCTGGCTGACGCTCTGCGACTCTCGGCAACAATCTTGTTCAAGGGCTTCAAGAGCGCCCCCTTTATCAGTTATTATCCCGTCAAAATAACCATAATCAGAGCCAAGTGGTCATGGGCCCATCGTTTCGTCATATAGTTTATGCAATATTTCTGCTGGCGTTTGCCCAGTTATACAGCCCCTTTGCCTCGGCACAGGTGGATTTGGTGCTGGTCAACAAGTCAGATTCACGTCTGAGCCTGATTAAGGCCGGTAAAGTCATCAAGGAATATCGCATCGCCTTGGGGGATATGCCCAAGGGCCACAAATATCAGGAAGGCGATCAACGCACTCCCGAGGGGCGCTATCTGCTGGACTACAAAAAGGCCGACAGCGCCTTTTACCGCTCAATTCACATCTCCTACCCCAATGACGAGGACAGACTCAGGGCCAAGGCGCTTGGGGTTAGCCCTGGCGGCCAAATCATGATCCACGGCCAAAATCCCCGCTCTGGGTTAACTCCGGAAGAGGCGCAGCAGTTTAACTGGACCAACGGCTGTATTGCCCTCACCAATAAAGAGATGGATGAACTCTGGCAATTGATTGAGCCGGGCACGCCAATAGAAATTTGGCCCTGAAACAGGAATCAGATATGCAAAACCTTCAATCTCTGTCGCAGTTGTTGGCAGACTGGCAAGCCTTTGCCGACAAAATCATGCCCCTGATTAAGCGTCTCGGACTCGAGCGTTTAGGCGAGTGCGATCACGCCGCGCTGCGGGTCAACTCTGTCGCCGCGGCAGAAAAGCTCAAGGCCGAATTTGCTCAATGTGGTGAAATTATCTCGGAAAATATCATCAACGGCCGCCCTATCCTGATCATACGGCTGCAGCAGCCTCTGCTATTGGGTCAATGGCAAATTCCCTGTGTCGAACTGCCCTTCCCCGGCAATAAACACTATCCCGAAGAGGGATGGGAACACCTGGAGCTGGTTTTGCCCCGTGGTGCCCAAAGCTGCGATGAACTGGCTGAGCAACTGCGTACCCTCTGCCCCCTAACCCAAGCCACACTTGATGGCGACACAGACATCAAACTCAAGGCCAGCAGCCCCAAAGGCGAAGCCGAACGCCTGGCCAACCCGACGTTGGCGTTCAAGGCCGGCGGCGTGTGCGTCAAGGTGCACCCACACAGCATTCAGGCCATTATCGCCAGCGAGCAGTAAGCGGCTCTGATGCCGCTTTACCCTTGAACGACCCGGTTGCGCCCCTCAGCCTTGGCAACATAAAGAAAATGATCGGCTTTATCCTGCAGATCTTTGCCCGAGCGGCAACCGGCGGGGCCGGACACCAGGCCGACACTGATACTGAGACGGATAGGTTGGCCGCTCTCATCATGGAAGTCTTCATCGTCCACGCGGGCCCGCAACCGCTCCATCAGATTAACAGCCTGAGCCGGCGCGCAGTTTGGCAACAAGATAGCAAACTCCTCACCACCAATTCGGGCAATGGCATCCGACTGGCGACACTGTGCCTGCATTAAGCCCGCCAGTTGCTTCAATACTTTATCGCCGGTAGCGTGGCCAAAACTGTCGTTGATTAACTTGAAATGATCCAGATCCAAAAGCGCCAGGCTGTAGTCTTCACGATTGAGCCTGGCCTGCTTGTCCACCAATTCCAATTGCGGCTCGAATCCACGGCGATTGAGTAAACCTGTCAGCGGATCGCGAAAGGCCACCTGCTGCCAGGCATCTCTATGCTGCTCGGATAGGCGCAACTGGCGATTTTGCAGGGCAATCCCCAGTAAGACCAGCGCATTGGCAAAACAAAAAGCGGCCAGTTCTGCTGTTTCTGCCGAATACAATCCGGCATCGAACGGCCCCAGCCCCTTGGCACTTACGTAAATAACCACAGCAAAGCTCCCACTGCTGAGACTGCAGGTGAGCAGGAAACTGCCCTCAAATGCCTGCATCACCAACACAGGCAGCAGCAAATACAAGACCCAGGGTTGATTGCCAAATGCCAAAGTAAAAATAACAATCAGAGCCAAAATCGACAGAAGAGATGCCCGGATCTGCCGTTGATTGATAAAAAACCGCTCCGACCAGCCCAGATACACCTGATAAACCAAGACAATCCCCAGAGAATCGGCCAAAAACAGCATCACAGCCATCGTTGGCCAAGAACTCTGGTCGATATAACCGCCCCAAACAAGATTTAGCGCCAGCAAAATACTGGACAGCGCCACAGGGATAACACAAACATAGAAACCAAAGAGCAATAACTCCCTGGCTCTTTGCAGCCCCATGGGCAGGGCCCAACGTAACATTCGGGCGGCCAATAGCGGCATCAGGGCATCAATTGCGGCAGATATCCAGGTGTGTAGCTGTGCCTGCTGCAGATTGCTGCTATTGAGTCCGGGGAAATTGGCCAGGAAGGAGGCGATAAATAAAGGGATAATAGCCACTGTGCCAAAACGCAAGCACAAGATCACCCCTATCCCCGAAGGCAACCATAGAAGGGTGATATTGCTCGGCTGCAATACCAGAGTGGCCATCCCCAGTCGGCCGCTGATATAGCAGAGCAGACCTCCAAGCAAAAGCAGTAGCCAATCGGCTCGCCCCCAACGTCTCAAATCAGTCACTTATTTTTCCGGCAATATTCATAAAAATGAGTATAGCCAAGCCGTTCCAACCCTGTAGCTGCCAAAGGAAAAAACAACGCCACCGGAGGGGTAAGTCCGGCGGCGTATGAAATTGAGTGTCGGTCAGTAAAAGTAAAGCGCTACTTTTTTGCGTCACTCTTGGCTTGCTGTAATACCTGACTCATTGGCGGCACCAAAGTGGTAGGATCCAGACGCATCTGATACCAGTTCACCCGCCAATCCAGATGTGGCCCTGTGGCTCGTCCGGTTGCCCCCACTTCGGCCACCGCCTGGCCCTGTTTCACCTCATCGCCCTCTTTGACATACAGCTTGCTTAAGTGCAAAAAGCTGGAACTGACACCATAGCCGTGGTCGATAATCATGGTGCCACCGGAATAGAACATGTCAGGTACCGACAGGCTGATAACGCCATCGGCCGGTGCCACCACCACAGTGCCGGTTTTGGCGGCAACATCCACACCATAGTGCGGTGTGCCAGGCTTACCGTTGTATACCCTTTGGCTGCCATAAACCCCTGAAATTCGCCCGGTCAGCGGCCAGATAAAGTCGTCGGCAAACGCCTGCTGGGTACTGAAATGGCTGCGGGCCGCCTTGACCTGGGCGCTGTCTTTGGCGGCGCGCTCCTGGGCCTTGGGATCCGGCTTCATGATTTTCTTGCTGATCCCCTCAACGTATTGAATGCGATAATCCCGCTTGTCGAGTTTGAGGTCACGGCTCTCACTGCTGCCATCCGGGTAACTGAGTGTCAGCGTCTGCTCGAGCGCGGCCTCACGCTCAAAACCAAAGGCAAACCTGCCATCCGGCGTCAAGGTGATGCTCTCGCCATTGAGACTTACCTCAGTACCCGGCTCTGTTCTGGCTCTAATCAGAGCTCCCTGTTCAAACTTGCCCTGAAACTGCACCCGTGATGACTCAGGTTTGATGTTGGGCTCAGACTTGGATTCGGCCTGCAGCATAGGACTCACAACCAAAGTGCCCAGCAGCATCAACGGCAGCGCCTTAAAAGATGGGATTGGCATCTTGCTGTTATTGAACTTCACTCTTGCTCCTCTTTATCTTTGCGCCGCGTAGACGCCAAGGTGCAGCCTACTTGCGGATACCTTTAGATTACTTATAGGTTGACCTTATTCTTGGTCCGGCTCAGGCCAAGCAATATCTATCAGTCGCCCTGATGCTGCGCCGATGCGATAGCGCCCTTGCCTATGCCCTCGAAGGCTACCACTTTAAAATGTTTGCCCGGCTCAAAGCCCGCCATGCTGTCGGCCATAAAATGGGCCAGCAGTTCGACCGTGGTGTCGTGGGGGATCAAATCACAGCAGTCTCTTGGCATCGCCAACTGAAAATCACCCTGCGGCGCTTGGTATCTGAAGCCAATATGGCTCTTGTCATCTATCTTGGTTTGGGGTGACAACTCAAGCTCACTGACACCAACCACATCTTCTTCACTGCCAAGGTAGATATCTTTCCAACGTTTGGCCCAGTATTCATCCCATTTGGGCGCGGCGATACCATCGGCAAACACATTGACAGGACTGCGGTGACCGTGAGCGATACGCTGGCAGTTACCGTCGTGCTTACGCAAGCCGTGACTGTAATGGTAATAGGGCGTTTCCAGCACCTCGTTGCGAAGTGTCAGGCTGATGCCCTGAACATTGTCCGGCAAGGCATCTGTCAGCGCCTTGTGCAAAAACTGGTTCACGCTGTCAAAGTCAATAATCTCGCTGGGGATAAGGGCGAAAGCCTGCGCCGGACAAGCCAGGTGAATGCTGCCGCGCAGACTATGGAAGTCCATCCACACCTTGTCGCCCTGCTGTTGCCAGCGCACCTGGCTACAGGCGGTGGGTATCAATAAACGGTGATCGGCCACCTCATCTATGGTTTGCTTTATGGTGCGCTTGACCTTGGAAAAGTCGAGCAACATGTTTTGCTCATCCAGGCCACCGTCGAGCAGCACATCGACTATCCAGCTTTCGCCTACCATGCCGCGAAACGGGCACAGGTAAGAAAAATCAACCACAGTTAAATCTTTGACAAATAATTGCATTCTCGCTCCCAGGCAGATAAACAGTCCACCCATGTGTTATCGGCCGGCCGATATTGGCCGCCGATTACGTCAATACCGGCCAGGGTATCGACACTTGACGTATCTTTCGCAAAAAGTCTGTGATCTTGTCCAAAAGCTCCACAGCTTTTTGCTTGAGTTTCCGGTATTATACGCAAGTCACTGCCAATATTAATAACGCTAATCAGGTATCCTATGAAAACCCTCATCTGCAACGCCCAATTGGTTAATGAAGGAACAATCCGTACTCAGGATCTGCTGATCGACAACGGCCGCATCAGCCAGATTGCCTCCCAGATCACGGCTCCGGCAGGGGCTCAGGTCATAGATGCTCAGGGTAAACACCTGCTACCGGGGATGATCGATGATCAGGTGCATTTCCGCGAGCCGGGTTTCCCCAATAAGGGCACCATCGCCAGTGAATCCCGCGCCGCCGTGGCCGGGGGTATCACCAGCTTTATGGAAATGCCCAATGTGAATCCGCAGACCACCAATCTGCAGGCGCTGGAAGACAAGTATACCCGCGCGTCTCAAAGTTCATTGGCCAACTTTGCTTTCTATCTCGGCGCCACCAACGATAACCTGGAAGAGATTAAACGTCTCGATCCCAACCAGGCCTGCGGGGTGAAAATCTTTATGGGCGCCTCTACCGGTAATATGTTGGTGGATAACAGTGCCACTCTGGACGGCATCTTCGCCAACTCTCCTGTGGTCATTGCCACTCACTGTGAAGACAGCCCCACCATAGCTGCCAATGAAGCCGCCATGCGTGAAAAATACGGTGACGCCATACCTATGGAGCTGCACGGCGAAATCCGCTCCCGCGAAGCCTGCCTCAAGTCATCTCAACTGGCGACCGACCTGGCTATTCGTCACAAGGCGCGCCTGCATGTACTGCATTTGACCACGGCCGACGAACTCTATCTATTTGAGCCAGCCAAGCAGCTGGCACAGCTCAGGGGTGCCAACATTACCGCCGAAGTCTGTGTGCACCATCTCTCGTTCAACGACAGTGACTACGCCCGCCTCGGCAGCCAGATAAAGTGTAACCCGGCGATCAAGACCCTTGCCGACCAACAGGCACTGATAGATGCCGTCAATCGCGACATCATTGACATTATCGCCACAGATCACGCGCCGCACACCTGGGAAGAGAAGCAAGCCGACAGCTACTTCAAGGCGCCGTCCGGTTTGCCGCTGGTGCAACATGCACTGCTCAGCCTGCTGGATCTGCATGCCAAGGGGCACTTCAGTCTGGAAAAAATCGTCCAAAAGACCAGCCATGCGGTGGCCGAGCGCTTTGAACTCAAAGACAGGGGCTATCTGCGCGAAGGTTATCTGGCGGATCTGGTATTGGTGGATCTCAACAAGCCCTTCGAGGCCACGCTGGAAAACACCCGTTATCACTGCGGTTGGTCACCCTTCACCGGCCACAAGTTTGCCGCCTCTATCAGTGGTACCTGGGTCAATGGTAAGCAACTGTTTGACGGCAGTCGCTTTATCGACAATACCCTGGGCCAACGCCTCACATTTAATCGCACTTAATCGCTGATAAACCAAGGGCTCCTTTAGCGGAGCCCTTGAACTTATTATTGGAATGGCCCCTTTCCCTTCACTAAAACAATCAAGATTAAGCGGTTCAACTGGAGCCATTTAAATCCCGTGCCAACTGTGTCAGTGCTTTTTTAAAGTCCGGCATGAAACAATACCAGCTTCACGCTTTTAAAACTGGTTGTGTTATTCTGAAACTCTCTGTAGTCATTGCCGCTGCAGGTTGAATGCTTTATCTTCTGCCGTTCGCTCAAATTAAGACGGCACCTGATAACATAATGGTTAATAGATAAATGGCTCACGAACTGGATACCCTGGATCTTAATCTGATGCGCCTGCTTAAGGCGGTTGTCGACAATCGCAGTATAAAACTGGCCGCCATGCAACTTGGGATCTCTCAGCCCAGTGCCAGCCGCGGTGTGATGCGCCTTAAGCAAACCTTCCAGGACCCCCTGTTTGTTCGTAAACCCCATGGTGTAGAACCCTCCCCCATGGCGCTGCGACTGGCAGAAGAGTTTGACAATATTCTGGCCCCTATCGAAAAAGTTCTGCTGGAGTTCGAAGACTTCAGCGCCAACACCTACACTGGGCAAATAGCCATAGTGACAGATCCCTACCTTATGGATGAACAGGGACAAAGATTGCTGCAAAGCTGTCACCAGGCCTTTCCCAAAGCCAGCTTCACCTTTTCCAGCTGGAACGGTTACAGCCATGATGAGATGCTCGAAGGCATTCACGATTATTGTATTTTGGATCAGGAAACCGAGCTGTCGAAGGATATCTATATGCGGCCGCTATTCACCGAAAAACGGGTGATCCTGGCACGCAAAGATCATCCGCTGCTCGGCGCTGAAAATGATTGGCAAACTGTGTCAACGCTGCCGATAGTCTCCCTGCCAGCACCGGCCTCCTACAATCCGCAATGCACTGTGGAATCTGAGTATCAGCGTATGGGCTATCAGCCTCATGTATTACTCAAATCATACAACCTGAGGGTAGCCTGTCAGATGTTGTTGGAAACCGACGCCATCATGTACGCCAGTCAAGGTACTGCCAGGTTGATGCCCGAACTGGCCTCCTTCCCCATGCCCCAGGTTAATCACGAATTCAGTCATTTCGTGGTTTCCGGCGGCTTTTTACAGACCTACCGTAATCACCCTCTGCACCAGCATCTTCACAAGGTGGTACAAGACACATTTCAACCAACGCCAACATCAGTTTAGAGCGTAACAGATATTCATATTTGAATATCTCAATTACCTATCAAGTCAAAACCCGAACAGTTAACCTAGCGGTGTAAGTTTGGAATTGCCGCTTAAATTATTGTTACTCCTTTTTTATGACTTATCTGGCCAGATAGATTCGGGTGTAATGTGCGATTCTCCGTTATGCATATTTTTCATTTCATGTAGAAGGTGAATTATGATCCTTGCACGGGTATTTCTATTGTTTGCAATTTCCGCCGAAGTGGCAGGTACCAGTACCATGAACCTACTGGGACCTGAAAGTTCTATCTGGGGCTATCTGCTGATGTACCTCTTGATTGGTGTGTCCTACTTCTTTTTATCACTGGCGGCGAAAAAAATTGCCATAGGCGTGGCTTATGCGGTTTGGGAAGGCTTGGGCATAGCCCTGATCACTCTGGTATCCATGTTGTTATTTGACTCCAGGCTCAACCCGCAGGAACTTGCCGGACTGGCCTTGGCCATCCTGGGTATAGTGCTGGTGACTCTGGGCGAGGGCTATCAAGGTGATAAACCCAAAGGTCAGGACACTGGTTTGAGAGCAAGCAGCGCCGCAAGTAGCTTGTAACGGAGGTTAACATGAACCAGTTTCTGACGCTCTCGTTTGGCTATGTGGTGCTGGCCGCCTTGATTGATATTGCCGCCAATATGGCGCTCACCCGCTCCAACGGATTCAAACGTAAATTATGGGGCGTGCTGGCAATCTTGCTGGTGCTGAGCGCCTTTACTCTGCTGGCACAGGCAGTGAAAGAGATAGACCTGGCGATCGCCTATGCCTCCTGGGGCGCTATCGGCATTTTGGGCACAGCTATCGGCGGCGCCTTGCTGTTCAAACAAAGACTCAAGCCCATAGGTTGGGTCGGCATAGCCGTGGTTATCGCCGCTGTTATCGTGATGAAAACCGCCTAAGGTCAGTAGCAACAAGTAAGGGTTAAGCAAGTAAGGCTGAAATAAGCAAAAAGGCGCCCTCGGGCGCCTTTTCTTATGCTCACTAAAGAGACTTATTTGGTACCGAAAATCTTGTCACCGGCATCACCCAGACCTGGCAGGATATAGCCCTTGTCGTTCAGGCAATCATCGACAGAAGCCGTGTAAAGTTCGATATCGGGATGCGCCTCTTCCAATGCTTTAACACCTTCAGGCGCCGCAACCAACACCAGCGCCTTGATATGCTTACAGCCGCGCTTTTTCAGCAAGTCTATGGTGCAAATCATGGAGCCACCTGTGGCCAGCATGGGGTCAACCACCAGTGCCAAACGCTCTTCCATATCGCTGGCGAGCTTCTCGAAGTAAGGCACAGGCTCCAGGGTTTCTTCGTCACGGTAAACACCGACGACAGAAATGCGGGCACTGGGAATGTTCTCCAGCACGCCATCCATCATGCCTAGACCGGCACGCAGGATAGGCACTACAGTCACCTTCTTGCCTTTGATCTGTTCCACTTCAACCGGACCGTTCCAGCCCTCAATGGTCACTGTTTCGGTTTCCAAACCTGCGGTTGCCTCGTAGGTTAACAGGCTGCCAACCTCGGCGGCGAGCTCACGAAAACGTTTGGTGCTGATCTCAGCTTCACGCATCAAACCAATTTTGTGGCGTACCAGCGGGTGTTTAACCTCGACAACTTTCATTCTTTTTCTCCTGATCTTGCGGGCGGGACGAGCAATCAGACTGGCAGCTCCAGGCGTGCAGAGCACAAACCAGCCGGATTTGGGCAAATTTGTGAGATTTTAGTTGATTTGTTCCAGCGGTAAAACAGAAAGTTTTATAAATCTGGTAAATCGTGACTTATATCCCTATGAATAAAGTGCAATCTTGGCTTTCGAGCCCCCCGGCAAACTGCTAGAATAGCGCCGCATAAAATCCATAACGATGTACCCGAGAGGATCAAGTGAGTACCCCTACCCCACTGAGCTATAAAGACGCCGGTGTCGATATCGATGCAGGCAACGCACTCGTCAATAACATCAAGTCCGTAGTCAAACGCACTCACCGTCCTGAAGTCATGGGCAACCTGGGTGGTTTTGGCGCCCTGTGTGAACTGCCAACCAAATACAAGCACCCTGTACTGGTTTCCGGTACCGATGGTGTGGGCACCAAACTACGCCTGGCCATTGACTTCAAAAAGCATGACACTGTCGGTATCGACCTGGTGGCCATGTGTGTCAACGACCTGCTGGTTCAAGGCGCCGAGCCGCTGTTTTTCCTCGACTACTATGCTACCGGCAAGCTGGACGTCAATGTGGCGACCGACGTGGTTACAGGTATCGGCGAAGGCTGCTTCCAATCCGGTTGTGCCCTGATCGGTGGTGAAACCGCCGAAATGCCCGGCATGTACGAAGGCGCGGACTATGATCTGGCCGGTTTTTGTGTCGGAGTGGTGGAGAAAGAAGCCATCATCGACGGCAGCAAGGTACAGGCCGGTGATGCACTGATAGCCCTGGGCTCCAGTGGACCTCATTCCAACGGTTACTCACTGATCCGTAAAGTCCTGGAAGTCAGCCAGGCTGACCCACAGCAAGATCTGGACGGCAAGCCGCTTATCGATCACCTGCTGGAACCAACCCGCATCTATGTCAAACCTTTGCTGGAACTGCTGGAAAAACACCCGGTTCACGCCATGGTACACATCACAGGCGGCGGTTTCTGGGAAAACATTCCAAGGGTACTGCCCGAAGGCGCCAAGGCCGTTATCCAGGGCGAGTCCTGGCAGTGGCCCCGCGTATTCAACTGGCTCAAGCAAGCCGGTAATATCACAGAACATGAAATGTACCGCACCTTTAACTGTGGTGTCGGTATGATAGTTGCCCTGCCTCAGGCTGAAGCCGCCGCCGCCATTGAACTACTCAAGGCCAAAGGTGAAAACGCCTGGCAGATAGGCACTATCGCCAATCGTACTCAACAAGAAGAGCAAGTGGAGATCCTTTAATGCAGGAGAGTTGTCGCATATTGGTAATGATTTCGGGCAATGGCAGTAATTTGCAGGCTGTTATCGACAGCTGTGATAGCAAGATGCCAGGGCGCGTGGTCGGAGTGATCAGCAACAAGGCCGATGCCTATGGTCTGATCCGGGCCCATCATGCCGAAATAGACACCAGTTGCGTCATCGCCCGCAAAGAGGAGTCCCGCGCCCAATACGATGCCAGACTGCAGGTGGCTATCGACAGATATCAGCCCGACCTCATCGTATTGGCCGGCTTTATGCGTATTCTCAGTGATGAGCTGGTCAGCCGTTACCTGGGCAAGATGCTCAATATCCACCCGTCACTGCTGCCCAAGTATCCTGGATTGGATACCCACAAGCGCGCCATCGAAGCCGGTGACAGCGAACATGGCGCCAGTGTTCATTTCGTTATCCCGGCACTGGACAGTGGCCCGGTGATTTTGCAGGCCAAAGTACCTGTGTTTGCCGATGACACAGTGGCAACTCTGGCGGCCAGGGTGCACGAGCAGGAACACGCCATCTACCCGATAGTGGTGCGCTGGTTCTGCCAGGGCCGACTGAAGATGGTTGACGGTAAGGCCTGGCTCGACGATGAAGCCATCGGCCCCAACGGCTACGCCCCGGACTGATCTCTGAGTAAACCTAGGGAATTCTTACAAAGGACTAAGGCCATTTGCCTTGCATCCATGTCCGTAAGCCGACGCAGAGCACGCATGGGACTTGTTCGCACCTTCCTTAGGTTGATTAATTCAGCAAAAAGGAGCCATACGGCTCCTTTTTTCATTCCAACAATGGCTATTACAGCTATGGCACAAGCTTGCCTCTTCCCTTAATTTACCTGGATATGACGCTCCGTTACCGGCTTTTTACCGCGGCCAATTGTAATTTTATGACCAATGGCGTTAGATAGGGGCAGTTATCAGGACAGAACGAGACGCGCATGAAGAATATTATCTGCGATATAGACGGCGTGCTGATGCACGACAACAAGTTAATCCCCGGCAGTGACAAGTTTATCGCCCGGGTACTGGAACAGGGAAATCCCTTGGTCATCTTGACCAACTACCCGGTACAGACGGGTAAAGATCTGCAAAACCGCCTCGGCGCCGCCGGGCTGCATATTCCCGAAGAGTGTTTCTATACCTCGGCCATGGCGACCGCCGACTTTCTCAGGCACCAGGAAGGCAGCAAGGCCTTTGTCATAGGTGAAGGTGCCCTCACCCACGAACTTTACAAGGCTGGCTTTACCATTACCGATATCAACCCCGACTTTGTTATCGTCGGCGAAACCCGCTCCTACAACTGGGACATGATCCACAAGGCCGCCCGTTTTGTTGCCGATGGCGCCCGTTTTATTGCCACCAACCCGGATACCCATGGCCCGGCTTATAGTCCCGCCTGTGGCGCTCTCTGTGCGCCTATAGAAAGAATAAGCGGTCGCAGGCCCTTCTACGTGGGTAAACCCAGCAGTTGGATCATCCGCTCGGCCCTGAACCATATAGATGGTCATTCAGAAAATACCGTGATTATCGGCGATAACATGCGTACCGATATTCTGGCCGGTTTTCAGGCCGGACTGGAAACCATACTGGTCACCAGTGGTGTCAGCAAGCTGGAAGACATAGAGAAAGAGCCCTTCCGACCCAACCATGTCTTTGCCTGCGCCGCCGACATAGATGTGATCTGAAACCATTGGTAACATTCCTTTTACCGCCTCCGCTTGTATCGGGGGCGTTTTTTCGTCCATGATAGCGCACGGGCAAGGGCAAAGCCTTTGCCACTCCATACCTGACAATAAAAGCAACAACAGGATCCGTTATGCGCTTGATGATCCCCCTGTGTACCCTGGCACTCTTGAGTGCCTGCAGCCAAAACAATACTGCCGACGACCCCATCCGCGTTGTCAGCTTCAATGAACAAGAGTTTCGCCAGGACATCCAAACCCTGGCCTCGGATGAATTTGAAGGCCGGGCGCCGACAACCCGCGGCGAGCAGCTTACTCTGGACTATCTCAGCCAGGCCTTTGCCGATATGGGGCTTGAGCCCGGTTCCAACGGCAGCTTTTTGCAAAAAGTGCCCATGGTGAGCTATACCGCCAGTGAAACCCAGGCAATACAGCTGGCCGGTATCGATTTTCAATATCCCCAAGATCTGGTGCTCGGCAGTCGCCATGATGTTAAACGCGTCGATATCACCAACGCGCCGCTGGTGTTTGTCGGTTACGGTATCAACGCCCCCGAGTACGACTGGAACGACTACCAGGGCCTGGACATGAAGGGCAAAATCGCCCTTATTCTGGTGAATGACCCGGGCTTTGCCCGCCCGGATCTCGGTAAATTCAACGGTAAGGCAATGACCTATTACGGCCGCTGGACCTACAAGTATGAAGAAGCCAGCCGTCAGGGCGCATTGGGCGCCATTATCATTCACGACACGGCTCCTGCCGCTTATCCCTGGTCTGTGGTGGAAAACAGCTGGACCGGCCCACAACAGGATCTGGCCTCGGATTCCGGCAACGAGCGAGTGGCAGTGGAAGGCTGGATAACCCTGAATGCCGCCAAAAAAGTGTTTACCAAAGCCGGATTTGGACTGGACAGCGCCATCAGCCGCGCAGCCCACGGTCCACTGCAACTGACGCTGGGGCAAACCGCCAGCATAGGTTTCGATAACAAGGCCGAGTATGGCGACAGCTACAATGTGGTTGCCACTCTGCCGGGCAGCAGCCGTGCCAATGAGCATATTCTGTTTACCGGCCACTGGGATCATTTGGGCATGAGCAGTTCGGCCGAAGGCGACAGGGTATTCAATGGCGCCATGGACAACGCCTCCGGCATCGCCGGCATGCTGGCCATCGCCCGTGAGTTTGCCGCCGACGCCAAGGCTGGCAAGCGCCTCAAGCGTTCGCTGACTTTTATCGCCACCACAGGCGAAGAGCAAGGTCTGCTGGGATCACGTTTCTATGCCGCCCAACCGGCGTACCCTTTGGAAAACACCATAGGGGTGATTAATCTCGACAGCACCAATATCTATGGCCGCACCAAAGACTTCACCATAGTGGGCAAAGGCAAGTCTGAGCTGGAGCGTTATCTGGAAGCCGCGCTCAAGACCCAAGGCCGCTATGCCACAGCAGAGAAACACCCCGAGTCCGGCGGTTTCTTCCGCTCGGATCACTTCAGTTTTGCCCAGTATGGCGTACCTGCGGTATTTGCCGGTGGCGGCAGCGAACCTGTGGATCAGGCCACCGCCGACTACAAAGCAGCGATGAAGCAGCAGATGAAAGGCTGCTATCACAACCTCTGTGATGAGTATCATGCCAACTGGGATCTCTCCGGCGCGCTGGAAGATCTCGCCGTGTACTACAAGGCCGCCAAAGGCTTGGCGGATTCTGCCGACCGCCCGGGTTATTTCAAGGGCACAGAGTTTTATAGCCTGCGGCCGGAAACCGGCGTTACTCCGGCGATTTAACCAGACACATTTCCCCATCCCCAAAGGCGCCTCCGGCGCCTTTTTGCGTTGTTTTCCGGGCAGATAAATCAATCGCCGATAAAAGCAGCGGCTTTGGGAAAGTGCCAATTTGCACGCTGTTACAGCGAGCTAAAATGCAGATCTTTCACCAATTAAGCGATTAAATTGTTTAACCCTCAAAAAAACAGGTCTCAAAACGCATTATAATTTACAAATTTAGCCATTTTTATGATTTATATTCAAAAATAAAGCTTGGCTTTTGAGAATTCTACAGGCAAAGTGAAGCCATTGCTGAAGAAACACCAAGTTTGGAGTCTTACCATGTGTTCAATTTTTGCCATTCTCGATATCCAGTCTGACGCCGCCTCTCTGAGAAGCACTGCGCTGGAGATGTCCAAACTGATGCGCCACCGCGGCCCGGACTGGTCGGGTATTCATACCACTCCAAGAGCGATTCTCGCCCATGAGCGGCTGGCCATTGTCGATATCGAACACGGCGCCCAGCCGCTGTTATCTGAAGATGGCCAGTTGGTATTGGCAGTCAACGGTGAAATCTACAACCACAAAGAACTCAAGGCCGAGCTCGGCGACAAGTACAGCTACCAGACCAACTCGGATTGCGAAGTGATCCTGGCGCTGTATCAGGAATATGGCTGCGACTTTCTCGATAAGCTCAACGGTATTTTTGCCTTCGTACTCTATGACAAGGCCAAGGACTGTTACCTCGTAGGCCGGGATCACATGGGGATCATCCCGCTTTACACCGGCCGCGATACCAGCGGCAACCTTTATGTCGCCTCTGAGATGAAAGCGCTGGTACCCGTATGCAAAACCGTGGAAGTTTTCAGCCCCGGGCATTACCTCTACAGTGCAGATGACGCGCCGGTGCAATACTATCGGCGTGACTGGCGCGACTATGATGCGGTAGCCCAAAACAGCGCCTCCAGCGAAGAGCTGCGCGAAGCGTTGGAAGCCGCGGTAAAGCGCCAGTTGATGTCAGATGTGCCCTATGGCGTTTTGCTATCTGGCGGGCTGGACTCCTCGGTGATTTCCGCCATAACCCAAACTTTTGCCAAACGCCGTATTGAAGACAACGATGCCTCCGATGCCTGGTGGCCACAGCTGCACTCCTTTGCCGTGGGCCTGAAAGGGGCGCCGGATCTGGCGGCGGCACAAAAGGTCGCCGATGCCATAGGCACCATACACCATGAGCTGCACTTCACCTTCCAGGAAGGCCTGGATGCCATCAAGGAGGTGATTTATCACCTGGAAACCTATGATGTCACCACCATACGCGCTGCAACCCCCATGTACTTGATGGCGCGCAAGATCAAGGCTATGGGGATCAAGATGGTGCTCTCGGGCGAAGGAGCCGATGAACTGTTCGGCGGTTACCTCTATTTCCACAAGGCACCAAACGCCCGCGCCTTCCACGAGGAACTGGTGCGTAAACTCGACAAGCTGCACCTGTACGACTGCCTGCGGGCCAACAAGGCCATGGCAGCCTGGGGCCTGGAAGCCCGGGTACCTTTCCTCGACAAGGAGTTTATGGACGTAGCCATGCGCCTGAACCCAGAAGCCAAGATGTCGCGCGATGGCCGGATTGAAAAGCATATCCTGCGTGAAGCCTTCGAGCATAAGCTCCCAGCCGAAGTCGCCTGGCGCCAGAAAGAGCAGTTCAGTGACGGTGTGGGTTACTCCTGGATTGACGGCCTGAAAGAACATGCCGCCACCCAGGTGGAGGATAAAGAGCTGGCCAACGCCCGTTTCCGCTTCCCGCACAACACGCCGGAAACCAAGGAGGCCTACTTCTATCGCTGTTTCTTTGAAGAGCACTTCCCGCTGGAGTCGGCAGCACTGACTGTACCGGGTGGTAAATCGGTTGCCTGCTCTACCCCGGAAGCGCTGGCCTGGGATGAGAGCCTATCCGGCATCATAGATCCTTCCGGCCGAGCGGTGCGCTCTGTGCACACCGCATCTTATTGAGATTAAGTAAAAACAACAAAGGCGCCGAATGGCGCCTTTATTCATTAGCGGGCATCAAAACTTAAATTCGCTTCTGAGCCGCTTTATTTGCTTTGAGCTTGTTCACCTTAAGCTTCTTAACTTATCTCTTCCTTACTTGGGCTCTTTTCTCATCACTCTAAGCCCGGCAGCGGCTTGGTGGCGATCAACTTGCCGCTGCCGGCAGCGCTCAAGAATAGCCTGCCGCTCGCTGTCAGTTGCCTGATGCCAGGCAAGAATCTCTTCCAGCGTCCTGAAACATCCCAGGCAAACATCCTGCAGGTCCAGGCAGCAGTGACGAATACAGGGAGAGTCCACCCTGTTACTGCGCTTTGGTTGCCTGGACATATTGGTTTCCTAGCTGCCGCGTTTAAGGTAGCTTGGCTGATGCAGCTCAGTAACCTCCAGCGATACACTGTCGACTTTGGCCGCAGTTGGCTCCAGTGCGGCAAACACGCTTTGGGTCAGGGCTTGCTTTTGCTCATCGGTGCGTCCCGGCATAATGGCCAAACGCACATGGATAAAGCTTTGAGCGCTGTCCTCCCCTACCAGGAAATGTTCACAGGCATGTGCTCGGCTCTTGATGGCAGATGGTGTGAACAAGCCTGAATCTATGGCACCTTGGTGCACCGCCTGAACCAGTTTGGCAACCGACAATTGCTGCGCCAGGGGCGCCGAATATTCAATAATACAGTGAGGCATAATCCTTCCTTGTTAAAGGCAGAAGCGTCCGGGTCTATTCAGACCAGACGGCATACTCATTTTGGCTCGGGCAGCGGAAATGAAAGCGCCGGCCACCGGGAAAACTGAAAATATCTTTGCAGATCTCACCGCCATGGGTCTTGACGGCCTCCAGGCTGGCGTTCAGATCATTTGAGTAAATCACCAACAAGGGGCTGCCGTTGAGGGTATCAAAGCTCAGTGATGAGCGAAAAAAACCGCCATCGATCCCGGCCTGGGTAAAGCAGCTGTAATCCGGACCGTAATCAACAAAGCCCCAGCCAAACACCGCCTGAAAAAACGCCTTGGTGGCTTCCAGCTCCCGGGCGGGAAGTTCAAGATAATTAATCCTATGATGTAACGCCATGGCTTTCCTCCCGCCGCTTGGGCGACTTGATTGCTGTGATACTTAAGTACTTAATACTATGGGCGGCTGAAACTTGGACCGGGGCTATCGCTCAAGCAGGCTTGTCATAGTTATAGCAAGCGCTGCAGCGTTACACTGGCCAGCCCTATCAGACCGCCAAAGACACCACCCCAGACAACCAACCAGCCAAGGTGGGTCTTGATCATCTGCTGCACCATCTCCTTGACCAACTGCGGCGTAAGCTCGGCCAGCCGCTGCTCGACAATATCCTGAATTTGGCTACGCATATCGGCCATCACCCCGGGCTGTTCCAGTTCGCCCTTGAGCAGCTCGTAAAAATCATCGCTCTTGGCAATATCTGCCAGAGATTGCTGCATCTTTTCGATAAAGGGTTGCTTGAGGGGGGTGAGCGCTTCTTCACCGCCAAACATGGATAACATACCACCCAATGAAGATTGGGCAACCGTGGCCACCAAAGCATCGAAGGCTGGAGCCAAGTCCACCTTGCCGATAACGCCGGACAGATCCAGGCTCTGTTTGTCGGAGCGGGTCGACAGGAAACGGTCTATGTTGGCCTCAGAGAAGAACTGCTCCATCATCAACTCGCTGATAGCTTGCTTGAACTGTTCGAAACGGGCCGGGATGACCCCTGAGCCATAGAGACCCGGTACTTTTTCAAACAACATATGCACCGCCAGCCAGTTGGTAATGGCGCCGGATACGGCAAACAGGCCGATGTTGAATAACACATCAGAGTGCATGCCATAGCCGGTAAGCATAATGGCCAGCGCCAAGAGGTTGGTAACGGCGCTCTTGTCGAGCACAGGTGTCTGTTGTACTGCTGTTTTCAATCTGAAATCCCCTGAAATTAAAACCCGCTAATGGTAGCAAACAGGGGGCAGTCGATTAAAGTAGTGCGTGATACAGACCTTGCTCTGTGCCATCTGTCTCGACTTGTTGAGACAGCTCGCCAAATTCACGCTTGACCGCCAGCACCTTGGCATCCTCAGCCAAAGTTCGGGCTCGGCAAGTCAGCTCTTTGGCAATGCCCTGACCACGGTAATCGGGCAATACGAAAAGATCATCCAGATACCATAAAGGCTTTAGCAACAAGGAGGAGAATGAAGGAAAGACCTGAGTGAAGGCCACCGGATAATCACCCTCGGTGGCGATGAAGATCATCGAATCGTTTTCCAGTAAGCGGGCCCGTAAAAATTCACGGCAACGACTCAGATCCGAGCCCTGCCCCAGTTCCTGCCGATACTCGTCAAACAGCAGGACCAGTTGTTCCAAATCCATTTCCGTAGCCAAACGTATTTGCATTTTTCATCCCTGAATACAAGTTGAAATTTTACTATTTGCCAGAGGCAAAACGACAATAAACTCCTTAAACAAGGCAAGGCTAACATAGAAAAGCTTCTCTGGCAGCAGCTTTAGGCTGCCCTCCCCCCAAGCCTGTTCCCGTTCATGCCCATCCTGGCAGCCGTTTTCAACGAGCACACAAACCCAAGTAGACTTAGCGGTATTGGTCGGCGATAACAACTGAAATAGCCCCCAGCCATCAAGCACTGAAACAGGCAATTTAACAATTGGAATATTGCTCATATGATTTGCCGGGCACAGTTGTTTTAATAGCTAATTATGTTGCCACCCCCCACAAAATCAGGGTTTTATTGCCTTTGTTAAAAAACTTGACCTTAAGCTAATTGTTTTACTAATAGGTACTGGGTATTGTATAGCCAATTCAACCAGTTAGCTTTAGCTTTTTCTTAAGCGAAAGCTCTGCAACAAGGATACTTTTCCGTTTGTAACGGTATTCAGGGACGAACAACATGTCGCGCCCGTGCGGTAGCTATGGCTTTACTTAACGCTTTTTGTCGGGCTTGAGTTTTAGGGTCCTTGGTTTTAAGGCGCTTAGTTTTAAGGTGCTTGGTTTTAAGGCCCTTGGTTGCAGGGCTTGAAGCGCTCATGGTAAGTGCCTAATAACTGATTTTTTATACAGTATTATTGACGTTCCTGACAATATGCCGGGAAGTTGCAGCTAAGGTTGCGCGTTATTTCCGTAACATTTCAGGAAATTTCATTAAATTCATAAAGTTAAAAAATACAGCGGGTAGATAATAGGTTTGGAAACCGCGCATGCGCGTTTAGCTGCAAGGGATATTTGGACTAAATGGTATTATATCCAGCGAATACAAACAGATAGCGATGCGCGTTTATACTCCTCCGAGGACTAAAACGCGCATGCGTACTATACAGCTGTTATGCAATGAGACTAACTAAGGAAGACATATGAGCATCACACCAAGAGGTATGAGTGTACAAGAAGCCTACCGGAATTATCGTGATGGGAAGTTAATCGTTAATCGAAAATATCAACGAAAGCTCGTATGGAACCTTTCTGAGAAGCAATCATTGGTGGATAGCATAATGAAAGATTATCCGATACCTTTGATTCTACTTGCCGAAGATACATCTCAAAATTCTTATGAAATCATGGATGGAATGCAAAGGCTTAACGCTATCTTTGCTTTCATAGAGAATCATTTCCCAATAGAGGGTAGATATTTTGATACGGATGAATTCTCTAGAGCAAAACAACTGGCTTCCGAGGGTGTGTTTTCAGCGGCAAGCAAAGGAACCAATACCTTTCTAACGCCAAGTGAGGTAGCTGATTTCCTTGACTATCAACTGGCTGTGACTGTATTTCCGGCAGGAGGAGAGGAGAAAACGACAGATGTTTTGGTCGTATAAACTCCGGTGGTAGACAGTTAAGCCTTCAAGAAAGAAGGCAGGCCGGAATGGTTGACGACTTCTCTATGCTTGTAAGAAAGTTGGCTTCTGAAATCAGAGGTGATACCTCAAGAGAGGTATTGCCCCTTTCTGATATGCCTGAGATTAGCATTGATTCAGTGCGTGCGGACTTGGGGTATGAGCTAAAAGCTGAGGAAATATTTTGGTGCAAACAAGGAATAATGTGGACGAGACAGTTACGTGAAAGTGAAGACGAGGAAATTATTGCTGACGTTTGCGCATCACTTGCACTTGGACAGCCCATTGCAAGAAGTAAGGAGTTATTAGACTCTTACTATGACCCGTCAACGAGTGAATACGAACAACTTAGACGCGCCTTGACTTCGTACGGTGTTGACCGATTATATGAAGAAGTAAAAGTAACACTCTCCATTCTTAGAGAAATAATTGATGAATATAGCTCTGAGAACAATGCCCTTCGGTCAGTTATCAATCCTGGATCGACAAACCCTATAAAAACTGCATTTTATACCCTTTTTATGGCAATGCATCACCTCGTTATAATTGATGAGCTGTCACCGGATAGCAGTAAAAATATAATGGCAGCCCTTAAAAACCTACAATCTGACATTAAGACTACAGCGAAATATTCGAAAACTGAGGACAGGGTCAAAAACATTGACAAAACAAAGGGGCTAATTTCAAGATACTTTGTTAAAAAGGACCCTCCAATGTTGAGGCATGGAGCAGGCTTGGCCCTTGATCTAGAAAACTCGCTTCGAAGGTCAAAGGTTGAGACTGGAAGGTATGAATGCAAGCAAGGATTCGTTGATTTATCACCGAAACGATCTGAAGATAAAAATTTGCCGAATAAAATATTAGAAACCATATGCGGTATTGCAAACTTAGGGCCTGACGCTGACGGATTTATCTTTATTGGAGTTGCAGACAAAAAAAGCGATGCTACTCGAATTAAAGAATTAGACGGTGTCGATTGCGTTACGGTAGGCTCACGATATGTCGTAGGAATAGAGCGGGAGTTTTTGCAATTAAAATGTGATCATGAATCTTATGTCGACAGAATCCTATCTTTCATTAGAAATTCAGATTTGAGTGACACCTTGAAACATCAGGTTCTTACACAAGTTGATTATGTTGACTACAGGGGATTGTCAGTTATAAGGATTCGAGTTCCAGCACAAAAGGAAGTCTCATTTTTGGGAGATATGGCTTATACCCGGGAAAACTCTTCAACCGTTGAGGCGAAAGGCAAGAAACTTCTTGCCATTAACGCACTATTTGCATAACAAAGCATTGCACCGGACAAGCCGGTGAATGCGGCGTTATGTGCCTGCAGCTGAGCAACCTAAAGAAAAAATATGGACACCCAGCGTTAATGGCGCTCTAGTTAGTCTCCGACTATGCTTTGTTTAAGCATTTAACAAGGAGGTTATTATGCCGCGCCCTCGCCGAACTCAAATCAGCCTTGAAGATACGCCCTACTACCACTGTTGCAGCCGCGTGGTGCGGCGAGCCTTTCTGTGTGGTGATGATGCCTACTCGGGTAAGAATTATGACCACCGCCGTGGTTGGGTGGAATCGTTATTGTTTGAACTGGAAGCTGTTTTTGCCATTGATGTGGCGGCATTCGCCATCATGAGTAATCATCTGCATCTGGTGTTGCATATTGATATAGAGACAGCAAACCGATGGACTGACAGAGAAGTGCTTGAGCAATGGCATAAACTGTTTAAAGGTGATGAGTTAACCCGCAAATTCACCCAGGGTAAGCTGATTGAAGCGTATGAAGTCCCCAGGCTGAAGCATACTATCGCGATTTATCGCAGCAGGTTATGTGACATCAGTTGGTTCATGCGTTGTCTCAACGAACCGATAGCGCGTCAAGCCAATCAAGAGGATAACTGTACAGGCCGATTCTATTCGCCGCCATCCCTGGCGCTCTCCCTGCGGGCCAGCTAAAGCTGTTCAAATTTATTCCGGATAAATTTGTGGGAGGGAAGATTTAAATCGCAAGCCTTACTCGATGAAGCCGCGGTGTTAACCTGCATGGCCTACGTTGACCTCAATCCCATCAGA
>NZ_NIJK01000023.1 GCF_002836975.1 Shewanella indica | reverse complement strand
TCCGATGACATGAGGTCATCGGATTTTGATCCTTTCAGTGAGATCGTCAAGCGATCTGTCTTAACTGATCGGCATTACGCCGTAGCGCCCTGTATTGGGGAGGGGAATCAGAGTTCCATCACACCGTCCATCTCGACCAGAGAACCCTTTGGCAGCTCTTTCACGCCGATGGCGGCGCGGGCCGGGTAAGGCTGGTTGAAGTAACGGCTCATGATTTCGTTGACCGTGGCAAAGTTGCCCAGATCCAGCATATAGATATTCAGTTTGACGATATCGGCCATGGAACCGCCGGCAGCTTCACAGACGGCCTTGAGGTTGTCGAATACCCGTACAACCTGGGTTTCAAAGTCGTCACCGGCCAGTGCCATGGTAGCTGGGTCCAGCGGGATCTGCCCGGACAGGTAGACAGTGCTGCCCACTTTGACTGCCTGGGAGTAGGTGCCGATAGCGGCGGGAGCCTTGTCTGTTGCTATGATGATCTTCTCTGCCATAACGCTCTCTCTTTTTCTGTTATCAACGGTTACGGGATGTACGCAGAACCTCGGGCAGTACCCTGATTCGGCGCATAACATTTGCCATGTGGATCCGGTCGCGAACCGAGATGCGCAGGTTGATCAGATAGACGCGGCCATCGCGCTCTTCGGTGCTGAGATTGTGAATATTGGAGCCTTCGGCGGCAATGATATTGGTGATCTTCGCCAACGCGCCCTGATGGTTGACGATTTCGACCCTCAGGTTGGCCTGGAATTCGACCCCATCGACGGCATCCCATTGCACCGGAATATACTTGTCCGGCTCGCCCTGATAGCCGCGGATATTGGCGCAGTTTTCCATGTGCACCACCAGGCCCTTGCCCGGGCTCACGTGAGCAATCACGGCATCCCCAGGAATGGGGCGGCAGCAGTTGGCGAAGGTAACCAGCATGCCTTCGGCGCCGCGGATCGGCATCAGCTTGTGCTCATCATGCTGCTTCTGCGGCTCTATCTTGTCGCCCTTGAGGCGTTGGGCTATGACTATGCTCATGGCATTGCCAAGACCTATGTCGGCCAGCAGTGATTGCAGATCGGCGTGTTTGGTGTCTTTGACTACCTTGTCTATCTGCGCCGGATCTATCTGTTCCAGCTTGGTTTCGCCCAGTGCATGGTTCAGCAGACGCCTACCCAGGGTGCTGGCTTCGTCCTGCTTGAGGCTCTTGAGCACCTGACGGATTTTGGCGCGGGCCTTGCCGGTAACCACGAAGTTGAGCCAGGCGGCGTTGGGGCGGGCACCCTTGGCGGTGATGATCTCGACCGTTTGCCCGGAAATCAGCGGCTGACTCAACGGATAGGCCTGGCGGTTGACCCGGGCGCCGACACAGGTGTTGCCCACATCTGTGTGCACCTCATAGGCGAAGTCCACCGCGGTGGCGCCTACCGGCAGTTCCAGAATGCGGCCCTCGGGAGTGAATACATAGATCTCTTCCGGGAACAGCTCTGTCTTGACGTTTTCAACAAATTCAAACGAGGTGGAAGCACTCTGCTGCAGTTCCAGCAGGCTTTGCATCCATTTGCGGGCGCGCAGCTGGGTAGTGGTACCCGAGGCGCCGGTCTGGCCACTCTTGTACATCCAGTGTGCCGCAACCCCTTTATCGGCCATCTGGTCCATGTCTTCGGTACGGATCTGAATTTCCACCGGGACCGCATGGGGACCAAACAGCGAAGTATGCAACGACTGATAGCCGTTGGCCTTGGGAATGGCGATATAGTCTTTAAATCTGCCCGGGCGCGGCTTGTAGAGGCCGTGCATCACTCCGAGCACCCGATAACAGGTGTCTATGGAGTCCACTATCAGGCGGAAGGCATAGATATCCATCACTTCCTGGAATTGCAGCTCTTTGCTGCGCATCTTGTTGTAGATGGAATAGAGGTTCTTTTCCCTACCCTTGACCTTGCCCTTGATACCCACATCTTCCAGGCGGGTACGAATGGCGGTTTCTATGCTTTGGATCAGTTCCTTGCGGTTACCGCGGGCGGCACGAACCACCTCTTTGAGTACCCGATAGCGCATGGGGTAATAGGCCTGAAAGCCGAGATCTTCCAACTCTGTCTTGATATTGTGAATACCCAGACGGTTGGCGATGGGGGCGTAAATTTCCAGGGTTTCGCGGGCAATGCGGCGACGTTTGTCGGGCCGCAGGGCGCCCAGAGTGCGCATATTGTGGGTGCGGTCGGCCAGTTTGATGAGGATCACCCGGATATCCTGGGTCATGGCCATCATCATTTTGCGGAAGTTTTCCGCCTGGGCCTCTTTCTTGTCGCGGAATTTGATCTTGTCTAGCTTGGAGACACCTTCCACCAGCTCCGCCACCGAGGCGCCGAACAGTTCGGCCAGATCCTGATGGGTAACTTGGGTGTCTTCTATGGTGTCGTGCAGCAGGGCGGCCATCAGCGTCTCATGGTCGAGACGCATTTCGGCCAGGATGCGGGCAACCGCAACCGGATGGGTAATATAGGGTTCGCCACTGGTGCGCATCTGCCCTTCATGGGCATCACGCGCCACCTGATAGGCCTGCTTGAGTAATTCTACCTGCTCCGGCTCCAGATAACTGGCGGCAGACTCCTTGAGACCTTCAAACAGATACAAGTGGCTGTTCTCCTAAGAATATGCCTTAGAGTGAAGAGTTACCTTCTGCAATCGCTGCCACGGCAGCAATTTCAGCTGCTTCGCGCTCACGTACGCTCTGACGCTCATCGGCATCCAGAGTCGCTGAGTTAACCAGTCCCTGTTCGATTTCGCGCAGTGCGATAACAGTGGGTTTGTCGTTTTGCTCTTCAACCAAAGGATCTTTACCCTGGACGGCGATCTGACGGGCACGACGCGCCGCAACCATGATCATATCAAAACGGTTGCCGATTTGTTTAACGGCGTCTTCTACAGTAACGCGAGCCATGTGTTGAAACTCCAGTGATTTGAATGGAAAAAATGACGCAAAATTGTACACGAAGGCAATTAATCTGCCAACAGACCCTTAAGCATATCATTGTGAGTATTAATTTGACTAGCACGAGTCAGGCGTTGTGAGCGAATGATTGCGCTCAGATCCCCCAGTGCAGTCTCAAAATCGTCGTTGACTATGATGAAATCATACTCTTTATAGTGCGACATTTCTGATACTGCCTGTGCCATGCGGGAGGCGATGACTTCGCTGCTGTCCTGACCGCGACCGGTCAGACGGCGCTCCAGCTCTTCGCGGGACGGTGGCAGAATAAAGATGCCGATGGCCTCGGGCATCAGTTTCTTCACTTGCTGGGCACCCTGCCAGTCGATATCCAGGAACACATCTATGCCCCGTTCAAGCGTTTCTTCAATGACCTTGCGGGAAGTGCCATAAAAGTTACCGAAGACTTCGGCCCACTCGAAGAAGGCTTCTTCGGCAATCAGCGCCTTGAACTCCTCCACCGACACATAATGATAGTGCTGGCCGTTAACCTCTCCCGGGCGGGGCTGGCGGGTGGTGTGCGATACGGAAACTTGTTTGTCGGCCGGTTTATTGGCCAGCAGGGCTGCAATCAGTGACGATTTGCCCGCTCCACTGGGGGCCGAGACAATAAAGAGGTTTCCGCGTGCGCTCATAATATTTGGGTTCCAAGTCTTTGGTTGCAAAAAATCGGTGATTAATGAGGGAAGCTACGAACTCTGGTCTGCCGTTATTCTGGATTGAACAGGAGTTCAAGGCAGCTTCCTTAAGGGCAGCTATTATATAGGCAGGCAACGCTGCCATGCCAGTGGCGCTGACAATTGCCATCAAATTCGTTAGTCTGCCATCAATAAGTCGGCCGATTTTTTAAGGGGTTCTGTGCTGTATAAATCGCTCATCTGTATTCAGGGTTACGACAATGGTCTGCGACATGCGGCCATCAGTGGCGCCGTTTATTTTTTACTACTCGTGTTGGGGCTACTTTCCGGTGGCGGTAGTTTCATCTGGTTACCCGGGATTTTGCTGGCACCGGTATTACTGCTCAGTTGTCGTCGTCGCCTGGGTGACGGTGGCCTTAATCCCTGGTTGTCACTGATAGCTCTGCTGCCTTGGCTTATTCTGTTGTTGACCTTAGGTAGCGGCCAGGAAGGCAGTTACCTGATAGGAGCCCTGGTACTGGCTTTGGCGCTGCATACAGGTTTGGCACTGTTGCCTGGAGGGAATCGCGGCCGCGGCGCCCGCAGCCAGCGAGACTATGTGCAGGGATACTGTGGCCCTGTGCCTTTGAGCGCTCCACGCAAAAACAAGATAAGAAGGGTCGAGCCAACCCTGGGCGGCGCTTCAGTTCTTGAACCTGAACCTGAACCTGCGCCTGGGTATGCTGCCGAGCGCGGCGCTGCTGAGTATAACGCCGTCCATGACCTCAGTCATGATGCCATCTCCTATGGACCTGGCCGCAGCCGTTATTTTGACTCGGCGCCGAGTGATGGCGATGCCTCCGAGATAAATACAGAGCCTGGTTGGCATACAGATAAGCAAGCCCGGCATAAGGTCAATAGCGCTGAGTCTGGGTTTGATGATGAGGTCGACCGCACTGGCTCCTTGTCGGTATTGCTGCTCTCCTGGCGCGATGCCGTAATGCAACTTTGGCAGCGGCTTGGCAGCCTCTCGGCCGTCCAGCGTAAGGGTTTTGCCATAGCCGCTCTGGTCACAGCGCTGCTTGGTTTGGGATTTATCATATGGCTGCTGTGGCCTCAGGCTGAGCCTAATGATGCATCAGGCCGTGAGACTACTGAAATTGCGGCCGAAACTTCCGACAGGGTGACAGTGCGCCTGCCGGACAGCTTCAGCCTGTCGCTTGATGGCGACTTGCTGCGTATGAGCTGGCTTGGCGATACTGACGCCCCAGGCCCCTTGTGGGATCTGGCTACCGCCAAGGGCGATCGCCGCTGCGCCGAGCTGGTGTTTAACAATGGCACTGGCTACCGTCCCATGTCGGTCGTTATCGGCGATAACGGCAAGGTAGAAGCGGCCTTCAGCCCTCTGGACAGTCAGGTGATTGTTCAGGATATGGCGCGGCGGGGCTCGGTTAAGCTCTGCGGTTATGACTTCAGCCTCAAGGGCAGTCAGGCGGCATTAGGTTCTGTTCCGGCCTTTCGGCAGTTTATTGAATAGGGTGTATATTGGCGTACGGTTAACCACAGCTTTGATTCATCAGAGCTGTGGTTCTGTTATACTGCCTCGCTTCTTTCGGCTCGGCTTTCTTCGCGGCATATTCGACAGTTTATGGATACAAAATTAACTCTGGTGATTATGGCCGCCGGGCTGGGAAGCCGTTTTGGCGGTGATAAACAGTTGGCGGCATTGGGGCCCAATGGGGAAACCATGCTGCAATTGGCGTTACGCTCGGCCATCAAGGCCGGGTTTGCCCGTGCGGTGCTGGTTATCCGTCCTGAGCTTGAAAGCGAGATCCGTCGCCAGTTAAGCGACTTCCTGCCTTCCGGGTTTGAGTGGCATCTTTGTTATCAGACGCTGGACGATCTGCCACAGCCGGTATCGGCAAGGCAGACAGGGGATATCACAAAGCGCCACAGTAACAGGCAAAAACCCTGGGGCACGGCGCATGCCCTCTGGAGTGCCAGGCATCTGGTCGATGGCCCCATGGCAGTGATCACCGCAGATGATTATTATGGCGATCATGCCTTTGTGCAGTTGGCCGAAGGGCTTAGGCAATATCCCAATGAATGGATGATGGTGGCCTGGCCGCTGGGACTGACCTTGTCCGAGCATGGCGGGGTGAATCGTGGCCTGTGTGAGGTCAATGGGAAGGGTTACCTGACTTCGGTGCAGGAGTGGCTCGATATTCGTCCAGGCACCCATGGCCTTGAGGGAGAGCTTCAGGGTGAACGCCGGCCGATAGCCGCCGATGCCTTGGTATCCATGACCTGCTGGGGCTTTTCGGCGAATATATTTACCGCACTGGAACAAGGGCTCAGACGCTTTTTGGCAACCCATGGTGATGACCTTAAAGCCGAGTGTTATCTGCCTGCGATAGTGCAAAATGCAATCGAGCAGCCAGACCCAGAGCCGTGTCAGCAACAGCAAAACCTTGCCACCCGCAGTGTCAGGGTGGAAACCGCCCGCGAGGCCTGGTTGGGAGTGACATATCCCCAGGATGCCGCCCGGGTGAAACAGCAATTACAGGAGTTAATGGGTGCTTGAACTTATTCGGCAGCAGGTGCTGCCTCATTTCGGGATCCCTGACAATGCCAAAATCAGCCCGCTGGGTAATGGTCATATCAACGACACCTTTCTGATCCGCAGCTCCGATGATGAACTTGTGCTGCAAAAGATCAACACTCAAGTATTCCGTGCGCCCAACGCCTTGGTTAACAATGCAGCCAAGGTCAGCGAGCATTTGAGTCAGTGTGCTGCTGAAGGCGGCTATCAACTGCAGCTGATAAGGCCTGTGATGACCCGCGAGCAGCAGTTGGCGGTGGATCTCGGTGAACAGGGGTTCTGGCGCGCCATCAGTTATCTGCCTTTCAGTCAGAGCATCGAAGTGGTGCACTCTGAGGCCGAGGCCGAACAGGCGGCGCGTGCCTTTGGCCATTTCGCCCGCGCCCTGAGCCAAGTAGACCCCCATGAACTGGAAGATGTGATCCCCAAGTTTCATCATCTGCCAGGCAGAATCGAAGCTCTTTCCAAGGCGGTTGCCGAGGACCCGCTTGGGCGCCTGCAGCACTGTCGGCAGTGGGCCGAGTTGGCCTTGTCCCAGCAATCGCTGCTTGTGGAGCTTGAAGATACCTGTGCCGGTTTGCCGCTGCGGATTTGCCACAACGACACCAAGATCAATAACATGCTGTTCGACAAGCGTGATATGTCCAGCATGGCCATCATAGATCTCGACACCTGCATGAAGGGTTTCTTGATGTATGACTTCGGCGACATGGTGCGAACCTTCTGCTCGCCCGAGGCCGAAGACTCCACCGCACTCGATAAGGTCAGAGTCAGGCCCGAAGTGTTTGCCGCCATCTGCCGGGGTTACCTAGCAGAGCTGGGCGAGGTGTTGACGCCACTGGAGCGCCAGAGTCTATGGCTGGGTGCCAGAGTCATTTGTCTTATGATAGGTGTGCGTTTCCTTACCGACTATCTGTTGGGGGATAAGTATTTTCATATCCATCGCGAAGGTCACAACCTGGACAGAGCCGCCAACCAGTTCACCCTCTATCTCAGCTTATTGCAGCAGAGCGAGGCCCTAAAGGCGTGCTTGGTTTGAGCATCTCGCCGTCTCTGAAAAGGGGCGGTGAGAGGTCTCCTTTACGATATTGTCTGGAAAATCTGCTGGCGATGCAGGGCTAGATATTCTTCTGCCGGGGCAAACTTGTTTGGTAGACGAATCGGCTGGTTTTCAAAGCGCTCAAAACTGTCACTCAAATATCGATTTTTTTTCGTCAGGAGTTTAGGGGATAGCAGCAACTCCAGATGGGAATTCAAGGTGATCAAGCCTTTGTCAAAAGCGGCGTCATGCAAGCTGGAAAGACACAGGCCGTTACAGGGGTTGAGACGTTGGTTAGGCTCTTGGCTCCAAGGCACTATATGGCTGGCAATCAGTAACTCTGGAATGTCTAATCCTGTTATGCAACAGCGAAAATCATAGGCACTCAAAACCGAGCTTCTAAATACTTGTTGGCCGACTCTGGTCTTAGTCAGCGTCTCTCTTTCCCTACCGTGAAAATCGTCAGTCCCTGCGGACTTTACATTTTGTGGCTCAGAGGATTGTGTTAACTGCAGGTGGGCAGCATAAGCTTTGAGATAGAAGGTTTCCCAGTCCTGGGTCATCTCTTGCCACATGGTTTTGTCGGCTCTAGAAGCACCAGGGAGTCCCCTGCGACCTGTAGAGGTGATGCTGGGGTCACAGCTGGCAATATTAGCCATCTTCATCGATAGCGATGAGGCCGACCTTTGCATGAGTTCGGCTATCTGGATTATTTCTGGGTTACGCTGGCTTATTCTGCCAAAGGGCGTGTGGCTATAAAGATAAAAAGCCACCAGTAGTTCATCCCGAGCCCACCTACGTTGATTTGCCATAAGCCCTCCTAGAGACGCTGCCAGTATGGATATTATTCCTTTTAAATCAAATGGAAAATTATCGGTTATTTATTCGTGTTCCCACCTATGCATTCGCTTTTGCTGCAAAAAATCTATCAAGGCGCTGACCTTGGCCGGTGTGATACTGCAGCGCCTGGCGACCAAGGTGCAAACCCGCCTGGCGGCAGCGGGTTGGACGCCGCCGACACCAGAGCGTAAAATCCGCAGCTTGTGTTCTGCATAACACTGTGTTTTCGGGTTATGGTTTTGGGTTTAAAGAAGAATGGGGAAACAGGAGAGAAGAATGCCGTACTCTAATAGTCAGGCTTACCAGTGGGTATTGTTCGATGCCGATGAAACCCTGTTTCAGTTCGATGCGCCGCGGGGGCTCAAGCTGATGTTTTCCCGTCAGGGAGTGGATTTCAGCGATGCCGACTATGCCGAGTATCAGCAAACCAATGCGCCGCTGTGGGTGGCCTATCAGGATGGCAAGATCAGCGCCAGCGAGTTGCAGCTGACCCGTTTCAGCCATTGGGCCAAACGTCTCGGGCGCACACCTTTTGAACTCAACAGTGCCTTTATGACGGCAATGGCCGATATCTGTGAGCCGCTTCCCGGTGCTGCCGAGCTGCTTGATAGCCTCAAGGGCCGTGCCCGCTTGGGGATTATCACCAATGGTTTTACCGAGCTGCAGCAGGTGCGGTTGCAAAAGACCGGCTTTGCCGAACACTTTGATCTGTTGGTTATTTCAGAAGAGGTCGGCTTGGCCAAGCCGGATCCGGGTATCTTCGAGCATGCGCTGGCCAAGATGCAGCAACCCGAGCGTAAGCGGGTATTGATGGTGGGTGACAACCCCCATTCGGATATTCTCGGCGGCCTTCAAGCCGGTCTGGATACCTGTTGGCTCAACGTTAAGGGCGAGGCGGCACCCGAAGGGATTAAGCCCCATATCGAGGTGCGTTCACTGAGTGAACTGCAAAGGCAACTCTGTAGCTGATCCGCATCTTACTTAAAGCATTTTTAAACCCAAGGCCCGCCATTATGCGGGCCTTGGGCATTTCTGCACTGTCGAGAAAAACCGCCGTCCACCAGTTAATACCTTTAGGGGATGCTGATACACCTTTAGAGCTGCTGTTAAAAACATGATCTAAGTCAATTGATAATTATTCTCATTCGTATAATATTACGCAACTTTGTTGATTTGGGGAGATATCTGAGTGAAACCGACTTATCTGGCAGTTGTTTTGGCGGCCCTGTTGAGCCCGCAGTTGATGGCGGCAGAAGCAGAAGAAGCGCAGGAGCCGGCTGCAGAAAACATGGAGCGCTTGAGTGTGGTAGGGGTTAGGCAGCGGCTGGAGCAAGCCGGCACCCTGGCCAACACCATAATGAAGACAGAGGTGATAGACGCCAGCATCATAGAAAACAAGAATGCCGTTAACCTGTCGGAAGCCATAGATAACTCTCCCGGGGTAAAAGTCTCCAACGAATGCTCCATGTGTGGTGTGAAACGCATCATGCTCAACGGCATGAAAGGGGAGCAAACCACGATTCTGGTGGATGGTTTGCCGGTGCATACCATGATTTCCGGTTATTACGCCGTCGATGCCATTCCTACCACAGGGATTGAACGCATCGAAGTGGCCCGCGGCGCCGGTGCTTCACTGATTGCCCCTGAGGCGATTGGCGGCACCATCAACATCATCAGCTATGAGCCGACCGAAAACGGTGCCGAGCTGGATATCGCCGCCGGTGAAAATGGCTATCGCAAAGTGGGCTTCCTTGGCAAGGGCGTCAGTGAAGACGGCCGCACCCGGGCGACGCTGGTGGCTCAGTATGACGACAGAGATCAGTTCGACGCCGATGACAATAAGGTCAACGAGGCGCCATTGCAGGAAAACCGCAGCGTAACCGCCAGAATTTCCCAGGATATCGGCGACTTTGACAACCTGGTGCTGCGAATTGCCAATATCCAGTCGGAGATCTTCGGTGGCCCCATGCTGGGCAGCAACTTTGCCGATGGCACAGCTTCCAGCATAGGCAGTGTACTCTCAGGCTTTGATGATAAGCCCAGTGAGCCGCAGCAGCTGTTTGAAGACGGTGATATCCGCAAGCGCTACAAGGGCAAGGCCTGGGAAACCACAGAGTGGATCAAGACAGAGCGCAACGAGGCATCGCTTGCCTGGCTGAAGGAGTTCAGTGACGACTGGAACATGCACCTGGCGGTAAGCTATGCCGAGCACAAGCAGGATTCCTTCTACGAGGGGTTCGATTATACCGCCGATGACAAGATGTGGTTCTTCGACGCCAGATTCAACTACCTGCTCAACGACAGCCATTTGTTGACCTTCGGCGCCGATCTGCGTACCGAAGAGATGCGCTCCCACTCCCGCGCCGGCAGCGCCAACCCTGACTATGTCTCCGACTCTTTTGACTATGACGTCAAGGGCTTGTACCTGCAGGATACCTGGCAGGTGACAGATGCCCTCGAAGTCGCCATGGCGCTGCGTTACGACAGCATCACTGCCGACTTTACCGACCCCAGCAAGCCGGGCACAGAGTTGGACGAGTCAATACTCTCGCCCAGAGTGGATATCCGCCTGCGTCACAATGAGCTGTGGACTTCGCGTCTGTCTGCCGGTCGTGGCTATCGGGCGCCGCTGTCATTCTTCGAGACTGATCACGGCATTCTGGATGGCTCATTGGGGTTCGATATCGACATCGACGAGCTGGAACGTTCCAACTCGGTGAACTATGCCCTGAGCTACGAGGGTGACAGACTCACCTCTACGGCTTCCGTGGCCTGGACTGAAGTCGAGCACCTGGCGGCGCTGACCACCAACGACCAGGGGATCCCGCTGCTGACCCAGCTGGATGAGAAGGCCAGCGTGGTGACCACAGACATCGCCCTTGGCTATCGCCTGACCGATGATCTGACTGTTAACCTTACCGGCGAGCACTTCGACTATGATTCGGTATTCAAGTCTTCCTATGCCGTGGCACCGGTCGAGGAACGGGTGACCCTGAGCGTGGATTGGGACGTCAACGATTGGGAATTTTTCGCCAACCTGGTGTGGATTGGCAGCCGCGATCTGTCGCAGTACGGTTATGAAGGTTATAACCGCCTGGATGCCAACGGTAAGGTGGATCCCGACTCGAAGAAGCGTACCGATGCGCCGTCCTACTTTACCCTGGACTTGCGTGCCAGCTATCAGTTCAACGACAACCTGTCCTTCTATACCGGGGTCAGCAACCTGTTTGACTATACCCAGGCCGGTGACGAGGAAAGCCCCTTGTTCTATGACGCCGAAGGCGCCTTCGATGTGGGTTACATCTATGGTCCGCTGCGTGGCAGAGAGATCTATGCCGGCATGAAACTGGTGTTCTGATTATGAAGCGCCTGGCCCTGGGATTATTGCTGCTGTGTGCCATGCCGTTGCAGGCCTCACAGCTGACCCGCGACTATCTGTTCCAGCCCCTTCGCGGGCAAGAGCAGCAGACGCTGGCACATCTCGAGGGCCAGAGTGCTGTGTTGATGTTCTTTGAGCCCGAGTGCCCCTGGTGTGTTAAGCAGGCGGCGGTGCTGAAAAAGTTACATCAGCTGTGCCCTGGTCATCTGCAGCCGGTGGCGCTCGGCGTCAATGGTAATCAACTCGCCCTGAAACGGGCGCTGTTCCGCCTCAACTTTCCGTTTGAGGCCTATAGAGCGCCACTGGAGTTGGTCAGGGACATGGGCGGCATTCCGGCAACACCTATCTTGTTATTGCTGGACAGTAAGGGCAGGCTGATTAAGGGTTATCGTGGTTTGACCGGGGAAACAGAACTGCAGGCGCAGCTCTGCCCGGCGGCCTGAGTGAGCCAATTTCAAACCTGACCCCATCGAGATAAAAATGCCCGGCATCGAGCCGGGCATTTTGTTGTCAATCTTAAACCCCTCCCATGGAGGTGGTGATTTATGGTGGCTGTTTGGGTGCCCAATTTCAGGGGTGCCAAAATCAGGCGCTTGGGTTGTTAATCCTTGACCGTCAGCAACTCTCTTACTTGGGCGCCGACATCGCGCTGGAACTCATCGGCCTGATCGAACACTCCCAACATCTTGATAAAGCCGTGAATCGTGCCCGGGTAGCGCTGATAGTGCACGGCTACGCCGGAAGTCGCCAACTTGTCGGCGTACAGACGGCTGTCGTCGCACAGGGGGTCGCATTCGGCGCAGTAGAGTAAGGTAGTGGGCAGCTTGCTGTGGTCGGTTGCCAGCAAAGGGGAACAATAGGGATGAATGGCATCGGCTGGGCTACGTAGATAGTGGTTCCAGTAGTACTTCATGCTGTCCTTGTGCAGCAAAAAACCTGTGGCGTATCTCTCCGCCGAGGCCGTGTGCCAGCCGTACTGCACCGGCGGGTAAACCAGCACCTGGCAGGCGAGATCTGCCGAGTCTTCATCGCGGCACCTCAATGCCACTGCAGCGGCGAGATTGGCACCGGCGCTGTCGCCGAAGATACCGATTCGCTTGGGATCCAGTCCCAGTCTCTCGGCGTGTTTGAATACCCACAGGGTCGCCGCGTAACAGTCATCCATGGGGATGGGGAACTTGTGCTCCGGCGCCTTTTGATAATTGACGGCAATCACCACTACGCCGCAATTCTTGGCCAGTGCCCGGCTGAAAGGGTCGTTGATTTCTATGTTGGATACCATCCAGCCGCTGCCGTGAAAGTAGATCAGCGCCGGTTGGGGTTGTTCGCTGTGTTTGGGGCGGTAAATCCTAACCGGCAGGTCGGCGGTAGGGCCGGGAATAAATCTGTGTTCAACGGCGGTCATATCTTCCGGTGGCCTGGCCGGGGGAATATCGCTGTGTTCCTGATGACGACCGGCGTCGGGCACCAGATCTTCATAGGGCGTAAAGCCTGCGGCATAGGTTTGCTGCAGGAAGGTTTCAACCTGGGGATTGAGTGGCATATTGGTACTCCATTCAGCAAGGGGATCAGGCCTTGTAGGTCACCTCTGTGACTCCTTTGAGCCTGGGACGGTTGGCTTCGGCTTGTGTCAGCGGTCTCACTTCCCGGAGGGCGTTGTAGCAGCGCGGCACCAGCGCCTGATATTCCTGGGTATTGAGGCGTTTCCAGTGCAGATCTTGCTCTGTGACATCGCGGATATATCGGGCGGGAGAGCCTGCCAGTAACTGCCGCGGTTGCCCCTGAAAACCGGCTTTGATAAAGCTCATGGCGCCGACTATGCTGTCTGGCCCAATCTCGGCGCCATCCATGATCACACTGTTCATGCCTATCAGGGCATTGCGGCCTATGATGCAGCCGTGCAGCACGGCGCCATGGCCGATATGGCCATCTTCGGCGACTATGGTGTCCTGATCGCAATAGCCGTGCATGATGCAGCCATCCTGCAGATTGCTGCCGGCCTTGAGGATCAGCCGACCATAATCACCGCGAAGGGAAGCATGAGGGCCAACGTAGACATTGGCGCCGACTATCACATCGCCTATCAGTACGGCACTGGGATGAACAAAGGCGCTGGGGTCGACAACAGGGATCAGACCTTCAAATGCATAACAGCTCATGGCATTTTCCTGTTTGGCTTGAGGGTGGGACATCCTTGTCCCGGTTGGCGTGCTTTCCTTAAATCATTTGCCTTTCCAGACAGGATCGCGTTTTTCGGCAAAGGCCTGCGGCCCTTCCAGCGCGTCTTCTGAGTGCAATACGGATGGATAGTGTTTCAGCTGGCCGCTGCGGATAAAGCGATAGGCTTCTTCCACCGGCATTTCGCTGGTGGTGCGATAAACCTCTTTCAGGGCGGCGATGGCCAGAGGAGCACTCTGGGTGATCTCCTGCGCCAACTCTCGGGCGGTTTCCATCAGTTGGCTGTTGTCCACTACCCGGTTGACTATGCCCCAGCGCAGCGCTTCCAGGGCATCCATGCGGCGGCCGGTCATCATCATCTCGTTGACGATCGCAGGCGGGATCAGCTTGGGCAGGCGCAGCATGCCGCCGCTATCCGGTACTATGCCCAGTTTGGCTTCCGGCAGGGCGAAGCTGGCGTTGTCGCTGCAGACTATCATGTCGGCGGCCAGGGCCAGTTCGAAACCACCACCGAAGGCATAACCGTTGACGGCGGCGATAACAGGCTTGTCCAGATCGAACAGCTCGGTCAGACCGGCAAAACCACCAGGACCAAAGTCGGCATCCGGGGCTTCACCCTCGGCGGCGGCTTTCAGATCCCAGCCGGCAGAGAAGAAGCGCTCACCGGCCCCGGTGATAATTGCCACCCGCAGTTCCGGATCATCACGGAAAGCGATAAAGGCTTCACCCATGGCAAAACTGGTCTTGGCATCTATGGCATTGGCCTTGGGGCGATCCAGGGTGATTTCCAGAATATGGCCATTGCGGCGTATGTGTAACGATTCGTTCATGCTAATACTCCATCTGGATTAAAATATCACTGAGTATGTGCGAAATACAGTTAACGCTTATCGCCAGCCTAAGGCCACAATTATCTATGGCTTAAGCAGATATTACCCAGCTATTACATTTATTGGTAATAAGCAACTTACCAAATACTTTTTGGTTTTTACGGTTTGCTTTTTAAGCCTTCGATATATTGAAGGCTTAAAATTTTAATTCGGTTTATTTGTTTGGCTGATTGTTAGCAAAGACTCTTCTTTTTTATTTTCCCCGAACAAGTTCTCGGTAAACTTTTTCTGATCTCAAGGAAAGAAGGAACTTTAAATTTAGCCATATGTTCTTCGCAATATTCGAAGAACTCCTCTTCGGTAATTGTTTGGTTTTCATGCAAGACAATAAAAGCCTTGATGGCTTGATCTCGAATTGAGTCTTTCACCCCAATAATGGCGACATCGGCAATTTTGGGGTGCTCGGAAATAATGTTTTCCAGTTCGACACAGGAGATATTTTCGCCGCAGCGTTTGATCATGTTGCAGCTGCGATCGATAAAATAGAAAAAACCTTCCTCATCGACGTAGCCTGAGTCGCCAGTGTGCAGCCAACCGTCGGCCGAGAGTGTCTTGGCGGTCTCTTCCGGCAATTTGTAGTATTCACGAAACAGTGTTTTGCCCGGTTCGCCCTTGATACAGATCTCCCCGGTCTCGCCGGGAGGTAGCGGGCGCCCCTGTTGATCGCGGATTTCCACTTGATAGCCCATGCCGACCCGGCCGATGGAGGGCCAGCGCCGCTTGTCACCTGGGCGGTCGCCTATGACGCCGACTATGGTCTCTGTCATGCCGTATGAGGTAAACAGGCGCACGTTAAAGCGCTCGACGAAGGCGTCTTTTTCCTGATCTGACAGATTGAGGTAGAACAATACCTCACGCAGGCAATGCTGTTTCTCCCAGGGCATTGTAGGCTGCATCATCAGGGTGCGGATCATCAGCGGGATACACTCAGTGACAGTGGCACGATACTTACATATCTGACCCCAGAAGGCGCGGGCGCTGAATTTTTCCAGCATCACAAAGGTGGCTCCCGCCGAAAAGGCCGCCATGGCTGCGGTGCACTGGCAGTCGATATGATAGGCGGGCATGGGAGTCAGGTAGATATCATCGTCCCTGAGGGCACATTGCCAGGCGGTGTAGTAACCGGCGAATCTGAGGTTGTAGTGGGTAATTACCACCCCCTTGGGGCGGGAAGTGGTACCCGAGGTAAACAGGATTTCGGCAACATCGCTGCTGCTCAATGGCACTCTGTGTTGCAGTTCATCGGGTTGTGCCAGCCTTAGGCGGTGGAAATAGAGAATGCTGGCCGGTGCAGTGGCCGACTCGTCGGCTATCAGCAGTATCTGCTGCAGCGGTGAACCGGGATCTTGCTGCAAGCCGCTGTAGAGTGATTGATACTCACTGCTGGTAACCACCAGAGAGATAGCGCACTTGTCCAGAATATAGGCGGTTTCTTCCTGCAGCAGATGGGTGTTTATCGGCACCATGATGGCGCCTATCTTGGCCAGACCGAACCAACAGAAGATGAACTCGGCACAGTTGTTGATATGCAGCGCCACCTTGTCGCCCTTGGCGACTCCCAGCGAATGAAACAGGTTGGCGGTGCGGTTGATCTCTTTATTGAGCCCGGCATAACTGTATTCCTGGGCCAGCCCTTGAAGGTTTTCGACGATAAGCGCCGTTTTCTCTCCATAGTTGAGGGCCAGATCATCCCAGGTCTGACGTAAATCTTGTCCAGCTATTATATCCATTTGACACCTTGCTCAATAAAACGGGTTATGCAGCGAAGGCCTGTAAATGCCGGCCTTCGCACGACTTCAGGAGTTATTTTTCTCCCTTGATTTTGGCCAGCCCTTTATTCACCAACTCCTGGATAGCAGCTTCGTCATAACCGATATCTTTGAGAATGGCATCGGTATCCATGCCGTGGCTTGGCATGCCGCGCCAGATCTGGCCTGGGTTGTTTTTGAATTTGGGCATCACATTGGGACCCTTGCAGGTACGGCCGTCCATGGTTTGCCATTGGGTGATAGACTCTCGGGCGATGTACTGAGGATTGGACTCAAGATCTTCGGCGCTGAGTACCTTGGCACAGGCAATTTTCAGCTCGGCGAAGCGCTCGCGCACTTGTTCTATGGTGCGTTGGCCTATGTAACGCTCCAGTGCATCTTCAATTTCTTGTCCATGTGGGCATTCGATGCGGTGGATAAGCTGGGTGCCTTCCGGTACCGTTTCCGTGTGCAGCAGGTGGCCAAGGCCTATGTCTTTGAACAGCTCTTCAATTTGGGTGACACCGACCATTTCCATCACTATGTAGCCGTCTTCACACTTGTACAGACCACAACCGGCGTAGTAAGGGTCACGGCCCTTGTACTGGCGTGGTGCCATCTTGCCGCCGTTGAAGTAGTCCATCATGAAGTACTGGCCCATGCGTAACATAACTTCATACATGGCCACGTCGATACTTTCGCCAACACCCGTTTGCTGCGCCTTGTAAAGGGCTGCCAACGCAGATGTGGTTACTGTCATACCTGAAAAATAATCAGCTGTATAAGGGAAGGCCGCCATGGGTTGGTCGACATCGCCGTTTTGCATCAGATAGCCACTGAAGGCCTGGGCTATGGTGTTATACGCGGCCAGGTGAGTGTATTCCTCGGTGCCGTACTGACCAAAGCCTGATAAGTGAGCGATAACTAACTTTTTGTTGCGTTCCCACAAGACTTCATCCGTGATGCCACGACGGGCGAAGGCCGGACCCTTGCTGGCTTCGATAAAGATGTCTGTGGTTTCCATCAGCTTGAGGAAGGCTTCGCGCCCTTCATCCTTGAAGATATTCAGCGACAAGGCATGCAGGTTACGGCGTGACAGCTCAGGATAGTTGGGTTGCACCCGGATAGTGTCTGTGTAAGCCACGTTTTCAATCCAGATAACTTCGGCGCCCCATTCGGCAAACAGTTGCCCGGCAAATGGGCCGGCAATCTCTATGCCGGAGAACACGACTCTGACACCCGAGAGAGGGCCAAATGTTGGCATAGCTAAATGATGTGACATGATCTGTTCCTTCTATCGATTCTTGGCATTGATGGCGCAGATGGTGCTGCGCCATACCGACCGGCCGGTTTCACCGGGAGCAGGGAGATTAGGCGAACCCGGCCGGTACTCATGGGCAACTACCTGTTGCGATACTCTTTCAGCACAGCACGACCCAGAGTCAGGATCTGCATCTCGTCTGAACCGCCGGAAACTCTGTCTACCCGCAGATCGCGCCAGAAGCGGCTGATGCGGTGCTCACCGGCAATGGCGTAACCCCCGAAGACCTGCATGGCATGGTCAACCACCCGGAAGGCGGCATTGGCGCAGTAGTATTTACACATGGCTGCGTCACCTGAAGTCATGATGCCGTTGTCGGCTTTCCAGGCGGTGTGATAGATCATGTTGCGCATGTTGTTCAGCTCGATGGCCATATGGGCAAACTTCTCCTGGATCAGCTGGGTACGGCCGATGGCCTCGCCGAACTGTACCCTTTGGTTGGCGTACTTGGCGGCATCTTCGAAGGCGCAGTAAGCCGTGCCATAGTTGGTGCAGGCCACCAGGAAACGTTCGTCATCGAATTCTTCTTTCACCCGCAGGAAACCGTTGCCTTCGGTGCCGAAGAAGTCTTTCTCTTCCAGCTCAACATCGATGAATTGCACTTCGCAGCAGCTGTCCATCTTCAGGCCGAGTTTGGGAAGCTTGCTGACCTTGATGCCAGGTTTGGTCATGTCGACAAAGAACTCGGAGAACACAGGTTTCTCGGAAGCTGAGTCTTTGGCCATCACCACCAGGAAGGGGCAACCGGCGGCACTGGTGATAAAGCACTTGGTACCATTGAGGTAAATCTTGCCGTCGCGGCGGGTATAGGTGGTTTGCAGGCTGCCAACATCGGAACCGGCTGAAGGCTCGGTGATGGCGGAGTTCCACATCTGTTTGCCGGTACCCAGGAAAGCCATAATCTTGTCGATCTGCTCTTGGGTGCCGTGTTTCAGTACTGTGGTAAAGCCGGCCAGTTGGAACAGGACATAGGTGGGGGCACCGAGGCGGCCCAGCTCTTCCCAGATAACCGCCAGGGTCATCAGTCCGGCTTCGAAGCCACCAAACTCTTCCGGCAATAACAGACTATCTATGCCCATTTCTGCCAGTTCTTTTACAAATCTTTCTGGATATTGACTATTTTCGTCACACTCGGAGAAATATTGTTCCCAGTTTTCTCTCTCCATTAAGTCACGAACACCTTTAACAAATAATTCCTGCTCATCAGTTAAACGATAATCCATGAAAAGTCCCCTATATAAATACATTTGTTCAAAGTAAGGTGTGAGGTGAATCTATAATCCGATCAACTCTTCCAGTTATTTTTTCGTGAATCTTTCAAGAATGAGATAATGATCATTATGTTCACGAAAACGAGAGGCGCACCGCCGGCAATAATGGCTGTTTGCAGTGGTTTTAATCCGCCCAAAGCCAACAAAACAATGCCGATAACACCGACTAATACAGACCAACCTACACGAACCCAAACCGGTGGTTCATTATCCGCATCAACCCCTTTACAGGTAGACATGGCCAAGGTGTAAGAACAGGCGTTAATTAATGTTACTGTTGCCAGGAAACACAGAATAAAGAACATCCACATGGTAATGGTGCTCATAGGCAAAGCGGCCCAGGTTTCAATAATGGCTCTTGCGGCACCATACTGTTCAATCAGGGCAGGCATATTGACGATATTTTCGTTCATCAAATTAAGTGTGTTACTGCCGAGTATGGTCCACAGCAACCAGGTGGAAGCTGTCAGACCACCTACCATGGCCAGACACAGCTGACGCACGGTTCTGCCGCGGGAGATCTTGGCCAGGAAGATACACATCTGGATGCCGTAAACTACCCACCAGGCCCAGTAGAACACAGTCCAGTCCTGAGGGAAGCTGCTGTCACTGACAGAGGCTGTGTAGAACAGCATGCGGCCCATGTTCATCAGCAATACCCCGATGGAATCGGTGAAGTAGTTCACTGTGAACGTGGTGGCACCAATGATGAGTACCCAGGCGAGGATGATGATGCTCAGGTAGCTACGCAGGTCACTGGCAATCTTGATCCCTTTTTGCAGACCAAAGGCCACACAAATGGCGTTGAAGATGATCCAGGCTGAAATAATGGTGGCATCCACTTCTATGGTGCGCGGAATACCGAACAGATACTGAATACATTCGGTAACCAGAGGTGTCGCCAGACCCAGACTGGTACCCATGGCCAGGATCAGCGCGACGACATAGATGTTGTCTATTATGGTGCCTATGATGCCTTCACACTTCTTGCCCATGATGGGATAGAGGGTGCCGCTTGGGCGTACCACGTCCATTTTCTTCACGAACAGGAAGTAACCCAGAGCCACGGAGAAGAAGGCGTAACCGGCCCATGGCAGCGGTCCCCAGTGGAACAGACTGTAAGCCAGTCCAAGTTCTTTGGCCTTTACCGACAAAGGTTCCAGTTCAAATGGGGGATAGCTGACATAGTAGTAGATCTCCAACGAGCCCCAGAACAGCACGGCGGCTGAAGTACAGGAGGCAAACATCAGGAAGATCCAGCTTCCGGTACTGAATTCAGGTTCTTCATTACCGAGGCGGTTGTTGGCATAAGGACCAAACAGCAACCAGAGCCAGCCGGCCAACATGACTATCATGTACCATTCAAATGCCCAACCCCAGCTGTGGGTTAAGTAATGGAAGACTGCACTGATTACTTCATTGGCGGCATCAAGGTCTCTCACAGTAAAGTAGGAGAGAAGGATCACTACCAATAGTGAAGGGAAAAATATCTTCGCTTCAATACCGGCCTTTTTGATCTTTTTATTTTCACTCATCAAAATTCTCCATACCCAAAAGTCTTTAACTGATTTTCAGGAAAGGTGAGCCCGTGAGGTTTAATTAAAAACCCCAGATTAATAAAAAATGATTTGGGTTTGAGCTACTGGCTAAATAGCTCAGTTATTAAAACCAATACTGCAAGTGAATGTTGAATCGACCATTCCACTCCTTATTGCTGTCTTTCAGGCCCAGACTATTGTCACCCAACCACACAACGTTTTTGGCATGATAATAATCGACGTACACAAAGAATTGTTTGTATGAAAGAGAAACCCCAGTGCTATTCAGTACTGAATCGTCAAAGTTGGATTCATCTGGTGTCAAAATACTGAAGTCGTTGTAGAAGGTGAATTGGCCACCCCATTGGGTATCGACCACTTTTGACAGGTTGAATGTCATGATGTCGCCTTTGGCTGCCACTTCATAGAAGCCATTAACTGCGCCAACACCAATTTTTGAAGTATCTATTTGGCCATCATCATATTGATCAAAGTCATATTTCAAATATTGAAGTTGTACACCCCAACCACGATATTTTGTATCCAGGTGTACGGCATAGTTGAGGTTGTCTCCTGATTCATCGGCCACCGGATTATAAAGTTGGCCGTATTCAACGGAGGCTCCCAAGAGCACCTGCCAGTTGTCATTTTCCCATCTGTAGCTTTCGCGCAAGCTGACTGTGTTGTATTCCTTGTTGTTATAGGTTGTGCCGTCTATGGTGCCCGAACCTATGGTACCAGCGAAGTTACGATAGTCGCTGCCCTTGTAGAGAGAGCTCTGGATGAAGGAAAAGTCTGTTTCGAAGTTATTGAATTTATGGTTGATATTGAATCCAACACCATAGTCATCTTCGAAGCCAAGGTAGTAGTTGAGACTGTACCACCAGTTATGGGAAGCAAAGTTCTTATTACCGAATGCCTTGCTGACCACACCGAGCTGCAGGGTCAGATCTTCATAGGCATTCCAATAGACATAACCGTTTTTAAGATAGTCGTAACCATCGGCAAAACGATATTCGGCGACAAAACCATAGTTTTCAAAATCCTGGGAGAGTTTTATTCCCAAGGTGTTGAAATCGAAATCACCACCCGTAGCTTTTGAAGCGTCACTAAAATCTTTAATGCTGTAGTTCGCTCTTATTGAACCACTGATGTCCACCGCCAAACTTGGCGCGCTAAGCGTTAATCCTAATAACATCAAGCTTAGATTTTTTAGCTTAAACTTATTCATTAACCACCCTCCGTTTTTAATTTGAACCGATTATGGTTTCGGTCATGAATAAAAAAACATTCCCGCATCACACTTTTGGTCAATGGATTGTTACCTTGCTCGAAAATGTGTGATGCAAATCAATAAAAACGGTAAAAATGAACCATTGAAGGTCGTTATATAATCAGGTTTTGTTTAATTTGGTTGAAAAATTGGATATTGCTCACAAAAAGTGGCTCAACAAACGAATTTGTTTGGTCTTAATTGAAAATAGCTTGTATTAATAAAATGACGCTGATGGATTGTGAGAGGTTTATTTAATTAATCTGATAATCAATTAAGCAACTCTAAATTTGGTTAAGGTGAACTAATCTATTATCCATGTTGATATCTAAATGGGTGTGGACTTTTATTCCCTTTCGTTACCAAGGAGGGTGCGACTTTGTGTGATGCAAGCCTGAAATTTTATTAATTATGGGTTTCCGATCACCAATGTTAAGGAATGTAAACCAGTAGAGACGAATGTTTATAGTGATACTTAGACTGGAGATAAGATGAAGATCATTGCATGTTATAAGCTTGTCCCGGAAGAGCAGGATATCAAAGTCATTCCCAACCTTCCTGTAGATACAAGTAATGTAAACAAAAAGATAGGCCAATTCGATCTGTGTGCCGTTGAAGCTGCGGTACAAATCAAGGCAACCCAGAGTGATTGCAGCATTACGGCGTTGAGTATAGGCGCAGATGCACTGGCCGCCCCCAAAGCTTGCAAAGATATCCTCTCAAGAGGCCCGGACGCGCTGACCCTGGTTTGCGATCCCAAGCTGGAGCAGGCGCTGCCCCATCAAACTGCCCGAGTCTTGGCTGCTGCCGCCAAGCAGGAAGGTTATGACCTGATCCTCTGCGGTGACGGTTCCGGTGACCTCTATGCTCAGCAGGTAGGCTTGCTACTCGGTGAATTGCTGCAAGTGCCTTGCATCAATGGTGTCAGCAAGATTCTGGAAGTTGCCGATGGTGTGGTCCGGGTCGAGCGCGAACTGGACGATGAAGTTGAAGAGCTGGAGTTGTCGCTCCCTGCCGTATTGGCGGTTTCTGCCGATATCAACGAACCTCAAATCCCTTCAATGAAAGCCATTCTGGCCGCAGGTAAAAAGCCGGTCAACAAGTTGGCTTATGCCGATCTGGCGCTGGAAGAGATCCCACAACTGGTTGAGCTGGTGTCTATTACTGCGCCTGAGCAGAAGGCCCGCAAGCAGATCATTATCGAGGGTGATGATGAAGGCCAGGTTGCCGAGTTTGTCGGCCATATTGGCAATGTGTTGAATTGAGGGGGATGAAATGAACAAGCTAGCAAATGTTTGGGTTTTCAGCAGCGAGGCTGCTCGTCTGCCCGAAGTGATGGCCGCCGGTCTGCAACTGGGTGACAGTGTCTCTGTATTCGTCTTGGGTGGTGCCGATGAGGTTGCCAGGGCTGCAGCATTGGGCGCAAACAAGGTGTATCACCTGGGCGAGAAGGACTCAAGCCGCATAGTGGAAGAGTACGCCTTGACCATGGCCAAGGCGATTGAAGCCGAAGCGCAGGCGTCCCTGGTCTTGCTGCCAGCCAGCCGCCGCGGCAAGGCGTTGGCCGCCAAGCTGGGTGTGCGCCTGAGTGCCGGGGTTTTCAATGATGCCGCCGAACTCACAATCGATGGCGAAGGCCATGTCGGTGCCAAGCACCTGGTCTACGGTGGCCTAGCCATCGGCGCAGAGAAGATCACCTCTCAAATTGCTGTGGTGACCCTAGCCGCCGGCGCCTTCAAGGGGTTGCCAGCCGAAGAAGCGGGCCGCAGCGCCGAAACGATCACTCTGGAATTTGTTGCCCCAGCCAATGGCATTCGTTGCCTGGCACGTCGGCCAAAGGAAAAATCCAATATCGACCTGGGTAAGGCCAAGCGCGTTATCGGTGTGGGCAATGGCATAGGTTCGCAGGATAACCTGAAGCTGATTGAAGAGCTGGCCGCCAAGGTTGGTGCCGAACTGGGCTGCAGCCGTCCGATTGCCGAAACTGAAAAGTGGATGGAGCGTGAGCGCTACATTGGGGTTTCAGGTGTGATGATCAAGCCTGATGTCTATATGGCCATAGGGATTTCCGGTCAGATCCAGCACACGGTTGGCGTCAACGACTCCCTGACCATTATTGCTGTCAACAAAGACAAGAATGCCCCCATCTTCCAGTATGCGGATTACGGCATTGTCGGTGATATCAACAAGATAGTTCCAGCCCTGCTGAACAGCTTCAAAGGCTAACTATCTGGCCCGGCTACCGGCTCAAGGGGCCGGTAGTCTCGAATTCAAGAGAGGATCAGCATGTCAGAAGATGCATTTGACGCAATCATAGTGGGAGGCGGGCTCGCCGGCTGCGTTGCTGCCTATGTCCTGGCCAGTCAGGGCGCCGATGTTCTGGTGATTGAACGCGGCAACTATGCCGGGGCCAAGAATATGACTGGTGGTAGACTCTACGCCCACAGCCTGGAAAAGATTATGCCCGATTTTGCCAAACGGGCACCGCTGGAGCGTAAGGTTACCAAGGAAAAAGTATCGTTTCTCACTGATGATACTGCAGTAACCCTGGACTATCACAACGGCCGTGGTCAGGAGCAGGTAGAGGAATCTTATACTCTGCTCAGGGGCACTTTCGATCAGTGGCTGGCCGAACAAGCCGAGGAAGCCGGTGCTCAGTTTATTACCGGTATTCGGGTTGAAAAAATCCTCAAGGAAGACGGTAAGGTCATAGGGGTGGAGGCCGATGGCGACTCACTGCTGGCCAAGACAGTGATTCTGGCTGAAGGGGTCAACCCTCTTCTGGGGGAACAGCTCGGCATGGTTAAGCCCAAGGTGCAATCCAGTGCCATGGCGGTCGGAGCCAAGGAGCTAATCGCCCTGTCAGAGCAGCAGATACGGGATCGTTTTAATGTCAGTGGTGATGAAGGCGTTGCCTGGCTGTTTGCCGGTTCACCCTCCAATGGTCTCTTGGGTGGGGGCTTCCTTTACACCAATAAAGACACTATTTCTTTGGGGATTGTTTGTGGCTTGCACCACATAGAAACCTCTTCCAAGACAGTGCCGCAGATGTTGGAAGACTTCAAGAATCATCCGGCGATCAAGCCTTTGATTGAAGGCGGCAAATTACTTGAGTACTCAGGCCACGTGGTTCCCGAGGCCGGACTGAACATGCTGCCCAAGCTGGTGGATGACGGTGTCTTGATTGCCGGGGATGCGGCAGGCTTCTGTCTTAACGTGGGCTATACGGTTCGCGGAATGGACTTGGCTATCGCATCCGGTGAGGCCGCCGCCAGAGCCGTACTTGCCGCCAAGGCCAAGAATGACTTCAGTGCCGCCGGACTCGGTGCCTATCAAACACTGCTGGACAACAGCTTTATCATGAAAGATCTCAAGCTGTACCAGAAATTACCCGCCTTTATGGAGAACCCAAGGATCTTCAATCAGTATCCCAAGCTGGTCGCCGATATTATGCAGGAGATGTTCACCATAGATGGCAGCGCCTCGCAACCTCTGCGCAAGACCCTGATGAAGCATGCCAAAGAAGTGGGTTATATGAATCTGATTAAAGATGGTATTAAGGGGATGACAGCGATATGAGCGAGCCAGTCAATGTTGATGTGAAATTGGGGGTGAACAAGTTCTATGTCGATGAGGGACATCCACATATTGAGCTTGTTGAAAACCCGGATATCAATGAATTCCGTAAGTTGGTTAACGCCTGCCCAGCAGGACTCTATAAAATTCAGGACGACGGCAGCCTTAAATTTGACTCTGCCGGTTGTTTGGAATGTGGCACCTGTAAAATGCTTTGCGGTGAAACCATTATCAAGAAATGGGAATATCCCAGAGGTACATTCGGGATTGAATATCGTTATGGCTAGTGCCGCTTGAAAACCTTAAATCTGAATTTAAGTTAGTTTTCTAACGAGCTCGATTGTGCAAAATGAGAGCATACACTTTTAATGTTATTAGCCCTGTTGAATAAACAGATTTTGATAATGCTTAACTTGAAGCGCTGTGCTCTTATTTGTTTTAACTTTTAACCTGTTTAAAGATTTGTCTGCGACTTATGTAGTTTGCTAACTGTAACCGTTTTCTCACTTTTGAGCTTCAGATTTGTTTTAGTCCCATTTTTTATTCAGTATTTCTCGGCTGAGAAATCAGGCTGAAGATTAATGGCACATTTTGTGAACGAATAAATCAACCATGTTTATTGGTTTAATATAAGAGATTAGCATATGAAAGCTAAAAAGTTCGATGAAATGGAGTTTACGCCATTACATAAGAAAATCATGTTTTGGGGCAGTGGTGGTCCCTTCCTCGACGGTTATATTCTGGTCATTATTGGCCTGGCGCTTGAGCAACTGATCCCTGAAATGCAGCTGGATGCCAACTGGATAGGCCTGGTTGGGGCATCTACCCTGGTGGGCCTATTTGTCGGTACCGCACTCTTTGGTTACATCGCCGACCTATTCGGTCGTAAGTTAATGTTTCTAATAGATATCATAGCGATAGCCGTGTTATCTGTCGCCACTATGTTCGTCTCATCGCCGATAGAGTTAGTGGTGATGCGCTTCCTTATCGGGGTAGTGATAGGAGCTGACTACCCCATTGCCACCTCCATGGTGGCCGAGTTTTCCCCAACCAAGAAGCGGGCCTTTACCATGGGCTTCATAGCCTTGATGTGGTATGTGGGCGCTACTGCGGCCAATGCGGTGGGTTATCTGCTTTATGACGTTGAAGGGGGCTGGCGCTGGATGCTCGGCAGCGGCCTGATACCTTGTCTGGTAATTCTGCTTGGGCGTTTCCATCTACCCGAGTCGCCACGCTGGCTGCTGCGCAAGGGCCGTATCGCCGAGTACAAACAAGTTATGCAACAGTACTTTGGCGGCAATATTCATATTGAAGCGGAAGAGAAGATCGATACCCAGTATCGTAAGCTGTTCGAAAAACGCAACTTCACCATGATCATCTTTATCGGCACAATTTGGACCTGCCAGATCATTCCCATGTTTGCCATCTACACCTTTGGGCCGCAGATAGTCGGGGCCTTGGGTTTTTACGATGGCAAAGACTCGGCGCTTGGCAACATTATTATCAGTACCTTCTTTATCATAGGCTGTATTCCGGCCATGTATTGGCTGGATTCCATGGGCCGTCGACCACTGCTTATCATCAGCTTTGCCATGATGACCTTGTCACTGGCCATGCTGGGGCTGGTTTCCTCTCCAGGTATTTGGGTAGTGATTGCGGCCTTTGGCATGTACGCCTTCTGCTCCGGAGGCCCTGGGATCTTGCAGTGGCTCTACCCCAATGAGCTGTTCCCTACCGATATCCGCGCTTCGGCCGTGGGTGCCGTGATGTCTTTCAGCCGTATAGGCACCATACTCTCGACCTATGCCTTGCCTGTGTTTATGAACGCTTATGGCGTTTCCTGGACCATGATGGCCGGTGCCGGTATTTCACTGTTGGGCTTGGTGGTTTCCATCTTGCTGGCACCGGAAACCCGTGGCATGACCCTGGCGGACACCAGTGTTGCAGGATTTGTAAAGCACTGATTATCAAATACTAGGAAATCGCCGCCTCATGGGAGGCGGCAGCGGCTTCAACGGTCNCAGGATTTGTAAAGCACTGATTATCAAATACTAGGAAATCGCCGCCTCATGGGAGGCGGCAGCGGCTTCAACGGTCGGCGACATAAGGGTTGTGGCGCCGCTCTTCAGCAAAAGTAGACATGGGGCCATGACCGGGAATAAAGCAGGTATCTCCCCCCAGCGGCCAGAGTTTGTTCTTGATGGAATCCAGCAGCGCCGTGTGATTCCCGCCGGGAAAATCGCAGCGGCCTATGGAGTGTCTGAATAGCACATCGCCAACCCAGGCCAACTTGGCCGCCGGGGCAAAGAATACCAGGTGGCCTGGTGTATGGCCCGGGCAATGAATCACCTGAAGTTGTAACTCGCCGACCCAAATAGTGTCATCCTGCTCAAGAAAGCGGTCTGGATAAAAGACATCACAGTGGGGAAATTGATATAGACGACATTCCTCCGGCAACATATCAAACAGAAAAGTATCATCCTTATGAGGGCCGAGTATTTCGGCAGATGAACTCTTGGCCAATAATCTGGCCGCGCCGATATGATCGATATGGCCATGGGTCAGGAGTATCTTATCCAGCTCCAGTTTATTGTCTTCAATAAAACTTGTTATCTTCTCTACTTCACCACCTGGATCTATTACAGCAGCCTTGTTGCAACCATCTTGCCAAACAATACAGGCATTTTGTTTGTAATGAGTTACAGGAATAATTTTGAAGTTTACATTTTGAGCCATTTATATCTCCACAATTATATAACTATAAACTGAGTTTACTTGTCGATGGATTCTATTGATTGATATTGCTCAATAAATCAAAAATTATTTTCTGTGATTTTATATTTAAATTAATTAAATGGATTGCTTCAGGCTTTAAATTTATACCTTATTGTTCAATAATCTATTTCACTTGGATTATTGTGAAATAGCTCAAAGGGATTGCGGGCTAATTTCTATAATATTGACCATGTTCCAGCATTTCTATCTGGATTGACTCGAATATGCCTGGGGTTATACTGCCGTAGGTACCTGTCGCAGAGTTTAGACAGGCGTCCTGCTTACTGATGAAAACTTGCTGAGGTATCGATGAACTATCGACTGACAAACGAACAAGAAGCATTTATTGCAGGAGTAAGAGACCTGATGTCACAGGAGGACTGGGAGCGCTATTTCTCCGCCTGCGACGACAACAATGAATATCCTGAACGTTTTGTCAAAGAGCTGGCCAAGCTGGGGCTGGACAGTTTGCTGCTTCCGGAAGAATACGGTGGCAGCGATGCCGGTCTGGTGACTCTGGCCTTGATCTGGGAAGAGTTAGGCCGTCTCGGTGCGCCAACCTATGTGCTTTATCAGATGGCGGGTTTTCCCACGATATTGCAGGAAGGCACCCAGGAGCAGATCGACAAGATCATGGCCTATATAGGTACCGGCAAACAGGTGTGGAACTCGGCGGTCACCGAGCCGGATGCCGGCTCGGATGTACGCAGCCTGCAGACCACTTATACCCGAAAGAAGGGAAAGGTCTACCTCAATGGCACCAAATGTTATATCACCAGTGCCGCCGAGACCCCTTACCTGGTGGTGATGGCCAAAGATTCCGCCAGCTTCGAACCGATTTTCTCCGAGTTTTTTGTCGACATGAGTAAACCGGGGATCTCTGTCAGCCACTTGCCCAAGCTGGGACTGAAGATGGACAGTTGCTGTGTGGTGGAGTTCGACAATGTAGAGCTGGAGGAAAAGGACTTTTTCGGTACCGAAGGCAACGGGTTTGCCAGGGTGAAGAAGGAGTTTGATCTGGAGCGTTTCCTCATAGCCTGCAGCAACTATGGTTGCGCCTATTGCGCCTTCGAAGATGCCGCCCGTTATGCCAACAAGCGGGTACAGTTTGACTTGCCGATCGCCAAGACACAGCTGATCCAGGAAAAGTTTGCCTATATGTCGGTGCAGCTCACCAACATGAAGAACATGATTTATCACACCGCCTGGAAGGCCGACAACGGCCAGATGACCCCGGGCGATGCCGCCAAGTGTAAGCTCTACTGCTCCAAGGCGGCCTTCGATGTGGTTGACAATGCCATGCAGGTGTTTGGCGGCCAGGGGATCACCGGCGAGCATCGCATCAGCCGTTTCTGGCGCGATCTGCGGGTCGACAGAGTTTCCGGCGGCTCGGAAGAGATGCAGGTGCTGACGTTGGGCCGGGAAGTGCTTAGGGAGTATGTGTAACAGGCGCTGCTTCGTAGCGTTATTTCATTGAAAAGGCCCGCGAATGCCTAATGCCGATCAGTTAAGACAGATCGCTTGACGATCTCACTGAAAGGATCAAAATCCGATGACCCATGTCATCGGATTTTTTTATGCAACTTTCAGAAGCTTTGGCGCGTACTCATATCAACCGTCTTACCGAATTCACCTGTCTGGCCGATGTACTTGAGCCCGATTTAATTCAGTCGTGCCTTGATTCACATGGTGTTGCCAGTTTAAGGCGACGTAAGTTACCTATGGATGCCATGATTTGGGCGGTGATTGGTATGGCTCTGTTCAGAGGCGAATCCGTCCGCTCTCTCATCAATAAGCTTGATATCGTCTTACCTCGAGAGGTGGATTACGTTGCGCGCAGTGCTGTCACGCAAGCGCGCAAGCGGCTGGGCTCTGACGTTGTTCAGGATGTGTTTAAGCGAAGTGCCAAGACCTGGCATGAAAGAGCAGAACATCCGCATTGGTGTGGGCTCAACCTCTACGGTGTCGATGGTATCGTATGGCGAACACCTGATAGTGAGCAAAACAATCAGGTGTTCGCCAAAACCGCCAACGCTTCTGGTGATGCTGCCTATCCTCAAATTCGCATGGTTTGCATGATGGAGTTAAGTAGCCACTTGGTATTGAACAGTGCCTTTGATTCTGTTGCTGTCAGTGAAATGAGTTTAGCCGCTGAACTGATATCAAGCATACCTAATAACAGCCTGACGCTGTTTGACAGAGGCTTTTATTCGTTGGGACTTTTGCACGCCTGGCAACAGGCTCAACCGAACAGC
>NZ_NIJK01000012.1 GCF_002836975.1 Shewanella indica | reverse complement strand
ATGTCGAATGTAGGTTTGGTCATTTGAATATCCTTTTGGGTGTATATTACTCAAATGACACAGATTTATGAACACTACCGAAGAATAGGTCAGCGCGCCTCTGATCCAAGCCTTTAAAAACAGCAAGGCCGGTTCAATGAACCGGCCTTGTTTATTGTGATTTTTTCACTGGGTGTTACACCAAGCCTGCCATAAAAGACTTAGGCTTCAATGCCTTTGCTGGCCAGGAACTCATCATAAGTGCCCTTGAAGTCGCTCACGCCATCAGCGCTTATCTCTATGATACGGTTGGCCAGAGATGACACGAAGGCGCGGTCATGGCTGACAAACAGCAAGGTGCCTTCATAGAGCTCGAGAGCGTTGTTCAGCGACTCTATCGATTCCATATCCAGGTGGTTGGTTGGTTCGTCCATCACCAGAATATTGGGCTTTTGCAGCATCAGCTTGCCAAACAGCATACGACCCTGCTCACCACCGGACAGTACCTTGACAGATTTCTTGATGTCGTCGGCGCTGAACAGCATACGGCCCAGCACTGAACGCACCGCCTGATCGTCATCACCTTCCAGACGCCACTGACCCATCCAGTCGAACAGGTTCATATCATTTTCAAAGTCGCTGGCATGATCCTGGGCGTAGTAGCCGATACGATAGTTTTCAGACCACTGAATGGTACCGCTCTTTTGTGGCAACTCATGGATCAGTGTACGCAGCAAGGTGGTCTTACCCACACCGTTTTCACCCAGAATCGCAATACGCTCGCCCACTTCGGCGATAAAGTTCACATCCTTGAACAGCAGCTCATCGTAACCATTGCTCATGTTTTCAACAATCAAAGCGTTACGGAACAGTTTCTTCTCCTGTTCGAAGCGAATGTAGGGGTTAACCCGGCTGGAGGCCTTGATCTCATCCAGCTTGATCTTGTCGATTTGACGGGCACGGGACGTGGCCTGCTTGGCCTTGGAAGCGTTGGCAGAGAAGCGCGCCACGAAGGTTTGCAGCTCGGCAATCTGCGCCTTCTTCTTGGCGTTTTCAGCCACCAGGCGCTCACGAGCCTGAGAGGCGGCTGTCATGTATTCATCATAGTTGCCCGGATAGACCCGCAGCTCACCGTAGTCCAGATCCGCCATATGGGTACAGACAGAGTTGAGGAAGTATCTGTCGTGGGAAATAATGATCATGGTGCTGTTACGCTGGTTAAGCATCTCCTGCAGCCAGCGAATGGTATCGATATCCAAGTTGTTGGTCGGTTCGTCGAGCAGCAATACATCGGGATCAGAGAACAAGGCCTGTGCCAGCAGCACCCTGAGTTTCCAACCCGGTGCCACTTCACTCATAGGGCCAAAATGTTGCTCCAGCGGAATACCCACCCCGAGCAGCAGCTCACCGGCGCGGCTTTCTGCGGTATAACCGTCCATTTCGGCAAACTGCATCTCAAGATCGGCCACTTTAATGCCGTCTTCTTCGCTCATTTCCGGTAAGGAATAGATGCGATCGCGCTCCTGCTTCACCGCCCACAGCTCTTTGTGGCCCATGATCACTGTGTCGATAACGCTGTGCTCTTCATAGGCGAACTGATCCTGATTCAGCTTACCCAGACGCTCGTTGGGATCCAGCGAAACATTACCCGAGGTTGGCTCCAACTCACCGGAAAGGATCTTCATAAAAGTAGACTTTCCGCAGCCATTGGCGCCGATAAGGCCGTATCTGTTGCCTTCGCCGAATTTAACCGAGATGTTTTCAAACAGCGGCTTGGCGCCAAACTGCATGGTGATGTTAGCTGTCGTTATCACTGTATGATTCCAAAATATCCAGATGCGGGACCGGGCCATGTAAAGCCGCGTCCAAGAGCCCAAGGCCTATGATTGGCCGGGTAAATAAAGCCGGGCACTATAACATTCCTGCGTGAATTATCAACCAAACTCGCGGGCAGCCAGCGAGATAAAGCAGTGCAACCAGCTGTTTATAAAAGACTTTAAAAATCTTCTGTAAGCAGATTAAAAATCCAGATCGCGGCCACACACCAAGGTAGTTTCCGCCTTGTTTGTTGCAAAAGTGCTGTAACAGCCAAGTTCAGCGCGCAAAATATCCGCCGGCAAGGCATATCCCGGCTCACCATTGATAGTGACGCTCTCGCTGTCCTCGGTGTAATCCGTGCTCAGCATGGTGCCATCGGCCAACTGCCAGCGACTGAGAAATGAGTGCACATTGGCACAAACCGTGATTTCACACTCCAGGGTCTTTTGGCTGTCGCCCTTGATCACTATGCACTGAGTGCTTTTCACGCCGCAGCCCGCCTGAGCAGGTACAGAGACGGCGCTAAGCAGTAAGGCGCCGCCTAGCAGACTCAGCTTAGCTGCCGCGGTGAATTTTCTGGATTGCATTTTCCAGCTCCTTCCCCATTTCTTTTCTCCTTTCCCATTCCTTTTCTTATTCCCTGTTGTCCTTGCTGTGACTCGCTTGGCCCGCGATATCCAGCCCCAAGCTTATATTGACCAAAGGCTCTTATAGACTAAAGGCTCTAACTGGCTAAGGCCGTGACCGCAGGCTCTCTTTTCGGCAGGCATTATTGCTAAGCAAAGGCAAGCCCCTTATTTAAACAGGAAAAACAAGGCGATAAAACAAGAAAAAGCCGGGGCAATTTCCCCGGCTCGAACGCTGAAAAAGCTTAATCCAAAGACTGACGCCGCAAGCGATTGGCGTTGGTCACCACAGTCAATGAAGACAGCGCCATTGCCGCGCCGGCCACCACAGGGCTCAGCAAGATCCCTGTCAGCGGGTACAGCACCCCGGCAGCAATAGGGATCCCCAGAGTGTTGTAGATAAAGGCGCCGAAAAGGTTCTGCTTGATATTGCCAAGCGTCGCCCGCGACAGGGCAAATGCCCCGGCCAAGCTGCCCAGCCTTGGGTTAAGCAAGGTCAGGTCGGCGCTCTCTATGGCAATCTCTGTGCCCGAGCCCATGGCAATGCCGACATCGGCGGCCATCAGCGCCGGGGCGTCATTGATCCCATCACCGACCATGGCCACCACTTCACCCTGCGCTTGAAACTTACTGACCCAGGATTGCTTTTCATCCGGCAACACCCCGGCGATGACTTCCTCTATCCCCACCTGACGCGCCACGGCTTCAGCGGTGACCTGGTTATCACCACTGAGCAATACCAAGCGCTTGCCCTGAGCCTTGAGCGCGGCCATGGCTTCTTTGGCATCGGCTTTGATTGGGTCACTGATCCCCACCAACGCCAGCAGTTGATTATCTCGAGCCACCAGCACCTGGGTGTGTCCAAGCGCCGCCCCCTGCTCCAGTCTTGCCTGGTGCGCCTCGGTCAGCCTAATGCCCAGTGCGTCCATTAGCTTGCTGTTGCCGACCGCCCACTGCCGGCCTTCAAACTGACCCAGCAGCCCTTGCCCCTGGCGATAGTCAAACCCCTGCGGCTCACTCAGCACAACCTCTTTGGCTTTGGCGGCATCCAGCAGCGCCGCCGCCAAGGGGTGACCCGAGTGTTGCTCAAGGCTCGCCACGGCACGCAGCAGCTCGCGCTCATCAAAGGCATCATCAAAAATATCCACCTGGGTGACGGCGGGCTTACCTTCTGTGATGGTGCCGGTTTTATCCAGCACCACACAGCTGACCTTGCTGGCGGTTTGCAGCGCCTCACCGTTTTTCACCAACACCCCCATGGAAGCGGCGCGGCCGACAGATACCATGATGGACATAGGCGTCGCCAGCCCCAAGGCGCAGGGACAGGCGATAATCAGTACACTGGTCAGCACCACCAGCGCATGGGACAGCGCGGGCTCAGGACCGGCAAAATACCAGATGATGGCCGCCAGCAGCGCAATCACCACCACCACAGGCACAAACACGGCGGCTATCTTGTCTGTCAATCGCCCTATAGGCATCTTGGAGGTCTGGGCCTCCTGAACCAGGGCAATAATCTTCGCCAGGCGGGTATCGGCAGGCCCGGCAGTAACTTGGTAAATAAGGCTGCCGTTACCATTGACTGTGCCGGCGCTCAGACTGTCGCCCACGGATTTAGCCACAGGAATGGGTTCGCCTGTGAGCATGGACTCATCGAGCAACGAATTGCCTGAAAGCACTTCACCATCTAGCGCCACTCTGTCACCCGGGCGCAGTCTCAGCTTGTCACCCACCACCAGCGCCGCTATGGCCACGGTTTCATCGCCGTTTTCGGTGATCTTGATAGCCGTATTGCTCTGCAGGCCAATAAGCTTCTGCACCGCTTCACTGGTCTTGCCGCGGGCTCTCAGCTCCAATGCGTGCCCAAGGTTAATCAAGCCGAGGATCATCACACTGGCCTCAAAGTACACATGACGGGTGCCGTCGGGGAAAAAGCCGGGAATAAGCACCACCAGCATGGAGTAAAGCCAGGCCGTGCCCGTACCCAGGGCGATCAGCGTATCCATGTTGGCACTCTTGGCCTTGAGTGAGCGCCACATACCACTGAAGAAGTGCCCCCCGGTGGTGACCAGCAGCAACAAGGTCAACAGCCCCATGGCGCCCCAGATAAGTTGGCTTTGGCTATCGTGGATCATCATGTCACCACCGGCCANAAGAAGTGCCCCCCGGTGGTGACCAGCAGCAACAAGGTCAACAGCCCCATGGCGCCCCAGATAAGTTGGCTTTGGCTATCGTGGATCATCATGTCACCACCGGCCAGGCCCCAGATCATCAAGGGGATCCCCAGCCCAAGACCGGCAATGGCCTGCCTTATCCGGGTGCGATATTCCCTGGCATCATGCTCGGCCTTGTCGGCCATGGCACTGGCGGCGTCGGTTATCGGCTCGGCGCGATACCCGGCCGAGAGCAGCAGCGCAACGGCTTCAGCCACTGGCAACCCTGCGGCTACGCTCACCTGCTTGTCGGCCAAGTTGACTCTGGCCTCGACCTCTTTGGCGGCAAAGGCTTTTTCTATCTTGGCCACGCAGCTGGCGCAGCTCATATCCGGCACAAACAGTAGTGTGGGGCTGGCAGGATAAGCCGTGGCGGCCTTCTGCTTGACGGCTTTATCGGCATGCTTGCCAGTTTCAGCTTCAGTTGTAGTTGCAGCCACTGCCAGTTTCGAAGCGTCAGCCTGAGCTTCTGTCTCAATCTCAGTCTCGGTATCAGCCTCGGCATGCTCATCGCGCCAAGGCTCGGCGGTAAACCCGGCGGCCTTTAACAGTTCGGTCAACTCAGCGGCGGTTTTATGGCTTTTCAGTGCAAGCTGTTTCTGGTTCAGATTGACCGTCACCTCAGCTTCATCACTGAGCGCCTTACGAATACTGGCCTCACAATGGCCACAGGTCATATCGCCAACATAAAAGCGGAAGTGTTCCGGCTCACTTGTATTGCCAGGCGCAAGCGCTTGCGGGGTAAAGCCTGCACCTGTTATCAATTCGGCCAGTTCGGCCGCGCTCTTGTGACTTTTCAGCCGCAGTTGTTTGTCTTTAAGGTCGACTTCTACCTCAAGCTCATCAGCCAGCGCCTTGCGAAGCTTACTCTCACAGTGGCCGCAATTCATATCGGCAACATGGAAACTAAAGCGGCCAGGGGCTTCAGGGCTAGGTTCAGGGCTGGGCTCTTGCGCGCTGTCACTGGCGCCGGGAGCAGCAATCTCGGCCTGCTCGGCGTCATAACCTGCGTCTTTCAGTTTCGCCAACGCCGCGGCGGGGGTAAGCTCAGCGCCCGGGGCGAATGTCAGCGTCAACGACTTATCTGCCACCTCGGTAGCGGCTTCTACGCCGGTATCATCGGCGAACAGGGCCTTTATCTTGCGGGCGCAGCCGCCGCACTTCATATTCGCTATGGTGAATTGTATCTGGTCCATTGGAAACTCCCATCTGTGCCCCTCGCAAGCGAGGCTGGCTCAACACTGAGATAAAGGTTAAAGTCTCCCGTAACGGGAGAGTCAAGTCCGGATAATTATCCATAAGCGAAAAGGTGCTCTGACTCTCAACAATGCGCTTGCGGCGCGACAAAATAGCCCACAAAAGTCCCAACAGGGCAGGAGTTTAGCGATGAAAATAGGCGAAGTGGCCAAGGCAACTGGTCTGAGTATCAAGAGTATCCGCTATTACCATGACATAGGCTTGGTTGAGGCCCACAGAGGCGACAATGGGTATCGTGAGTATCGGACCGCTGAAATCGAGGCGCTCAAGTTTTTACAGCACTGCCGCGAGCTGGGCTTTACCTTGGATGAATGCCGGGATCTGTTGCAACTGAAACACAATCCCAAGCGCTGCGCCGAGGATGTCAAACGTCTGGCCAAAGGGCACCTGCAGGCGTTGGAAGACAAGATGGCCAGACTGGCGTCGCTGCATGCCCAACTGAGCGAACTGGTATCCCAGTGCCGCGGCGGCAATCAGTCTGAATGCGCCATCATAGATGGCCTGTCCAGCGAAACCAAACAGGCCTGAAGCTATCACTCAACTTGTTGTCCGGGCCGCGCCAAGGCTGCGGCATTGTCCAGCTTCAGTGCCGGTAGTGTGCCCGCCGGGGTGAAATCAAACACCATACCATAGAACACCAGCTCTGATTCCAACGCCAGTATCTTGTTGTGAGGCTGGCGGAAGCCATGTCCTTCTCCCTCTATGCCGATAAATGCTGTGGGCACCCCCTTGTCTTTCAGCGCCTTGTAGATATGCTGCGACTGACTCGGTGGCACCACCTTATCTTCGAGTCCTTGCAACAGCAGCAAAGGTTCGTTGAAACCCTGCAGGTGGTAGAGGGGCGAGCGTTCACGATACACTGCCTTCATTTCCGGGTAAGGGCCTATCAGTTGATCCAGGTATCTTGACTCAAACTTATGGGTTTCCTTGCCCAGCACCTCGATATCACTGATCCCGAAATAGCTCACCCCGGCCTTGAACTTATCATGGAAAGCCAAGGCTGAAAGCACGCTCAAGCCACCGGCACTACCGCCGCGGATAGCCAATTTCTCAGCATTGACCCAGCCTTGGTCAACTAAAAAACCTGCAGCCCAGACAGCATCCTCAACATCTGCCTTGCCCCAGTTGCCATAGAGGCTCTGGCGATATTGGCGGCCAAAGCCGGTACTGCCGCGATAATTGAGCTCAAACACGGCAAAGCCGCGGCTGGTCCAGTATTGAATGGCGCTGTCGTATGCCCTATTTGCGCTAGCGGTCGGTCCACCATGCAACATCATCAAAAGAGGCGGCCGGGTATCCGGCAGAGGTTGGTAATCACCATTTACCGGCGGATAAAAATAGCCGTGAGCCTTGTCTCCCCCCTTGGTGGTAAACTCAACATTGACGGCGCGGGAGATGTATCTGGGATCCAGACCACAAATTTTAGGTGCATACACAAGTTCTGTGCCGCGGCCGGAAACCTTATAGATGCCGCGCTCTGGCGTAGGTCTACTGCCAACGAAATAAACCCCGTCGGCCCCCTGCACCACCTGTTTGATATCGGCAAAGTCGGCAGCCAGCACTTCAATAACCCCGGTCTGCAGATCCAGTCGCAGCAATCCGGCATCCCCTTCCTTGTTGAAACTGGCTATCAGGGTATTTTCATTTTCAAAGGCGTAAGCGTGCTGCCCCAACTTCCAGGCAGGGCCGCCGATTTCAGCCTTGAGTTGGGTAACCTGTTCAATATCGCCTTTGGCATCAAGTCGATAGAGGTTCCACCAGTTGTCATAGTCGGCAATAAAGTAGAGCACGCCGTTTGGGCTAAACAGGGGTTGCATCAGTGCGCCCTTGCGCTCGGGTGCGATTTGGCGAATGTTAGTCAACTGCCCCTTGCGATTGAGATCCCCAAGCCACAACTGAGTATTATCCCAAGGCATGTTGGGATGTTCCCAGGTGATCCAGGCAAGCTGAGTATTGTCGGCATTGATTGCCGGAGAACTGATAAAGTCGTGCCCATCGACAAAGATATCCCCTTCTCCGGAGAAATTCAGGTTAATGGTCACCAAACTGGCCTTAGGCTCACCCGGTTGGCGATGATCTTCCCGAACACAAATAATCCGTGAGCCCTTGGGGTAAGAGATACATTCCCCGTGACGGGTGCCATTGGGAGTCAGAGCCAGCGCCTCCTGATTCGGCGCTATCCGGTAAAACAGCTGATCCTGCCCCTTGGTGACAAACAGGCTCTGACCTATACCAAGAAAATCGCCACCGCCATACTCATGAACGCGACTGCCGATACCAAAGGCCGGTGCCACCACACTGGTAATGCTGCCATCTTTTTCAAGACGCTTTATCCCCACCTTGCCGCCTTCGGCCGGGCTGGATTCCGAGAAATAAATCGCATCACCGACACTCTGCAGCTCACCTATTGCCGAAGCACTGCCGTAGACTTCGGCGGCCCCCAAAGGCGAGACCCAGCTGCCATAAGCGGCGCTAATCCTCTGCTCATTGTCGGCAGGCGCTTGTTGCTCCTGCGCAGGTTGACCGCACCCCTGCAGCACTAGCACCATCAGCGCTACGGCCAAAATTTGCTTTCCGGGATTGAAAATCATGGTTTCGTTTCCCCCAACACCCACCCTCAGGCAGATTGAAACTACTACAACTTAAGTCTTGTGTTGTTATTTAAATTTGGCGCAGAACCACTGCAACACCCTGTACTGCTGCAAACTGGATAATCCAAAAAAGATGCAGATCCAAGGTGAAAGCAAATAGTACCAGGTGATGGGTTCAGTAGAGCGACCGCTGAGAAGCAGATAGAAGAATCCGAAATAGATTACCATGACACCCGCAATTCCCACCAACAAAAGCAGGCGCTTAATCTGTTTCTCCAACCAATGCATGGGTGAGTGTCGATACCTCTGGTACTTTTAACTTTTATTAGGGGGGATTGTTCAATCCGAGACAAGAATTGTCAACGTCTGTAATACAAAGCGGACAAGTATCTACGCCTCACCATTGCAGAATGATAACTTTTGCAAGACCCTGGCGCGTTCGCCGGTTTCATCCCGCTCACCGGCCAAATCCTCATAGAAGTACATAAGTTCAGAGAAGATATTCACCAACTTATCGCCATCGTTCACATAGAGCTGCAGCGCATCATGGCAAAAGAAAATTAACAAACAAGCTGCCTGGTGGAGGAAGAAAACATCATCCCTGCCTTTGTTTGAAACCCAGTAAAGAACAGGGATGATATCTATTTTGGCCTTGATCTCAAGGCATTGAATTACAGGCGGATACCGCCGTCAATTTCAAATACCCGGCCATTGACATAGTCGTTTTCAATGATGAATTTGACTGTCGAGGCGATTTCAGCGGCATCACCCAGACGGCCGACCGGTACCATTTTCTCCAGGCGCTCCAGCGCTTCCGGTTTCATGGCGGCGGTCATTTCGGTGGCGATAACCCCGGGTGCAACAGCAGCGGCCCGGATCTTGTAGCGCGCCAGCTCTTTGGCCCAGCCCACCGCCATAGCAGCGACACCTGCCTTGGAGGCGGCATAGTTGCTCTGCCCCACATTGCCGGCCCGAGCCAGGCTGGAGATATTGATAATCACCCCTTCCTGACCAGAGCTTATCATGGCAGCGGCGGCTTCTCGGCCACAGAGGAAACTGCCGCTCAGGTTTACATTGATAACCGACTGGAACTGCTCCAGCGACATACGGTCTGTCACCTGGCCCTCTTTGGCTTTAATCAACATGCCGTCACGCAAAATACCCGCGTTGTTTACCAGCACATTTAGCTGACCAAAATCTTCCAGAATGTACTGAAAGGTTGCCATCACATCTTCTTCATCTGTGATGTCCACCGCATAACCCTGCACTTCGGTCTCGCCCAGCAGAGCACAGGCTTGCTCCAGACGGTCCTGATCCACATCGATCAGCGCCAGACGGGCACCGGCTGCGGCCAGCTCCTGCGCCATCGCCAGACCCAGTCCACCGGCTCCACCTGTGATGGCGACTACCTTACCTTTTACATCCATTGGGTTATCCTTATTTCTCTTGCTTGAATTGTTCAAAAATACTGGAAAAATCGCGACGACCATTACCCTTGCGGGCATGATTGACATAGAGGCTGCGCGCCAGTGCGCCCATGGGGGTGCTCGACTGGCTGGACAGCGCTGCTTCCTGGGACAAGCCGAGGTCCTTAACCATAAGATCCACCATAAACCCGCCCTGATAGTCATTGGACGATGGCACGCTTGGCATCACCCCGGGACAGGGGTTGTATTTCTCCAAGGTCCAGTTGCCGCCGCTCGAAACTTTCATGATATCTGACAGCACCTTGGGATCCAAACCATTATCTATCCCCAGACTCAGCGCCTCGCTGGTACCCACCATCAAGACAGACAACAGCATGTTATTGCAGATTTTGGCAACCTGACCGGCTCCGGCACTGCCTGCATGGAAAATATTGGCGCCCATACACTCGAGAACGGGTTTGGCCTTGGCAAAACCTGCATCGCTGCCGCCGCAGATAAAGGTCAGCGTACCGGCTGCGGCCCCGGCGGTGCCACCGGAAACCGGCGCATCAACAAACTCAAGCCCTTTGGCGGCCGATGCAGCCGCCACAGTGCGGGCGCTGTCGGCATCTATGGTCGATGAATCGATAAGCAAGGTTCCCTCGGCCACAACATCCAGCAGCCCTTGCTGCTGCTCGCTGCCGAGGTACAGGCTACGCACATGCTTGCCGGCCGGCAACATGGTTACCACCACATCGGCACCCGCCGCTGCGCCACAGGCGCTCTGGGCAGTTATAGCCCCCTGCTCTGCCAGGCTCTGCATCGCCGCCGGCACCAGATCGAATACCCGAACAGTCATCCCGGCCTTGATCAGGTTGACCGCCATCGGCCCACCCATGTTGCCCAAACCAATAAAAGCCACTGTTGTCATCTGTTTGCTCTCCCTGTTGGAATCTTGTTTGCCGACATCTGTTACAGATCGGCCAATGGGTGTTCATGTTCAAATGGCGACTCGAGCAAGGCAGATACCGCTTCTTGCGGTGCTATCTTGCCCTTGCCGTAACGCCAGTTGGGATTACGGTCCTTGTCGATAAGCAGCGCCCTGACACCCTCACAAAAATCACCTATGGCGCAGCAGTTGAGGCTGAGACCCAGCTCGAAGCGGAAACAATCCGCCAGGCTCATATCGGTCCCAAGCCTTGACTGCTCGTAGGCCAGCGCCCAGCTCAGCGGGCTACCGCTCAGCATGGTGTCACGGGCACGCTGCAACCAGCCCTCTTCGGTTTCCAAGGTCTGCATCTTGGCGAGAATTTCCGCCATATCCCCGGTCATCAGCTCATCAATCTGAGCCTGATGGCCCTTCAAGCGACTGCTGCCGGGACGCTCTTCACTCTGGGTTTCCAGTTCATTGAGCAGATCATGCAGCTTCTGCTGGTTGAGACTGGTGTTATTGCCCCAGTTCACCGTCGCCATGGCATCGAGCATGCGCTCTTTATCCGTTGAGGCCAGAAAATGATTGCCAATGCCGGTATAACGGGCATCGGCCGCATTCATATTGTAGGCGGTCAGGCCGAGAAACAGCCCTGTTTTACCCGGCATGCGGCCGAGAAAATAGCTGCCGCCGACATCCGGGTATAGGCCTATGGTGACCTCGGGCATGGCGATGCGCGAACGCTCGGTCAACACTCTGTGGCTGGCACCTATCATCAGCCCCAGACCGCCACCCATCACTATGCCGTCGCCCCAAACCAATACAGGCTTACCGAAGGTATGCAGCTGAAAGTCGAGCCGATACTCCTCTTCGAAAAACACCCGGGCTTCCTGGGTGTAACTGCCGGGATTGGCCTGCTGCGCCTGATACAGCGCCCGCACATCACCACCGGCGCAAAAGGCCTTGTCGCCGCTGCCGTCGAGGATCACGCAGGCAATCTGTTCATCCTGTTTCCAGGCAGCCAACTGCTTGGCCAGCAAACGCACCATGTTGAGGTTCAGTGCATTGAGTGCTTTTTCTACAGTAAGTGTGGCCACACCAATCAACTTGCCGCTGGCGGTTCCCAGGGTCTGAAATACCACTTCATGACTCATATCAGCGCCTCCTTATGCGTTTTTCCAGTTGGCTGCGCGCTTCTCCAGGAAGGCATTGACCCCTTCTTTCTGATCTTGGGTGTCAAACAGAGCCACAAACAGCTCACGCTCCAGCGGCAGTGCCTGAGCTCTTGGCATATTACGTCCAGCCTGGATCAACTGCTTGCAAACGGTCACGCTAGATGGGCTCTGCTTGGCGGCCTTGGTCGCCAGCGCAATGGCGGCGCTCAGGGCCTCGCCCTTACCAACGACCTCTTCGACCAGGCCAATCTCACGGGCCTTGGCGGCATCGATTCGCTCACCGCAAAGAATCATCCGCTTGGCCCAGCCCTCACCGACCAGAGCGGTCAGATTCTGGGTGCCGCCGGCACAAGGCAGCAGGCCGACTGTGGCCTCGGGTAATGCCAGCTGCGCCTGCTCTTCGGCGATACGGATATCACAGGCCAGTGCCACTTCCAAACCGCCGCCCATGGCATAGCCGTTAATGGCGGCAATAGACACACCACGAAAGGCGCTCAGGGTTTCAAATGCTTCGCCAAAACAGCGTGCCATGGTGGCGGCATTGCCTTTATCACCGTCGGCAAACAGCTTAAGATCGGCGCCGGCCGAGAAGAATTTCTCCCCTTCCCCTGTCAGTACCAAGGCATAGATATCGGGATCATTGTTGAGCTCTTCCACCTTGAGACGCAGTTCATTGAGGCTCTCGGCCGTCCAGGTGTTGGCCGGTGGATTGTTGATGGTCAGAACAGCCGTATGGCCTTCGATATGCTCAATCAAAAAAGACATGAATGACTCCTTGCAATTCGGTTAAATGGGTGTGGCCTTAGAGGATCTCGCCGGCATGCTCATCCAGCAGGCGGCGGGCGATGATAAGGCGCATAATCTCATTGGTTCCTTCCAGGATCTGGTGTACCCGTACATCACGGAAATGTCGCTCCAGCGGGTATTCGCGGATGTAGCCGTAACCGCCGTGAATTTGCAGCGCGCTGTCACACACGGCAAACCCTATGTCTGTGGCAAAACGCTTGGCCATGGCGCAATAAGCCGTGGCTTCGGGATCGCCGCTGTCCAGCTTAAATGCCGCCAGACGCACCATCTGCCGCGCGGCGACCAGTTCTGTGGCCATGTCGGCCAGCTTGAACTGCAGCGCCTGGAAGGCGGCCAGTGGTTTGCCGAACTGCTTGCGCTCATGCATATATTCGGTGGCGCGCTCAAGCGCAGCCTGAGCAGTACCCACAGAGCAGGTGGCGATATTGATGCGGCCGCCATCCAGGCCCTTCATGGCGAAGGTAAAGCCCTGGCCTTCCTCACCCAACAGATGATTGACCGGCACCCGCACGTTTTCAAAAGTAATGAGTCTGGTTGGCTGGGCGTTCCAGCCCATCTTGTCCTCGGCCTTGCCGTAGATAACGCCCTTGGCATCTGCCGGGATGGCAATGGCCGAAATGCCCTTGGGGCCGGCCTCGCCGGTGCGGCACATCACCACCAAAAGCTCGGTGGCGCCGGCGCCCGAGATAAACATCTTGGAGCCGTTAATCACATACTCATCGCCGTCGCGCTCGGCGCGGGTGGCAAGTGAAGCGGCGTCACTGCCTGAACCCGGCTCGGTCAGGCAGTAAGAAGCCAGCTTGCTGCCTGTGGTCAGCGCTTCAGACCACTCGGCCCGCAGACTTTGCTGGCCCCAGGTCGTCACCATCCAGGTGGCCATGTTGTGAATGGTCAGCATGGCTGTGGTGGCAGTGCAGCCCTTGGCCAGCTCTTCAAAAATAATCGAGGCATCCAGACGCGACAGGCCCATGCCGCCTTCCGACTCGGGAGAATAGAGTGAACAGAATCCCAGCTCCCCGGCTCTTTGGATCACGTCTTTGGGAAAGTGATGCTCCTCATCCCATTTGGCGGCAAATGGGGCCAGTTCATCGGCGGCAAACTGACGGGCCAGCTCGGCGAATTGGCGCTGATCTTCGTTGAGATTGAAATCCATGCTTGACTCCTGTGCGCAGATCTCTGCGTCTTGCGGTGATCCGGTGATGCCGGATCTCTTGTTATTTACTGTTGCGATTAAAAAGGGGCACCGGCCATTGCCGGTGCCCTTGGGCTCACACTGTTACTTGAGGGCGATAGTCATGTTGGGACCAGAGGCGATATCAGACTCGAACCAACGGCTGGTGATGGTCTTGGTCTCTGTGTAGAAACGCACCGCCTGCTTGCCGTAAGCGTGCTGATCGCCGTAGAAGCTACCCTTCCAACCCGTGAAAGAGAAAAATGGCAGCGGCACTGGAATGGGCACGTTGATACCCACCTGACCCACTTCGATTTCATGCTGGTACTTACGCGCCGCGGCGCCGCTGGCAGTAAAGATAGAGGTGCCGTTGCCGTAAGGACTGGCGTTAACCAGCTCAATGGCATCTTCCAGCGACTCGGCTTCCATACAGCAGAGCACAGGGCCGAAGATCTCTTCCTTGTAGATGCTCATGTCCGTTGTTACCTTGTCGAACATGGTCGGGCCGACCCAGTTGCCTGACTCATAACCGGGTACAGTGCAGTCGGAACCATCAAGCAGACACTCGGCGCCTTCGGCCTTGCCCTCGGCGATAAGCTTGAGCACACGCTCTTTGGCGGCCGGGCTGATGAGTGGGCCGTAACCGGCTTCCTTGTCATCCCAAAGACCGGGACGCACCTTGGACAGGGCTTCTTTCAGCTCAGGGATCCACTCTTTGGCGGCGCCGACAAACACAGCGACCGACAGCGCCATACAGCGTTGACCGGCAGCGCCAACCGAGGCGCCCACCAGGTTATTGATCACTTGCTGCTTGTTGGCATCAGGCATGATCACGCAGTGGTTCTTGGCACCGGCAAAGGCCTGCACCCGCTTGAGGTTATCAGTGCCTGTCTTGTAGATGTACTGACCCACGCCCACAGAGCCCACAAAGGAAATCGCCTTGATATCCGGGTGAGACAGCAGTACATCAACCGCCGTTTTATCACCATGAACCAGCTGCAGCACGCCCTTGGGAGCCCCGGCCTGTTCAAACAACTCCACCAGACGCTGCGGCGTCATTGGGTCCTGCTCGGACGGCTTGAGGACGAAGGTGTTGCCGCAGGCGATAGCCAGCGGGAACATCCACAGCGGGATCATCGCCGGGAAGTTGAATGGCGTAATCCCGGCGCAGACACCCAGCGGCTGAGTGTAGGAGTAGGTATCTATGCTGCGGGCCACGTTCTCAACCGTTTCACCCATCAGCAAGGAGGCGATGTTGCAGGCATGCTCGGCCACTTCAATGCCGCGCCAGACATCACCCTTGGCATCTTCAAAGGTTTTACCCGTTTCCTGGGCCAAAATGGTGGCCAGCTCGTCATGGTGTTCTTTCAAAAGGTGTTGATAGCGCAGCATAACCCGAGCACGTTCGGAAACGGCCACTTCCTTCCAGCTCTTGAAGGCTTCCTTGGCGCTGGCGATGGCGCGCTCAACTTCCGGCTGGGTCGCACAGTTGATAAAGGCGATGGTTTCATTATTGGCCGGATTGGTAACATTGATCTGCTTGCTGCCGGAACCGTTGACGAATTCGCCATCTATGTAGTGCTTGACTTGTGTGCTCATAAGAATTCCTTGTAGGTAGTGGGACGACGCACCTACAGCTCTTGTGGCTGCTTTTTGATGGCGCCGTGTCCTGTCTTGTTGATTACTTTAATTTGTTGCCGGCCGCTGTCGCGGCCGACGGGATATCAGATCTCAATCGCCATAGCTGTGGCTTCACCACCACCTATGCACAGCGATGCCATACCACGCTTGAGGCCTCGGGCCTTGAGCGCATGAATGAGAGTAACCAACAGACGGGCGCCGGAGCAACCTATCGGATGACCAAGCGCACAGGCACCGCCATTGACGTTAACCTTGGCGGCATCCAGCCCCAACTCGCTGATGGCCAACATGGTCACCATGGCGAAGGCTTCGTTGATTTCGAAAAGGTCGACCTCATCCTTACTCCAGCCGGTCTGTGCCAACAGTTTTTGCATGGCACCCACAGGCGCCGTAGTAAACATGGCCGGCTCTTGGGAATGGGTAGTATGGCCCTTGATGGTAGCCATCACTGCCAGCCCCAGGTTTTCAGCCTGCTCACGGCTCATCAGCATCAAACTGGCGGCACCGTCGGAAATCGAACTGGAATTGGCGGCGGTAATGGTGCCGTCTTTGGCAAAAGCGGGACGTAGCGCCGGGATCTTGTCAGGGCGGGCATTGCCGGGCTGCTCATCGGTATCAATCAGAGTATCGCCGCGGCGGCTGCTTACGGTTACCGGGACTATCTCCTCCTTGAAGGCACCTGAGGTAATGGCCGCATTGGCTTTTTCCAGTGAGCTCAGGGCAAAGGCGTCCATGGCTTCACGGGTCAGGCCAAAATCGTCGGCGGTTTTCTGGGCGAAGGTTCCCATGGCGCCCCCTGTATAGGCATCTTCCAGCCCATCGAGGAACATATGATCCAGCACCTTGCCGTGCCCCATGCGCATGCCGCCGCGAGCCTTATCCAGCAAATATGGCGCCTGACTCATGCTCTCCATACCACCGGCAATCACGATATTGGCACTGCCGGCCTTGATAAGATCGTGCGCCAGCATCACGGTTTTCATCCCTGAGCCGCACACTTTGTTGACTGTGGTTGCGCCAACAGACTGGGGCAAACCTGCCCCCAAAACCGCCTGTCTGGCAGGCGCCTGCCCCAGACCGGCCGGCAATACACATCCCATCAGCACTTCATCGACCTGTTCGCCCTTCACACCTGTGGTTTCCATCAAGGCCTTGATGCTGGAAGCCGCCAGCTGAGGAGAAGGCACAGTGGAAAGACAGCCCTGAAAACCGCCCATGGCGGTTCGTTTGGCGGCGACGATAACAATATCCTGAGGACGACTCATTGTTGACTCCCTTGTTGGGCACCCAAACACCGGCCCAACTGCAGGCCAGCGGTGTAAGGTGCAGCAAATTTGCACTCTGTTGTTGCCACTTTGACGTTTACGCGAACGTAAGGCAAGTAATAATTAGTCTAATACGGGCTCTGTTTATAGGTATTTTTGTCAGGGAGGATTTACAGCAGGATGACAGCGTGTGCCCTGAAAGAAAGCCAAAACACTACAGCTTAGAAAATATTAGAGAAGGAAATATCAGTTTAAGGAAGCATAAGCAGTAGAGGCTGACGCCATCTGGCTTGATATGAGCTAAGCCCTGACAGGAGCCACAAGACTGCGACTCCCGCCAACAAAACATTTGATGTTACAGCTCAACCACTCTGTTCCCAGGGCGTAATAGCACTGAGATCCGATAAGTCATAAGGGGTCAACTGATAGACATAATAGTTGAGCCAGTTACTCACCAACAGACTACCGTGACTATACCAACGGGCAATCGCTTCAGCCTCTGGGTCATCGTTGCGGAAATAGTTTTGCGGGATCTTGGGTGCCAACCCGGCCGCCAGATCTCTTTGGTACTCATCTTTAAGGGTCGACTTGCGATACTCCGGATGCCCCATCACAAACAGGTTGCGATTATCCTTACTGATCACCAGATAGGCACCGGCTTGGTCTGACTCGGCCAGGACAGTCAGTTCGGGATGTGCCTTAAGCTCGTCCACATCCATCTGGGCATAACGGGAGTGCGGAGCATAAAACTCATCATCAAAGCCGCGCAGCAAGGGCACGTGGGCGCGAATACGCCTATGCTGATAAACCCCGGAGCATTTTTCAGCGAGGATCTTACGCTCGAGTTGATACAGGTGATAAAAACCGGCGTGGGCCGCCCAGCAGAGAAACAGTACCGAGGTGACATGCTCCTGTGACCAATCGATAATCTCGCGGATATGATCCCAGTAGGTAACCTCCTCGAAATCCAGCTGCCCCAGGGGGGCGCCAGTGATGATCAGGCCATCATAGTTGCGATGGCGCACATCTTCAAAGTCACGGTAAAAGGTATTGAGGTGATCGCTCGGCGTATGTTTCGACTCTTTGTCGTGGATCCTGAGCAGATCGATATCCACCTGCAACGGAGTGTTGCCCAACAGCCGCAGCAACTGGGTTTCTGTCTCAATCTTGTTGGGCATCAGATTGAGGATCAACACCTTCATCGGCCGTATATCCTGCATCGCCGCCCGGCTCTCGGACATAACAAAAATGTTCTCCGACTCAAGCACACCGGCGGCAGGCAGGTTATCGGGTATTCTTACGGGCATAAAGCGTCTCTCCTGAACTTTCAGGGCAAGGCGCTTGGCTCGTTATTCCTGTTAGCGCCCTACCTTTTGCACCATGATTGATACCGGCTCAACCTTGTCGATATTGACAGGATAGGCCTGGGTATTGATAAAGAGTAAGTCATCCTTGAGGGTGATCCTGGCGCTGACACTGTAGCTGTGGCCACTCTGGAACTGATCCCGGGCAAGAATAAACTTAAAAGGCGTTGGGCTGGTTACGCTGTCGCGCTGAATAACCGCCAGCACTTCTGCCGGAGCATCCGCTTTGGAAACGTCCTGAACCTGAACCGTCAATACGGCTTCCGGTGGCAGCGCAATACGCTCGCGGTACCAGACATCGCCATCAATTTCGACTGTGGCATTCGGGGTTGCACAACCTGTGAGTGCCATCATTCCTGCTACAGCCGCCATCATTGGCATGCGCAGCCAGTTGCCTGTCATTTTCATTGCTAGCTCCTAATCATACACAAAGACTTCTAGATGTCTATACATCCAAGTTTAATCATTGAGAACCTGTGAGGATAATCCTATCATAGGACTCCATTTTTGAGTTCAAATATCCTTATGACACAAGCAACTGCGATTATTGTGGGCGCCAGCTCACTCCTCAGCCGTGAAATAGCCCGCCGCCTGGCCGATGAAGGCACTAAACTGGCATTGCTGGCACAGGATCCCGACTCATTGAAAGAGTTTGCCGCCACCCTGGCAACCGAGGCTCAAGTGTTTGGCCTGGACATAGATAAACCGCAAACCTTGATAGCCGAGCTGGAACAGATTTGGCAACAGTTGGGGGGCGCACATCTGGTGTTGGTCAATACCGGGCTCAACTCCTATCATCCGGATCTGCCCTGGCAGCTTGAAGATGAGATCATCAGTGTCAATGTCCGTGGCTTTGCCGCCGTCTGCAATACAGCTTTCAGGCTATTTCGCGAGCAAGGTTATGGTCAGCTTGCGGCCATCAACTCCATTGCCGGTCTTCGCGGTGGCCCCAGCGTGGCTTTTCATGCCTCCAAAGCCTTTGGAATGAACTATCTCGAGGGGTTGTCCATGCATGCCCAAAGGCTTAAGCTACCGATCACCATTACGGATATTCAATTGGGATTGCTGGATAAAGCCGCGCTGCAACAAAGTAAGCTGTGGTTATCACCCGTAGATGTGGTAGCCGGGCAAATCATCCGCGCCCTGCAAAAAGGCAAACGCCGGGTCTATGTCACCAAACGCTGGGCGACGGTTGCCTGGCTCACCAAACTACTGCCTGAGTTTATCTACAATACCCGCCACTGGAAGGTGAAGAAACGCAGAGGGCAATAGAGATAAAATAAACTTCTCATTGTTTACCATAAAAAAGGCGCCGGAGGCGCCTTTTTTATGGTTGAGAGCTCTTGGGTTGGGAGCTTGGGCTTGGAAGACGTTAGAAAGTGTAACCTATGCTGACCATATAGACCCAAGGATCGATATCGGTTTCGATAGTCACAGCAGCAACTTCACTATTGCTGGTGCCATAGTGATAGTTGAACTTAACATCAGTACTGATCTCGGCATACCAAACTGAAGCGTTCACCAACCAATTATCATTGATTTGGTAATCCAGACCCACTTGTGCGGCCCAGCCCCAGGAGTTACTCATACTCAGATCCGAGAGTTTGCCACCGACATCATTGGTAAATTCATTGTCGAAGAAGTTGGTATAGTTAACACCGACACCCACGTAAGGACGCAGCTTGGACTCGGCATTACCGAAATAGTACTGGGCTACCAAGGTAGGTGGCAGGTGTTTGGTTTCAGCAATCTTGCCCAGCTCTCCGAGAGAAACATCATGGCTGAATGGGGTCGCGGCCAGCAGTTCGATACCAAAGTTATCTGTCAGCATATAACCAAAGTTCAGACCCAACTGGGTGTTATTGTCCACACTAAAGGTGCCAAGGTTTCCCAGATCCGGGGTAACAACATTTTGGCTGGATTCATCCGGGGCGACTACAACAGCACCGGCACGAACGATAAAGTCACCGGCCTTGTGGGCCAGTGCAGGGGCAGCAACAGTAGAAAAAAGGGCGGCGGCAATCAATCCTGATACGATATTTTTTTTCATCATCTCACTCCGTAGCGACAACACAGCGCTTTGTTTTTTATTACATCCATAACAACTGAGGCCACACTGCCAGATTTAACCCTTCACATTTTTGATCTGCATCAAGCGTTTCGAGTGATACCCAGTTTGAGATAGCACAAGCGCGAAACAGATCACACAAACTAAAGATTTATTGATATTGCACCTTTAAATTAAGTGAGCCAGCTCAAAACTTCACTATCCCTAAAGTGAAATAAAAGTACATTTTTCGAACAGACGCGCCCAAGCGAAAAGCAACCAAAACTTAACAACTGGTGTCAGATATAAATGCTGAAAAATACTATTTAAGCGGTATTTTCAACTAAAACATGTCGGAGAGTTCAACGAATATTTGAGAACAGAAATCAAAAATGGAGGCCACTCGACAGAAGATATTCATCTGCAATAACGGCAAGCCAATTGTTCAAGTGAGGAGGGATTCAACGAAAATAATGGAGCCACAGGCGTTTGAGTGTGTGAGCCTAGAACAATGTTTCGAGTAATGGAGTTTTTAATAACGGAGTCTTTAATAACGGAGTCTTTAATAACGGATAGTCTGCCAACCAATTCTTGGCCTTGAGCCGACTCTCGAATACTCCGGGAGTGCTCTTAGGATTAGGGCTGAGTTCCAACGCCAGCAAAGGGCCTAGCGGGAATAGATTAAGCAGTTGCAACTCCCCTGCTCTCAACCTGACAGCCAGGGCCGTTTGCTGCTCAGGCCAGTAACTCATGGCATCAGACACTGAAACATAGGGCTGATGATTGTTTTTAAGGTGCATCCTGGCTTGGTTCTTTACCGACCAAGGTAAGTCGAGCGCGGCGACCAACTTGGCCTCATAGGCCTTGTCGGTGACTTCCGAGGTGTCGTTTGGCTCATAGTAGATCACATCTATATCGCTGAGCCTGGATACAGTGCCGTGCAACTTGTCCCACACCAGGTTACGAACAAACCCCGCCGCCAGCCAGGCATCAATAGGCCCAAGGTTTGCAACACACTCAAGTGCCTGCATCCGCATCCTGTCTTGCTTGAGCCAGTTTTTGATCAGCTCGACTGCCTCGGTTTCGCTGACCTGCTGCGGCCCTCTCGACTCAAGCTTATCATTTGCCACCATAGCCCCCTTAAAAAGACAAAAGCCCCCGCAGAGCGGAGGCCTTTGAGTTTAACTCAAGCTATCACTTATCTTCAGTATCTCTATCCATGTTCTCTGTATTTTCCAGCCAGAGAGCATTGATGATGCCGAAAGAACAAGCCAATAAAATGCCGAGTATCCAAGTGAAATACCACATAATTCAGGCTCCTTAGTACAGTGATGCGCTGTTGTTTTCAATGTGCTTGCGATTCAAGCGACCATACATCTTGAAGTAGGTCCAACAAGTATAACTAAGCACAATAGGAACAAAGATAATTGCCACCCAAGTCATAACGTTCAGTGCCATCTGACTGGCAGTGGCATCCCACATGGTCAGGCTGACGTTAGGATCCTGTGATGAAGGCATCACGAATGGGAACATAGCTGCGCCGCAAGTCAGGATAATACCGGCAATGGCCAGTGAGCTGAACAGGAAGGCAAAACCACTACGGCCGAAACGGCTGGTCAGCAGTACCAAGGCAGGTGCCAACAGGCCCAGTGCCGGGAACAACATAGTCAATGGATACTTGTCGTAATTGGCCAACCAGGCACCGGCAACCACTTCAACTGTCTTCTGTGTTGGGTCAGATACGGCGTTAGTATCCAGAGCCGAAGTCACCACATAACCGTCGATGCCGGTAGCCAGCCAAACACCGGCAGCCCCGAACAACACGATCAGCAGCACAGCAGTTAACTGAGCGGCAGCAGCGGCGCGATTGCGTAGCTCACCTTCTGTCTTCATCTGCAGCCAGCAAGCACCCTGCATCATGAACATACAGGCACTGACCAGACCGGCCAGCAAGCCAAAGCCATTAAGCAGACCCAGCAGGCCGCCATCATAATGGGCACGCATATATTCATCAAAGCTGAACGGAACACCTTGCAGCAGGTTACCAAAGGCAACACCTATGATCAGTGGCGGTACAAAACCGGCGACAAACAAGGCCCAATCCCAGCTCTTGCGCCAGCGTGGGTCTTCTATCTTGGAGCGATAGTCAAAACCCACAGGACGCAGATACAGCGCCAATAACACTAAGATCATGGCGACATAAAAGCCGGAGAATGATACGGCGTACACAGTTGGCCAGGCGGCGAACAAAGCACCGGCACCGGTAATCAACCATACTTGGTTACCATCCCAATGAGGAGCAACCGTGTTAATCATGATCCGACGTTCAGTGTCGTCTTTACCGAGGATTGGCAACAAGGCACCAACCCCCATATCAAAGCCATCGGTCACAGCGAAGCCAATAAGCAAAACGCCAACCAACAACCACCAGACAAATCTTACTATTTCATAATCAAACATAATGAAATCCCTCTGCTCAGGCTTCTAGTTTTTCAAAGTGATAACGGCCGGTCTTGAGACTGCTGGGACCCAGGCGCGCAAACTTGAACATCAGGAAGAGTTCGATAACCAGCAGCACAGTGTAGAACAGAGTAATGCTGATGATACTGAACCAGAGATCACTCACGGTCAGACTGGATGCAGACACAAAGGTCGGCAACACTTCTGAAATAGTCCAAGGCTGGCGACCATACTCAGCTACAAACCAACCACACTCGATGGCAATCCAAGGCAGAGGTAAGCTGTAAAGCGCGGCCTTGAGGACCCACTTCTTCTCTTCAATCTGGTGACGAGTGCTCTGCCAGAATGCGGCAGCAAACACCACTAACATCACAACACCCAGGGCAACCATGATACGGAAACTCCAGAACAGTGGTGCAACACTTGGGATAGAATCCAGCGCGGCAGCCTTAATCTGTTCTTCGGTGGCATCAACCACTTTGTCTGTGTAACGCTTCAGCAGCAGGCCATAACCTAGATCAACTTTCTGCTCTTCAAAGGCTGCGCGAACCGCAGGGTCTTCTTCAATAGCAGGGTCGGCTTTGGCGGCACGCAGCTGCTCAAGCAAAGCATAAGCCTTCATACCGTTACGGATACGAACTTCGTGTTCCGCAACCAGATCCTTGATACCTGTCACTTCTTCATCAATAGAGCGAGTGGCGATAATACCCATGGCGTATGGGATCTTGATGGCATAGTCGGTATGCATAGTTTCCTGATTAGGGAAACCAACGGCAGTAAAGGCTGCTGGAGCAGGTTCTGTATGCCATTCAGCTTCGATTGCGGCCAGCTTGACCCGCTGAGCTTCACCAACCTTGTAGCCGGATTCGTCACCCAGAACGATAACGGACAGAATAGAAGCCATACCGAAGCTAGCTGCAATAGCGAAAGAACGGCGGGCAAAAGGTAAGTCACGCTTCTTGAGGATGTAGTAGGCACTGATAGCCAGAACAAACATGGCACCAGCCACATAACCGGAGGCCACAGTGTGGACAAATTTAACCTGTGCAACAGGGTTGAGTACCACGTCTGCGAAACTGGTCATTTCCATGCGCATGGTTTCATAGTTGAACACGCTACCCACAGGGTTTTGCATCCAGCCGTTGGCAACCAGGATCCACAGCGCAGACAAGTTACTTCCCAAGGCCACCAACCAGGTTACTGCCAGGTGTTGACGCTTGGAGAATCTGTCCCAACCGAAGAAGAACATACCCACGAAAGTGGATTCCAGGAAGAATGCCATCAAACCCTCGATGGCGAGAGGAGCACCAAAAATGTCACCCACATAGTGTGAGTAATAAGACCAGTTGGTACCAAACTGGAACTCCATTGCCAGACCTGTGGTAACCCCCAGGGCAAAGTTAATACCAAAAAGCTTGCCCCAGAATTTGGTCATGTCCTTGTAGATCTGCTTATCAGTCATCACATAAAGTGATTCCATGATTGCCAGCAGAAAGGCAAGACCCAAAGTCAAAGGAACAAACAAGAAGTGATACATGGCTGTCAGCGCAAATTGAAAGCGCGATAGCTCAACGACTTCTTCAACTATCATTTGTGACTCCTTACATGGTGCTCCACCCACTGCCTTTAGATCCCCATCAAAGACAGCGGGAGGTGAGTTGGATAGCTTAGTTCATTAATTTCTTATCTACCCGGAAACCCGGATAAACCACCCAAATGATTCGCCTTGCCTCTCCCTTGCCTTCCAAAGGCTCAAAAATCGGCTTTTTCCAGCCAGAGCGAGAGGCGAATCACGCTTTTGCAGACTTATGCGATCAGCATCAGCATTTGCCAGTGTTCTAATATTTGCAAATTATTTAATATCAGTCACTTGCGCTATTAGTTCAGCTAAGATTTGCCCTGATTTTATACCACTTGAATTTGACGCAAATCAATCAAACTCCGGCCTTTAGCTGGGTTTTGCGGTAAGGGACACAGGCACCAAGAAAACAGCTTGACAAGCCATAAGCAATATGCTAGAGACTTTACAACAATACAACATAACCTCACTTTTTGGCAGTTTCAGAAAAATTTAAACAAAAACCTGGCAAAATAAACTTTTCAACAAATCTGCAAGTTAAATATGCTAACGATAAAAATTAAAACCCAAACAAACATAACGTCAACTAATTGTTTTAATTGGTAAAAAATAATAAAAATAAAATAACTAAAAAACACAACCAAATAAGGCATTAGTTTTACTAATCTTATTATGTATTATTTCTCGCTTGATAAGCTCGATATAATTGACTACTATATAGCCTGTGTTAAGGAGACGCTCAGGTCGGTCGATATCGATATCTGCAGACCTTCCTCCGCGCACAATGATTGAACTTTGTGTGGAGATATTGCTATGAAAAAATTTTTCGAACGTCTGGTTAACTGGTACAAGCCTGTTTTTGCTGAACTTTATAAGTCTCAATTGGTGTACTGATCACAGTTGAATAGAGGCTTGTCTTGAAGTTTTGTTAGCGCAAAACGGCCCCATAGGGTTACCTATGGGGCTTTTTCATAACAGGAACCAATGAAAAGAGATTGCCGTCTTAGACCGGCTTTAGCCTACTAAGCGCTGTAAAGCGTACATTTTGACACTTCAACACATAAGAATATATTGAACAAAGTGCAAGCTATTGATGATATGAAGCTTTTCCTGTAGGAAAAAAGTCAAATAAAAAAGGCGGGTTATAAATACCCGCCTTTTTTTACCCTTTATGGGATGATTTTTAACCTTATCCCAACTTCACTCTGGCGTTACGGAACATTCTCATCCAAGGGCTATCTTCGCCCCAGTTTTCCGGATGCCAGGAGTTGGCGACTGTGCGGAATACCCGCTCAGGGTGGGGCATCATGATGGTGACTTTGCCATCCAGGCTACAGATCCCGGATAAGCCGTTGGGTGAGCCGTTGGGGTTCTGTGGATACAAGCTGGCCACCTCACCTTTACCGTTGACATAACGCAGCGCCACAGTACCGCTCTGCTCGGCTGCTGCCATGGTGGCAGCTGAAGCAAACTCGGCACGCCCTTCCCCGTGGGAAACGGCAATCGGCATTCTGGAGCCGGCCATACCGCTGAAGAACAGCGATGGGCTTTGCTGCACTTCCACCAGGCTGAAACGCGCTTCAAAGCGTTCAGAGCGGTTACGGACAAAGTGCGGCCAATGCTCGGTACCCGGAATGATCTCCTTGAGGTTGGAGAGCATCTGGCAACCATTACAAACACCCAGGGCAAAGCTGTCGGCACGCTCGAAGAAGCGGCTGAAGTCCTCACGGGCACGGCTGTTGAACAGGATAGACTTGGCCCAACCTTCACCGGCGCCCAATACATCACCGTAGGAGAAGCCACCACAGGCCACCAGCCCCTGAAACTCTTCCAGGCTGATACGGCCACTGAGGATATCCGACATATGCACATCGCGGCTTTCAAAACCGGCACGCTCGAAGGCGGCTGCCATCTCAATATGCGAGTTGACCCCTTGCTCACGCAAAATCGCCATCTTGGGCGCTGCGCCCTTGAGGATATAAGGCGCGGCAACATCTTCTGCCGGATCAAAGCTTAAGTTGACCGTGAGGCCGGGATCGGTTTCATCCAGCTTGAGGTCAAACTCTTCACGGGCACACTCAGGGTTGTCCCTGAGCGCCTGCATTCTATAGGTGGTTTCAGACCAGAGCTTACGCAGCTCGGTACGTGAAGCACTATAAATTTCAGCACCTTGATCCTGGATACGGATGCGGCCATCGTCACTCAGCTCTGCTATCGGATGACAATCCACACCGGCATCAGTGTAAGCCTTGATAATCTCGACGGCTTGATCTTTGCTCACCTGCAGCACGGCGCCCAACTCTTCGTTGAACAGGCGCGCCAGGGCGCTGCCGGCCAGCGCAGAAATATCCACCTTCAGGCCAGTGTGACCGGCGAAGGCCATTTCCACCAAGGTGGTGAACAGACCGCCGTCACTCTTGTCGTGGTAAGCCAGCAAACTTCGCTCGGCCACCAACTGCTGAGTCACCTCGAAGAAACCTTTCAATACGGCTGCCTGATCCAGATCCGGCGCAATATCCCCCAGTTCACCGAACACCTGCGCCAGGCAGGAACCGCCCAGACGAGTCTTGCCCTTGACCAGATCGGCCAGCAGCAATACGGTTTCGCCTTTGTCGGTACGCAGCTCAGGAGTCACGGTATTGCGAATGTCGCGCACCGCACCGAAGGCGGTGATGATCAGCGACATAGGTGCGGTAACCGCCTTCTGCTCGCCCTTGTCTTCCCAGGCGGTCTTCATCGACATCGAGTCTTTGCCCACAGGGATGGTCAGTTCAAGCTCAGGGCACAGCTCTTCGCCCACAGCCTTGACCGCCTCATAGAGGCCGGCATCTTCACCCGGGTGACCGGCTGCAGACATCCAGTTGGCCGAAAGCTTAATGCGCTTCAGTGAGCCGATATCGGCACCGGCCATGTTCAGCAAGGATTCGGCCACGGCCATCCGCGCCGAGGCACCAAAATCCAGCAAGGCCAGCGGAGTGCGCTCACCCATGGACATGGCTTCGCCCACATAACTGTCGAACGAGGAGGCGGTAACGGCGCAATCCGCCACAGGTACCTGCCAGGGGCCGACCATCTGATCGCGGTTCACCAAGCCGGTTACCGTGCGATCGCCTATGGTGATCAAGAAGCTCTTGTCGGCAACGGTTGGCAGAGTCAGCACCCGCTTAACGGCTTGTGCCAGATCGATGGACGCTTCATCCAGCGCCGCAGACTGCGCCTTTTGACTCACTACATCACGGCTCATCTTCGGCGGCTTGCCCAGCAAAACTTCCAGTGGCAAGTCGATAGGCTTGTTGTCAAAGTGCTCGTCGCTCAGGCTCAGGTGCTGCTCGGCAACCGCCTCGCCCACCACGGCAAATGGCGCACGCTCGCGCTCACAAATGGCGGCGAAGGTATCGATGTTTTCGGCTGCCACAGACAGCACATAACGCTCCTGGGATTCGTTACACCAGATCTCCAGCGGGCTCATGCCTGGCTCATCGGAAGGTACATTACGCAGCTCAAACTTACCGCCGCGACCGGCATCGCTGACCAGCTCAGGGAAGGCGTTGGACAAACCACCGGCGCCCACATCGTGAATAAACTGGATTGGATTGGCATCGCCCATCTGCCAGCAGCGGTCGATAACCTCCTGACAGCGGCGCTCCATTTCCGGGTTTTCCCGCTGCACCGAGGCAAAGTCCAGATCTTCACTGGACTGGCCGGACGCCATGGAGGAAGCCGCGCCGCCGCCAAGGCCAATGTTCATCGCCGGACCACCCAGTACAATCAGCTTGGCGCCTAAGGAGATCTCCCCTTTCTGTACGTGCTCTTCACGAATGTTGCCAAGGCCGCCGGCCAGCATAATAGGCTTGTGATAACCGCGCACCTCGACACCGTTGTGGCTGCAAACCTGCTGCTCATAGGTGCGGAAGTAACCCAACAGGGCCGGACGACCGAATTCGTTGTTGAAAGCGGCGCCGCCAAGAGGACCGTCGATCATGATGTCAAAAGCGGTCACAATCCGGTCCGGCTTGCCGTAGTCCCCTTCCCAAGGCTGCACAAAGCCCGGGATCTTGAGGTTGGATACGCTGAAGCCGGTCAAACCCGCCTTGGGCTTGGAGCCGCGGCCGGTAGCGCCTTCGTCACGGATTTCACCGCCCGAGCCTGTGGCAGCACCAGGATAAGGACTGATGGCGGTCGGGTGGTTGTGGGTCTCCACCTTCATCAGAATATGCATCGGCTCTGTGTGATAGCGATAAACGCCGTCACTGTCGGGGAAGAAACGCCCGGCTTCAAAACCTGTCATTACCGCGGCGTTGTCTTTATAGGCCGACAACACATAGTCCGGGGTCTTCTCATAGGTATTCTTGATCATCTTGAACAGCGACTTGGGCTGAACTTCGCCGTCAATGGTCCAGTCGGCGTTGAAGATCTTGTGACGACAGTGCTCTGAGTTCGCCTGGGCGAACATCATAAGTTCAATGTCGTTGGGGTTGCGCTCAAGGCGCAGGAAATTGGTGACCAGGTAGTCGATTTCATCATCGGCCAGCGCCAGGCCCATTTCGCGGTTGGCGATTTCCAGCGCCCGGCGGCCTTCGCCGAGAATGTTGACGCTGACAAAAGGCTTGGGCTCAGTGCGGGCAAACAGCATATCGGCCGCTTCAAAGCTGTCCAGAACCACTTCCATCATGCGGTCGTGCAGCAGCGCCTTGAGGCTCTTGAGCTGTTCGCCGCTCAGAGTATCGGATTCCACATAGTAAGCCAGACCGCGCTCCAGACGTTTTACCTGCTTGAGGCCGCAGTTGTGGGCAATGTCGGTGGCTTTGGAAGACCAGGGAGAAATAGTACCGGGACGGGGAGTAACAAAAAGGAGAGTGCCTTGGGGTTCGTGGGATTCGATGGCCGGACCGTAGGTGAGAATCTTACTCAACTGCGCTTGGTCATCGGGGGTGAGCGCTTCGTTCAAATAAGCCAAATGAACGTATTCGGCATAGATTTGCTTTACCGGAAGCTGAGCGGCTTCACAGGCCTGCATCAGCTTTTGCACTCTGAATGCCGAGAGTGCGGGGGCTCCGCGGATGATCTCCATCACGTCTTATCACCTTATTATTTATAATTACAGGGTCAGAGGTGGCGCTATTATAGGTAAATGCGCCCTACAAATCACCTCAGACTTTGCTCAAAACAGTGTTTCCTGTGATATAAAGTAATCCTATGGGGTAATATACCCTCCGGCGTAAAACCTCTGACTAAATCAGCAGGAAACAGCGCTGAAAACCAATACACAATTCATTGAATTTGTTTACAAACATATCAGATATAAGGGATAAGCCCTATCCCGGCAGCAAACCACAGACTAAAGGCTTTTACCGATAGATAATGAAACGAATTACCGCGACTCTCACCCTGATCATCTTGCTGGCCGGCTGCCGGCAAGCTGTCGTGGATGAAGCTCAGGTAAGCCCGGCGGTGAAAGAAATCAAAGAGCTCAGGGTGGGTACCCTTTATGGCCCACAAATATTTGTCTCCTCTACTCAAGGAAACACTGGGTTTGACTATGAGATGGCGGCGCGTTTTGCCGACTTTCTCGGCAAGCCGCTGGAAATGAAGCCCTACGGCAATATCAGTGAGCTTTACCAGGCGCTGAAGCAAAACGAAATTGATTTGATTGCCGCCGGGCTGTCGGATACCCGCAGTCGCAGACAGCAATTTCGCCTCGGACCGCCGCTTTATCGGGTCAATCAGGTGATGGTCTACCGCGCCGGCACCCCTGTCCCCAGAGATCTCAACGCCCTGGATGCGCCAGTCACTGTAATAGCCGACTCGTCGTTTGTGGAAACCCTCAACCGACTCAAGACAGATAATCCCAACCTGGAGTGGCAACAGGTCGCAGATAAAGATAATGAAGAGCTACTGAGCATGATAGCCAGCGGCGAACTCAGCTATACCATCTCTGACTCCACCAGCATCAATATCAATCGCCGTTTTATGCCTGAGCTGAGATCCGGCCAGGTGCTGGAGCGCCAGCAGGCTGTAGTCTGGCTTTTGCCACCCAGAGGCAGCGATCAACTGATGAGCCAACTGCTGCGTTTCTGGCATCAGGAACAAAGAGATGGCACGCTGGAACACCTGGTGGAAAAGTACTTCGGCCATGTCAAACGTTTCGACTATGTCGACACCCGCGCCTTTATCCGTGCAGTGGACAGCAAGCTGCCCAAGTACCGCCATCTGTTTGAAACTTATGCCGGTGAACTCGACTGGCGCAAGCTGGCCGCCACCAGTTATCAGGAGTCGCACTGGAACCCCAGGGCCCGCTCACCGACCGGCGTGCGCGGTATGATGATGCTGACCCTGGCAACCGCCAAACAGTTGGGAGTGGAGAATCGCCTCGATCCCGAGCAGAGCATCCGTGGCGGTGCCCGCTATCTGAGCGACATTTTGGTACGCCTGCCTGAGTCTATTCCTGAGGAGGAGCGGATGTGGTTTGCCCTCGCCTCATATAACATAGGCTATGGCCATGTGGAGGATGCCCGTAAGCTGGCACAGGCCAGAGGCCTTAATCCCAGCGCCTGGAAAGATCTCAAGCAGGTATTACCCTTGCTGCAAAAGCGCAAATACTACCAGCACACCCGCTATGGCTATGCCAGAGGTAACGAGGCGGTGCACTATGTAGACAGTATCCGCCGTTACTACGACACCCTGGTGTGGATAGACAATCAAGCCAAGCAGGAAATGCTGGCTAAAGAACAGGCCCAGCAAGAAACCCAGGCTGAGGTGCAACGACAGAGCGAGGAAGCAACCGAGCTCAGTGGCGCCCAGCCCGACTGAAAACCCTGCAGACCACTCATTTTCGCGTCAAACAGTCTGGCTATTATACACAACGCGCCATTTGGGGCTGGCGCAAGCTTAAATAAGCTGTTAGCTTGTCAATGCTGCAAAAAAATTACGAACACACCTCAAGGTAAGCTTATGAAAAGAAAGACTATTAATAATGCAATGGCCCGTCGTCGTAGCCTGGTTAAAACCCGTCACAAGCGTATTCTCAACCGTCACAAACTCTTCTTCAGTTTTCTGCAGCAGGCGGATTAAGCTTTCTTGCTTGCCTCAACGCTTTTTGCTCTTGTCTGCGGCGCCTGAAAAACGCACTCAACTGTTCGCTGCACTCCTGTTCCATCACCCCGCCGCTAACGGCCAACTTGTGATTGAACAGGGGATGACGCACCAGATCCAATACTGAACCAGCCGCGCCAGTTTTAAGATCGGCAGCCCCGTATACCAATCTCCCCACCCTGGCATGTACCATGGCACCGGCGCACATGGCGCAAGGCTCCAGCGTCACATAGAGGGTTGTATCCAACAGACGGTAGTTTTCCAGTTGACCGCCTGCCTGCCTGAGACAGAGAATTTCCGCGTGGGCACAGGGATCATTGGCGGCAATAGGTTGGTTCCAGCCGCAGGCAATAAGCTGGTCATCTTTAACCAACACAGCTCCGACCGGTACTTCACCGAGAGCTTCCGCCTTTTGCGCCATCTCCATGGCCAATTGCATCCAATGTAAATCGCGATTCTCTGTCATTCTATCTGTCCGTCGTCAATGCGGCGCCAGAGTATAATACGTTTCCTGCTATAAGTTTAAGCCTAACCTACTCACCCTTTTGTTGACTCTATAACGGCATCATTTTGAGCCAACTCAACAAAACACCTTGGTGAAATAAACATATGGCTGACAATCTCTCTTGAATTAGCTAAAAAACACCTATCCCTACCAGATCATATCCGTATGAATGAACAGCAAACCCGAATTGTTACCACAATGAGACCAGTACAAAGTAATTAACACCCAAGCAGCAAACTCATGTCCGCTTAAAGTTACAGCCGTAATATAATGGCTTTAACTAAAAGACCTGTGATAGTGAGTATCTTTTATAATTCAAGGTATTCAGAGGCTCAAACTGACACCGACAAAGAAGGCGCGCCCTTGCAGTATCATATCACTGTTGGTGTCTTCCTCTGCCGGTTGCTCATCGGTAAAGTTGGTAACCCCGGCACGTAGTTTCAGGTGATCGTTTAGCCGATAACTGCTGCCGATATCGAAGCGGCTGTAGCCATCCTGACGCACGGCTCTGCTATCCAGATATGAACCGAAATAGTTACCGGCAACATACAGCTGCCAATCGTCGGTGAGATACCAATCCAGTTGCACATTGGCACTCTGGCGAGGACGACCAGTGAGTTCATCACCGTCACCTGTCTCGGTATCGAGATAACTGTAGTTTGCCTTGAGGCCGAGATCTGCTGTGATATCCACGCTGGCGGTCAACTCTACCCCTTGCAAAGTTACCTTGGACTCGTTGTAGTAAGTACGGGTTGGGCTGGAGCCATCCCAAGCCGAAACAGTGATCAGATCTTCCACCTTGTTATGAAACAGGGTTGCTGACAGCTCGTAGGAAGGCTGACTCCATAAGGCTGCCAGCTCATAGTTGACACTGGTTTCGGGCTCAAGATCCGTATTGCCCACTACAGTACAAGCGCCGCGGCAACTGACTGAAGAGAAAGTCGGAGATGATTCAAACAGTGCCGGCGCCCTGAATGCCGTGCCAACACCGCCTTTAAGCACCAGTGCATCAGAGGCACGGTAAACCAGATATGCCCTGGGGCTGAAATGGCTACCGTACTTTTCGTTGTCTTCGTAGCGGCCGCCGAGGGTCAGGGTGAAATCATCCAGGAAATCGAACTGATCCTGAATAAACAGCGAGTATTGTTCAACACTGTCACCACCGGTAAGCGGATATTGCACAGGATCGTCGACTTCAGTATCAAAGTACTCGGCGCCGACTGTCCAGTCCTGCTGCCACAGGTTAAAGAAGGCCGAGCCTCTGAAGGTAGTATTTTTCTCTTCGATGTCGCGTCCCAAAGGGGGCTGCAGCGAATAGCGGCTGTTGTAGTCGTAGATATCCGACTTTTCAAGGTTGGCCAAAAGCTCAGTGCCACCCCAGCTCCACTCGCCTCTGTGAGTCAGAGCAAAGGTGTTGCGCTCTATCTTCTGCTCGCGTGTTGAATTGGCGGCAAAGGTGGTCAATGGCACCTTGTCATTATCGTATTGATAATCCAAGTCCAGCGATTGATTGTCTGCCAACTGCCAAGTGAGCGAGCCATAGAGCTTGCGAGTCTTGCGCTCTTCTATGGTGTCCTGATTCGGGGTCAGTTCGGGCATCAGCCAGGCGTCCTGCTCGGCCACCTCTGCGGTGAACATCAGCCCCAGATTATCTGTGAGTTTGCCCGAGCCAAACAGGTTGGTACGACTGCGATCGCCGCCCTCGCCGTCCTGCATCCAACTGTACTCGCTGTCGAGTACCAGTTGCCAGTCATCATCTGGCGCCTTGGTAATCACGTTGATGACCCCGCCAACCGCATCTGAACCATAGAGAGCCGACATGGGGCCGCGAACAATCTCCACCCGGGAGATAGCGTCGATGGGGATAGCGGTCAAGTCAAAGTTACCACCGCGCCACAGACCATTGGAAGAAGAAACCCGCTTGCCGTTGATCAACATCAGTACATAGTCTTCATCCATACCACGGATAAAGATGCTGTTTCGGCCCGAGTCGTTGGTCACCACATTGACGCCGACGCTGTTTCTCAGCACATCCCCCAGATCTTTGACCGGCATCAGCTTAATCGCTTCGGCATCGATCACCGAGATTGAGGCAGGTGCAGTACTGAGTTGCTGATCCTTGGCACTGGCGGTAACGACCATATGCTCCATTTCACCTTCATCAGCCTGGGTATAACCACTGACAGCCATGGCGAGCAGGCTCAAGGTAAGCAGTTTGCGGCACTTATCCAGTTTCATTCTATTCCCCCGATTATCGCGGCGACGATTGCGCCTTTTAGCTTGTTGCTTTTGGGTAAATCCAGGTAAAGCCCCTGGTTCCATGGCGCGAAAAAGTAGCATAATCCCTATAATATAGGAATGATATTGGTTATCATTTACAATGTAATGATGCGAATGTGAGCCAGGCCACTCAAAAGCCCATCAGGGCTGAATTTCAAGCTGAAAATGTCACCTTTACCGAGTAAAAATTTCCATGAAAAAATCACTGTTTATCTCTCTGACGATATTGTTCGGCCTGCTGGTAGGCTGCAGCGCCCAAAGCCTGGACAAAGAAGCCGCCGGGAAACAACAGCGACTGACGCTGAACTCCAACATATTAGGGGAATCGCGGGAAGTATTACTGCGCCTTCCCAAACACTGGGACGCCAGGCACAGCGAGAGCTTTGCCCGTTATGTGATCCTGGATGCCGAGCAGCAGTTTGAGCATCTTGCGCCCATGCTGGATTATCTGGCTTCGGGGGTTAATCCTGCGATACCTGAAGGCGTCATAGTTGGCATCATCAACCGTAACCGTATTCGGGACTTCACTCCGGTGAAACTGGAAACACTACCCGGTGGTAGACCCGCAGGGCCGCTTTATCAGCAATCGGGCAATGCCGGCGCTTTTCTCGACTTTCTCGACCAGGAACTTAACCCCTGGCTGAATGCCAGACTTGGGCAACCCGGCCCTACTGTGCTTATCGGTCACTCTTTTGGGGGCTTGTTGGCACTGGAGGCGCTGCGCCGACAACAGCCTATGTTCAATGCTTACCTGGTGCTGGATGCCAGTCTCTGGTACGACAGCCCGACTTATGCAAATGAGCTCGAGCAGGCACTCACTCAGGGCCAGCTAACAGGCAAACCCCTGTACATGGCGATAAGTAACCAGGCCACCACCCCCGGACTTGGCCGCAATGACTACCACAAACAGCGAAATCTGGCGCTGGCCAAACATTTGTCGGCGCTGCCGTCTCAACAACTTATATTTCACAGCGAGTTCTTCAGTGACGAAGATCATCACTCCCTGCCTCACATAGGTGTCTATCAAGGTATTCGCTGGCTGATGCACTCGCAACAGTTGGATATATTCGCCGAGGATTTCAGCGTGACGGAAGTGGTCAGTCGCTTCACGCACTTGAGCGAGAGCCAGGGTATTGAAATCAAGCCTCAGTATCATGCACTCAAAGGCTTGCTGCGCCAGGCACAAAGACAAAAGCTTGCTCAACAGCAGCGGATATTGACCCAGCTTGTCGAGCATTATTACCCCGGCTCCACCCTCGAATGACTCATCCATCATTCAATGGCAACAAAAAAAAGCGGCAACCCTGAGGTTGCCGCTTTTTCAAGATTTGAGCTGCCTGGCTGAGGCCTAATCCAAAAACGCTTCTTCGTCTTTCTCTACCGGAAGTGATTCAATCACTTCATCCTGCAGTTGGTAGTAAGCATCTTGGTACTCATGAATTTCCATAACAACTCCAGTCTATTCTGTAGGGTACAGGGCGTATCTTTTTCTTGGATTCCTGTTAAGTTCAGGTTCCGACGACACTTTATGCCCGATTCCGGCTTTTCGGAGCCTTAGGTGTTTCCCCTAAGGCGGCGACAGTATAACAGGGCTAGAGAAGGAGTTACAGAAAACTTTCACTTTCGTTACCCCAAACTGGTAAAACCACCTTCAAAAGCTCAGATACCCACCAGTTATGTAGGAAGCACTGAAAGACTTTCAGTTTTTTATGCCCCTGGGTTCTGAGGCGAAATTTTTTAAACACATTGGGTCTAGCGGCGGGCGCTGCAACTGCTATTGCTTAAAGGAGGCCTCCCCGGCCCGTAAATCAGCAAGAGGACGACGCCATGAATCATATTGTCGACTTTGAAGCACGAACCCTCGCCACCCTGCTGGCCAGTGGCGATATATTGGGAATGCGCATGTTTATGGAAAGGATGCAGATGCCCTTGGATGTCCAGGACAGGCTACTGCACCAGGTATCCTGCTTGAGCAGTTTTGATGCCGAAGGCATAGCCGCCCTGTTGGAAGAAGGCGGCCAATCCCTGATCTCTGAACGGCTCGGTTATTGAGTGTTAGAGCCCGGTTCTCCCTCATAGCGATACAGCAACACCTTCAATGCCCTGTCAGGATCCCGGTCTGCAAAGGCCGGGGGGTTATCCAGCTGTTTAACAAACTCAAGTTCTGGTGCGGCGTCACTGACCTGGTTCTGTAAAAAAGCTCTGTCCAGCTCAGGTGCATTGAGACAGAGCAACAGCTCGGCCCCCGGGTTCAAGAGTTGCGGCAGATGACGCAGCAATCGCAGATAGTCTTTGGTTGCCACAAAGCTGCCCTTTTGATTGCTGGGCGGATCGACAATCAGCAAGTCATAGGGCCCGAGTTTTTTAAGTTTACCCCAGGACTTGAAGATATCATGCCCCAGAAAGCGGGCACCGGCAGTAAGGCCATTGAGCAAATGGTTTTGCTTGCCGATGGCCAGCGCCCCTTTACTCATATCCATATTGACCACCTCATCGGCGCCGCCCTTGAGGGCCGCCACCGAAAATGCACAGGTATAGGCAAACAGATTCAGTACTTTCCGCTGAGCACTGTTGGCCATCACCCACTCGCGGCCGTTTCGCATATCCAGAAATAAACCATGATTCTGGCCACGCAGCAGATGCAACTGATAACGGCAACCAAGCTCGCTGGCCAGATGTGGCTCGGGGATCTCGCCGGCAATGAGCTCGGTGCGGGTCTGCCCGGCGGCGCGGTATTGATAGACCAGATTCAGTGCCAATCCCAAAGCTTGCCAGCGTAATTGCAGACGCTCGGTAACCAAGGCCAGCTCTTCCGGCGTCAGGGGTTTAAAGGCGGTCAGCAACACCACAGGCTCAAACCAATCCAGGCATAAGTGCTCGCTGCCTGGATAACGGCCGCCGCGACCATGAAACAAACGGCCACACTCATCGCCTGGAGTCAGGTCGGTGATGGCTTCCAAAAATAACTGCATGAAATCCTCAACTTCTTATTTCTGCCTTTATTCGGCATCGGCTGCCGCTTCATTATCGGCATTTTCCCGCACGGCAATACTGGCCTCGTCCGAGAGCAAGATTGCCAACCAGTTGCCACTCTGGCTCGATTCCAGAGCTATCTTGACTATCATGGTAAGCGGCACGGACAGCAACATGCCGACCGAGCCCAGGAGCCAGCCCCAGAAGATCAACGACAGGAAAACCACCAGAGTAGATAACCCGAGGCCACGTCCCATAAATCTGGGCTCTACCAGATTGCCCATCACCATGTTGGTCGCCAGATACAGGGCGGCAACCCCACCGGTACCCGCGGTGCCCAGCTGCACAAAGGCCAGCAGTACAGCAGGAATGGCGGCGATGATAGAGCCGATATTGGGAATATAGTTAAACAAAAAGGCCACTACGCCCCAGAGCAGCGCATAATCCACCCCCATCAGTGCCAGACCGACACCGACAATAATACCGGTTGCCAGGCTGACCAGGGTCTTGATCACCATATATTGGTTCACCGATTGCAAGAAACGCTCAATCTGGGACAAACGCATATCAGGGTCATCCAGCGCCAGATGCACCTTACGCGGCAAAGATTGTGCCTCAAACAGCATAAAGACTATGGTGAGCACTATCAGAAACAGGTTGGCCATCACATTGCCCACGCCGGAGAGCGTATTGGTGGTCAAAGACAAGGCCATGCCGGGGTCCAAATAGGTCAACACCTTGTCTTTGGAGATATGGATATTCAGCTCCTTGAGCTTGTCCAATATCCAGGCAAATTGCTCCACCAGCTGTGAGCGGTATTGCGGCAATTGCTGGGAAAACTCATTGATGGAACTGCCCACTACAGAAGCCAGCCAGAGCCCGAGCAACAAAATAATCGCCACCAGCACAAATACAGCCAGGGCGCGGGGCACGCGATAACGGCTCAAGGCATTGATCGCCGGGCTGCAGATAACCGCAATAAAAGCCGACAACACAAAGGGCACCACTATGGCGCTGGCGGCCTTAATTCCAGCCAGTACTATGACCAGGCAAGCCATGATAGCGAATCCTTTCAGCGCCATGGACGGACGGTAGGCTGATGACATAATTGAAATTCCTTGTTGTTCTCTGTCACAATCAGCCGTTGCATCAACAACAAAAAGTAGTGACATGATGAAACCCGAACTAGCTATTATACGCATTAAAAACCTGCGCCTGCGCACTTTTATCGGTATCAAGGAAGAGGAAATCAACAACCGTCAGGATGTGATCATCAATGTTTGCATCCATTACTGCGCCGACAAGGCGCGCAGGAGTGATGATATGGAGCACGCGCTCAATTATCGCACCATCACCAAGGCGATCATTAACCTGGTGGAGGACAACCGTTTCTCCTTGCTGGAGCACCTCACTGGTAAAGTGCTGGAAATAGCCAGCGAACATGAATGGGTAGAGTACGCCAGCGTTGAAATCGACAAGCCTCACGCCTTGAGGTACGCCGACTCGGTTTCACTGCAGCTGAACTACCGTAAACCGGCGTAAGCCAGTCTATACTCTGGAGAAACATTCAATAAGTCAGGGAGAAGGCATGAATATTTTGCTCACAGGTGCAACCGGATTTGTCGGTTCAGAACTGGCGCAGCGCCTGGCAAAACGTCATAGGCTGACTATTTTGAGCCGCAACCCCGCGGCGGCAGAGCAAAAGCTGGCGCTGGCACAGACCCGGTACATAGATTCGCTGCAAACACCAGGACTGCTTGAGGAGATAGATGCCATCATCAACCTCGCCGGTGAACCCATAGTTTCTAAACGCTGGAGCGATAAGCAGAAACAGCGGATCTGCCACAGCCGCTGGGACATCACAGAGCAGTTGGCTAGGCTTGTCCGCAACAGCCAAAAGAAACCCCAAGTTTTTCTCAGCGCCTCGGCGGTGGGTTTTTACGGCCGTCAGGGGCCGGAGCCCATAGACGAAAACGCCACGCCCCATGATGAGTTCAGCCACAGGGTCTGTGCCCAATGGGAGCAAAAAGCCCTGGCGGTTGCCGATCTCACTCGGGTCTGTATCTTTCGCATCGGCATAGTACTTGGCAAAGATGGCGGCGCCTTGGCCAAGATGCTGCCGGCCTTCAAACTGGGCCTGGGCGGCCCGATTGGCCATGGTCGTCAGGGAATGAGCTGGATCATGCGCGAAGACTTGCTGCGCCTTATTGAATTTCTGCTGGAAAATGAAGCCTGCCGCGGCATATACAATGCCACCGCGCCGCAGCCTGTCAGCAATCGCGACTTCAGCAAGGCTCTCGGCAAAGCGCTGCACCGCCCCGCTTGTCTGCCGGCACCGGCATTGGCGCTGCAACTGGCAATGGGTGAAATGTCGACCCTGCTGACCGAAGGCCAGTTTGTATTACCGGTTCATGCCCAGGCCGATGGTTTCGAATTCAACTACCCGGAAATCAACCACGCGATGAAGAACTTATTCGATTAGCACTGACAAGGACTAAGGTCAACGTATCCTCAACCTTTGAATTCACCAACAAAAACGCCCGCTGCTGCGGGCGTTTTTCATCTTAAGCGGTTAAAAACTCAGGCTGGTGCTGGCCTTTTGTTTATCATTGTCGGTCACGGTCAAGGTCACTTCATTGGCACGACCGCCAATACGCATGGCAACCGGGCCGTTGAATCTTCGCCCATCGTTGAAGCGCCACTGCTGCTTTTTGATATAACCGTCAGGATCATAGCTCTCGGAGATAAACACCTGCAGCAACCAAAGATCCAGATGGCGGATAACCGCCACAAGCTCGGTCGGCTCAGGGGCTATCTCAACGGTCACCTCACGGCTGACACTCTGCTGGGCACCTTTGTCGTCAGTCACAGTCAGAGTGATGAGGTAGACGCCGCTTTGCTGGTATTCATGGCTCACCTGCTCGCCAAAGGCTTGAGTACCGTCACCCAGATCCCACTCCTGGCTCACCAACTCACCGTCGCTATCACTCGACGTGCTAGAGAGCGCCACCGCAGCACCATTTTGCTGCACTGAGAACTCGGCAACCGGTGCCTGATTGGCCACGGCAAAGTCCAGGGCGATGATCACAGGGTCGTGATCCGATGAACGGAAGGCATCGTTGCTGTAGAAACTTTGCAGTTGCTCCGGCGTCTTGAACTCAGTGTTATAGTCCAGCACTCTGGGTTCATCGGTATTGATATGCCAATCGGTCACATCACGAACATTGGTCAGCATGGCTTCATTGGCCAGTGCATGATCTAACTGTCCCGACTCACCTGAGAACACATAGGAGTATGCTGAAGGTTTACCAAGCTCGCCAAACAACTCGGCGTAACCGGCATTGGCCAGGGTTGTCAGTGGATCTTCCTTGGCATAGGCGTTGAGATCCCCTATCACCAGTACCTTGTCATCCTGATATTCTGCCTGCAGGAACTGGCCTATCGCCATGGCAGCGCGGGTTCGGGTCAAATTACAGTTACCCTGGCCGTCGTTCATGTCGGGATCGCCCAGCGCATTACAATCACTGCCCTTGGACTTGAGGTGGTTGACCGCCACCACAAAGTTATCCTCACTGTCGTTGACGCTAAACTTCTGGGTCAGCATGGGACGGTTCTTGCCATCGTTGAACAGCACCTGACCATTGTCATCCAGCGCCGAATTACTGCTGTCCAGAATCGCCGCCACCCCTTCCGGGGTGACTCTGTCCTGACGATACAGAATACCGACGCTTATCTCATCGTTGCCAATGCGATTAACCTGTGGCGCCAGATAGCGATAGCTGTCAGTGCCAATGGCGTCGTTGAGACCGCGGGCCAGATCGGCAATTGCCGAGTTACTGTCGAAACCATCGTTCTCGATTTCCATCAAACCGAAGACATCGGCGTTAATGGTTTTCATCGCCGCGATTATCTTGGCTCGTTGGCGCTCAAACTCCGCTTGAGTATCGGCGCCACGGGAGGTGGGGAAACCGCCGCCCTGGCCATCGCCGTTAAAATAGTTGAGCACGTTGAAACTGGCAACTGTCAAGGCATCGAGACGATTCAACTCAGGCTCGGATGCTCTGGGATTAGCGGCAACAAAGTTGACGGTATCGACCGGCATCAAACGATAAATGCCAAAGCCGTAATGCATCACCGCGGTGAGGTTTGTAACAGTATCACCGACTCTGAGCGGGTTAGCAGCGCTCAGACCCGGGGCCGGATAGATAACAGGATCCGGGTTTTGTGCCGTCAGGCCATCGTCAAGCACTATGGAATCCAGGGCATTGGCTGCCGTAACCGCCAAGGCATCGGCGCCGGGATTGGCTACCTGAGTACCGATAAAGTGACGGCTTGAACCCAACAACACCTCACCATAACGGCCAAGGTTGTAGACTTCATTGACCGTAAGATGCTGCTCAAAGCTGACCAGCATGCCTTCGAAGGCTTCAAGTGCACTGCTGTCATTGACCGGCAGGCTCACTCTGGCTGCACTCGGCAGAGGTTGTGATGTGGCACACAAGGCCTTGGCACTGACATTGGTCAGTTCGGTCAAGCCTTGATATTCAGTGACCTGAGCCCGCACCCGAATTCGGTCTCCTGCCTGATAACCACTGGCGCTATTGCCTGTGTACAGGAACACCCCTTCCGAGGTTAAAGGATCGGCATCCGCCTCGGCATCGGCCATCTGCAGGAACAATCCCTTGAGACCCGCTTCCTGGTTACTGGTGACTATTGCTTCCACTTCCAGGGTTTCACCAGCCAATGGACTGGCCTCGCCGCTACCCTGCAATGCATGAATGGGTGTAGCCGCATCGCCGCAAACCAGGGCGCCATTACCGGGATCTGTCGGTTCACCCGGCTCGCCGGCATTACCGCCAAAGGCCCCCAAATCGTCGATATTATCAATGGCAAAGCCGTCCCAACCACTGAGGTCGACCGCATCGAAGGGGTCGAGATCCGCACTCAAGTTGTCCAGCTTACGCCTTATGGTATTGTTTTGAGTGGAAACATCACCGCTGCCCCACTCGGAGCCTGGATCCACCCCAACCTGGCCCAGACTGTCGACCACCTCACCATTACGGCTCAGCACCAGGGCGTCATCACCGTTGAAGAAACTGGCGCTGCTGGTTTGCTGCGCCAACGCCAGGATTGCAGCGTCGGCATCATTGTCGGCCAATACATGAGTGCCACCGGCGGCCAGCATGCCGCTCAGGGCAATGCTACTGCCTGCGCTGCTACTGCCATTGAAGAAGATATCCAGCTGATACTGGCTGAGATCGACAGCTTGGCTGCCGGCGTTAAAGAGTTCGATGGCCTTATTATTGCCTGAACCTTCAACGTATTCGGAAATGATCACTTGCTCACTCGCCTGAGCCTGGGCAGCAATACTGCCCACGGCCAGGGCAAGCAGACTTGCCTTGGTTAACATATTGACCCCTGAAATATATCCTGATTATAGTGATTTTCTTATTTATCAATAAGTAATGTTATTTCCACATCTCCGCATCCGGAGAAGCAGCCACTATAAAGGCCATAAGTTACAACAAGGTTGCAATATGTAAAATATTTATCAAACTTTAGTGCTAGTTAATTAGTCTTATCAATGAGTTAGCTTGGAGGAAAACGTAAAAAAACCTAAGTCACTCTAGTGGTCTAATGAACACGGCCTTACCACTCTTAGGTTCAAAGCGGTTTAAGTTGGCCGTCACGCAGGCCCACTAACATCAGCTCCCCGTCAGTGCCCAATCTCAGCTCACCATAACGTCCCTGACTGAAATGCTCCGCCTGGCCCTCCTCAAAGAAAAAAGCCTGGCTCGCCAATTGCACATCTCCCTGACGGACTTTAAACGGCAAGCGTCTTTGCTGCTGCAACAAAGGAGCCTCTGGGTCACTCTCCAGCGCCAAAAAAGCGGCGCGCTGTTGCTCATCGAGACTCACTCTGAGCCAGCCCTGCATATTGTCCTGAAACAGCCCTTTTGCGCGCAGCTCATTGGCCAATTGCCGGGCCAATTTATAGTCGAGTTGCATATAATCCCCCTGCATCAGCGAACGGGGATCCACAGGTGCAAGCTCAAGCAAGATGGGCTCCCCGTGCTGCCAGAGTTGCTCTTTCTGCCACACGGAAATGTTGATGATTAGCAAACAAAGCATACCCCACACGAGGCACAACCCCATGATTTTGGGCGTCAATTTGGGTTTCATCACTGCTCCCCCCCATTCTGCGCCGCCAGCCACTCAGGCCTGTCGCTCAAAGGCTTCAGCGCAAACCAAAGCAGTAGCAGGCTCACGCCAAGCAGCATCAGCAGCAAGGATTTTTCCAACAAGGTTTGCTGCAACGAGTAATAGTAATAACCGCAGTAAACCGGCATCGCCAGTACCCCGAGCCAGAGCAGCAAGCGCTCGGCCAGCACAAAGCCGAAAACCGCCACCAATGCGCCGGCGATAAGCCCGGGGATCCACCAAAACCAAACCAAGGCCGACAGCAGTCCCAGTAGCAACAGCATCTGCGAACGCCCATCCAATTGATGCCGGATTGCGTTCATTCGACTGCCGAAAAGACGCCAAAGTTGCCACAGCAGCAAAGCTTCAAGTAACCATTGCGCGCCCTGCAACATAGCCGGGCTCATACCGGGATCCTTTAACTCCCAGACGCCTTCCAGCCAAACCAATTGCGGCGTTTGACAAAAGAGCAGCGCCAAGGTCATGGCCATGGCAAGGGAGCGCCAGCGAAGCGGCGCCTTGCCCCAGTCGGCCTCATGGCGCCAGAGCAGCACAAAGCCCAGTAGCAGTGCCGGCGTCACCAAGGGTAATAATAAAAGTGTCTGCAGCAGCGCAATCAAGGCCAATAATGCCAGCAGCGCGCAACTGGACCGGGTCAAATAAGGTGGCAGCAGATACCAATGAAGCGAGGCCGCCAGAGCCAGCATCAACCACCAGCGCCAGGAAGCCACTTCAAACAGCAGCTCATCAAAGGCGATGCCATAGAGCACTAAGGCGGCCACGGCAAAGCTCAAGGCAAACTGAGAGATAAACAGTCCACTTTGACCTCGGCTCAAACCAAAGGCCACTGCAGATGCCGCCAGCGCCAGGCACAGCAGCAACCCAGGCTGAATATCGTCCAACAATAACGCCAGGCCGGTGCCGATGAAACCCAGCAAACAGATCCCGGCTAACCAGCCAAACAGGATAAGCATCGCCTTGAGATACCAGGGACTTTGCAACTCTGGAGTCTCTTGTGCCACATCCCCCGAGACAATACCTGCCTGCTGCAGCCGTTGCCAGAAAAGGCTGCCCGCATTAGGGACGATTTGCTCATCCTCCCTGGGCTCTGTGTTGGCAGTCGCATCTTTGTGTTTTTGGGCCTGTTGCTCCGGTACCGCGGCCAGATAGTCAGCCTGCAAGCGCTTTAGCAGCAAGGCGGCGACTGAGGCACTGAGCAGCACGCAAAGCGTCATCAGGGCAAACAGCAGTACCACGGCATCACCGTCAAACACTTCAGAGAGCAAACGCAGCAACCAGAGATCAAATAACGCTGCCGTGCCGAAAAGCCCGAGCGCCATGCCGTAGAGTTTACGCCTTGTGTGATAGCCCCGTATCAGCGCTGCGGCAACCACCCCGTAGAGAACCACAGCAATAAACTGCTCTTTGCTCAAGGAGTCGAACAGTGTCCAACAACTCGCCAGCAACAAAAAGCCCCAACCGAGCAGCCCGCTGGTTACCTCGCTGAGGGGGATGCCTTGCTTGTCTGTCAGCGCAAAACGAAGCAGGCATTGATGCAGCAGCCAATTAAGCGCAAACAGTGACCAAGGGATGGCGAGCCTGTCATCCCCCAGCAAGCTAAACAGGTCTGCAAACGGCAATGAGGTTATCTGCAATAACAAGTACAGGGTCAGGTTCAACAGCAAGATAAGCAGCAGATAACCGGCTTCCAGTTTCAAAAATACCACCCAGGGCAGAATAAGCAGTGCCCACACGGCAAACAACTGCCAGTTGTCGGCCCCTTGCTGATAGCTCTGGCCGATAAAGGCCAGCAAGACGCCGACAAACACACAGGCCACAAACAGGAGCCAGGGCAAAGCGCCTCGTGCCTTGTCGGCAAGGGGGGGCTTTAACCATCGGCTCAACGCAAAGGCCAGCAACAAACAGCCCAGCAAGCCGGTTTCCAATAACACCAACTTGCCCATGCGCGGCAAAGCGGCCCAGTTGTAGGCAATAAAGCAGATAAGCGCCGAAGCAAAACAGAGGGCAGCACACCCCAGCAGCAGAGGGTTAAAAAAGCTCAGACTCTGCTTGGCCCCTGGTGATGGCAGCAATCCCAAGGCTTTGCGCCACGCCGTCCCCGAGACAAGATGTTGCGAATGCCATAGATAGAGTTGCTGCTTGGCCTGGGCTCTGTGTTGTTGCAAAGCATCCATGAAATGACCTGCCCGCTTTCCTTGAAAGAATTAGGTTCCTATATTTAATCACAAGATCAAACAGATCAGCACAGTTGTAGGCAGAACCTGCGTGCCGACAGTTTCTATCCAGAGGAACATCGACACAATGACAATAAAGCGCCTGTCTAACCTTTGCCGCTTTTGCAGAACACGCCCTTGCGAGCGCCGTCCATGGCGCCAAAACCTCTGACAGCGAAGAAAGAAACCTCTGTCAGTCCCGTTGCAAGGCAATTATGGGATCCAGTTTGGCCGCCTTCTGCGCCGGATAGAGGCCGAAGCCGACCCCGATACTCATACAAACCCCAAGCGCCAGCAGTATCGCAAAGGGAGACCAAGCCACAGGCCAACCGGCCGCTGTTGAAATAAGCAGCGCCAGTCCCAGCCCCACAACTATGCCAAACAGACCGCCGGTAGCAGAAATAGCGATACTTTCAATCAAAAACTGCCGGGCGATATCCTTGCGCCTGGCCCCCAGCGCCCGCAGCAAACCTATCTCGGCGGTACGCTCCAAAATGGTGGCCAGCATAATGTTCATAATGCCAATCCCGCCCACCAGAAGCGAGATCCCGGCGACACAGGCCATGACGATATTGAAGATCTGTTGCGTCTTCTGATGTTGGGCCAGAAGGTCGGCCGGCACCACTATGTCATAGTCCTTCTCACCGCCATGACGGCGCTGCAACAGATGATTCAGGCTCTTGGCCGCCAGCGAAGGCTCAACCTCTTCCCTGAGCGACAGCTTGATCATGTCCAGCTCATCTTCAAGCGCCTTGAACTGCATCTTTTTCAGGGCGCTCGACAGCGGAATAAACACCTGATTGCGCTCGCCCCCAAGCTTGACGCCCTGGATTTTAGACTTACCGCGATTGGCATCGGCCAAGATACCCACCACGGTAAACCATTGATGGTTAATCTTGATGTGCTTGCCAAGGGCATCGCCTTTGGGAAACAGGCTGCGAGCCGCCTCTGGCCCCAACACGGCGACCTGGCGGTAGTAGACCTCATCCTGCTCGGTAAAAATCTGCCCTTCATTGAGCTTGAGCGACGTCAGCCCAAAATAGCTGGGAGTCACCCCCATCACACTGGCATCGCTGCGCCCTTCGGCGGAAAACAGGCTGAAGGCCTTTACTTCCTTGGCGGCGCCCCAATCCTGGATAAAAGGCAAGGTATCTCTGGCACTGTCGATATCACGCAGGCTCAGGCCGACACTGTGTTCACGAATCGATTTCAGCGCCTCGCCGTCATTGCTGCGGCTATTGACCACCAGATTGCGAACCCCCATGGATTCAATCATCTTCAAGGCTTCACGCTCGGCACCTTCACCGACGCTGAGCATGGCTATAACGGCGCCGACACCGAATATCATCCCCAGCAGTGTCAAGGCGGTACGCAGTTTGTGGTGGCGCATCTCATCGAACGCCTGGATAAATCCTTGCCATAACCCTATTACCGGACTCATAGCTGACTCCTCTTGGGTGGGGTTGTCAGGGCAATCACATCACCGGGATTGAGCCCGGCGGTAATTTCAGTGCGGTTAAGGGATCTGTGCCCCGGAGTCACATCCTGGCGCACAAAGCCGCCGCCCTGCTTAAGATACACCCAGTAGCGGCTGTCTTTTTGAAACAGGGCCTGATTGGGCACAGTCAATACATCATTGAGATCCAGCACCTGCACCTTGGCATTCACTTGCCTTCCCGGCTGCATAATGGCCGGCAGAGTTTGCTCCAGACTGATGGTGAACTGGAAATAGTTCACCGGGCTATCTCTGTCTTTGGGCTTGGCCAGCGCATCGACCTGGGTCACAGTGCCGCTAAAAGGCCTCTCAGGATAGGCATCCAGAGTCACTGTGGCCTGCTTGCCGATGGCCAGCCCCACAGCTTCCGATTCAAGCACATAGACTCTTGCCTGCATCACGGAAGTATCCGGCAATATGCCTATGGGGAATCCAGACCAGATCATGTCCCCCACCACGGGAAAGGCGCCATCCCAGCCTGCCTGATAGACAAACAGCCCGTCGTGCGGCGCGATAATCTCCATCTGTGTCAGATTGCCCTGATACCTGTCAATCTTGGCCTGATGGCCTTTCTGTTTCAGCTTGATAAGCGCCTGCTCGGCATCGGCCTGCGCCTGGTGCTGAGTGCCGCCCCACTGGAAATAATCCAGCTTGGCATCCAGATATTCCTTGTTGCGCATCTGATCTATGATATCGATTTTGGTGTAAACCCGCTCATCCGCACTGAAAAAGCGCTCGGCCAACTGCCGCTCATTACCTGTGACCTTGCTTCCCAAAGTCAAACTCTGGCTCAAGGTGAGATCTTTCTCTGTCTGGATCTTGGCATCCTGCGCCAGGCGCTCAAAGTCGAAGGCTTCCATCTGCAAACGAAACGACTCCCTTGTATCATCGAGCCTGGCCACCACATCACCGGCCTTGACCTGGGTAAAGTTGTTCTGGATCCAGGCCAGGGACTGAGGCCCACGTAACCCCGTGGGCACCACCACGGGAGTGGAATGCGCCGCTTCCAGCTCACCGCTGGCGGGGATATTAACCTGAAACTCGCCACGACTGACTGTCATGGTGAGCACACCATCATTACTGCTCGGTTGGCAGCCACTCAAGGCCAAGGCTATCAAGGCCTGCATTATCAAGGCAAAGGTGATTAGCGAATGATTCTTCATGGCAGCAATACCTCATCGCCCACTTGCAAGCCGGAGAGTATTTCAACCTGATCGCCCCCCATGGCACCGACCCGCACCGACTGTTTGCGAGCCCCCAAGAACCCGTCCAGCAGCACATAAGGATGACCGGCCTCATAATGCACCGCATCCTGAGCCACCAGAGTCCGCTGGCTGTCATCGGCAATTTCTATGCTGATCTTGGCGGTCATTCCCGGGCGCATCAACTCGGTATCCGGCTCGTCTATGCTGGCAACCGCATCGAACACCACCAGAGGAACCTCCTGGCTTTTGTTACGAAAAACTGCACCCAACTCTTTGATTTTCCCAGTAAATACTTTATCAGGATTGGCATCCAGACGGATTTTGAGTTGCTGGCCCAGTTTGACTCTGCGGGCTTCTACCTCAGGGATCGCCATATTGACCTGCATGCTGTCGAGATCAGGAATGGACAACACCACATCACCGGCAAACACAGATTGGCCCTCTTTGAGCTTGTTGCCCTGAGGATCGTTGCCATAAACCACCATACCGGCACGGGGCGCCACCAAGGTCATCGAGGCGATACCCTTTTTCAGCGCCGCCACTTCGGCGGCGAACTTCTGCCTGTCTCCGTCGAGCATGGCTTCCCGTTGCCGGGCGCTCTGGGCCTCCAGCACCAGTTGCTGCTGCACCAGAGCCACCTTGTCACGGGCGATCACCGCGTCACGCTGGTACTTTTCTTTATCCAGCGCCGCAACAGTGTCATCAGAAAGGGCAAACTTACGCTCGGCCTTGTCCAAACCCATTTTGGCCTCAGCCAGTTGCAACTTGAGCTCCTCCATCTTCTTGGCATTACGCAGCTTGGAGGTCTGCAAGTCCTGCACCGTAGCCTCAAGCTCGGCCGATTTGACCGACAGCCTTTGAGTCAGTTCCGAGGTATCCAACTGAGCCACCATCTCGCCACTTTCCACCTCGCTGCCTTCCGGCGCCAGCTGCTTGACCTGGTATTGCCAGATCCGCCGCATCACAGGCGGCATTAAAGACACGGTATCGGCCGCCACCAGCTCGCCGGTGACTTCTATTTTTTGACTCAAAGGCCCCTGCACTACCTGAGTGCTCACCCCATCACTGCAGGCGCTCAGCGCAAGCAGTGCCAGCCAGGCCAAACTAAAGCGCTTCATGTTTGCCTCCGGTTTCCACCAGTACACTCATGCCGGGGATCATGGCGATATCCTCAGGCGCCTTGAAACGGATCCCCACTTCAAACCAGTTACTGCGGCCCCAGGCCGGTAGATTGATGGCCTGGCGACCGATACTGGCAATTTGTCCGGGAAAGGCGCGCTCAATTTCCGCATCCAGACGCATGGTAACGGCTTGCCCGGGTTTCAGGCGATCCACATCCACCTCATTGACCCAGGCGATCACTTCCAGATCTTCCATGGCAGGCACAGTGGCGATTTGTCGCCCCACTTGCACCGTATCTCCCACCTCGAATTTTTTATTGCTCCAAGGCTCCCGTCCAAGCAGCAAAGGGCCGGCGATTTCGGCTTTCAGCTCCAGGCTGTCCAAGTCCTTGAAGGCCTGGGCCAACTCGAGCGCCGCCTTTTCCTTATCAATCTTCAGCTGTGCCAGAGTCGCCTTCTCGGTATCCAGAGCTTCGGCCAGTGCCTGCTTGGCCTTGGTCACCTCGGCATTTAGCTGCAGCAGCTTAAACTGATTGTCGGCGTATTCCTTGGCCGCGATAAAATCTGCCGGCACGGCCGCCACCAGTTGCGCCTTTTCCTGCTCCAGTAACTGCTTTTTCAGCTCGAACCTGGCTTGCAATACCTTGGATTTGAGCTCTATGGTCTGGCTTTGCTCCTGCGCCGACACCCTGAGCATGCTGGCTTCCAACTGTTCTATCTGGTTGGCCACCTGACTCTTGTCAAACACCACCACCACTTGCCCGGGAGAGACCAAAGAGCCCTCGGGTAACATCCACTGAATTTGATAGCGCCAGGCATCACCGGCCTTGGGGACGCTGAAGGTCTGCGACTTGGCGGAACTGACTTTACCTGTCAGTAGCAGCTGCGCGGCAGGCCGCAACTTGGCGTCCGCTCCCTTGTCCGTTAAAGGCTCCAATGGAGAAACTATCGAAGAAGACGAGCCGGCCGCCGCCGGTATCGCGATTTCTGAAACAGCCAAGCTTGAAAAAGTCAGGCCAGAGACCGCCAGGCTCAAAAGTAAAAGAGAATCAGGCCGCATTAGCCCTCCTGTCACTCTGCAGGCAACCATCACGCATACGGATAACCCGCTGGGCGTAAGCGGCCACTTCCTCTTCGTGGGTCACCAGAATGATGGTTTGCCCTGCGGCATGCAGCTCGGTAAACAGCGCCATGATCTCAAGCGAAGTCTTGCTGTCCAGCGCCCCGGTGGGCTCATCGGCCAGTAAAATGGCCGGGCGATTGACCAGGGAGCGAGCTATCGCCACCCGCTGACGCTGACCGCCGGAGAGTTGGTTGGGCCTGTGATCCAGTCGCTCTCCCAGTCCGACACGCCTCAGCAATTCTATGGCGTGGGTTTCATCGCCCTGCCCTTCTGGGCTGTATCGCAGCGGCAGCATCACATTTTGCAGCGCCGTGAGTCTCGGCAAGAGGTGAAAACTTTGGAATACGAAACCTATCTGGCGGTTACGCACCGCAGACAAGGCATCGTCATCCAGTTGTCCCACCTCTTCGCCATTGAGCAGGTAACTGCCACTGCTGGGTTTATCCAGGCAGCCGATGATATTCATCAGCGTCGACTTGCCTGAACCTGAAGGCCCCATGATGGCCACAAATTCATTGGCTTGAATGTCGAAACTGACTTCATCGAGCGCACGCACACAGGCGTCGCCCATCTGATAGGTTTTGCAAAGTTGTTGAAGCTTTATCATTGCTCTTGGTGGGTATTGCGACAGGCGCTCAACCACTCCTTGTTATTGTCTGCAGCTTTGAACCTTGGATAAAGGTGCAAGTTCCCTATTTAATGCCAAATTCCAGCGCCGGGCCGCAAGCTAATTGTAAGCTGACATTTCAGCGTCCGAGAACCAATGCTGTGATGCCCTCAAACAGCTTGAGGCCGATGCAACGCCTCTTGGTGTAATTCGGGCCGGGCTCATGAATTCTTGCCTTGGAATAGGGCTTAGGGCCTGACTTACGGCATAGCCCCCATCCAGGCAAACAGGGCCGCGAGGCCGTAAAGCAGCGGCGGCAAGAGGCTCTGGCCACTTTTTTGCCCGCCAAGCAGTCTGGCATAGAGATGCCAGACCATCAAGAGTAGTAGGTTGAGAACAATAAAGAGTATTAAACCAAATACATAAGTTTCCGGCATCAACTCAAATGCGCAGGCTATCAAGGCCAGACTGGCAGTAAGCAGGAAAGGTGTGAAACTGAGATCCGCAAAGCATCCTTGCTGTTCACGGCCGCTGGCGCGGCTATGGTTTTCCAGTGACCACAGGCCGCCTTGCCGGCGTTCGCGGGCATAGGAGCGGATCCTGGGCCAGGACTCAATCGCGAGCGCGAGCAAGATGATAAAAGCGGCCAGTAACAGACTCAAAAGCATATTGCCTCCCTTCCTTGGACAAAGAGACAGGCGGCGGCCGCATTTTATTGCATCACATGTTAGCCATTATCCAGTAGTCGAGGCGCTTTTGCGGCTCGGCCAAGATGGTTTTACAGCTGTCTTTGTATTGGCTCATCAAACCGCCCAAACTCTTGCTGTTACCCATGGTTTCCAGCATTTCGGCACGGGCTGCTGCCACGCCTTTCTCGGCATCTTGCGCCGAACTGTACTGGGCGGCTAAAGCTTCGGCATCCTTGGCAGATTGCTTGAGTCTATCTCCAACGGCGGCCATCTGAGGTGCATTCATTGCCCCGATGGCTTCAGAACTTATCTGATAATAGGCGGCGCATTGTTGCAACTCGGCGCTAAAGGCCTCCTCGGCGGGGCCGGCGAGCACATTGGCACTGGAAAAAAAGCCGATAACAGCGACGACAGACAAAGCAGTTTTTGGGGACATCTTGGTGATCCTCTTGATATCGATGAAGGCAAGCTACTTTAGTGCCTGATGAATTTCAAGGTTTTAGAGTCAGACTGTAATGGAAAAATTCATTGTCCCGGACAAAACCAATGGACTCATAGAGCGCCTGCGCCCTGACGTTATTACGCAGGGTTTCGAGGATCAATTCATCAATGCCCTGTGCTTTGGCATAATTCAGCGCGGCATCGAGCAGCGCACGACCTATGCCGACACACCTGGCATGTTGAGTAACATAAATATCATTGAGGATCAGCAGCTGCGCCGCCCGCAGCGAAGAAAAGCCGGGATAGAGCTGCACAAACCCCAAAGCCTGGTTTTGCTCATCCGGCAGATAAAATATCACGGATTCATCCCGCTTAAGCCTTTGGCTGATAAAGCTTAACGCCAGTTCGGGCTCGCTGGGATAACCATAAAACTGACGATACTCATCAAACAGCGGTGAGATAATCTCGGCATCCTGTGACTGTGCCCGAATAACTTGCTTTAGCATGAATGGTTTCCCTTCGATTCAATATTGTCCTAAGTGGCGCTTACTCACTGTGCGAGTTCGACACGGTACTGATCACTGTAAAATGCCAGCCTGTCCTTGAGGCCTTGCTTCACCTCTGGCCATTCGCTGTCAATGATGGAATAAACCACTGTATCCCTGACGCTGCCGTCCTTGAGCAGTCTGTGATTGCGTAAGATGCCATCTTGCTTGGCCCCCAGGCGGGTGATGGCCTCCCGCGAAGCCTGGTTGTGAAAATGGGTTCTGAACTCCACCGCCATCACATCCAGAGTCTCAAAGGCGTACTCCAGCAACAACAGCTTGGTTTCGGTATTGATGGCGCTGCGCTGCACACTCTTGGCATACCAGGTATACCCAATCTCCAGCCGTCGGTTAGCCTGATCCCAGTTGCAAATGCGGGTACAACCAACAATTGCACCGCTGTCTCGGCTACGTACTGCAAAGGCCAAGGCTTCACCGCGCTGCTCACTGTCCAAAGCCTGCTGGATATAGTCCTTCATCTCATCCGGATGCGGCACGTTGGTGTACCACAAGCGCCACAACTCACCATCGGCAACCGCCAACGACAGCGCCGGCAGATGATCCTGACTCAAAGGTTCGAGGATCACATGTTCTCCGGTCAAGCATGCTTCCAGTCCCATGATTTGCCTCCCTAATAATGCAAGATAATGATTTAACGCTTGTTTAAATACCAGACTAACATGAATAAATCATTAAACCAGATTAAATGTTAACAAATGGTTTCTTTCAAAACGACTGTAAAAATCAAAGCCAATGATAACAGCAGGTCAGTTCAAAGGGCACGGCAATAAATTGCAATGCGGAGGGGAAATAGCTAACAGCAAAGAAAGCACAATGACCCAAATAAAGCTAGGTCAATTAACAAATACTATGATGCCCAAGCCTCCCTTAACTATGTCACACACGGAGAGACTTGGGCATAAACAGGCAACCTTGTTAACGCAGGATCATCTGCGCCCGCTCTGGGCCAACAGAGATCATTTTCACCGGAACACCCATCAGCTCTTCAACCCGCTGCACGTACTTTTGTGCCGCCAGTGGCAGGCTCTCAAAGGTGCGGCAAGCCGTGATGTCTTCGCTCCAGCCTTCCATCTGCTCATAAACAGGCGCCAAAGCAGAGGTTTGTGGCCAAATCGGGTTTTCGCTGTGATCGCCCTGATAATCGATGCAGATTTTCAGATCCTGCATCCCACTCAAACAATCCAGCTTGGTCAGCGCCACTTCGGTCGCCGCCTGCAGCTCGACACCGTTGCGGGTGGCCACAGCATCGAAATAGCCCATATCACGGGGACGCCCGGTTACCGCGCCGTACTCATTGGCGGCTTCGCGGAAGTTGTCCTGCTCTTCCATGGCGGTGATCAAGGTGCCGGTTCCAACGGAGGAGCTGAAGGACTTGGCTACCGCAATCACCCGCTCGGGGCGCAGTGCCGGTAAACCACTGCCAAGACCGGCATAAGCAGCGGTCACGTTAGAAGAAGTGGTCCAAGGGTATTCACCGTAAACAAGATCACGACCCGCGCCCAACTGGGCTTCAAAAAGCAGGTTTTGATCTTTTGCCTGCAGCGCTTTCAGCGGCTCACTCACGTTGCAGATGGCATCACGCCAAGGTGCGGACACTTCCAGCAACCAGGCGGTCATCTCTTCTGCGGTTTGCGAAAATTCAAAAGAGGGATACAGCGCCTTAAGCTGCGGCAGTTTCCAGTCCAGCATAAACTGGATACGTTCACGCAGTACTTCAGGCTGCTTCAACCAACCCACCAGAATGCCTTTTTTCATTACCCGGTCACCGTAAGCCGGGGCAATGCCCTGGCGGGTAGAACCATAAGCGCCGTCACCGAGACGCTCTTCTTCCAGAGTATCTTCAATGGCGTGGATTGGCAGGCACAGAGTCGCCCGGTCGGAAATGCACAGATTGACATTGACGCCGGCGGCTTTTACCTCGGCAATCTCTTCGGAAAGTGGCGCCGGGCTTATCACCATGCCGGGACCCAATACCGCCAAACAACTTGGATTGAATACGCCGCTAGGCAGTTGATGCAGTTTGAATGTACCAAAGTCATTCACAACTGTGTGGCCGGCATTGTTGCCGCCCTGAAAACGTATACTCGCCGCCGCGCTATCTGCCAGATAGTCCACGATACGGCCTTTACCTTCATCACCCCAGTTTGCACCAACTACAACAATAGACGACATTTCCAGTTCTCCTAAACAAAAACCTGTCTATCCTATGACCACGGCATGAATAAGAAAAATTAATAATCATTATAAGCTTGATAAGAAATCCATATCAGGATATTTTGCATCGGAATCGAAGATAGTGGGCAATTGCCATGACCAAGCCGCCAACCATAAAGCGCCTGCCCCTCAAACGTCAAAAGTACCGTTTAAAAAACCCTTAAAGAGGCTGCTATGCTCGAACTCCATTGGCTTAAGACCTTTGTCACCCTGGCCCGCCTGGAACACTTCGGCAAGGCAGCCAATGAGCTGCATATGACTCAACCCAATGTCAGCTTGCATATCAAGCAGTTGGAGCAAACCACCCGGGTAAAGCTGATTGAGCGTAATCCATTTCGGCTGACCCAAGCCGGTGAGCGCTTGTTAAGGAGTGCACACAACACCCTGATGGAGCTGCAAAGCTGCCAGGCCGATCTCAACGCCATCAATGATCTGTGCCAGGGCACCATGACCATAGCCGCCAGCGATATCATTTCCAGATGGCTGCTGATAGGCCCTTTTCAGTCGTTCAAAACCGAATTCCCCGGCATCGACCTGACGTTGCTGAACACCACCTCCTCCCAGGCAGCAGACCTGGTAAAAAGTGCCAAGGCCGATCTCGGCTTTGTTATGGCGCAAAAAGAGAGTCAGCCGCTGCATTTTACCGAGCTAAAACAAGTAAAATGGTACGCCTTGGGCAATGATCTCAAGACCTGGCAGAAGGGTAAAGTCCCAAGCCCGCAGGAAGCACCTACCTTGATACTGCTGGGACATGATACCCGCACCCGGGATCTGATTGACCCGGCGCTTCCCGAGCTCAAACTACCGGAATATCGCATCATGGAAGTGGGCAGCGTGGATGCCCAAATAGACTGGGCCGAAGCCGGTTTCGGTATTGCCATAGTGCCGGACTTTGCCCTGCATCCCAAACTCAACCTACAGTCCTGCATGACGCCACTGCCCAGTTTCCCCTCGGCCAGCCTGGGATATATAGTGCGCCAGAACCAAGTGCTATCCAAAGCCATCAAAAAACTGCTCCATTGGGTAGATGAAGAGATTCTCCGCTCACCGAGTGTTAGCTGAAGCTACTGCATAAGCCTGATGCCCCTGGATTTAGCTTGTGCTCAAAAATACCGCCCAGAGGCAACATGCCAGTAGTGTTATTTATGGTAGTTCATAGCTACCGGCTACCCGAAACCAACCGGCTATGCTGGCGCGATCTTTATGGGTTGGCAGTACTTCATGGGGGAAACGCTCACTCAGGAAGATCACCAGAGTGCCCATTCTCGGCGGGATCTGCTCAAGCAAAGCGTCGTCCTCTTCATAGAGCATCAGCTCACCGCCATCACCCTGTTGCCAATCGGGGTTCAAAAAAAATACCGTGGTCAAAATCCGGTTGCGACTGCCCCGCAGCGCATCTAAGTGTTTACGGTAAAAAGTACCAGGGCGATAAAAGGCGTAATGGCTTTCATAATCGAATAGCCCCATAAACAGGCGCTGGTTAAGCCCATGACGCAAGCAGGCCATGTATTCCAAATAGTCGGCATCCGGTTGTTGTGCTTCATGCAACCAGCGGATCCTGTCTGAACGTATCTCCTGTTCGCGAACACGCTCATTGCCACGGCCGATTTCAGCCCAGCGAAAACTCTCTACCGGCGAGTGGTTAACCTTATCCAGCAACGCGCGGCTCAATGTCTCCGGCAGCACATCCTCAAGCACTATGTATCCCTTGTCCGTAAGTGCATCGGCAATCCTGTCCAATAGTTCATCGTCTAACAGCGAAACCAAATGGGTATCCTCTCTGAAATGCTGCGGCTGTTGTTGCCTGTGTACTGACAAAGCCACAACCTAAAAAGCCCCCACTCGAATAAAGCAGGGGCTGGTTCTGATAGTTGCGGATACTAGAGCATTCGATTTAGGCTGACAATCAAAATAAAACTTTTAATTCATATGGTTACAACACTAATTATCTATTCTCAAAGCGGTTCTTCAAGCTAAACAAAGTGCAAATTCAAGCGCTTGAGTTATGGCTTGAATCCATTGACGGGAAAAATCGGCTCGCGCCGGTTGGGAAGTGAATTATCTTCTATACTCTCAAACAGGATTATGACTGTAAAACAGTGAATTATGGGATCAGAACGTCAACCAACGCGTCAGTTCTATGTTCGTGCCGCCATCATAGCCGCCGAACTGGAAAAGACTCAGGGCCACTGCAAAGAGATCAATATTATCGCCAGCAATGCCCAGGCGGCATCGATTCGTGCCGGCAGCATGGCACTGGGCTTCAAGGCGCTGACCCACTCCATCGACGAACTGGCGCATTTCACCACCCACTCAGCCGCGAAAATCAATCATCTGGCGCAGACCATCAGCCGCCTGACCAGCGAGCAGACCAGAGTCCGCAAGGCGATGCTGCAATTTGCCCGCGCCAGGGAGAAAGCCCGCAAAGCCCGTTATGGCGACAGCATCATGCCGGCGCTGGAGAAGAACAGCCAACACTTTACGGCCCTTGAGCAGCAGTGCAAACGCCTGAGCCTGGACATTGAATTGCAATTGGAAGAGCTCTGCCAGCAGCTGAAAACCGCTAAAGTGCTGGCCTCGCTGTGCCGCATCGAAGCCTGCCGGATAAAACCCGCCGATCAGGCCACTTTCAACCATGTTGCCAACCGGGTCGATGCTGCTGCCGGCGCGATCCGCACTCAGGTAGATAAGGCGATTCAATTACTTGAACAATAAGGGAGTACAGGGATGAAGAGCCAACTCTTGTTGGAAACCCATAGCCACAAATGGATCTATTTTGGCCGGGATCCGGACAAACCCGACGGCATCATAGACACCAATCAATATATGTTGGTCACTGCCGAGCAGGCTTTGCTGATGGACCCGGGGGGCATAGAGCTATTTGCCCCCATGCTGGCCAATGTGGTTTGTCACATCCCCATAGAGCAGCTCACCCATCTATTCGCCTCCCACCAGGATCCCGATATCATCTCCTCCCTGGGGTTGTGGGATCAGACGCTGGAGCTGGCCCAGCTGCACGCGCCCTGGATTTGGGAAGGTTTCATCCGCCATTTCGGGATGGAGCATATCCAATACCAGGCCATTAAAGATCAAGGCGGCAAGCTGACGCTTGATGGCGTAGAGGTGCAGTTTATCCCGGCGCATTATCTGCACGCTTCCGGCAATTTTCATGTCTACGACCCTGTCGGCAAGATACTTATGTCAGGCGATATAGGTGCGGCACTGGAAGACACGGATGCCGGGCTGTTTGTCGATGACTTTGGCCGTCATACCGAGAAGATGCGCTTTTTTCATCAAAGATGGATGCCCTCCAACCGCGCCAAACAGGACTGGATAGCCAGAGTGAGAGAGCTGGAGCTGGACTATTTATGTCCGCAGCACGGACGGATATTCAGGGGCGAGCAGATACCTGAGTTTCTCGACTGGTTTGAACGCCTGGAAGTGGGGGTTGCGGTCACAGGCAACTGAATGTAATAGCTTGATGCCATGAGCTTAGCTCATGGCAAATTCTCCGCCATTGAGTGTCCGGCAGCTATCAGAGATAGCGGGCAAAGGCGCTGCCCTCTTTGGTGGCTTTGAGCGGCGCTTCAACCACAGGGGTGCCCAGATAGAGAAAACCCACTATCTGATCGCTGCCATCAAGCCCCAACGCCGTATTGACCGTAGAGTCAAAGGCAAAGGCACCAGTGCGCCATATTCCGCCAAGCCCCTGGGCAAATGCGGCCTGCTGCATCGCCATCACGGCGCAGCCGGCTGCCAATTGCTGCTCCAACTCAGGGACCTTGGGATGATCTTTGGTCTTGGCAACCACGGTTATCACCATAGGCGCCCTGAGCGGCATACCGGCAGCCTTGTTGATAAAGCCCTCGTCGGCACCATCTGCTGTTGCGGCCGCCACAAAAATATCCGCCAGGCGATTGAGCCCTTCGCCGGTAGCAATAATAAACTCCCAGGGCGCCAGGCCACCGTGATCCGGTACTCTGGCCGCGGCATCCAGGATAATTTTCAGTTGCGCCTCATTCGGCGCCGGAGCCTGCAGTCGTGGACATGATTGACGGGTAAGAAGAAGAGTAAGTGCGTCCAATGCGCGATCCTCAGCTGAGATATCAATGAATTCACAGGATACCAAATCCGCCCCGGATCGCCAGAGGCAAAAAAGCAGGACGACTTGTTTTAAGCAACAATCAGCCGAGGTTAGCGGTTTTGGGCAGCCATTTACGGCCAATAAAATAGTCCACACTGGTGTAACGGCCGCCGCCCATAAACAGCAATACCAACAGCATAATGAAATAAGTAGCCGCAAACTCAATGCCGTTGTTGAGGATCACCAGGTTACCCGAACTGGTAAGCCAGTCGTAATTGCCGTGCTCCTGCAGTATCCCCTTGGCCCGCTCAAGCTTCTCCACCGAAGCCATCACCCTGTCGTTTGCGAGCCAGGATGAGGGATCGGCAATCGCCAGCCAGCCGTTGGACCAGTGCACACTGAAGGCCGCCACCAACATGGTAATACTCATGGGGATAGCCACCAGCCGAGTGGCCAACCCGAGCAGAAGCAGCAAGCCACCAAAAAATTCGGTCCCGGCGGCCAGCGCCACCATCACTTCAGGCATGGGCAAGCCCAGCCCCCAGTCCGGATTACCGAACCAGGCCGCAGTGTCACTGAAGTGGCTGAGTTTGTTGTAACCGGCCTGCACCAGCACCGGCGCCAGATAGAGCCGCAGCGCCAAAGGTGCCAGGCCATCGAAGTGTCGCAGTGATTTCAAAAATGCCGCATAGGTTTGAATGATGGCTTGCATGAAAACCTCCTTATTCGGGGAGTATTCCTGTCATGTTGCAGTTGACCCGGCAATAAGCGATTTTATTTCAGTCTTTACTTTAGGAAGCTGCAAACAAGTCCCATGCCTGCTCTGCGTCCGCTTACGGGCCTGGATGCAAGGCGTGGTTCGCGGACAAATGGTCCAATGCCCGTTCTACAGACCAAAGACCCGCTTTACGACCCCATAAGCTCAGGGTTATGTCTGCCTCATAAGCTCAGGGCTATGTCTGCCTCATAAGCTCAGGGCTGTGCCAACTCAAGGCGATGCCTGACTCAGTTCATCCAGATCGTCAATCAAGTTGCCCAGCTTACGCTTGAAGTGTTTTTGCTGGCGCTCACTCAGGCTCTGGTGCAGTTGCAATAACAGCATGCCGAAGTTTTCCGTGTTCTGCGCCAATTTCTGCTTGTGCACATCTGACTTGAGCTCATCGGGCGATGTCATCAGCAGCCGCAAGCGCTGCGCCAACAAGTCAGAATCACTGCGTTGCAGCAAGGCTTGTTTGAACTGCCGGAGCCACTCGTGACGATACTCGAGCCACATATCCAGGGTCGCCAGTCGGCGGCTGTTGTGCTCATGGATCAGGGCCTTTTGCTGCTCACTCAAACGCCCCAGCCAATCGGCAAACAGCTCCTCCAGCCGTTCATCCGCATCTTCAATCAGTTGTTCCTGGTTCTTGTCCTTGTATTCATCCACCAGCTCCTGCTCATCGGCCTCCAGTTTGGCAATCACCTGGGCGACCTGTTTGTCACTCAAAGAGGCGATAAGGGGCAAAAGATCGTCAAACACCTGGGCAAACAGCCGAAACCAGTGATCTCTTGCCGTATCCACATGATGGCGCCAACTCTGTGGCGTTAAAGTGCCATCGGCAAGCTCGGTTTGCAGCGTTTTTAACTGGGCACTGTATCTGGGTAGCTCCTGGCGGCGATGCCAGGCGAGAAAAGGGTCGAGAATGGCGTCAAACGCCTGCTCCTGTTGCCGGTCGAGAGTGACATAATCTTCCAGCTGCCACTCTATGGCCCAATCGAGGAAATAATAGCTGACCTTGGTGGAGCAGGCACTGAGCGCAATAAGCAGCGCCAGGGCAATAACAATGCGTTTCATCCATTAAATTCTTTAAGTTGGCTAAGACCAGGCGACAGCTTCCCTGCCTGACTCATTGATGCTTTACAAGATGCCAGAAGTCATCAAACCAGTCGAGATAAGACTGCTGCTGATTGTCCCAGGCCATCTGCAAGGCCCAGCAGCAGGCAAACAGCCAGTAGACATCGACAGCTGCAGCCACGGCCAGGTGAGCATCGCCGGTTAAATGCGGATGCTGCTCAAGATAGTGATAGATGAGCCACTGTTGCCCATCGGCGCTCAGTTGATGGGATGACAGCACCCCGGCCAACTCAAACAGCGGGTGGGAAGCGCAGGCATATTCAAAATCGACGCACTTGAGTCCATCCTCGGCCAGCAGCAAATTATGAGGATTGAGATCCCTGTGACAATACTGCAGCCTCAGCAGGCAGGCCTCCAGCCGAGTGTTGCACTGCTCGAATAACCCTTGGGCCGAATGAAGTTGCATGAGCCGCTGTTGCCAGCTTGAAGGCTGCCCCCGGCTCAGTGCCATGTCATCGAGCCGCTCCAGATAGATGCGCCACTGCTCGGCAACACTGATTTCGAGCTTGGGGGCCGGCAATGCTCTCAGCCCCAGCAGCAACTCCAGCAGCAAGGCCTGAGGTGATTTTCCTTGCCTGGCTCCCAATACAGCGCCTGAGCCAACTTCATGTTTAGGTTCATGTTTAGGTTCATGTTTAGACTCATGTTTAGAATCATGCTTAGAATCATGTTTGCGCTCAGGCAGGCCAGAGAAGCTGTTGCGATTAACAAAGGCATTATGAGCCGCGCTTGCGATCTCGGCCGCGCCTTTGGATGCGAGTAACTGCTGCCAGTTGGCTTGCGGCGCTTGTTCGATAAAGCGGCTCAGATATAACCCCTTGTCAGCGCTGACCCAAATCAGCCCTGGTGCCAAATTCGCCTTCTCGGCAACCCGCCAACATGCCAGTTCGTTGTTTCTGTCGCAGATACGGTCTGAGCCCGGGGAATTGACTCTCAGCACCAATAACTCGCTGCCGGCCTGCAAGAGCCAGTTTTGGTTGCTTAGCCCAAGGGTGAGCGGCTTGGCCCCCTCAAGCGGCCACAACTGTAGCCGCTTGAGGGCGGCGTTGAGCTCGCAGCTCAAACCTTCACCCAGACTGGCCTCAAGTTCTGTCAGCGGTTTGCCTTTCATGCCGCGCCGCTTTCAAGCTGTGAGGAGTCGCGACCGCGGGATTCCTGGGCTCTGGCGCGCCAGATAAAGTATCCGGCTACCGCCATCCCCACGTAGAGCACAAACAAGAGTGAGGTCAACATCAAGCCCTTGCTTAAATAGAGATAGATGGACACCAGATCGATAACCACCCAATAGAGCCAGTTTTCCAGCACTTTGCGCGCCACCAGAAAAGTCGTCATCACAGCAAAACAGCTGGTTGCCGCATCCAGGTAGGGAAAGGCTGCCTGAGTGAAAGTCGCCATCATATGACCGACAAACAGAGACACCAACCCAGTCAACAAAATCAGCACCAGGTGCCGCTGCCAGGGCCAGGAGGTCACAGCCACTCCTTGATGGTTTTCCCCACCCCGGCGCCAGAGCCAGTATCCGTACAACGCCATCGCCATGTAATAGACGTTGAGCACTGACTCCATCAGCAGCGCGACTTTCCAGAACAGCACAGTGTAGATGGCAGTGCTGGCAAAGGCTGCCGCCCAACACCAGATATTGGCTTTCATGGCCAGCAGCAGATAGGCCAAGGCCAATACCACGGCTACCGCTTCCCAAGCGCCCATTCCCTGGGCCTGAGAGCCGGCCTCGGCGAGCCAGTGCGAGAATTCACTCATGGGTTATTCCCTGTGGCCCAAGTTCAGCTCACCGCCGATAAATTTACAGACAAACACCGCCTTGCCAAATTTCTCGTGCGCTGCCTGCATCTCAGTGGCCAGCATGGCCATCACCTCGGCATAATCACCGCACACCTGTGTCGCCATGGCATTGGTGGTTCTCTCTATGTTGGCATAAGTGTCCAGGCGCTTGATAAACCATTGAATAGGCTCCAGATACTCATCGTGGAGCGGATACATGCTGATTTCGGCAGTTAACTTCATTTTACATCTCCTGTAATGAACCGGGGCACTGCTACACACCCCGGCCGACAACGGCTTATGCCATCAGATAAATTTGACCTTGAAGGTCACACCAATCTGGCGTGGGTCCCCGTAGCGGATATATTGCTTCTTGGCCCAGTTTTGATCCGGCTCATTGCCGAAGTAGAAACCGCGCACGCCGTATTTTTCATCGAACAGGTTGCGACCCCAGAGGTAAATCGACCACTTGTCTGCCTCATAGCCCAGCTTGGCGTTGACCACTTGATAGTCTTCAGAGCGGGAGTCATTGCTGTCTGAGTAATAGAACGCACTCTTGCCACTGCTGTTGAGGTTGGCAAACCAGCCCATGTCATTGCGCCAGGTCATGCCGAGACTATAGGTCCATCTCGGCGAGTGGGCCAGTTCCCGGCCACTGAGATCCACAGGGTTGCCATATTTACCCTGATACAGGTAATCACCGTATTCTGTCTGCAGATACCCAAGGCTGGTGTAGAACTGCAGTGAATCTGTGGGATACCAGTTGGCTTCCAGCTCGGCGCCATAGTTATTGGAGCTGCCGGCGTTTTCGGTGAACAGAATAAAGTGCTGGGGATCGATAGTTTCGGTGAACAGAATAAAGCGCTGGGGATCGACAGGATCCTGCAGCGAGGCCGCTACCTGCTGATCTTCCCTGTCCATAAAGAACAGTGCCAGACGAGTATCCAACAAGCCATCGGCCCAGCTGGATTTCAGCCCCAGTTCATAGTTGTAGAGGATTTCGGTATCGAACTCTTTCTTGTCGGCCAGCTCCTGGGGCAGCGTCATATTGAAACCACCAGCCTTGTAGCCCCTGGCTATCCGAGCATAGGCTTCATGGTGTTCAGCCAGCGCCTTGGACAGGGCGATATGGCCGCCCCACATGTTTTCCGATGGGCTAAAGGCATCACCTTTGCTGTCGCTGTAGTCACTCTCACGTCGCTCGAGACGAGCACCGATAGACAGGCTGTAGCCCGCCCCCAGATCTGAGTCCAACTGGGCAAACACCGCATAGTTACTGGCGCTGTAGCGGGAAGTCAGCACTTCATCCGGCCCGCCGTTGGATTCAGAGTAGAGATCATTGTCCTCATCGAGATCCATAAAATAGAGCCCGGCCAGCCAGTCTGTGCTGCCGCCGAAAATCCGCCCGGCCTCGTTGGAGCTGAATCTGAACTCCTGTGACAGAGTACGCCGCTCGCCGCGTTTATCCCAGGTGTAATCGTACTCACAGGGTGCGCCGCCGCACTCTTTCCCGGCCCAGTAATCCGGGTTGGCCCAGTCACCGTCGTAACCGTGGTGATGATCTGTAGCGGCATAGCTTGACAGGGACACCAGCTCAAAAGCCTCAAAGCCGGTATAGCTCAGCTTGAGACTGGATCCCGTGGTGCGCTGCTTGTCGACGCCCGGCGCATCGGTAATGGTATCGAAGCCGTTATTGTCCAAAGTCCAGGCATCATAACCATTGTCAAAATCGGCATGCAGTAGAGTGAAGTCCGCCTGCAATTTGTCGGTGGCGTACCAGCGCAGCTTGATACGGCCGCTGAATTCATCACGCTCATTGGTATCGTCACGGCCCAGATACAGGTTGTCGCGATAACCGTTCTGCTTGTGTTGCTGCAGCGCCACACGATAGAGCAGCTTGCCGGAATCAGTCACTGGGCCGGAGCTGAAGCCGCTAAAGGTTTGCAGATTATCATTACCGAGCGAGACTTCGGCGCCGTGCTCGAACACGTCTGTGGGATCATTGCTCTTGAGATAGATAAGACCGGCCAGGGCATTGGCGCCATAGCTGGTGCCCTGGGGGCCGCGCAGCACTTCAAACTGCTGCAGGTCGTACAGGCTGGAAACGCTGCCCAGCCCGGAGAGATCGATATCGTCGATAATAAAGCCCACAGAGGAGTTGGGCGCTCCCTGGTATTGCTCCTGCTCACCTACACCGCGGATCTGGAAGTATCTTGGCCGGGAGCTGGCACCTGACCAGTTGAAGTTGGCTACGTTACCCAACATGTCTTCGAAATGCTCGGCGCCTTGATCTTCAATGCGCTGCTCGTCGATAACAGTCACGCTGGAGGGCATCTTCTCCAGCGTCAGACCACGAAAGTCGCCGCTGACGACTATCACTTCCATGGCTTGTTGCTCATCTTGATTTTCAACGCCGGGATTATCGGCGGCATGAACGGGTGCCCACAGCAACATCTGAATGGTGCTGGCAAGCAGAGTAGGTACGGTAAACTTGGACATAGGACCTCAAATATTCACAGTTTGAGATCCGGCAATAAGAAAGCGAGTTGAAAGTGCACGAATTGTGGCCCATTCCTACGCCGGTACTAGCCGGATCAGGTTCTAAGGGTTCGTCATACGACATCTCAGTCAACCGCAATGCGGTAAACACCCCTTGGCGCGGGCCAGTATACACGAGTTACCAACAAAAGTGAGCCAGGTTGCCAAATTGTACCCGAGGGCATAAAAAAACCGCCCACTCCAATACTCCCGAGTGTTGAGCATTCAACGGGAATAATGGCTCGGGCGGCAGTGGTGCCGAGGTTGCAACTTTTAGTTTGAAAAGGCCTCGCGCACATAGATCTCAAAACGGCTGGCGGTCGGATTCGGCGCCACGGCGCTCACCTGCAACTGCTGTTTACCATGCAGCTTAACCGACTTCCAGGACACGCCTTCATCATCCAGGGTATAGCCGCTGGCATCATACCAGGTGAATTTGTATTGAATGCGCATATCGGTAGCGACTTTGCTGCTGATGGTGGCTGTGCCTCTGAGCAAGCCGCCCTCGCCTCTGGCCATAAGATCACCGACACTTACAGAGCGGGCAAAGCTGCTATTGTCGATACGGCTTTCACCGGTCGAGCTGGCATACACCCCGGCCGTATGGTTGGCGCAGCCTGCCAGAGCCAGCAGGGTTGCTGCTATTACCAAGACTTTTTTCATCTGCCAATCCCTTATTCTCAATCAATCAAAAAGTGTGCCCGGGCGGTTGCAATCAACTGCTTGCGGTTGGTTTGCCAGCAGTCGATATTGACATTGGCCACTCGCCGTCCCTGACGGGTAATTCGGCACTCGGCGAAGCTGTCCTTATGATAACCGGCACGTAAATAGTCGATGGAAAAATCAACTACCTTGGGCACCTTACTGGTTTGCATAAACACCATAAGCTGGATGATGGCCGACATCTCCATAAACCCGGCTATCACCCCGCCGTGAATGGCCGGCAGTACCGGGTTACCTATGTTGTCATCTTTGGCCGGCAGACGAAACACCAGTTCATCGCCAAACCGTTCAACCAACATGCCAATAAAGCGGGCGTAGGGCACATGCTCAAGCAAGTGACTGAAATCATTGGTTTCTGTCACTTTGGCAACTATGCTTTTTACATCCAGGGATGCCTTGGGATCTGTCATTTCGTCTCCTCACCCATCAGTGCCTTGCGGAAAGTATCCCCTATCATTTCAGGGCTTATCCGCATAAAGGAGCCAACCGCATGGGCGATGGGGTCGTCTATGCTGTCCTGATAGGCAATGGCCCGGGTGAACGCCACGCTGGATGACAACTTATAACACTCGGCAAAACCATACACCGGCTTGTGGGGCTCAGCGGGCTTCATATAGTCCACCCGCAGATCCAAAGTCGGCGAGATCTCCAGCGAACCATATTTGTCCTTGATGGCACAAACCACGGCACAGCCACTGGCAGTATCCATCAAAGTAGTGATAACCCCACCATGAATAACCCCGGTTTCAGGGTAACCCACCAGCTCGGTGCTGTAAGGCAATTCTATCAGTACATGGTGCTCACTGGCCTCATGCACCTTGAGCCCGAGGCGGCGGCACTGGGCCAACTGGTTGACGAAACGGGTAGCCAGGGTCGTCAGCGGGAAAAACTCCGGATTGACTTTCATGACGCTGAACTCACCATAGGCCCCAAGGCTTTACCGCCAAGCAGATGCATGTGGATGTGGAACACTTCCTGGCCGCCATGTTCATTACAGTTGATGATTAAACGATAACCGTCCTCGGCGATCCCGGCCTCGGTGGCCAGCTTGGCGGCCACAGTCACCATACGGCCTATGGCCTGCTCGTCAGAGGCCTTGGCGTCATTGACCGTGGGGATCAGATGATTGGGCACTATCAGCACGTGGGTGGGCGCCTTGGGATTGATGTCCCGAAAGGCGGTTACCAGTTCGTCCTGATACAGTATGTCCGTGGGAATTTCACGGCGGATAATTTTGCTGAATATGGTTTCTTCGGCCATTTTGCCACTCCGGTGTGTCGGTTCAGGCTCGGCCCAAGGGCCAAACCTCTGTGTTCTTGGCAGTATAATACCATTCGGCCCGGAGATGTAATCGGCCACGGCGATTTGAACCCCAAGCTATTTAAAACTCGGCAAGTAATTGCCGCAGCCTGGCTTTTTTGGCAGCATTGTCGCCATGCTCAGCCGGATAGCACCCAATTTGGCTCCCGGCACTCGCCAACGATTCACACGGATATCAGATGATCAGTTATCAGATTTGCCCCATAGATCCCCACGCTCACCTGTTCGAGGTCAAAATCACCATTCAGGCACCAGCCCCAAGACAAGAACTTTGGTTGCCATCCTGGATCCCGGGCAGCTACATGGTTCGCGATTTTTGTCGCAATATCATAGATCTTAAAGCCTTTGATGAGCAGGAGCGTCCGCTCAGCATTACTCAGCTCGACAAACAGCGCTGGCAGATAGATTCCAATGCCGAGTCGCTGCATCTGCGCTACTCGGTTTATGCCTGGGATATGTCGGTGCGCAGCGCCCACCTGGATCAGACCCACGGCTTTTTCAACGGCAGCAGCGTCTTTTTGGCGGTGGCCGGCAAAGAGCTTGAGCCGCTGGAGCTGGAAATTCAGCCTCCCAAAGAGGAAGCCAACTGGCAGCTGGCAACAACCCTGAGTCGAACCGAAGGTGAAGAGTGGCAGTTCGGCCGTTTCAGCGCCGCCAACTATGATGAGCTTATCGACCATCCAGTGGAGATGGGCACCTTTACCCACGGCAGCTTTGAAGCCTGTGGCGTGCGCCATGATGTGATACTGACCGGGCGTCACCGCTGCCACATGCCCAGGCTGCTTGACGATCTCAAGGCTATTTGCGAAAGCCAGATCCGCCTCTTCGGTGAAGCGCCGTTTGAGCGCTACCTGTTTATGACCCAGGTATTGGGCAATGGCTTTGGAGGACTGGAACACAGAGCCTCCACCGCCCTGCACTGCTCCCGCAAGGATCTGCCGCTGAGTATGGAGATGCCGGTCAACAAGGATTACCGCACTTATCTGTCGCTCTGCAGTCACGAATACTTCCACAGCTGGAACGTCAAACGCATTAAGCCTGCCAGCTTTATTCCCTATGCGCTGGAGGCTGAGAGCTACACCCGTCAGCTGTGGGCTTATGAAGGTATCACTTCCTACTATGATGACCTGATGACACTCAGAGCCAACAGGATTTCCAATGAGCAATATCTGGAGATGTTATCCCAGACCATGACCCGGGTGTATCGCATGCCGGGCAGGCAGTTGCAGAGCCTGACAGATTCGAGCTTCAATGCCTGGACCAAGTTCTACAAACAGGATGAAAACGCCGCCAACGCCATCGTCAGCTATTACACCAAGGGAGCTTTGTTTGCCCTGTATCTGGACTTGACTCTGAGACTGGAAACCCAGGGAAAATACACACTGGATAACCTGATGCAAAAGCTGTGGCAGGCCTTTGGCAGCCAGGGGATAGGCACTGAAGATGACTCTCATCGCCGCCTTTATGAGGAGCTGCTTGGCCGGGATGCCAGCGCAGAATTTGCCTTTCTGGATAATACCCAAGAGTTGCCACTGGCGCCCCTGCTGGCGCAATTCGGAATCGAGATGCAGCTTCGCAGTGCCCAAGGCGCTCAGGATCAGGGCGGTGGGGATGTTGAAGGGCAAAAAATCGGCTTTGGAGCCCGCTACAAGGCTGAAGCCCTGGGGTTAAGGATTGTGAGTGTGACCAACGGCAGCGCGGCTCACAGCGCCGGGCTCGCGCCTCAAGACCTGTTGATTGCCGCCAATGGTTTGCAGGTCGGCGCTCTGTTTGAAAATGAACTGCAGCAATATGAGCCCGGCGATAGTCTGGAGCTGCACTTCTTCCGCCGTGATGAACTGATGACAGGCCTGCTGCCTATCAAACCGGCGGCAATAGATACTGTGTCACTCAAGCTCACCGAACCAGCCAAAGCCAAGGCCTGGCTGGGTTAAGGAAGGTGCGAACAAGTCCCATGCGTGCTCTGCGTCGGCTTACAGGCCTGGATGCAAGGCGTGGTTCGCAGCAAATGGCCCTAGTCCTTTGCAAGAAGCATAACACAGCAGGCAGGCCTGTAAGCCACGCCCTTTGGGGCTTTCACAGCAACCGGCTCTCTACGTTATCCGACTTCGACAGGCCCCGGCATGCCTTCAGTCAGATGCCTTGAACGCCAATTGCTGTGTAAGCCAGAGTGCCGCGAGGACTTATTCGCACCTTCCCTAACTCTCGGCCACATCGGCCATCAAGTGACGCTGGGCCCAGGCCATCACCTGGGCTCGATTGTTTACATTCAGTTTGCCAAACATCCGATAAAGATGGGTCTTGACTGCAGACGACAACAACAGGCATTCATACTCCACCCTTTTGGGATAATGCAGTAACACCACTTTGCAACTGCGGCTCTTGGCGGCCTGTTTAAGGATTTTATAGCCCAAGGCCGACTCCACTATAGCCAAATCCAGCAGCATGTCGACATCGGCTCCGTCAACAGAGCAGATCTGGCCCCCCCTGCCAATGCATCACATTGAACCTAGACTGCCCTCAGCTAAAAACTCGAAACCTACATAGCCGGAACATGCGTATCAAAATAGACAACTGCTTGAAATGGAAGCACAGATCTCTACCAAAAACTCAAAATGAATAAGAGTTAACTGAACAAGCGCCGCTACAGACGTTAACATAAAGGGGTAAAACAGATCTGGGGGATCAAATATGCAAACAAATACTGCGGGCGAAGTGCGCCTGTCTCGCTATAAGGCCTGGGATCTTCCTACTCGCCTTTTTCATTGGATAAACCTGCTTTTGGTGCTGCTGATGATGACCATCGGCGGGGTAATGATGTTCAAATCTGACTTCGGGATCAGTGGTCTCGACGCCAAAATCGGCTTAAAGACACTGCACGTCTGGATAGGTTATGCCTTTGCCATCAACCTGGCATTCAGATTACTGTGGGGATTATTCGGCCCTATCAAAGCCCGTCTTGGTAAACTACTCCCCAAAAAAGGGGAATTGGCAGGCTATCGTGCAGCACTCAAGAAAGGCGAAAACCCACAATATCTCGGCCATAATCCGGCGGGCAAACTGGCGGTCATCGCTCTGTTTGGTCTGCTGACCCTGATTATGGTGACAGGTTTGGTGCGAGCCGGTACTGACATCTTCTATCCACCGCTGGGCGGCATGGTTCAGGAATATATCGCCGCCGATGGTGTTGAGCCTGCCAGCCTCAAACCCTATGATGACACAGGCGTTAATCCAGACAAAGCTGCAGCGATTAAGGGCGCCAAGGGCTTGGCAGGGAAAGTACATGTCTACAGCGTATATCTGTTGCTTCTCTTGATATTGCTGCACATAGTTGCAGTGATCCACGCCGAGCGTAAGCGTCAGCCCGGTATTATTTCTGCTATGTTTTCAGGCAATAAATATCTGCCAACAACGCCGGTGGATAAAGACTGACAGAGATCTTGGCTCACCATACAGGGCTCGAGATAAGCGCAAGCCAGAAACAATAACGCCGGCATCAAGCCGGCGTTGTCATTCGTGCGATATGCGCTTACTTCAGAGTGCTTTCCGAAGTACGGCCATCATCGTGGCAGCTATCGCAGGTAGGCTTCTGACCTACATTCATGTCGTGGGGAGCGTGGCAGTCAGCACACATCAAAGCACCATCGTGTGGCTTGTGTACCGCGTCCATTTCTGCCAGCGAACCGTGACAGCTCTGACACTGTTCAAATTCATAGGCGCCGTCAGCTGAAGGTGAACCATCGGCATGACAGCTTTCACAGCCACCCATATCCGCGTGGAAATCTGACAGCTTCTGATCTTCTGCAAAAGCAGATGGTGACATGGCCAGCGCGGCCAAACCGGCACCGAACAACACACTTAAGAGTTTCTTGCTCACAATAATATCCTCCGATGATGACAGTCGAGCAAAGGTTCTTATGTCAGGTATGACCTTTGTCTCACTATCAGTAAATAGCACGACTTGGATTAACTTAGCCAAGCTTTTGCCAATTGGCAAACTAATTCTGAGTCGCCGCCACTTTAACAACTTGCGCAAAAGCAAAATGTGCGCTGAATCATGTAACCATCGGTTAATTACGGAATTTTACATTTTGCTTACCTATAAACATCTGTATCAATAAGCGTTTCAAGCGCATAAAAAAGGAGACCAACAGGTCTCCTTTAGAGAAAGTATCGCTGAATTATTAGCGGTTTCTCAGCGCTTCAATACGCTTTTCAAGCGGTGGGTGACTCATAAAGAGTTCAGTCATTGAACGCTTGCCATTGATACCGAAGGCCGACATATTGGCCGGCATGGCACCGGTTTCCGGCCCGGTACGCAGACGTTCAAGGGCAGCAATCATCTTGTTCTTACCGGCAAGGCGAGCGGCACCTTCGTCGGCGCGGAACTCACGAATGCGGGAGAAGTATGCCACCACAATGGATGCCAGAATACCAAACAGCATATCCAGCACAAATACCACAGCCATGTAAGCGATAGTGCCCAGGCCTTCACCCTCTTCATCGTTGCTGGCAACAAAGTTGTTGACGATACCGGCAACCACGCGGGCGGCGAAGATAACAAAGGTGTTCACCACGCCCTGGATCAGGGTCAGTGTCACCATGTCACCGTTGGCCACGTGGCTGACTTCGTGCGCCAGTACGGCTTCGACTTCATCGGCGCTCATACCGTAAAGCAAACCTGTACTCACGGCTACCAGAGAGTTGTTTTTACTTGGGCCTGTAGCAAAGGCGTTCAGTTCAGGCGATTGGTAAATAGCCACTTCCGGCATCTTAATCCCGGCCTGCTGCGCCTGACGGGCTACGGTCTCGAGCAACCAACGCTCTGTGTTATCACGGGGCTGAGTGATCACCTCACAACCCATAGTTTTCTTGGCCATCCATTTGGAAATCGCCAAGCTGATAAAGGCGCCACCAAAACCGAAGATCGCCGCAAATACCAGCAAGCCACCCATGGTTTGAGTATTGACACCCAAAATAGACATGACAATCGATGCCACCAACAGAATGGCAAGGTTAGTCAAAATCAATAGAAATACACGCTTCATATCAGCTCCTGTAAGGTACCCTTGTACCGGAATTGCGTCATTGCAGACATAATATGTCCACTTGGCGGGAATTCAAGAGGAAAAAGGTAAATTATTGTTTAGCTTTCTGCCTAAACGCCCCGGCTACGCAGAGGAAGCAGTCTAGGTAGAGTTGATTAAATCAAACTTAATCAATTGCCGAGTGCGGCTTTTTAACGCGACCAAAAGCACCTGTGGCGATTGTTGAGTGTAAAGGCTTTTTGTTACCATCAAGCAACGTAAATCAATCTGAAGGACAGCGACGATTATGACAATAAATACCCTGCTGCTCAGCAGCTCCCGCGCTGGCGACACCCCCTACCTGGAACATGCCCTGCCCTATATTGAGCCCATGGCAGAAAAAGCCCGCAAGTGGATATTTATCCCTTATGCCGGTGTCAGCATGAGCTACGACAACTATCTGGAAGCCGTGGTTAATGGCCTGGCACCATTGAGGCTGGATATCTCCTCTATCCATCAACATGGCGACCCCAAGCAGGCCATTCGCGATGCTGACGGCATTCTGGTTGGCGGTGGCAACACCTTCCACCTGTTGCATGAGTTGTACCGCTACGACCTGCTGCATCTGATCAAAGAGGAAGTCGCCGCCGGCAAACCCTATATCGGCTGGAGTGCAGGCTCAAATATTGCCGGCCTCAGCATACGTACCACCAATGATATGCCTATTATAGAGCCGCCATCATTCAGTGCCCTTGGCCTGCTGCCACTGCAAATCAATCCGCATTACAGCAACTACAAAACGCCGGGGCATAATGGTGAAACCCGGGCCCAGCGCTTGCTTGAGTTTACTTGTGTCGATCCCAAGACGCCGGTACTGGCCATCCAGGAAGGCAGCGCCCTGTTGCTTAAGGACAATAAACTGAGTCTTTTGGGAGATAAGGAAGCTTATCTGTTCAGCGGTGTAGAGCAGGAGATCCCCGTACCTGTAGGCAGTGATCTTTCCAATCTATTGAGCTAAAAAAACCTCGGCCCCACGGGGCCTTGCTGCTTTTTAACTCCAGGGCTCAAGCATGCGCTTTGGCCAGCAGAGGGCTCAAATCCAGGTGCTGAGACATGGCCTCGGCACTGGGATTAGCCAGATGCGGCACCACTCCCAACAGCGGCGCCTGCATCAAGTCTTTAAGGCTGGCCAGGTTTTCATCGAAGCGACTCATATCGGCTTCGGCGCGGTTGGCGACCCAACCGGCGATTTCAAGTCCATCGGCGCGGATCACCTCCTGGGTCAACACCGCATGATTAAGACAGCCAAGCTTCATTCCGACCACCAGAATCACGGGCAGAGCCAGTCCCTGCACCGCTTCCGATAAGAAACGCCCCTCCCCCAAAGGCAAACGCCAACCGCCGGCCCCTTCTATCAGGCAGAAATCAGCCATGGCAAACTGGGTAAAATCCAGCGCCGCCAGTACCGCATCTGGGCTGATATCCAGGCCGAGATCGGCGGCAGCAATATGAGGGGCAATCGCCGGCTCAAAACTGAAAGGATTTACCTTGTCGTACTGCAGTTTCAGAGTGGATTCATCCATCAAGGCCAGGGCGTCCGGGTTTCTCAGCCCGTAAGGAGTGTTATGGCAACCCGAGGCCAGAGGTTTAACCCCCAAGGTTTTCAAGCCATGCTCGACTCGTGCCTTATGCAGCAGAGCGGCTCCGACCTGAGTCTTGCCACTGTCGGTATCTGTACCTGTTACAAAAAAAATCATCGCTGAACTACCCCTACAGCCAAAACATCAATGGTTATTTTCGAGCCTGAACCATTACTATCCTGTATGTCAGCGGCAATCCCTTGTCCGTTCTAAGGACCTCGGCCTGCCCGTTAAGTGTATGCCAAAAACCCTTTCCCTTGAGCCCGGCGCCTGAGTTTTTGTCGGCGCCGACTGAAGCGCCGACCCCCTTGATGGAGTAAAGCAATTCCCTGAGATTGGCAAAGTGGCACTGGAAGGTGCGGCTTTGCGTGTGCAAGCTCTGCCAGGGATGCTGGCCCAGCGCTTGCGCCAACATATCCTCGGCTGCAAACGCCTTGACTCGCAGCCCCAGCGTCTGTAATTCGGGCAAACTGCCGCGGGCTACTATGGCAAGGCGCGCCGAGCCGCCCGGGCGCATAACCCGAAAAATCTCTGCCAAGGCGGCCGGAATATCGCCGCACCACTGCAGCGCCAGATTGGAATAAACCGCATCAAAGCTGTTGTCGCCAAAGGGAAGCTGCTCGGCATCGCCACAAACAGCCTGATAATAGGGGAAGTTTCCCTTCAGCTGCTTGAGCATTCCGCTGGCGATATCCAGGGCGGTCACACTTTGGGGGCCGAGCGTGGCAAAAGCCGTGCCCGGACCTGCACCTATATCCAGCAGTTTTCCTGAGTGTGGGCAATCGTTCCAGTCAAGTAAGGCTTCGGCCGTCAGACGCTGCACCTTATTGTGGCGCTCATAAGCGCTTGCCGCCTTGGAAAAGCGCCCGGCGATATCCCCAAGCGGCACGGATTGCACCAGGCCTGTATGATTGGCCAGAGGCTCATGACTCATGTTGCTCATGCCATCAGCTCCGCCAGTGCCGAGGCCAAGGCCAGTATATCCTGCTCCCTGTGCTCGGCGCTCAGGGTAATACGCAGTCTGGCACTGCCTTGGGGGACTGTGGGGGGCCGAATCGCCCCCACCAGGAAGCCGCGTTCCAAAAGCCTTGCCGCAAGCGCCATACACCTGCCACTCTCTCCCACCAACAGAGGTTGAATTGGCGACTCAGATGGCATCAAGGAGATCCCCGCCGCTTGGCAGCTGCGGCGAAAAAAAGCGATATTGGCGTTGAGGCGCTCGAGCAAAGGCTCTTGCTGGATCAGTTCCAGAGCCCCGTGCACGCCCATACAGCAGGCGGGTGACAGCGCGGTGGAATAGATGTATTCACGGGCATTGGCCACCAGATAGTCTATCAATTCCTGCGAGCCCACAATCGCCGCGCCCTGACCACCGAGCGCCTTGCCAAAGGTCACCAAGCGGGCAAATACCGGCAAGGGTGAAGACTCAAATAGGCCGAAGCCGTGGGCATCATCGAGAATAAGCGGGCTGCCGTGCTCTTGGCACAAGTGACTCAATTTACCAAGCGGCGCCCTGTCGCCATCCATGCTGAACACGGTTTCGGTGAGCACTGCGCTACCGGGATGCCGGGCCAAAAGCGTTGTGGCGGCCGCCATATCGTTATGGGCAAAACGCCGTATTTTGGCCTTTGAGTCGCGCAGGCCATCTATCATGGAGGCGTGCACCAATTTGTCGGCAATCACTGTATCTTCGGCGCTAAACAGGGTTTTCATCAGCGCAGTGTTGGCGGCAAAACCACAACTGAACAGTAACGCCGCTTCTGCACCGAGTGCCCGGCACAGACCTTGTTCCAGCTTGAGATGCGCCTCGCTGTAACCTGAAACCAGAGGTGAAGCGCCGCTGCCGCAGCCATAGAGAGTTGCCCCCTTGGCAAGCGCAGAGATGACCTTGGGATGACGGGCCAGGCCCAGATAATCATTGGCGGCAAAATCCAGCAATGGTTTGCCTGTGGCTTGGGCAACAGGATGCAATAGTCGCTCACGGCCGGACGCTGCGGCGAAGCAACGTCTTTCCCTGAGCAAGCCGCCGCGCGCAAGCTCCTCACGGCGGCGGGCCATTTTGTCCAGCAATGAGGTCAAGTTACAGGGCTCCGGCGTCGTAAAACTGTCCCTGAGCCTTGTTATTGATAGCCTCTGCCTTGGCCGCGGCGCGGGCTATTTCGGCGCCCTCTTCCTCAACCGTGGCGGCCTTGCCTTGCTCCGGGGTCAATCCCAGACGGCGGAACAGGCTCATATCGTCATTTTCTTCCGGGTTGGCGGTGGTCAACAGCTTGCACCCATAGAAAATCGAGTTGGCCCCGGCAAAGAAACACATGGCCTGCAGCTCATCTGTCATATTTTCACGCCCGGCCGACAAGCGAACCCGCGACAAAGGCATCATGATTCTGGCCACGGCTATGGTGCGCACAAACTCCAGTGGATCCAGGTCGTCCAGGCTATCCAGCGGCGTACCGGCCACCTTGACCAACATATTGATAGGCACAGAGTCGGGATGTTGCTCCAGATTGGCCAACTGCTGCAGCAAACCCGCCCTGTCGGTGGCCTGCTCGCCCATGCCGACAATCCCGCCGGAGCACACCTTCATACCGGCGGCGCGCACATTGGCCAGGGTGTCCAACCGCTGCTGATAGGTGCGGGTGGTGATGATGTCACCATAGTATTCCGGCGAGGTATCCAAGTTATGGTTGTAGTAATCCAGCCCGGCTTCGGCCAGTTCGTTGGCCTGGTTTTCGCTGAGCATACCCAGAGTCATACAGGTTTCCATTCCCAGGGATTTAACCTCCTGCACCATCTGCTTGAGATAAGGCATATCGCGCTCATGCGGGTTACGCCAAGCGGCTCCCATGCAGAAGCGGGTCGCCCCGGCGGCCTTGGCACTTCTGGCCTCTGTCAGTACTTTTTCCATCTCCAGCAGACGCTCTTTTTCCAACCCTGTGTCGTAGCGGGCGCTCTGGGGACAATATTTGCAGTCTTCCGGACAGGCCCCCGTCTTGATTGACAACAGACGACTGACCTGAACTTCATTGGGATTGAAATGGGTTCTGTGCACGCTGTGGGCACGAAACAACAAATCATTCATCGGCAGGGCAAAGAGGGCTTCAACCTCTTCGCGGCGCCAGTCATGGCGCAGCTCTGTATTGGACATATTCTGTGTTACCTGAGTCTGATCTATTTGTTGCTGAAGCCGATTTTGCCGATTAATCCATCGGGCTCCGGGTTCAGTTGGCTGCTTGAAGGCCTGAATTATTTTCGTTAGCATACCCGCGACACTCTCACTGTCAACGCCAACCAGTTGCACAGGTTTACCTTTGGTTAATATATGAGCATAGATTATCGTTTTGACCGTCAGCATATCTGGCATCCCTACACTTCCATGAGCCACACCCTACCCGTTTATGGGGTCAAAGCCGCCAAGGGCGTACGCCTGACGCTGGAGGATGGTCGCGAGCTCATCGACGGCACCAGTTCCTGGTGGGCCTGCGTCCATGGTTACAGCCACCCGGCAATTCTCAGCGCCATGGAAGAGCAACTCAAACGCCTGAGCCATGTGATGTTCGGAGGGATCACCCATGAGAGCGCCATAGAACTGTGTCGCCAACTCATCACTATTACCCCGGAGCCATTGACCAAGGTGTTCCTGGCTGACTCAGGCTCCATTGCGGTGGAGGTGGCGCTGAAGATGGCACTGCAATACTGGCAAGGACAAAACAAGACAGAAAAAAACCGCATCATGACGGTCAAGCAGGGCTACCATGGCGACACATTCGCCGCCATGAGCGTCTGCGACCCGGAGGGCGGCATGCACACCATGTTTGGTGACAATGTGGCCCGGCAACTGTTTGCCCCGGCGCCGAGTACACCCTTCGGTGAAGCCGCTAAAGCAGATGACATCGCCGGACTCGAGGCCATGCTGGCCGAACACGGCAAACAAACCGCCGCGCTGATCCTCGAACCCATAATGCAAGGTGCCGGTGGCATGTGGTTTTACAGCGCCGACTATCTCAAGGCAGCAAGAGCCCTGTGCGACAAGTACGATGTACTGCTGATCCTGGATGAAATCGCCACAGGTTTTGGCCGCACCGGTAAGCTGTTTGCCTGCGAACACGCCGACATAGCGCCGGACATCATGTGTGTCGGTAAGGCGCTCACCGGCGGCTATATCAGTCTGGCGGCGACGCTGTGCAGCGATAAAGTGGCGGCCGGCATAGACAGCTCCCCTGCCGGCGTATTTATGCATGGGCCAACCTTTATGGCCAATCCTCTGGCCTGTAGTGCTGCCCGCGCCAGCCTGGCCCTGCTGGCAAACGGTGAGTGGCAAGCTCAGGTCAAGGCCATTGAAACTCAGCTTAAACAGGAACTGGCACCGGCAGCAGCACTGCCGGAAGTCAAAGCAGTACGGGTGCTTGGCGCCGTCGGCGTACTGGAGATGCACAGACAGGTCAATACCGCCGCGCTGCAGGCCGAATTTGTTGCCCGCGGCGTGTGGATCCGCCCCTTTGGTAAACTCATCTATATCATGCCGCCCTATGGTATCAGCACAGAAGAGCTGAGCTGCCTGAGCCGGGCCATGCTGGAAGTGGCCGCACTGACGAGCAAGCAAAATCAAGATGACAGCGCCTTCGTCAGTCACGGCTGAGCCCGCTACACCTCAACTCTACTCAGGACAGCAAAAAAAGCGGCTCAAATGAGCCGCTTTGTCTTGAGGTAAACCAAGCCTTGCAGGGAATGTTTACTCAATAAAACGCTAATTAGAACTTATGGTACTTATCGATACCAAAGGTTCTGCCTGTGTCATGACAAGTCGCACAGGATTCGGCACTTGGCTGCTTGAACCACTCAACCGCCGGAATATCCACGCTGATATCACCGCCGTTCTGGCTCATGTGTGCCTTGGCTGAATCACTGGTGTGGCAGGCATAACAGTTTGCGGTGACCGGGCTGGTCATCTTGCTGCCGGGCTCCAGAATATACTGGTTGGGCACAGCGGCCAGCGACAGGCCATCCTGGTGACAGGCCACACAACTGCTGGCCGGTGCAATCGCTGCGGCGCCGTTGGCTTTTCCTGTCTGACTCCAGTTACCATCGGCATCCTGAGCCACTTCACCGACGGTTGCCCCCTTACCCCAGTGCCAGCTGTGGATCATGGGACCGAAGCCGGCACCATAATCGGCACTGGTACGGGCCATTCCGTTGCCGTGACAAGCAATACAACCCTTACCACCGTTATCGAACTCACCGTTCTTGTGGAAGGCAGTCACATCGTTATGACAGGTAATGCAGCTGCTGTCGGCCACCACCTGACGCCGATCAAAGCCGGAGATCTTGCTGCCATCGGCCGGATTGACGACATCTGAGTAAGCTGTGAAGGAGACCCCCATGGAGCCGTCATAACCATTGGCACGAATGCGATCGCGAGTTTGACCACGTACCTTGCCATCATAGTCCTGCCAACCTTCGCTGGAGAAAGTCACCCGCGCCGAGAACATATAACCGGCATTCTCATAACCTGCGGCTATGTTGGCCGCCGCATAACACACAGTGCGGGTACCATCGGCATTGTCCGTCTTGGTTTCTGAGTTACGGGCGCCCGGGCGGCCCACCAGGCCATGGTTGTCATAGGCATGCAGATATGCGCCGGCATAGACTATCGGCTTGGCGGCAACATAACCGGCGTCGGCAGGGTCGGCATTATAGTTGTTGCCGATATTGACCAGATTACCCTCTTTATCCTTGACACTAATGGTAGAACACCAACCACCGGCACCATCGGATTCAGGAGTAGAAAGTTCAACTGTGTAAGCCGCTCGCAGCGCTTGCAACTTGGTGATCCCGGCCTTCTGCTCATGCAGCTCACGGAAATCCAGGCCATTTGAAGGCACTATATCGCCTATCGGGGTTCCTTCTTTACCATGGCAATCGATACAACCAGGGCCGGTAAAGTTGCTGTTAATAGGCGCATCTGTATGACAACTGCTGCAGTTGAGCACGCTGAAGTCTTTGCTGAACTCCCTGTGATTGATATGACCTATCTTGGATAAGGTATTGCTGGCATAACCACCGATAGAGAATCCCTCATCGTTGGTCACTGTTTTGCTGACTGAGCCATGACAAACCAAACAGCCGGCAATAAAATCTACTTCACCGTCCATGCCTTCAGCCACATAGCCGGCGTGACGACGTGGGCTCTGGGAGTAGTCCACGTGACAGGCATAACAGGCTTCAGTGGTAGTACTGAATTGACCCTCCGGCTTATTGACAACCAATGCCTTTGAACGGGCAATGGCATCATTATCGCCAACACGCAGCCAAACAATGCCTTCAGTGGCAGCATTAACACCTGCCATCGGCGCTTCAAATATATAATGTCCATCATCTACTTGAGTTAACTTGGCACCTTCTGTTCCCTGAGTTACCGCGCCGCCGACATGAACATTGTCCTCTACATTATTAATTGGATTTTCATCCCGATTGAGAATAAAACCTTTGGCAGTCAAAGCAGCCACTTTGGCCTGAACATTGGTAAGGTCATTAATTAAATTACCATTTTCATCCGTCACTTCAAACTCGTAGGTAATTGTCCCCTCACCCAAAGTATAATTAATCACTTTAACTTGGGTTTCAACCGATTGGGTTACTGGAGGATTCGTCCCGGGTTTTCCCGGTTCCCCCGGTTTACCTGGCTCACCAGGCGCACCATCTCGGCCATCATCACCATCACTGCAGCCTGCAAGCAGTATTGCCATCACCATCAAAGCAACTCTTTTCTTTTTAAATATGGTCATCTTTCTCTCCTACCCAAGCACAGGCATACTGTTTGCTCAGCCTTTGTTTTATGGCGAACAACCTCGACTCCCGAAACTCAAGCGAAAGTTATAATAATGATTAATGGGTCTATCCTGACCCGTGAAGATATTATGACCAAAAATAAAATAAAAGAGTGAGCAAAGACACAAGATATAACAAGGAAACAAATTAACACTAATATTATTATTAAAATAACCTTAAAAATAAAAACAATATTAACGACTGTCTTTGTTTTAAATAAAAGTCAACTCGGCTATTTCTTTAGTAGAACCATTTTATACCGATATATTGCAATTTCTGAAACCAGATATTTTAATTCCCGCCAAGAAGTTATTTTTAAATTGTCTGAAATTGGCTGGCCATTCTTTGAATGGATTTAAGACTGACACCATGTTTATTTCGCTCGGCACATTCATGCAGATGTGTTTTGCAACCCACATCACCAATCTGCTGAATATGCACTCGGTAACCCAAGGCCTTCGCAGCCGCTTGATAGGCAGCGAACTCCCACAGCGCCATGTTGGTATTATCACAGATAACCACAGGCACCCCTGTTGCCAATGCCTCGATGAAACGACTCAGATTGAGTTGATGAAATTCCGCCAAACGCGCAGCATCGAAACAATAACGCTCATTTCGATAAAAGAAACGGTCGGTTGAGCAAAGGCCCTTCTCAGTAATACACTGTACAAGCTCTACAGATAGTTCCTGGATAAACTGACGAACCCAGTAGGATTTGCCGCTACCCGGCAGACCGCGCATGATGATCGCCAAGCGACTGTTACCATCGATAGTACGTGGCTCAGGCATCAGTTATGCCCGGTTTGGTTACAGATAGACTGACCCGCAAGAATACGCTCCACCAGTGGCGCTACCATCTCACTGGCCTTTCCTTGTAAATGGATCTGAAACTGGCTGTGTCTGTCTGCCGGCATCAGATTGACCTCAACGGTGAGCGCACCATGGTGATTGGCGCTATCGACAAAACCGGCAGCGGGATAGACTGTGCCAGAGGTGCCAATGGCAATGAAGAGATCGCAGTGATCCAGCGCATCGTGAATTCTATCCATTCCCAGAGGCATTTCACCGAACCAAACCACGTGAGGCCGCAAACGCTGAGCTGGAATACAGCAAGTGCAGGTATTCTCAGGCCCGAAGGGTTCGTGCAATGTAAAAGTTTGCCGGGAGCGCGGACAACGCCCTTTGGAAAGCTCGCCGTGCATATGCAGCAAGCGCCTGGAGCCTGCTCTCTCGTGCAGATCGTCTATGTTTTGGGTGACAATAAGCAGCTCCCCCTCAAACTCTTGCTCAAGGCGAGAGAGCGCCGTATGAGCAGCGTTGGGTTCTATATTGCCCGAATGCAGTTGTTGCCAACGACCATTGTAAAAACGTTCAACCAGCTCAGGGTCACGTTCATAACCTTCAGGAGTCGCCACATCCTCGATATGATGTTCTTCCCACAGGCCATCTTGATCCCTGAAGGTACGTAAACCGGACTCGGCAGAGATCCCGGCGCCGGTTAAAATCACGATTCGACGATGCATCTGGTATCCTTTTGTTTTTCTGCCATCCTGCCAATAGCGACTCAACAGCGCAATTATGCCTTGGTATAACCATACAAAATGTATGCTTAAATTGCTTGTTTTTATTCAAAATTATGCCGATTATAGCTAAGTTACCCCACAGAAGTACCAAAAGCCGGATCAGAGGTTTAAGTTTTAGAACAGTACACATATAATGGGGTCTATTATCCACGGACGAACCTATGTGTAATACCAAGGGTTCTGCAATCAAGAGATTAGCCATGACAGATGGAAATCAAGCGCTGAAGAAAGCGGGTTTGAAAATCACCCTGCCACGAGTCAAAATCCTGGAGCTGATGCAAGAACCGGAAAACCAGCATATCAGTGCCGAAGACTTATATAAGAAATTGCTGGATATCGGCGAAGAGATAGGTTTGGCTACTGTTTATCGGGTATTAAATCAGTTTGACGATGCCGGCATTGTCAGCCGCCACCACTTCGAAAGTGGCAAAGCCGTATTTGAACTCTCCACCCAACATCATCATGATCACCTGGTGTGCCTGAGCTGTGGCAAAGTGATCGAGTTTTCTGATGACCTTATCGAGCGTCGTCAGCATGAAATTGCCATGCGACACAATATCAAGCTCACCAATCACAGCCTCTACCTCTATGGCGTCTGCACCAACGACAAGTGCGATCACGGCCAAGAGTGATAATTAAAAAAACCAGCGCCAAGCGCTGGTTTTTTATTGTCGGTAATCTTGAAATTACCAATTCAAAGCCAAAGGCTCACCCTTCTTCCTTGGGCAGGCATGACTGAAAAGCATCGGGTCCGCATAACAAAGAAAACGGTTATTGGCGAAAAGCCGGAATAACCAGTCTCCCTCTTCGGCGAACTGCGCCGGAGGCGTCAGATTACCCACATGCTTGGGCTCCAGACCGGCAAACTGCATCAGCTTGTCGGCATCATGTTCACTGATCAACTGTGGATCCGCCGGTAATTTACCGCTGCCGGCAGAAAAACCATTGTGGACAAAGTACTGCTTCATCTTTATCTCCTTTCCCTGTCGTTGGTACATTCCGAGTGACCTGAAGAACTATCACTCTCATATCCATCCAAAGCCTTACCGGCTCCGGTGCCTAGCGGTGAAAATCACCAGAACGTTCCGGTTGATAGATGATCTCTTCAATCCGCACTTTCACCATGCCACCACCGGGACCCGGCCATTCGATTTCATCTCCCTGGGCCAAGCCCAACAAGGCGCCGCCAACAGGTGCCAGAATCGAAATTTTACCGGCGCTGCCATCGGCATCTTTTGGATAAACCAGGCGCAAGGTGAACTCTTCATTTGAGGAAGACATACGAAAACGGACTTCAGAGTTCATGGTTACTACATTATCCGGCATCTCCTTGGATGGCCTGATTTCTGCCCGCTCCAGTTCAGCCTCGAGTGCTTGATGGCCGGGAAAGGCATTCGCCGGCAATGACTCCAGCAAACGCTCCAGGCGATCCATATCCACTTCAGAAATTACTATATTAGGTTGTGTACTCACAGCAATCCTCTACTTTTCAGAAAAGCCGCCTGAGCGGCCCCACATCGGGTCATCCCTTCCCCCATTGAGGGTTGACGCCAATACCCAATCGCTGAAAATCGCCTGACAGGCGTTTCAGACAAATTCAGCTTGATCTTCGAACGCTTTCGCCCCCGAATTGCACTTCAGCGCCGCATCGGGCGAACCAATACGGCGCTGAAATGGTGTTAACACTAAATCAAACCCTCTGAGTTGACTCGGATACCCGCGTCAGTGGCTGTCTTGGCGCAACCCACGACTCGGCTCCGGATAACAACAAAGCGACAACCCCAAGAGAGATGATTAATAACAATTTGAATTTTTTATATTTTTAGCACATTAATGCACCAAGACTCCCCGAAGGAATAGCCAAGCCCCAATCTAACCTTTTCCCAATCAAATATCCAGCCGGAGGCATCAGAGCTTCATCACAGCAGCCAATAAAAAAGGCGCCTCGCGGCGCCTTTTGTGAGCTTAACGACTGTGCTTACCAGCCGGTTTTCTCACGCAGCGCGCTGCCGATTTCGGCCAGCGAGCGTACGGTAGTCACGCCCGCTGCTTCCAGAGCGGCGAACTTGTCGGCAGCAGTACCCTTACCACCGGCAATGATGGCGCCTGCATGGCCCATACGCTTACCTGCTGGCGCAGTCACACCGGCAATATAAGAGACCACTGGCTTGGTAACGTTGGCCTTGATGTAAGCCGCCGCTTCTTCTTCGGCAGTACCGCCGATTTCACCTATCATCACTATGGCCTCGGTCTGAGGATCGTTCTGGAACATTTCCAGTACGTCGATGAAGTTGGTACCAGGGATCGGGTCACCACCAATGCCCACACAGGTAGACTGGCCGAAACCTTCGTCAGTAGTCTGCTTAACGGCTTCGTAAGTCAGAGTACCGCTGCGGGAAACGATACCCACTTTACCTGGCTTGTGGATGTGACCTGGCATGATGCCTATTTTACATTCGCCGGGGGTGATAACACCTGGGCAGTTAGGACCTATCATGCGCACGCCGGTTTCTTCCAGCTTCACTTTTACCTGCAGCATATCCAGCGTCGGAATACCTTCGGTAATACAAACGATAAGCTCGATACCGCCATCTATGGCTTCCAGGATAGCATCTTTACAGAAAGGCGCAGGAACATAGATAACAGATGCAGTGGCGCCGGTGGCGGCAACAGCGTCTTTCACTGTGTTGAATACTGGCAAGCCCAAGTGAGTGGTGCCGCCTTTACCAGGAGACACACCGCCGACCATCTGAGTACCGTAGGCAATCGCCTGCTCAGAATGGAAAGTACCCTGACCACCGGTGAAACCCTGGCAGATAACCTTGGTATCTTTGTTGATTAAAACAGACATTATTTGCCCTCCGCAGCTTTAACTACTTGCTGAGCAGCGTCGGTCAGACTTGTCGCAGCAATGATATCCAAACCTGATTCGGCCAGTACTTTAGAGCCCAGCTCGGCGTTGGTACCTTCCAGACGCACAACAACAGGCACTTTCACACCGACTTCTTTCACTGCACCGATAATACCTTCAGCGATCATGTCACAACGCACGATACCACCGAAAATGTTCACCAGAACCGCCTTCACATTGCTGTCAGACAGAATGATCTTGAAGGCTTCGGCAACACGTTCTTTGGTCGCACCGCCACCTACGTCGAGGAAGTTGGCTGGCTTGCCGCCGTGCAGGTTCACGATATCCATGGTACCCATGGCCAGGCCGGCACCGTTGACCATGCAACCTACGTTACCGTCCAGAGCCACATAGTTCAGTTCAAACTTGGCGGCATGGGCTTCACGAGGGTCGTCTTGTGAAGGATCATGCATATCTTTGATCTTTGGCTGACGGAACAGAGCGTTACCATCTACGCCAATCTTGCCGTCCAGGCAGTGCAGGTTGCCTTCTGTGGTGATCACCAGAGGGTTGATCTCCAGCAGGGCAAAGTCATGCTCCAGGAACATGGTCGCCAGACCCATGAAGATCTTGGTGAACTGCTTGATTTGAGTTGGGTTCAGACCCAGCTTAAAGCCAAGGTCACGCGCCTGGAAAGGCTGAGGACCTGTGATAGGGTCGATAATGGCTTTGTGGATCAGCTCAGGGGTCTCTTCGGCCACCTTTTCGATTTCCACACCACCTTCGGTAGAAGCCATAAACACGACGCGGCGAGTGCCACGGTCGACAACGGCACCCAGATAGAGTTCGTTGGCGATATCAGTGCAGCTTTCAACCAGGATCTTGGCAACCGGCTGACCTTTTTCATCAGTCTGATAAGTGACCAGATTCTTGCCCAGCCAATGTTCGGCAAAGGCTCTGATCTCTTCTTTGTCGCCAGTGACTTTAACGCCACCTGCCTTACCGCGGCCACCAGCGTGCACCTGGCACTTGACTACCCACATGTTTCCGCCAATGCGACCGGCTGCTTCAACAGCTTCCTGAGCTGTGTCACAAGCATAGCCTTCTGACACTGGTAAACCATATTCGGCAAATAGGGCTTTTGCCTGATACTCATGCAAATTCATGATGATCTATCCGTATACTACGTTTTAAATCCAACCGGCCCCGAGGGGCCAGTCACGAGGTTATTGTCTGGCGGCGCTTACAAGTCCAGCAGCAGACGAGTTGGGTCTTCCAGCAGATCCTTAATAGTCACCAGGAAGCCAACTGACTCACGACCATCAATGATGCGATGGTCATATGAGAGAGCAAGGTACATCATGGGCAGGATTTCCACCTGACCATTGACTGCCATTGGGCGGTCCTTGATGGCATGCATGCCGAGGATTGCGCTCTGTGGCAGGTTCAGAATAGGCGTCGACATCAAAGAGCCAAACACACCGCCGTTGGTCACAGTGAAGTTACCACCTGTCATATCTTCCACTGTCAGCTTGCCGTCACGACCTTTAATAGCCAGTTCGCGAACCGCTTTCTCGATATCGGCCAGGCTCATGGTATCTGTGTCGCGCAGCACAGGCGTTACCAGGCCACGAGGCGTGGAAACGGCGATGCTGACATCGAAGTAGTTGTGGTAAAGGATGTCGCTGCCATCGATAGAAGCGTTGACTTCTGGATAACGCTTCAGCGCTTCGGTTACTGCTTTCACGTAGAAAGACATAAAGCCAAGACGGATGCCGTGCTTCTTCTCAAAGACTTCCTGATACTTCTTACGGATGTCCATGATAGGCTTCATGTTGACCTCGTTGAAGGTGGTCAGCATGGCGGTGGAGTTCTTGGCTTCCAGCAGACGAGTGGCGATAGTCTTGCGCAGACGCGTCATAGGTACGCGTTTCTCGCTGCGATCGCCCGCCAGGGTCACAGGTGCTGTGGCAGCAGCTGCAGCCGGCTTGGCAGAGCCTGACTTAACAAAGGCTTCCACGTCTTCTTTGGTGATACGGCCACCCACACCTGTGCCCTTGATTTTAGCGGCATCCAGGTTGTGTTCGGCTATCAGGCGACGTACTGATGGGCTCAGGGCATCGTTGTTTTCTGCCGCGGCTTCTTCAGCCTTAGGGGCTGCGGCTTCGGCTTGTTCTTTGCTCACTTCCTGACCGGCAACAGCGCCGGCGACGAAGTTGGCGATAACCTGTTCGGCCAGGACGGTATCCCCTTCCTGGAACAGCAGTTCGCTGATCTGACCATCTTCGGGTGCTACAACTTCCAACACCACTTTATCTGTTTCAATATCAACCAGGTTCTGATCACGGGAAACCGGCTCACCAGGCTTAACGTGCCAAGTGGCGATAGTCGCGTCGGCAACAGATTCGGGCAGTACAGGTACCTTGATTTCGATACTCATGGAAAGCTTTCCTTTTTGTATAAATTTCTATTACTTCAGTTTTAATGCGCTAGTGATCAGTGATTCCTGCTGATGCGTATGCAACTCAGGATAGCCACAAGCCGGCGCTGCAGAGGCGTCACGGCCAGCGTAGCTGAGCTGGGCACCTTTTGGAATGGCTGCCCAGAAATGATGCTGGCTGCAATACCAGGCACCTTGGTTCTGAGGCTCTTCCTGACACCAAACAAAGTCGGTCACATGCTGATAGTCTTTCAGTGCTGTTGCCATCTCTTCGTGTGGGAAGGGATACAACTGCTCGACCCGCACCAAAGCGACGTTATCGATATTCTCTTTGCGGCGACGTTCCAGCAGCTCGTAGTAAACCTTACCGCTACAGAACACCACGCGATCGACCTTGGCGGCATCCAATGTATCGATTTCACCGATAACGTTCTGGAATTGACCATTGGCCAGCTCATCCATGGAAGACACTGCCAGCGGATGACGCAGCAGCGACTTGGGAGACATTACCACCAGCGGACGACGCATTGGACGCACCACCTGACGACGCAGCATGTGGTAGACCTGAGCCGGAGTCGAAGGCACACAAACCTGCATATTGTGGTTGGCGCACAGTTGCAAGAAACGCTCCAGACGAGCACTTGAGTGCTCAGGCCCCTGACCTTCATAACCGTGTGGCAGCAACATAGTCAAACCGCACAGACGGCCCCACTTCTGCTCACCGGATGACAGGAACTGGTCAATAACCACCTGGGCACAGTTGGCAAAGTCACCGAATTGGGCTTCCCAGATAGTCAGGCCACCCGGCTCAGCTGTGGCATAACCGTACTCGAACGCCAGCACTGAGGCTTCAGACAACACTGAGTCGGTGATGTCGATAGGGCCCTGCTCTTTCGCCACATGGCGCAGCGGCAGGTACGTCGTGCCATCGTTCTGGTTGTGCAGCACGGCGTGGCGATGGAAGAAGGTGCCACGACCCGAGTCCTGCCCGGTGATCCTGACTCTTTGCTTGTCCTCGAGGAGGCTGGCATAGGCCAGCGTCTCGGCAAAGCCCCAGTCCATCAGCTTCTCGCCTTTGGCCATGGCGACGCGGTCGTTGTATATCTTGGCAACCCGTGAGTGCAGCTTATGACTCTCAGGTACATAGCTTATCTTGTCGGCCAGATTCTGCAGACGCTCCAGCGTCATACCGGATTCAAACGACTCATCCCATTCGCGGTTCAAATAAGGAGTCCAGTCCACAGTGTGCAGCGTCATTGGACGCCACTCTTTGACCACACAATCCCCTTGATCCAGGGCATCACGATAGTTATTGATCATGGCGGTAACATCGTCGGCCGCAATGCTGTTCTCGGCAATCAGCTTGTCGGCGTAGATCTTACGTGGCGTTGGGTGCTTCTTGATCTTGGCGTACATCAGTGGCTGAGTCGCACTGGGCTCATCGGCCTCGTTGTGGCCGTGACGGCGATAACATACCAATTCGATAACCACATCACGCTTAAAGGTGTTGCGGTAATCCACGGCCAACTGAGAGACAAAAGCTACGGCCTCAGGATCGTCGGCATTAACATGAAAAATTGGCGCCTGCACCATTTTGGCGATATCGGTACAGTATTCGGTAGAACGCACATCCTGGTGGTTGGAGGTGGTAAATCCCACCTGGTTGTTGACCACGATGCGGATAGAGCCGCCGACTTTAAAGCCGCGGGTCTGAGACATGTTAAATGTCTCTTGCACAATACCCTGTCCGGCAATGGCCGAGTCACCATGAATGGTAATTGGCATTACCTGCAAGCCATCTTCACTGCCGCGGCGATCCAGTCTGGCGCGCACCGAGCCCATCACGACCGGGTTAACGATTTCCAGATGTGAGGGGTTAAATGCCAATGCCAGGTGAACATTGCCACCTGGTGTTTCAAAATCGGAAGAGAAGCCCTGATGGTACTTAACGTCCCCTGAACCCAGCGTCTCATGATGCTTGCCGGCAAACTCATCGAAGAGTTCGGCAGGACGCTTGCCCAGAATGTTAACCAAAACGTTAAGACGGCCTCGGTGAGCCATGCCCACGACTATCTCTTTGGTACCCGCTTCACCGGCACGATAGATAATTTCGCGCATCATAGGCACCAGTGCATCACCCCCTTCGAGGGAGAAGCGCTTGGCGCCGGGGAACTTGGCACCCAAATACTTTTCCATGCCTTCGGCGGCGTTCAATCCTTCAAGGATCCGGGTCTTGACTGCCTTATCATAGCTGCCCTTACCCAGTGAAGGTTCGAGACGTTGCTGGATCCAACGTTTCTCTTCGGTGTCGGTGATATGCATATATTCGGCGCCGATAGAGCCGCAATAGGTCGCCTTGAGCGCCTTCACCAGCTCACCCAATTTCAGGGTGTCACCGCCATAAGCAAAAGAACCTGTGTTGAATTCCCGCTCCATGTCCTCACTGGTCAAGCCGTGGAACGCCGGATCCAATTCGGCAACTGTGTCGCGCTTCCACAGTTCCAACGGGTCCAGATTGGCACTCTGGTGACCACGGAAACGGTAGGCATTGATCAATTGCAGAACTTTTACCTGCTTGGCATCGACATCAGGATCGGACACGCGGCTGGTACCTTTACTGCGGCCTTCCTGTGCGAGGGAGCGAAAATAGTCACGGATCTTGGAGTGAGAAGCTTCGGGTACATCAGCAGAGGCACCGTTCACGGGAGGGAGTTGCTCAAACACCGCACGCCAGTCGTCAGATACCGAGGTGGGGTCTTCTTGGTAGGCTTCATACATCTCTTCAACGTAGGTCGAGTTCGCCCCACTCAAGTGAGATGATTCGAGCCAGGCTTTCATGCTGCCTTGGTGCATTTCTTATCCTTTCAAACTTGATACACGTGCTTAGCCATATTTTCCCTGCCTTGGCAGGGTCTCAGCCGCCCCTGGGACATCCGGATGTTACGGCCTTTTGTAGTCCTTTACACACAAAAGAGCCACTTTCTGCCCAGAGAAAGTGACTCCCCACGAGCCTATGTAATTATTGGATTAAGCTCGTCGTCTTGCATTTATACAGCCCGCTTCAGCAACATGGACTTGATGTGTCCGATGGCCTTGGTTGGGTTCAAGCCTTTCGGACAAACATCCACACAGTTCATAATGCCGTGGCAACGGAAGACGCTGTATGCATCATCCAGCTCGCTCAGACGCTCCTCGGTCGCAGTATCACGGCTGTCTATCAAGAAACGATAGGCATGCAGCAGACCACTGGGGCCAACAAACTTATCCGGGTTCCACCAGAATGACGGGCAAGCCGTAGAACAACAAGCACACATGATACATTCATACAGACCATCCAGGTGAGCACGCTCCTCCGGTGACTGCAGATGTTCACGGGCCGGCTTCTTCTCATCATTGATGAGGTACGGCTTGATCTTCTCGTATTGCTTGTAAAACTGACTCAGGTCAACCACCAAATCACGCACCACAGGCATACCGGGCAGAGGACGGATTTCAATCTTCTTGCCCTTGAATGCAGATACAGGCGTGATACAGGCCAGACCGTTTTTACCGTTCATATTCATGCCGTCGGAACCACAAACCCCTTCGCGACAAGAGCGACGGAAAGACAGGCTTGGGTCCTGCTCTTTAAGCTTGAGCAGGGCATCCAATACCATCATATCGGTGCCTTCGGCCACTTCCAGGCTGTAATCCTGCATGTAGGGTTTAGTGTCTACATCAGGATTGTAGCGATAAACTGCAATATCCAATTTCATCTTCGCAACTCCTTAGTAGGTACGCTTCTTCGGCGGGAAGGCTTCACGTGTCTTGGGCGCCATGTTCACTTCACGGGTGGACATGGTTTCGTTGACTGGGTCAAACAGGCTGTGACACAGCCAGTTGGCATCATCACGCTCAGGGAAGTCTTCACGGCTGTGAGCACCACGGCTCTCGGTACGGAAGTTGGCTGCGTAAGCAGATGCGATAGCTGTTGCCATCAGGTTATCCAGTTCCAAACACTCGATACGCTGAGTGTTGAACTCTCTGGAGTTGTCAGATAGCTTGGCATTGGCCAGACGCTCACGAATTTTCTGCAGTTCTTTCAGGCCTTCGGCCATGGCATCACCGCTACGGAATACCGAAAAGTTCAGTTGCATGCACATCTGCAGATCTTTACGGATAACCGCTGGATCTTCACCGTCTTTATTGCTTTCCCAACGATTCAGACGCTCAAGAGACTTCTGAATGTCGGCTTCAGTCGCAGCTTTGGGATCTGCGGTTTCATCCAGCGCTTTACCCAGATGTTGACCGGCTGCACGACCGAACACTACCAAGTCGAGTAGTGAGTTACCACCCAGACGGTTAGCACCGTGAACCGATACACAAGCAATTTCGCCCACGGCGAACAGACCCTTGATATCTTCTTCAGTACCATCGGCGTTCTTATGGATCACCTGACCGGATACCTTGGTTGGCAAACCACCCATCATATAGTGACAAGTTGGGATAACCGGAATTGGGCCATCGGCGGGATCTATGTGAGCAAAGGTACGAGATAGTTCACATACACCAGGTAGACGCGCTTCCAGGGTTTCTTTGCCCAGATGGTCCAGCTTCAGCTTCAGGTGTGGGCCCATAGGACCTTCACAACCGCGGCCTTCACGAATCTCTGTCATCATGGAACGGGCAACCACGTCGCGTGAAGCCAGATCTTTGGCGTTGGGCGCATAGCGCTCCATGAAGCGTTCGCCGTCTTTATTGAGCAGGTAACCACCCTCACCACGACAACCTTCAGTCACCAGAACACCGGCACCGGCAATCCCGGTTGGGTGGAACTGCCACATTTCCATGTCCTGCAGCTGAACCCCGGCACGGGCAGCCATACCAACACCATCACCTGTGTTGATGTGAGCATTGGTAGTAGAAGCAAAGATACGACCGGCACCGCCGGTAGCCAATACTGTGGCCTTGGCTTTGAAGTAAACGATTTCACCGGTTTCAATTTCGATTGCAGTACAACCTACGATGGCACCGTCTTCGTTTTTAACCAGATCCAGGGCATACCACTCGGAAAATACCTGAGTCTTGTTCTTAACGTTCTGCTGATACAGGCAGTGTAGCAGCGCGTGGCCGGTACGGTCAGCCGCAGCCGCGGTACGGGCCGCCTGCTCACCACCGAAATTCTTGGATTGACCGCCGAAAGGACGCTGATAAATAGTGCCGTTTTCAAAGCGGGAGAATGGCAGACCCATCTGCTCCAGCTCGATAACCGCTTCAGGGCCGGTCTGACACATGTACTCGATGGCATCCTGGTCGCCGATAAAGTCGGAACCTTTTACCGTGTCGTACATATGGTGTTCCCAGTTGTCCTCGTGGGCATTACCCAGAGCAACAGTGATCCCGCCCTGGGCCGAAACCGTGTGAGAACGTGTAGGAAAAACCTTGGACAGGAGCGCACAGCTCTTGCCCTCTTGAGAAATCTGCAGTGCTGCGCGCATGCCGGCACCACCGGCACCAATCACGACAGCGTCAAACTCGCGTACTGGAATAGCCACTTAAACACCCCACACTATTACTATGCCCGACGCCAGATAAGCAAAGGCGGTCACGACAAAGACAAACTGTAAAACCCCACGCAGTGCTACGTTTTTGACGTAGTCAGTCAGTACCTGCCAAATACCGATCCAGGCATGGATAAGCAGCGCAATAAGCGCCAGCAGAGTAAAGACTTTCATCGGCAGTGAAGCAAACAGCCCATGCCAGACATCGTAGGTGAGAGGTGAACTGCAAGCTGCAAATCCGACCAGGAATATAGTGTAAACGGCCAGAATGACGGCACTTGCGCGTAATAGGATGAAGTCATGAACACCACTGCGTCCAAAACTCGCTGCATTGGTTACCATACCCAGATCCCCGCTAATACAGAAAACACTGCGGTCAGGACAAATACTGCCTTGGCCGATGCCTTACCCGAAGGTAGCTCTTCCCAACGACCGGTATCCATTACCAGGTGACGCAAGCCGCCCAGCAAATGATAAGCCAGTGCGGTCAGAATGCCCCACAGGATAAACTTCACCACGAAGTTGTCTAACAGAGATTGTACGCCTTGGAAACTCTCGGCCGACGCCAGCGAGGCGTTCAGCAACCAGAGAAGTATACCAACAGCGAACAGCATGATCACACCGGATACCCGGTGCAGAATGGACACAATTGCAGTCGCCGGGAAGCGAATGGTCTGCAGATCTAAATGGACAGGTCTTTGCTTTTTCACGTTCTGCTCACTCAGCTCCATTGAGCATTTTTTTTGTTATGTGAACCGATTTTGCTCTTACACAGTTCTGTGACTGAAGTCACAGAGAAGGGTTTCACAATAGAAGGTTGAAACAAAAAGCTAACTTGTTGACAACACACAAAATTAGTTAATTAGTGATATGCTAACCAAGCCCGCCGTTTGTAGCTCTTGCGAGCCGCAGCAAGTATACTCGTCGTAAATGTCAAATACAAACATCACATTATCCAAATTTTGTTTTTTTGCCCTTTTTACAGGATAAGTGCTGGTGTTATCAGGGAAATTGGTCTTACCTATACCATGGTCTAACGAATTTAAACGCTTATTTAAATTGAAATGTGATCTGGATTGGCTGTAAAGTAATGGCCGTTTGACATGCCGCACTCACATAAGAATGAAGTAAGGAGAACGGGGTATGGCTGATTTAAAAGCCAAATTGGAATTACCAGGGAACGACTCGATTGAACTGCCAGTGAAACAAGGAACTGCTGGTTTCGACGTAATCGATATCAGTAAACTCGGCAGTAAAGGCTACTTTACCTTTGATCCAGGATTTCTCGCGACGGCCTCCTGTGAATCTGCAATTACCTATATCGATGGTGCGCAGGGTGTATTGTTACACCGTGGCTATCCGATAGATCAACTGGCGACAGAATCCGACTACCTGGATCTCTGTTACCTGCTGTTGTACGGCGAGCTGCCAAGTAAGGCAGAGTATGAAAAATTCGCCTACACAGTTAAAACTCATACCATGGTGCATGAGCAGTTGGCCTTCTTTTTCAGAGGCTTCCGTCGTGACGCTCACCCAATGGCCATGCTTTGTGGCGTGACAGGCGCTTTGTCTTCTTTCTATCAGGACTCTTTGGATGTCAACGATGCCCGTCATCGTGAAATTGCAGCATTCCGCCTGGTTTCCAAGATGCCAACCATTGCCGCCATGTGCTACAAGTACTCCATAGGACAGCCGTTCGTGTACCCACGCAACGACTTGAGCTATGCCGGTAACTTCCTGTCGATGATGTTCGCTGTACCTTGTGAAGAATACAAGGTGAACCCGATTGTGGAACGTGCCATGGATCGCATCTTTATCCTGCACGCCGATCACGAGCAGAACGCTTCAACCTCAACCGTGCGTCTGGCGGGCTCTTCGGGTGCTAACCCATTTGCCTGTATCGCTGCCGGTATCGCTTCGCTGTGGGGTCCTGCCCATGGTGGTGCCAACGAAGCTTGTCTGCGTATGCTGGAAGAAATCGGTACTGTGGATCGCATCCCTGAGTTTATCGAACGCGCCAAAGACAAGGATGATCCTTTCCGTCTGATGGGCTTCGGTCACAGGGTTTACAAGAACTTCGATCCACGCGCTAAAGTGATGCGTGAAACCTGTCACGAAGTGCTGGCCGAACTCAAGGTTAACGACCCTCTGCTGGATGTTGCCATGGAACTTGAGCGTATCGCCCTGGAAGATGAGTACTTCATCTCCAAGAAGCTCTATCCAAACGTCGACTTCTACTCAGGTATCATCATGAAGGCGATTGGTATTCCAACCTCCATGTTTACCGTTATCTTTGCCCTGGCTCGTACTGTTGGCTGGATTGCCCACTGGAAAGAGATGCTGGATCAGCCTGGTCACAAGATCAGCCGTCCACGTCAGCTCTACACAGGTGCGACTTCCCGCGACTTCGTGGAACTGGACAAGCGTTAAATCTAAGTGGTTAAAAGTCCAAATCCGATGACCTCTGGTCATCGGATTTTTTGTACCTCTTTAATATCTATCAGCCCTTTATCCACGCCAAACTACAACCGTGCGCTTGAAACAGTCACCCCAATAAGGCTTGAGATAGTAATGATCGGGTATAGAACCTGACTAAACTAAACTCACCATAAGCCGAATAAAAACTGCCCAAAACTTAAAACAAGCATCCAAGCAAGAAACTTAAGACAAACTATCATTTACTCGACCACGCTTAAAAATACGAATAATTCCTCGCGGTGGTCTCTGTTGTAAAGCTTAGCTTGCCGGTCAGTACGCCACCCCAGACCGCACATAGGACTTGTTCGTGCCTTCCATTATAGCCCCTTGTCTTTATCAGCCCGCATCAAGGACTCCAGCTCAGCCCTGCCCTTATTGGACAAGCGAATAAGCGCCTTAAGATCGTCCTTGTGCTTGGCCCCGGCCTCAACCTGTGCCTTGTCGTGCTCGGCAAATATCTTCACCCGCTCATTGGCTTGAACCTGACTGAGTCCCAGTGTTTGCAACACACTCTCACTGGCACTGAGGGCCGAACCGAAGGTTTCCCGAAATACCGACGTCACCCCAAGACTCATCAAACGATAGGCATGGTTACGGTCACGGGCCCTGGCGACCACGGCCACATGAGGAAAGTGCGTCTTCACCTGAGTCACTATCTGCAATGAATCTTCCACATTGTTGACCGCTACCAGGATCACCCGCGCCTTGGGCAAACCGGCCGAAAACAGCATATCGAGCCGCTTGGCATCACCAAAATACACTTCACCACCAAATTGGCGCACCACGTCCACATGACGGGCATCTTTATCCAGCGCCACAAACGGGATCCCTGAGGATGCCAAAATACGGCCGGTGATCTGCCCCATACGGCCAAAACCGGCGATGACCACTTCACTTTCTGACCCTTCTATCACATCAGGTAAACGGCTCGCTTCCACAGGTTTGCCAAGCAACCTGAACAACTTCAGCAAATAAGGCGTTATCGCCATCGACAAGCCTATAGCCAATACCAACATCTGGCTGATTTTCTCAGATAAAAGCCCTGACAACTGTGCCTGGGAAAGCAATACAAAAGCAAATTCACCGCCTTCGGCCAAGATCAACCCCAACACCATGGCACTGCGCCAGGTATGGTGTCTAAACTTCCCAAGCAACATAAGTACCAAAGTCTTCACCGCCAGCATGCCAAAGAGGATCCCCAACAACGCCAAAGGCTCCTTCAGCAGTAAGCCCAGATCCATGGTCATGCCTACAGCCATGAAAAACAGCCCCAAAAGCAAGCCCTTGAAAGGCTCAATATCGGTTTCAAGCTGATGGCGATAACCCGAGTTGGCCAGCATGATACCGGCCAAAAACGCCCCCATACCGGCAGAAAGCCCTAGCCAGGCCATTAGCGCCGCGCTGCCCATCACCAGCAATAACGAAAACGCCGTCAGCACTTCGCGCACCCCACTGGCCGCCACCAACTGCAATACTTTGGGAAGCAGGTATTTCCCCACCAGCAAAAATCCCAAGAGCGCCAAACAGGTCCAATACCAGGGCACGGCATGATGAGCCGGATCGGCGCCGCTTGGCGACAGATAGGCAATCAGCAGCATCATGGGGATCACCGCCAGATCCTGCATCAGCAACACCCCAAAGGCGTCACGACCTACTGGTGTGGTGAGCAGTCGCTGCTCATTCATTAATTGCACCGCAAATGCTGTAGAAGACAGGGATAGCGCTGCGCCAACAATAATAGCGGCTTCGATGGAAAGCCCGACACCGAATGCCAAAGCGCTGACCACTGCCCAGGACAGCAGTAACTGACCACTGCCGAGGCCGAATATGGCACTGCGAAGTTCCCAGAGTTTGCCAGGAGTCAATTCAAGCCCCATGACAAACAGCATGAGGATCACCCCAAGCTCGGCAAAATGAAGCACAGCTGCCGGCTCGGAAACCACAGCAATACCGCCCGGTCCAAGCAGTACACCGGCGGCAAGGTAAGAAAGTATGGGGCCTATACCAAAGCGCTTGCCAAGTGGAACCAACACCACGGCAGCGAGCAAAAACATGAGCACTGAGGTAAAGATGCCGGCCTGTTCCATCGAGACTCCTTAACAAATAGCAATAGAAGGCTGTTGTTTGCCACACTTATATACAGGGATAAAAGGCATGGATGATTTAAATGACCCAAAGCAGCTTTTACTTGGGCCTATCACGGGAGTTTCAGTATAGCCAGCTTTATAGGCCTTGATAACCGAAATTTTGAACGTATTTAAAAATAAGTCTTTTAAATACAAATGGTTTTCAATGCTGCAGCAGGCTTATTGCAAGCCGGTAAAGCGAGTTCAAAATTTCTTGTTAGTCGATCTGGCACCGATTTTGTCCGAAGCGACTAAAATAACCCTCCCGTTAATTTATTCTATTTTCCAGAGGTTAATTTGAGCCAAAACAACAATTTTGCAACAGCGAGACGAACCAAGTCACTTTTATGTTGTCGAAGCCTCAAGCGCCGAGTCAATAGCCCTTGTCAGCACGGGCTGGGCTTGGGTATTATGGCCGACAGTTTTTCATGAAGTAGCACATTCAATGTCAATTAAAAAGCAAAGTCTTACCCTGCTGAGCGTTAGTGCGCTCACCCTCTCACTCAGTGCCTGCAGTGTCTTTGACTGGCTGGTGTACAAGCCTGATATTCCACAGGGCAACTATATGGAGCCTCAGCAGGTGGAAAAGCTGCGCATCGACATGACCAAGGAGCAGGTGGAATTTGTGCTTGGGCGTCCTGTACTGCGGGACAGCTTCAAGGATGATACCTGGTACTATGTTTACCATTACAAGAGTGGTCGTGATGCCAGCATTACCCATAAAGAACTGATCCTGCACTTTAGTGGCGATCAATTGGCCAAGGTCACAGGGGATTACGAACTGAGTAATGAATTCAATACCCCGCTGGAACAAAGTAGCCTGCCAATGGCCAACAGCCCTGAGCTGACGCCGCAGATCCCACAGCAACGCGGCGATGAAAAACCTTTGGTTGAAGAGCAGGATCCAACCAAAATGAATAAACACGAACAGGACCGTAAGTAATGGCTTACGCCTAAACTTGAATCCAAGACATTAAAAAAGCGCCTATTGGCGCTTTTTTAATGTCTTGGATTCAGCAAAGTAACTCAGTTGATTTTGGCGCCGGTCACTTTATTGATCCGCCCTTCCTCCGCGGCCTTCTCGGCACGCTTACGGCGTACCTCTTTAGGGTCGGCAATCAAAGGACGATAGATTTCAATTCTCTGCCCGGGTTCAACTTCGTCATCGTGTTTGACCTGACGGCTGAAGGTGCCGAGTTTCACCGTTTCCAAGTCAATCTCAGGGAAAAAAGCCTGGATGTTACTCTGACGCACAGCCTCGATAAAACTGGTACCCGGCGTCACGGAAACACTGATCACTTTCTGTTGTGTCGGTAAGGCATAAATAACATCGACACTGAATTTTTCCTGTTCACTTGCCACTGTATACTTCCTTCGCCCTTTGAGTAAAAGCCGTAACCATAGAGGTAACCAGCTCTTTGAATACCTTGCCGAATGCCATACCCACCAAGGCGCTGGAGAACTCAAAATTCAACTCAAACTCCACCTTACATGCATCTTCTGCCAACTCGGTAAAATACCAATGACCGGTCAAATGCTTGAAAGGGCCATTCTCCAGTTGCAGCTCAATACTTTTACCCTCCACCACCTGATTACGGGTGGTAAAGGTCTTGCTGATCCCGGCTTTACTGATATCTACCGACGCCAGCATGGTTTTGCCATCAAACTCCAACACCTTGCCGCCAACGCAACCAGGGAGAAACTCTTTATAGGACTCGACATCATTGACTAGCTGGTACATCTGCATCGCACTGTAACGCACCAGAACACTGCGGGAAATCTGTGGCATCCGTTGGTTGATACTCTTGGCTGACTCAAAACAGACCCGGATTTTAGCATGCCGGTCAAAAAACGCATCCTTTGTTCCATCGCAATGAGTTCTACCTCTGTAAGCGCTCAAAAAGCCAGCAACAAAACCCTAAGCTACTGCCCGCAACTCAAAATATTCTTCCAGCCCAATTCCAAATTGGCTGCTGCTGCGTATAATAGCCAGCCTATGGCTAAGAAGAATGCAAAAAAATCCGCAAACGCTCCGGCAACCATTGCCCGGAACAAGCGTGCGACCTTTGAATATCGCTTCGATGAAAAATTCGAGGCCGGTCTGTCCCTAATGGGATGGGAGGTCAAATCCATCCGCGCCGGCAAGGTGAATCTGTCGGAAAGCTTTGTCATGCTGAAAAATGGCGAAGCCTTCCTGCACAACTGTAATATCACCCCACTCAGCGCGGCATCGACTCATGTGGTCTGCGACCCAACCCGCATGCGTAAACTGCTGCTTAATCGCCGTGAACTGGACCGTCTGGCCGGCTTGGTTGAAAGGCAGGGTTACGCCATAGTGCCCATCTCCATGTACTGGCGTAAAGGGGCCTGGGTCAAGGTTGAGATAGGCTTGGGTAAGGGCAAGAAAGCCCACGATAAACGCGACGATATTAAACAACGTGACTGGGCTATCGAAAAAGCCCGGGTCATGAAGAGCAAGTAACTGATATTTGCTGTTATTTCGCACGCCAATTGTACGGATAACCAGCAAGTGATTGTCCTTTGCTAATTAAAGCCTTGGTAAGCAGGTGGTAAAGGGGTTACAATCGATACATCACGGGGGCGATTCTGGATTCGACGGGATTCGCGAAACTCCGGGAGCATGCCGAGGGGCGGTTGGCCTCGTAAAAAGCCGCACAGTTATAGTTGCAAACGACGATAACTACGCTCTAGCAGCTTAAGGCCGCTAGCCATCTACCACAGGTCTCGCACATGGGCAGTGGATTTGATGGTCACCTTACATAGTGCTAGCGAGGGAACCTTGTCTGGGGGTGAACCGCGAAACAGTACCAGGCTCACCGTTTGGAATCCTGTCTTTCGGAGTTCAACCGGTTAAATAAAAGAGAGACTAAGCATGTAGCGCCTTGAGCGTAGGTTTTTCGGACGCGGGTTCAAGTCCCGCCGCCTCCACCAAATAAAACAAAGGGTTAGCAGAAATGCTAACCCTTTTTCTTTGCCAATTTAGTAGAAATGGCAGCAAAGTGGCAGCAGAGAAATTACTGGTGCTGCCACATCCATCCTTTTCAGTTCTGGATCCTTTTAACGTCTTATTGATCAACTGCTTTAGTATGGCCGCCGTTTTCTGGCTTTCTCTCATACCCTCACGGAATCCACGCAAAACCCCGTGCTGCTGCGGCTTTTACGCCTGCACCCATGGTCAATCCAACCTAGTAGAACTGTAAAACAGTGAAATTAACCGCGATCTTTTCAGATCTTCGATCCTTTCCCCGGCCCAGTGTCTGCGCTTGGGGGCGCCATAAACTGAACAAATTCAAAACTGAAAAAATTTTGAGGTGCAAACCGCGCAGGAGGGTGAGGAAGAGTGCGGATTTCGTGACGTAGAATTGCGTAGGTGGTGGTTTACGTGGCCAGAATAGCCAGCCGCGTCTGTGCTGCAGCATCGTCAGTTTTGATTGTTGGGTGGGGCTTTACTGTGGGCTGATATGAAAAACGGCTCAGGTTCCTGGTGGGAGCTGAGCCGGTATCGAGTAAATACTGGGTTGTCTATGGCTTACTTGGTGATTGGGTCTAGTCTGGCCTTTTGCGCGGCTGCTGCACTCGCCGTCTCCAGCCTCATTCGGTGCCGGGCTGGTGCTGTGGGTATGACTGGCACAGATGGTTGCCAGCTCGGCTACCGTTTCCATGAGTTCAGATAGCAGCTTGAGCACGTTTTCATCTTCACTGCCCAGCCACGTTTTTGGGCTGCGGTAATCCTTTGACACGCTGGCGATCACCTCGCGGGTTTAGCATCAGTGTGAAACATCAAAAAGATATGGCTGTCCTGTATTTTTTTGCTGTGGTCATCAAGTCCTGGCGCAACAAGTGGGCGCTGTTATCGACCTATTTTAANTCCTGTGGTCATCAAGTCCTGGCGCAACAAGTGGGCGCTGTTATCGACCTATTTTAAGTACCCGGAATACGTGCGTAAGGCTATCTACACGACGAACGCGGTTGAGGCCGTACATCGTCAGTTTCGTAAACTGACGAAAACCAAGGGTGGTTTTGCCAACGAGAACAGTTTACTCAAACTGCTCTACGCCGGTATATTGAAGGCTCAGGAGCGGTGGTCACACCCGATTCAAAACTGGAATTTAACGCTATCTCAGCTGTCCATCCATTTTGAAGGACGACTGGATGCTCACATCGATCTGTGATTTTTAACGTGACACAGAATTTTGAACACCCTCAATATACCAGACAGACACCAAAAACCATTTTTACAAAAACGGTTGATAAGTACTCTATATCTGTAAATTAAAATACAGGGAAGCAAATTTTCAGCAAACGGTTTAGTAACTTCCCTTAAAGACCAAAGTTCCAATATATCGCACTATAAATATTCGCCTATCCAGCGAATATCTATTTTACCACCTACTCGCTGTCTTAAGTTAAAAATAATAGGTTCAAGCCTTTCATCAAAATCAGTCACCACAAACATAAATATCGGCTCTGATTTCCCGGAATTTCCCCTAAGTGAGTTCGAGGCAGATTTGACATCTGGAATTATGTGATTCAACATCTTGTCAACATCAACTTCAATCAGTCTCTCTCGCTCCTTTATAGACTTTGAAGTGAATGCAATTCCGCCCTTGAACTCAATAACTGATACCAAACTTGGTAGCTTGAACTGGTCATTTTTGATAGTCTTCCTACTATCACCATAGAGTTGAAATTGTGCATTAAAGCATCTATCAAAAATAACAAGATCCGGTATCCTATATTGTCTATCTCCATACTTGTTACAGTTAAAAAATACTTCAACCGCAACTTGGTTATGGTTCAGACCATTTTTTCTAAGATGATGATAAAGTAAGCCAACGTGAGAACACTCAGGCCCAAAATCAGAAACCGTCTCATCAAAAAACTCAGACCAAAACCTATCTGATGAAAGTAAATCCTGGGTAGTGTTCATAAATCTGTGTCATTTGAGTAATATACACCCAAAAGGATATTCAAATGACCAAACCTACATTCGACAT
>NZ_NIJK01000026.1 GCF_002836975.1 Shewanella indica | reverse complement strand
ATCGGCCTAGGGCGGTAAAAATATCAAAGACCCGATATCCTGTTAATCACAAGGCAGCTCCGCTTAAGTGAACTACGTTGCACCCCAGGGTGGCCTTTAATATATCAAAAAATCTGTATATCCAATGAGTTAGGGAGACTTTATACCCAAGTAAAACCGCCTATCTGATGCAAATTGTGGATATTGCCCCCAAAGTGATAACGGCTTGCAAATGAACCAGCGCAAGATGTGTATAAAGCAAAATTTGCTCGCTTGTGCTGCAAAGTCGCCACTCCCATGTCAAAAGTAGGTTTGTCATTTGAATATCCTTCCTGGCGTATATGATTGAGTTAACACAGATTTATGAAAACTACCGAGAAGGTTTTGAAATCACTCTAAGTCACCTATGGCAGCAACAACTTGTGTAACAGAGGGAGCCTGATGGCTCCCTCTTCTTTCATCTTGTGCTTGCCTTTGCCAGTGGTCGTGCCTATAACCGCTTTCCTCCAGGAGTTTATTCAGGTACAAGATTAAAAAACAAACAAGGATGAACCATGAAACTCAGGCTGCCGCTGCTGGTTTTAATGCCGGTACTTCTTTTAAGTTCAGTCGCCCAGGCCAAGCCAGAGCCTTTGCTCTATGGCTACAGTGATACCCTGGCATCCAAGGTCTACCAAAGTGAGCGGCGCTGGATGCTGTCCTTGCCGGAACGCTACCATGCCACCCAAGACAGTGATCGCCGTTATCCCGTGCTCTATATCGTCGATGCCGACTTCCAGTTCCGCCATGTCTCTGCTGCGGTCAACAACCTCGCCAGAATGGGCAAGATACCGCCCATGATAGTAGTGGGTATCGCCATGCAGGGGCAGAAAGACTACCTCTACTCCACCACCTGGCCATCGGCTGAGGGCGCAGACTTTGGCGGCAGCGACAAAATGCTCGCCCACCTGCAACAGGAACTCGTGCCCTATATCGACAAACATTACCGCACCTCGGGCCACAACGCCCTTGCCGGTTATTCTCTGGGTGGCTTGCTGAGCCTGCAGATGATGCTGCAATCCAAGAGTCCTTTCAGTGCCTTTCTCGCCATGAGTCCCAGCATCTGGTACGACAACATGGCGCTGCTTGAGCGGACCGCTCCTTGGCTGAAACAGCCTAGGCAGACATCGGCCTACCCCAGGCTTTTTCTCTCTCTGGCCAACGAACAAGGCATGGGGGTGGATGAATTCAGAAAGCTGCTTCATGAGCAGGCGCCCGAATGGCATTTCGACTACCGCTTCTTTCCCTCAGAAACACACTACAGCACCGCCATGCCGGCGCTGCTTGCCGGACTGGAAAGCCTGACACCAGGTTACTTTACCGATGTTGGCCCCTTGCTGCAGCTTGGGGATTACGAAGCGGTACTGGCACACTTTGAGGCCAAGAAAACACTTTGGAGCGGCTTTCATTTCGACTGGCTGCAGGCCTACACCTTAGGAAAGTACCTCTATTACAGTGAGCAGAAATCAAAGATGGCCGAAGTGCTCGCCCTGGCCAAAAAGCAGTTTCCAGAGGATCTTGCAGAGCTGAGTGCCGGCTTTGCCAAAGTGCTCAACAACCGGGGCGAGTTTAAGCTGGCCAAGAAACTCTTGCTGATGACCTCAAAAGTGGGTACTACCCAAGCCGATTGGCAGCAACAACTAAGCCTGGCACTGGCTGCTGAAGGCGACAGCCTTGAAGCAAAAGCAGCTCATACCAAGGCGTTGGAATTGGCCGAAGCCTATCAACTGGAAAGCTGGGAGTGGTGGGAACTGCAGTAACAGGCCCGGCGCGCTCAATCTGCCGAGCCTTTATCAATCACAATACTGGCAACAGGACCGAAATCAGGCCATCTGCTGAACCAGGCCATGACTGGTGTTTATCTGCCGCAGAATATTCAACAGATTGCCGCCCTTGTCTTCCCTCAACTGGCCGACATTCAAACGGTGACTGATATCGGCCAGGCTCAACAACCCGCGGATCTGATGGGTCTGGGTATCGACCACAGCAAAATAGTTATCGCGGCTATGACGCAGGCTCTGCAATACATCGGCGACACTGGCGCTGGCAACCTCATCATAGGCCAGCGCCTGCAGTTGCTCCCTTGGCAGCATCAAATCAAATACCGTCCAGGAGGAAGGTTGATGGGCCTTGTCGACAAGCTTGAGCAGATTGTCCGGTGCCAACAACTCCTGGGTGATGATGCCCAGCATTTGATGACGGGCGTTAATAACAAAATGCAATGCGCTGTGTTCACTCTGCATCAGGGCTGAGGCATCAGGCGCCGGCATATCGGCACTGATGACCATACGCGCGCTGTGGCTGAAGTCCATCATGGCCTCTAAGGCATTGTCATAAGGGTTGAGTTGATTAGCTAAAGCAGAGGCTTGCAACCTGTCGTTGCTGGCAATCGCAAAAGGATGAAGTGTTTTCATGTTGTTACCTCACTTGGAAACTGGGTTGCCGGGCTTCACATTAGTGCGAACCCGAAAGACGGTTTTCAAATGAGGGAAAATGGCGGTGCGCGGGTCTGTGCCTGAGGAAATACATGCAGTACATGGGATTGCAATGACTCCAGCGACGACAGACGCAGTACCAACTCGGCCGAAGGCGCCAGATGAGTAGATTTCTGTTTCAGAAGCGGCGGCTCCTGAGAATCTGTCAGCGTCTTGAGGAACAGGTCTTGGGAATTATCCCCCTGCACTGCCAGAGGTATTGAGGCTGAAACCGGTACCAGAGAAACCTGCTGAGAATGGGCCTTGGGGATAGCAGCAAGAGTGCCTGTCAGCAAAATACTGACCAGCAATAATGCAAACCATCTCTCGATTCGACTCATCTGTGATCCAAGTCTCAAAACACCCGTTTGCCGACAATAACACCGCCTTGGAAAAAAGCACAATATTTTTCAGCGGTAAAAAATAAACCCCGCTCAGAAAACTGACCGGGGTTTAGGGGAAGTGCTTCTTGCAAAGGAATTGGCCATTTGCTGCAAACCACGCCTTGCATCCAGGCCTATAAGTCGACGCAGAGCACACATGTGACTTGTTCGCACCTTACCAGCCAACCTAACTGACACTCAGCGACGGATCTTCACCTCTGGCTCATTAAGCATCGCCAGCAAGGGGTTTTGCTGCATCACTCTGGATTTGAGGCCAAATCCCAGGATAAGTCCCATAATAAAGCCACCTATATGAGCCCAATAGGCCACGCCTTCACCGGCCATCATCAAACCAACCAGGTTGAATACCAGCCAGATGGCAAAGAAAGCCATAGGCGACAACTTCTTCTGGTAGATAACAAACATAAAGGTCAAGCTGGCATGGCGGAACCACAATAGATACATACCGAACAGACCGGCAATGGCGCCACTGGCCCCCACCATAGGGATATTGGAGCCTGGATCGGCAATAATCTGCACCGCCGCAGCCGCCAGGCCACAAAGCAGATAAAGCCCAAGGAATCTTATACGCCCCAAGGCGTCTTCCAGGTTGTCGCCAACCACATAAAGGAAGTACATATTGCCCGCCAGGTGGATCAAATCACCGTGAAGGAACATATGGCTGAACAGGGTCCAAACATGACTGCCGTGCAACACCTCATCGGCCCGCAGGGCAAAGTTGGCAAATACGGTATCAGTTATATCCAAGTCTGTGCCATAAGCGGCAAAAATCATGATGTTGAGCGCCAGCAGCAGATAGGTGATGGCGGGTTGTGAGCGAGTCTTGAGATTAAACTCCACCGGCATTTGCGACAGAAACTGAAACAGCCAGGTTTTGACACTGATCTTGCCATTCAACTCCGCCAACAGTCCCTGCAACCTTGGGGACTGCACCACTTTATTCCTTTCGTCTTTATCGACCCAGACGCCATTGCAACTGTGGCAGACATCCAGCTCTATCTGATAGCCGTCCATCAGATGGTATCTGTGCATCTGTTCTTCACAGTGCATGCAGTGCCGCTTGGAAAGCCCAAGATGAGGCCCGAGCGACTCTTCAATGCGTACATGATCATTGCCATTGTCAGCAGTTGACAGCGCGCCGTTAAGCTCGCCATTATCAAACCAAATGCCTTCACAGTGATTGCAGCTGTCCACCTGCTCACCGTATAGTTCGAAGGTGCGCATCGATTCGCTGTAACACCCGGGACATTTTAAATTCATGGATTATTCCTCTGTGATATTCACATCCACGCCACTACGTTGCAACTCAAGCTCCATACGCTGAAAATTCAGTTGCAGCTTAGGCAAAGTGTCGGCCGAAATCTTCCCTACCAAGGCTCTTAACCTGGTTGTACCGACACCACGGCTCAACTCTTGCTTTTCCATTTTTTCAATCAGCTGGGCAGATTCAATTCTGAACCTGCGGATAGCGGTCAGGATCTCAGCCGGTGTTTCCAGCGCATTGGCCGAGTAATACATGTTTTGCCAAACAAAATCACTGAGCTGGGGATGCAATGACTTCAAGTCCAGCGGTCTCTGTTTATCTATGTCCGCCATATAGGCTTCCAGCGTCTGCAAGTTATCCCGCACTTCATCATACAAGGCTCGCTGCAGATGATAGTTATTCTGGGTATTAACCAGAGAGTCAAACTTAATCGCCTGTGACAGCCCTTGCTGCGCCGCCAAATAAACGCCCAGAACCGTTGCCAGCACCATAAACAGTTGGCTCACCCAGAAGCTGGTTTTAACCAACTCACTATTGTCAAAATGAATTTTACGACCGTTTGATACCGACTCAGATTTCCTTTCCATAGCAACTCCCGATGATGGTATTTAACCTGTCATTGTGAGTCAGAAAAACCTGGTTATCCGTCGGCCAATTCCCAAGTAACAACCTGAGTTGTCAGTTAACGTCGATCCCGGCGCGCTTGAGCTCATCAGCCATCTTTTTATAGCTCTGCTCTAACTTAGGTAAGGTGTGGGTTTCCACCTCTTCAATCAGGGTTCGCAGCTGTTTGGAGCCAAAGCTGGGTCCATAAAACTTACGTTCTATCTTGCCGACAATATCAGCAGAACCCATATAGAAACGGCGGGCACCGGAGAGAATATCACTGGGGGTTTCCAGGGTATAGGCCGAGTACTTCATATTTTCCCAGATGAAGTCTGCCATAACTGGATGATATTCTTTGATATTATAAGGTTTTTCTTTCTCGATAAGCTCAGTGTACTCTGTCATGACTTTGACATTGTCTTTCAGCTCCTCATAGAGAGAGTGCTGCAGATGATAATTGTTCTGCATATTGGTCAGGCTATCAAACTTAATCGCCTGTGACAGACCTTCCTGCGCCGCCAAATAAACCCCGGCAACCGTGGCGATAATCATAAAAATCTGGCTGACCCAAAAACTGGTTTTCACCAACTCCTGATTATCGAATCTGATCTTTTTGGCGCCCCGGCGCTGACTTGACTCTTGATTGACTTCCATTTCAATACCTCTATGAAACTGAATGGGTTTTTAAGGTCGACATCATACAGAAGGGCAATGCAACGAGCTAGCCAAAAGGGCTTTTCTCCTCTGTTCTCAACCGATATTCACAGTACCACCGCCCACCAGAATACCGCCGCAGTCAACCGCATCGCCGGTTCTGGCGGCGGGTTTCCCATCGATAAAAACACTGCCCGAACCCGCGGCAATGGTACGAGGGTGCGGCGGATGCTTGGGCTTGTCGTGGGGGGCCAATGAATCGCCCTGACGTGCCAGCGGAATATCATCCACCTTGACCGTGGAAGAGGCCGAAGTCACCGGCGTGGGTGGAAACCCATCATGATCTGTCCCTATATCGCCCAACTTAACGGCATTACCCATAACTGACTCCTTAATACCTTGATTAACGTCCGCAAAATTCATCTGCCCATTGCTACACCTTGGCAAGCGCTGCCTCCGTTAATTGGATATTGTTGACCAAACATCTTTTCCACTGAAATTTATGCCTTAACTTATTAAATATTATGCTATTGGTATCGACAGATGCCATATGTATGCAGGAAACTTAAATTCCTTCGACTTCAAAAAAGAGGCCATAGTTAGTAATGCTTTTAGTCAACAACACACTTTCCGCTACAAGCCAAGGAAGCTAAAGCGGCAGTTATACAGGGGTCCAATCCAACTACAGCTTTATCAGCTCAGTTTTGCCGTGTCCGGCATTGTGGTTAATCGGTATAGCCAAGACAGGGATTAGCGTCAGTTGTCGGCTTTCTCTGGATGACAGACAAGGCGTCACTGGGTAGAGTAGGAATCAAGGCTTAAGCCTGCGTCGACCAGACACCATTGGAGGAGATAGCTTATGTTGGGCGAAAATCATGCGCTGATCCTGGAGTTTCCGGAGTACAAACAGAAAATCCATCAACTCAAGGAAAACGATCCGCACTTTAGTGAATTGGCGGCAGAGTATCAGGCTCTCGACCTTGAGATCCGCGGTCTGGAAGAAAACTGTGTGCCCACGGCAGAAGAACGTTTCAGCCAACTGACATTGCGCCGCGCCGAACTCAAGTCCTGGCTCTACCAGCAGTTACTGCGCTGAGGAACACTCGCTCCCAAACACCCCCGGATATCTCCCTGTAAAACAAGAGCTCCGTGTTGCTTAAAGCGCCGGAGCCCTATCAAGCCGATACTTCAGCATTCAAAAACACCAAAGCTTAGAGCTTATCCAGTTGCAGAGCATTGGCAAACGCCTGTAATTCACTGACCTTAACCCCTTCACCCGAGAGGGTAAACATGGCATTGCCATTGACTATCACAGTCAACTCAGGCTCACCGGACTCTGTGCTCAGCATGGCGTTATGCCCCTGAACCTTGACCAGCTTGCCGCCGCTCATGGCAATCATTGAAGGATTGGTCAGCATGGCCATCACAGACTGCAATAAGGGAGAATCAAGCACCAACTCTATCTCCAACCGCGCACTGTCTTCTTTATAATAATGGCGGCTGGCATTGATGCCGCCCCCCAACATCATGCCACCACTTTCACTTGCAGGTTCATCTGCTTGCCAGCCAGGTAATGGCTCTGGAAATACCCCCACCACTTCCCCGGCCCGCTGCTGCCGGATAAGGGCTGAAGCATAATCCAGCTGGGAACTGGCCTGGCTCAATTCACCCTTACGGTAATGCTGTAACCCGGCCTCAATAGCTTCGGCTACAGCAGGATCTTCAGCGGCCTGCAGCGGCGCCGCCAATGCCAATGCCAATGAGGCAACAAGTAATAGATTTGAAGGTTTCATTATCTTTCCCTGATAAAAAGTCCGCGATTAGCATAGCCGCAAGCTGAACCCTACGCCAGCTATCCGTTACCGGGCCCTTGCTGTAGCTCGGCGGCAAGCTTCCGAAGCAGTGTAACATCTGGCTCAAACGTCAGTGCCTGCTCGGCTCTTGCCAGCGCCAGCTCAGAGTGTTTACGACACACCTCGGCAAACTCTGCCCGGTTGGACAAGGCTTGAAAGGCTTTTTGCAGCCGAATATGAATTTCCACCAGCGCCGCACCATCCCGGGCGATCGGCATAAAGAAGTCATCGAACAGTTCTTCAAGACGTATCGGCAGCATCCAAACTCTGGGATAGGGAATAGCCTCCGGCGCCGGCAGATTCTGCTCATCGGTCACCTGCCATTTGGCTATCAATCTAACTCCGCGGCCAATCACATCTATCGCTGTGCCAGGATCATTCACCGCCGCCGACAAGGCCCTCGATGCCACTTCGGCCAATACCGATAACCCAAAGCGAGGGTCTTGATCGAAAGAACGTTCATTAGCCACGGTAAAAGCCTTGTGCAATGGTTGCAACTGAGCGTCATCGACACCGCCATCCTCGGCCTGAAAACTCAACCACAGCAGTGGCCGTCCCTGATGGACAAAGGCACCTGGCAATGACGTGATATAGGCTTCGGCGCCGTAATCTTCGGCCCATTGATTGATGCTGCCGAGATCCACATGCTGCACATAGCCTGTGTCGGCCGGATAGAGAGCTAAAGCCCCTTTGGGAATCTCCTCCTCTGATGCCAGGCGCTGCCCATCCAGCCAAGGATGCTCACAGCGCCGCTGGATAGCCGCTCCGGCCGCCTTTTCAATTCTGTCTGTGGTTTCCCCTACCCGGCCTAGCTTGGACAGATGATTGATCCAAACCAGAATAGTGGCCACTATCAATACCACCACTGCCACAGTCACCAGAAACAGTACCACCCGCCCCTCTTCGCCATAAACACCGGTACTGAGGGCGATAATGCCCACTATGCTGAAAACAAAGGAGCCGACAAAGGTGGCCAGCGCCTGCTGGGCAGTGGAGTCTTCCATCAACAGTTTGGTGGCTCTGGGGGAAATATTGCTGGTGGCTGCGCCATAGGCTGAAATCATCACACTCAGGGAAAAGGTGGTCACGGCCAACATGCTGGAGGCGAGGATATTGAGCAGCTTATCCACCGCATCTGCACCTATCATGCCCGACAGCGAAGGGGGAATAACCCCCTGCACCACTATCGCCAGCAATGCGGTAACCACCGCCAGAATCGCAAACAGCACAGTGCGCATCCAGAGTTTGCGGCTCAATTGCAACAGTCGCCAGCCCCATTTACTCAGCATAATCCCACTCCTTTGATGACTCTCTCCCTGGCCAGAATAGCAGCCTTTTGTTCTTTGGACAGGCAGATCAAACTGTTAGACTTGAGAAGGTGCAAACAAGTCCTATAGTGCAAGCCAGAGCGTTACCAGGACCTATTAGCGCCTTCCCTTAAACTTCTACCCTGCGGCCAGGATAATAATGAAAGTCGATCTCAACCTGCTTCCGGTATTGGAAGTCCTGCTGGAAGAACAAAGCGTTACCGGCGCGGCCAGGCGGTTGCACCTGAGTCAATCGGCCGTCAGTAAGCAGCTCAACCGCCTGCGGGAGTTGTTCAATGACCCGCTGTTTGAACGTAGCGCCTTTGGTCTCAAGCCCACTCCCAGAGCGCTGGCTCTGGGGCCAGAGCTGCAGCAATGGCTCAGGTTGGCCGAGCGGTTGACGCTACCGGACAAGTTTGACCCCGCCGCCAGTGAACGTCAGTTTCGTATGCACTTGGTGGAAACCGCCTACTCCCTCACCCTGCCGCATTTTATGCCTTCCTTGCTGCGCCAGGCTCCGGGGCTGGATATCAACTGCAAGACCTGGCACCCGGGCACCATGGAGCAGCTGCTGCGCTGCGAGCTGGACTTTGCCATAGGCTGCCGCGAGTGGGATCCGCGCTCGCTAATGCATATCAATAGCCTACCGGATGAACTCGAGTATCTGGAGCTGACCCGCGACAAGCCCATCTGTCTGCTGCCGCCGGATCATCCTGCGCTTGAGGGCGACTGGAACCTGGAGCGTTTTCTCAGCTTCGAGCATCTGCAGGTAGCCTTTGGCGGTATCGAACATTGGCTGCTGGATGATGTACTGGCACTCAATCACAAGACCCGACGGATCCGCGCTAACATCACTGACTTTCCTACTGCAATTGAGCTGTGCCGTCACAGCGAATTGCTACTATGCGCACCTGCCAAATATGCGGCCCAGGCGCTGCAACATGTTGAGCTGGCGACGCTGGAAGTGCCGATAGATCTAGTGCCAGGCGCATACGTGTTGTTGTGGCACAAACATTTCAACCAGGATTCGGCCCACAAATGGCTCAGGCAGATGATTGCCGACACAGTAATCCCGGCCAATACTTTAAGGTAAAAAACTGTTTGGAAAACGCCGCCAAGATGCTCAAATCCGGTGTTATCTTTTTTCAGCATATGCTGCAAACACCTGTAGCTGACTCTAACGGTCAAGATTACTTCAACAGTTCAAACATCGATCAAAAAGTCACAGTAATAAAAGGCCCGGTTCAGCGTCATCGGAAAGTTGAAAATTCCGGATGCTGTCCCGGGCCTATTAGCCTCTATCCTACCAGTTAATACTGATGGGCCTCAGCCATCCTCGCAGGGGTATGACACACGGAGCAAGATTCAACGATCGGAGCCGGATCGAATACATTGAATTCGGCGCTTTCGCCTTGATGAACGGCTGATGGCGTGACGGCTACATTAAAGTCACCACCTTGGGTACTCATATGAGCCTTGGCGGCCGGAGTGCTATGACATGCCGCGCAGTTCGCAGAAATGGCGGTAATACCATAGACACTGTTTTCATCAAGCCCGTTGAGCACGACTGCCGGCGCAACCTTTTCCAGATTGATCTCACCGGTATGACAAGCCACACATTCCACCTTCTTGTTCTTGTCTGTAGTAGGCATATCATTCACGCCACGTTTAACCTTGTAATCACCAAAGTGCATGTTGTGCACCAAAGGTCCCCAAGCCATAGGATAGTCTTCACCCTGTTTACCCGGAGCCCAGTTGTAAGCGCTGTGGCACTGGGTACAGGCATCCCCGCCGAGATCAAAGCCCCCCCGCTGCCCACCATGCCCCTGCAAACCTTCGGTATGGCAGTTAAGGCACTTCATGCCATCAGAGCTGGTACGACGCACCTCTTTGATATTGGATACAGTAATAGGTGCATTACCATCGGCATAGGCGATTCGACCGTCGACACCGCCCACCAGAACTTCACCTTCTTCGTATGGTGCGGCATGTTCAATAGTATAGGTATACGAACCATCCTCGTTGGTTACCCCTGCTGTAGAACGTGCCACATGGCCTTCATCACGACCAGGCAGTACAGCTTCACCATGTTTGACAATAGTTGCCCAACCACGGGGAGTCGCATCGCTGATAGCAGCAATATCCACGGATTTTCCATCGGCATCAGTCGCTTTTACCGTGACTTCAATTTGACTCTTATCGGCAGAACGCTGTACTGAGATTAGCTCAAATTGGTAACGGTTAAGGGCTTCATCCCGCGCCGCACCATTGTTATGAGCATACATGTAACCATCGGGTCCATGACAGGTCTGGCATGAAGCATCGGTAAAGCCGGTATGATTAACATTACCAACTCGATCGGCATCAAACAGGCCGGTGTGACAAGTCACGCAGCCATTAATGGAGGCTGTGAACTGAACATCATCGGCATGACAGGTAGAACAACGCTTCATGTTCATGGAGTAATTCCCCCATAAAGCCGCATGACCTTTGGAAACCTTACCTCCCTCGCCATCAGACATTTTCCCGTGACCTATCATTGCCAAGGTATTTAACGCATAGCCACCATCTTTTTTCTCTGTCTGGGTATGGCAACTCAAACAAGCTTCAACAATTACTACTTCTTGATCATTATTTAAGGCGTGATGGTGTTGGTGCCATCCCCAAGTGGAATTGCCTGTCGCTGCAGTAAACTCACCATGACACGCCACACATTTGGCATCTTCTGTAGTGCTGACCTGGGCATATTGATCTGTTTGAGTCAGCATTACCCGCTTAGTACGCGGCATACCATTATTACCATTACCCGGACGAATATAACCTATACCCACTGATTCAGATGTCACGCCTTCACGGGGCATAGACAAGGTATAAACCCCGTCACCTTCGTGAGTCAAAGTCCCCTTGGAATTAGACTCTCCGGCAAAATAAGTCATTGTTACTGTATCGGCAAGGAAGCCCTGCGCATTGGTTACAGTAGACAACAATTCGACCTTGTCTAAATCTTCAACGGGTACACCATCTTGATTTTCAACGGTAAACTCGACATTGACCAGACCATCACCAAAGTGCCAGTCCAGCACCTTGGCAACCGCAGATGTAGTCACTACTGGCGGCTCTCCAGGCGTACCGGGAATACCTGGGGTTCCGGGCTCACCCGGTTTTCCATCCTTACCGTCACTGCCACAGGCCGACACGCCTAATGCTGCAGCAATTATCATCACCATCTGGTATTTCTTTATTTTTCTCATTATTTTCCCCTAATGCGTAAGAGGTACTACGAAATGAGTACCAAATATTAGAATAGGAAAATAAAAAAATTTACTTTGTAAATAAGATCACAATTTAGACAAATAAAGTAAATACAATCAACATTAAAAACAACCCACCAACACACGAACATTAATTGAAACTTAATTTTAAATTAAATATTTATTAACCAAATAAAGATTTAACGAGAAAAATGAAACTTAAGTTTGAAAAGCAAACAATAGTTCAGCGTGCTTCAACCAGAAAGTTCAACGTTCCCATTGAATGAACAACCTATGCACGGCACATAAGCCCTGCACACCAAAACACTTAAAATACTGATTTAATTACTTAAAAACCATAATACGCTTGAGTTGGCGAAAAACAACAACACAGTATCTTTACGAAAAATATCTTTAAATTCAAAATATTGATAAGACATAAAGTTAAAATCAGCAAAAAACATCCAGCTTCGGCGGATAATTACAGCCAATGCTGACTTCGCGCATATTTTTAAAAGCTCAACACAATTTACCAGGAACGATATTAGTCACCGAAAAATAAAAAGAAGAATACACAAGGGACATTTTCGAATCCTTTTGAAATATCTTGCCAGACTCTATTTCCCTTAAAAGATATAAGAGTTTCCTCAGTCAATGCCGACAGATAGGTAATCATAACCACTATGCTGCTACAGGTTGCTTATCAGTGCATTATGCAGATAAGCAATATTCAGGGAATATAGAGCATGTTAATTAGGGCCGCCGCTATGGTGGTAGCCGGATCTTTGCCATCCACAGCCGGTGCCAGGTTAGTCCAAACCACCAGAGTCACCTTGTTAACAGGATCATGCCCCATAAAAGAGTTATAGCCGGGCAGCTCACCTGTATGCCCATAGAGGTTGCCAAACTTGGCGATCCCCAAGCCGTAATAGGCAGTGTTGGGATTCTCGGGATCTATCGGCCTGACACTATCCAGACGCCTTCGCTGCCAATCGGCATTCAGCAGTTCTCCGGCAACCAAAGCCTCTACCCAGGTTGCCAACTCATTGGCAGTGGAGATCCCGGCGCCGGCCGCCCAGCCCCAGGAAGGATTGGCCTCGGTTTGATCTATGGGTGCCAGAATGCCCTCTCGGGCTTCTTGTTGCATCTTTTCCGGCAGCATATAGGGTGGATCCATAGTCAACACATTGGTGCCATACATATAGCCCCGTGCCAAGGGCGTGGGAAGAGTATTCGAATGGATATCGGGAAACAGAGTCCGCTCAAGCCCCAAGGGAGCAAACAACCTCTGCTGCATCACAGCCGCCAGCGGCTTGGCATCGATTTGCTCGGCAATCAGTCCCAGCAAGACGGTATTGGTATTGGAGTATTCAAATGCGCTGCCGGGGGCAAAACCTGGCCTATGGGCAAAACTCATTGCCAGTAGCTCATTCTGAGTCCACACCTTGGTTGGCTGCTCATCAAGCGTCTGATTCAACTCGAGCGTTGTGGTGTAATTGAACAGGCCGCTGCGCATCGTAAGCAAATGCTCTATAGTGATCGACTCACCGTTTGGCACATTGTTGAGAAACATAGAGACAGTGTCATTCAGTTGCAATCGCCCTTGTTGCACCATCTGCAAAATCACGGTACCGACCCATGTCTTGGTATTGGAGCCCACCCTGACATGCTGATCAAAGTCGGTCGCTTCACTGCCGCCATAACGGGTTACCCCATAGGCGGTTTTAAAATCGCCCCTGGGCGTTCGCAGAATGACCACAGCGCCAGGCACCAGCATCTCCTTGGCCAGTTGTTCCACCGTCTGCTGCATCTTGGCCGTGTCGACAGGATTGAGCACCACCTCTTGCGAATCCGAATTGCAGGCGCTAAGCACACTCACAGAGACCAAGATAGACGCGTAGATAGGCAGATAAGCCCAACCCCCCTTGGCACTAACGGCCGCCTTATCGCCAAAGTAACTCGCTCCCAAGCCCACCCTACTCAACACTCGATTGAACATAAACAGCCTCTCCCTATCTGTTACCGCATACCGGCGAGCCAGACTATCCCGCCTTCCATTGCATCACACAAAGCTAGTCAGCTTTGGCATTGGATTCAAGTTGTTGTGAGAGAAATGGCAAATATTTCCAGAAGGAGGCCTAGCTGGCTAAATCCTTGGAATGGGGAAAATAAAGCATAAAAACTTTTGAAAAACAGGCAAATAGAAATACCACATAGGCAACTATCATTTTTATAGCCCTACCCTGCCTGAAATTTTAAATTTTGTATTCATTTATCACCTGAACGAGCCCAAATCGACTTAGATGCCAATGACTCATCATTAAAAGCATCTAGCATTGGGTACCCTGGCAGCTAGAGTCTTGACTCATTCAGTAATGGATGCGTCATTTTATTGTTGGCAGTGACGCCACCTTTAACTCGACGCTATACATAGGCATGTCTATTTATACTGTGCTACCAGTTAAGAGGCGAATAATCCACCGCCTAACTGGTAACCACTTTTTCGCATTAGGATAAAACTGAAATGCACTGCTTCATACTTTAATATAGGCTTGACTCACACCTATTGAGAACAGCTGAAACCGGTCAAAGAGCATCACACAACATTTCCCTAACCCCCTTACCACTCTTGAAGGCACAATCAATGGCTAATTGTCTATCGGCACTGAGGTTACCCATCTCCTGGTCAATTAACTCTGCACCTTGTTCCAGGGTATTGGCGTCCATCACAGTTTGAAAAAGCTGCAAATACCAGTTTTGGTTCGGCCGTAACGCTATTCCTTGTCTTTCAAAGTACTGACATGTCCGAATGATCACAGAGCATTGCATCATCACATAGGTGGATTTCACTTCTGTACGGCGCCATAACCGCTCTACGCTCATTAACGCAAATAAGCCAGACAATGTTTGAGCGAGTAAGTATTGCCCCACCAATTCAGCTGTATCTTGATGCCGATATTTTAAGTGGGAGTCAACAATGAAAAAGGTACTAAAACAACATTCCGCCATCGAAGTAACCAACTGTTTGTTTTCGGGGTATCCCTTGTCCCTCAAGCCGGAAACAACATCATCCAATACCACTTCGTATATGTTGGATAACAAAGTATCCAAAGCAGCAGGTAATTCAAGCTGCTCGTCAGTATCCGATACGGAGTCAGACTTACGCAATGCGACCACTAGCTCTTCGAGCATATTCGTCAATATCAAAACTTCGTTTTCAGAAAACTGATCCAAGTACTGGAAGTCATAATCATTGATAAACAGAGTTTTTTTATCACAGCGAATACTACGAATTTCACTTAAGGAAAAGCTCTCTACCTTTCTTAGCGTACCTTTAGCCCAAATGGCGTGAGGAGTCACAACCAGAAAATCTTTGGTTGTTTGCATAAAGGTGTTATCCACAATCATCAGGATATCGTAAGGTTCAATTTTACCCTCTGATATCTCAATGACTTTTCTGACTTTGTGGACTTTGATAGCCGGCGCGATTTGGATTTGCTGGGATAGACGATGCCTCTTGGCCACAGCGTTAACTATATCCAAGTATTCCCGCTGATAGCTACCTTCAAAAGCAGGCTTGGAACTGGATTCCTGCTGCGGCTTTTCAGGCGTAAGGCTTGCCGGTGCAGCGCTTTCAGCACTGACGCTCGCCGGCGCTGTATTGGTGATAGATACGTCACCATTTGCATCTGCTGCCGGAGTAACACTCTCGGTTGTAACGCCTTCAGAGGAAAGATTTTCAGTAATAGCGCTCGCCGAAGCTGTATTGCAGACAGAAGCTTCACTATTTGCATCTGCTGCCGGAGTAACGCCGGCTTGTGCCACATTCGAAACTTCAGCAGTTTCTGTCGTCCCTGTATTGCCTTGTATCTTTTGGGTCAGTCTTTCCAATAGTGTCAATAAAACCGCGGGCTTCATCCCGGAACCCGCCATACCAAAAGCACAGCCTTGCCCCAACAACAGCTCGGAACCGTCAACGGCATGCTCTTGACTGGTGTTTATCAACTCTTCCCACGACATTTGGTTTTTTGCAGAAGTTGTAGTCCAGTCATTTTTCCAAAACAATCCTTCAGATGTAAATGCCAGACCATTTTTTGCAGAACCAAAAACCGTAGAATCGACTATGGCATAAATATTGACTGACGCAGGCATGCCATAACATGCACTGGCATTTTTAGCTTTCTTACTGGGTATGTTGGGAGCAACAAAAAGCCCATCAGAGTGGAAGTTCTGCAAAATCTCCAGCACATCTATTTCCATTTATCTTGTTCCTTGTATAAAACCGTGCTCAATACTTAGCTATGTAAAGCATTGATATCATTTGAGTAAGGTTCAGGATAAATGTTACAAGCAGCCTTCTGCAATGCTTTCTTAGCGGAAATTTGAACTCTAACGACATCATCAATCCTGCCCCTGCGTTCTACAGATTCTACCGGGTGCCTGCAATGACAAGCACGGCCATATTGAACTGCTTAAACACTCCATCAATGGCGAGCTTAACCAAGGGCCTTAGTCGGTTGTTCAAAGGGTCGGATGGTACGCTGGGAGCGGTTATGGAGAAAACGAGAGTTTCCGTAAAAATCATCTATTTCAATGGACAAGAAGCAGCCCAAGCTTTTAAAGCAATATGATAGGGATAGCTGGCTCTTATGAGCAATAAAAGCCAGCCTAAATAAAAAATCAGATTTAACATTCATTAACTGGAACTCTAAATACGTATTTTAGAGCACCTACCTGATAGAAATAAACCGTACAAGTTTGGTACCCGCCGTCACTAGATTCGCCGGTATTTTCACCAACATTGCTGAAGTTGGAGGGACCACCTGATGAGTTTTTAAAGTCACCGCTTTCACCTAGTGTTTTTAACTTGCTAAGAATGCAGGGTTCAGTAAAAACGAGAGGGCCATTTTTCCCCTTCAACTGTGCTAAAGTATAGCCTCCAGCGACGACTGAAAGATCATTCAATGTTAAATCAATTATTGGTGTAGCTGCGATGTTGTCATTTTTAATAACACTTAAGTCAAATAGAAGATAATCTGTCATAAACCCACCGCCCTCAGACTGTCTAAAGCCGAACTGAAGTGATAAGGATGGATCTTTATTTGTATAGTTAAGACCTACTGTTCCCAGCCGATTACTTAGAGTTACTTGTACATCATTTATATCGATTGACGAACCATTCTTACTCAATACAGCATGAATATCCTCCAAAAGACGAGTACCGCTAACTACATCTGACTTTAATTTATTTTCTATATCTGTTAATTTATTTGGATCAACTATAGCAGCAAGTGCAGTATCGGTTGGGCAACCGCTTGAAACACCAGAACTGCTACCCTGCTTACTATCATATAATCCAACTTGATTAATTCCAGCTGAGATAATACCAATCTCGTCTCGACGGATTTTATTTTGTTCTAAAACTGATTTTTTTAAGGCTCCATAGGCTAGCCCGGCATCTGACAAAAGAGACTTTTTTTCTGATGTTATAGCAAAAGGCCAAGTCGTCGCTTTATAAGCTGTCCCATCAAACCCATGCCCTACACTGAAACTATAAACAACACCGGTATTTGGATTGACCAGGGCTATTTTATTGCTCGTTGAGCCACAAATCATATTATCTGGTGTCATGGGTTGAGTTCTGTCTTCCGGGTAACAATTTAGACGTGGCGTAAAATTTTTAACAGCAAACTGTCGTGCACTAGCATCATTTGTACAACTTGAGCACAAATAGTTCTGAGTAGCCATTGATGAAAATGGTAGAATCCCTACCAGTAAGAGAAATATTTTTTTCACTTTACACCTCCTTGTTAACACCACCAGTACCAGCTTATAACCCACCAGTCAACCACCACAACAATTGTTCTTCAATCACCTTTTTAATGCTGGGTGATGTAACCTATTAGCCTGCATGGTTTATGCTGACCTGAACCCTATTCGCGCTGGAATAAGCAAAACCCTGGAGGACTCAGACTATAGCAGCATTGAATGGCAGATACGGGCGGGGATACTGGGTAAAAACACCTGAACTATTACCCTTTGGCGACAATAAACGGTATAACATGCCACAAGGATTGCACTTTGAAGCCAAGGATTATTTAATAACAGGTCGATGATACCGGATACATTATCCGTCACAACAAGCGCAGCCATATTGAACCGCTTACCCATCGATAACAGGCTCAAGCTGACGACCGGCTTTAACCATGTATTCAAAGGGCCGGACAGTACGCTGGAGCCACTTACAGCGCTTTGTAAAGCCAGAGCTGTGGATCTGCAACGACGGCAAAGGCAAGGAGCAGTTAATTGTCGGAAGCTTTTTAGCTGAATCCCCGAGGCTCCCTGGTACTAATCTCGGGGAAAGGTCACCTCCAATCGAACTTTATTCGATTTCAATAATCTCTGACATTCGACTATTACACTCACTTCAATAGTCGAATGGCCTTAAAAGGGTTAAAGAATTATGTGCTTCACTGGAAACATCATGCTGTCACTCACACAGGCGACTAGAGCCTTCACTCAGCTAATCCTGAGTATTTCTATTATTTTCGGTTTTCCATTTATTGTTTCAGGGTGATTACATTTGTTATGCATTACCAATACCAATCATCGTTCCAATATTCTTAAATATACTACTTGTAAATGTTTGATTCATAACCATAAGCCGCTTATCATCTGCAACAACATTTAGCCCAAATGGCTTCAAATTCAGTAGTTTTACATCAATTATTCCATCGTCCAATTTATAACACTCTAGAATGATTCCATCGGGTGTTGTAATTTTTATGGATTTTTTTGACTCTAGAACAACAACTTTGTCGTTAGTTGAAAAATTATCCTTAACAAGTGGGTACCATTCACTCCCCTCGCGATTTGTTGGAATATTTATCCAAACCCTAGGCTTTTTTCCGTCACCGATCAAGATAGGAACAAAGCCATTAAAAGAAAGGAGTAAATTTACATTTTCTAGTGTATTAGTTCCTAGCACTATTTTTTGGGGGGCTTTATAACCTGATGGGAGTTCATCAACTTTCATCTCTTCCTCCCTTTGTTAAATGAAGGTGGCGTGGCTTATTTTGTTCAAAATGATTATCAATAACACTAATTAATTTATATTTTTCTTTGTCTTCTTCAGATTTTAATTTGCATTTCAACATGTAAGATAATATGCCACCGACAATAACAGCGATAACTTCCCAGATTTCAAGTGTTGGATTTTGTTTTGCAATTAATGCTGCAATAGATTTGCAAATAACGGATAGAACCACACCAGCCGTTGCACCAGATACTAAAGCAAACCGAAAGTCTACAGCGTTTGACTTACGGAGAATTGAATATTCGAATCTTGTTAAATCAAATGGTTTTTCAGCAATATAACGCTCTGGCTCAGAGTCGATATGACCAGGCAAAATCAACGGTTCGTCGAACATTCGCCCCTCATATGATTGTGATTTTGTGTCTTCCAGCTCTTTGCTCATAGGCTTTCCGCCCTAATGATTGTTTTTTACACAAGAGTTATATGGTACAAATGCACGTTTTAGTTTTCAGCGGAGTATGAAATAAAATAGAATTCATCCTAATATCCTTTTGCAGCTAAATGCACAAGTGCGGTTTTCAGTCCTAATGGCGCCAAGATTTAACGCCGCAGTAGCGAGTCCAAGCAGCAATAATAGCGCCACTGCCGAAGAGAAGACAATGAAGCCGAGCATTTTCGCCGCGCAGTTTACTTGAGTAAATGAGCAGCGAAAATGATTGGATGAAGCCCTAACTAACTGTGCTCCACTAAACCATAATTGCGTTGCTGACGAAGCACTCTTTGTGTAAACCCAAGCCGGGGGCAAATCGATGGCGCCAGCGCGCAGTTGACTGATGTCAATGAGCACTGGCGCCAAGATTTAACGCCGCAGTAGCGAGTCAAAACAGCAACCATGGCGTCACTGCCGAAGAGAAGGCAATGAAGCCGATCATTTTCGCCGCGCAGTTTACTTGAGTAAATGAGCAGCGAAAATGATTGGATGAAGCCGTATTATCGAGGCCAAGTAGCCATGTTATTCGTACTCAGACATGGGCACACAGGCACAAAACAAATTCCTATCCCCATACACATCATCAATACGATTCACGGTCGGCCAGAACTTATTGGCCTTGACTGTGGCATTCGGGAATACCGCCAGTTCGCGATCGTATGGACGGCTGTCGAAGGCGGGATCCATGATGTCGGCTAGCGTGTGTGGTGCATTGTGCAGCGGGTTATTGTCCGCAGGCCACTCACCGGCTTCGACCCGGGCGATTTCACCGCGGATGGCCACCATGGCTTCGATAAATCTGTCCAGCTCGGCCTTGGACTCAGACTCGGTCGGCTCGATCATCAAGGTTCCGGCAACCGGGAAGCTCATGGTCGGAGCGTGGAAGCCGTAGTCGTTGAGACGCTTGGCAACATCCATTTCGGTGACGCCGGAGGCTTCTTTCAGCGGGCGCAGATCGATAATGCACTCGTGAGCCACACGGTCATTACGGCCGCGGTACAGCACTGGATAGTGCTCTGACAGCTTCTTCATCACATAGTTGGCGTTGAGCATGGCGTTCTGGGTTGATTCACGCAGGCCCTTGGCGCCCAGCAGCTTGATGTACATCCAGCTGATTGGCAGTATGCTGGCGCTGCCGTAAGGCGCGGCAGAAACGGCGCCGTTGTTGTCGCTTTCGCGGCCCGGCTTAACCAGAGTATGACCGGCAACGAAAGGAGCCAAATGCGCTTTTACGCCGATAGGGCCCATGCCTGGACCACCGCCGCCATGAGGGATGGCGAAGGTCTTGTGCAGGTTGAGGTGGGAAACGTCCGCGCCGATAAAGCCGGGAGTGGTCACCCCCACCTGGGCATTCATGTTGGCACCGTCCAGATACACCTGGCCGCCGTGTTGATGGATCACCTCACAGATCTCCGAGACGGTTTCTTCATACACGCCGTGGGTGGAAGGATAAGTGATCATGATGCAGGACAGGTTGCCCGCCACTTCGGCCGCCTTGGCGCGCAGATCTTCCATATCCACGTTACCGCGCTTGTCACAGGCCACAACCACTATCTTCATACCGGCCATCTGCGCCGAAGCCGGGTTGGTACCGTGAGCCGACTGAGGGATCAGACAGACATTGCGGTGCCCCTCGCCGCGGGATTCATGGTACTTCTTGATGGCCAATAGACCGGCGTATTCGCCGGATGCACCCGAGTTGGGCTGCAGGCACATGGCGTCATAGCCGGTGATTTCCACCAGATAGTCAGACAGCTCATTGAGCAGCTTTTCATAGCCCTTGGCTTGATCCAGCGGGCAGAATGGATGCAGGTTGGCAAATTCCGGCCAGCTGATAGGCAGCATTTCGGCGGTGGCGTTCAGCTTCATGGTGCATGAACCCAGAGAGATCATCGAGTGGTTCAGCGCCAGGTCTTTGTTTTCAAGACGCTTGATGTAGCGCAGCATCTCGGTTTCGCTGTGGAAGCTGTTGAAGGTTGGATGCGTCAGGATAGCCTCATCACGCAGCAGCGCCGCAGGGATGGACTCACTGCCCTTGGCAAGGATTTCAGCGTCCAGTGCCGCCACATCCAGGCCATGACCGGCGCCCAGAATGATATCGAACAGGGCTGCCAGATCGTCAGCAGTCGTGGTTTCATCCAGGCTGACACCCAGAGTGCCTTCGGCATCAATACGCAGATTGCTCTCGGCGGCAATGGCACGGGCCAGCACGGCGTCTTTGTCGGCCACTTTGAAGGTCAGAGTGTCGAACCAGCTAGCGTTGACCAACTCAACGCCCTTGGCCTTGAGGCCGGCGGCGAGAATGTCGGTCAGACGGTGAATACGCTCGGCTATGGTCTTCAGCCCTTGTGGGCCATGGTATACGGCGTAGAAAGAGGCCATGTTGGCCAGCAGGATCTGCGCGGTACAGATATTGGAGTTGGCCTTTTCGCGGCGGATATGCTGCTCACGGGTTTGCATCGCCATCCGCAGCGCTGTGTTGCCGCGGCTGTCTTTGGAAACGCCTATAATACGGCCAGGCATGGAACGCTTGTGCTCATCTCGGGTCACAAAGAAGGCGGCGTGCGGGCCACCATATCCCATAGGCACGCCGAAGCGCTGCGCGCTGCCAAAGACCACATCGGCGCCCAGACTACCGGGAGACTTGAGCAATACCAGCGACATGATATCGGCGGCAACAGCCACAACCGCTTTCTGCTCGCGCAGCTTGGCGAAGAGTTCACGCTGATCGTTCAGCTCGCCTGTCTTGCCGCTGTACTGAAACAGGGCACCAAAGAGTTCATGATTGAGCGCTTCCTCGGCGGGGCCTACGACGACTTCAAAACCAAAGCATTCGGCGCGGGTCTTGACCACATCCAGCGTCTGCGGGAATACGTCATCGGCAACGAAGAAGATATTGGCTTTCTTGGCCTTGGATACCCGTTTGGCCAGCGCCATGGCTTCGGCGGCGGCAGTGGCTTCGTCCAGCAGCGAGGCGGAGGCCAGATCCAGGCCGGAGAGGTCCATCGACATCTGCTGGAAATTCAGTACCGCTTCCAGACGACCCTGGGCGATTTCCGGCTGGTATGGGGTATAAGCCGTGTACCAACCCGGGTTTTCCAGCACATTGCGCAAAATGACGTTAGGCACTTCAGTGCCGTAGTAGCCCATGCCTATGTAGCTCTTGAATACCTTGTTCTGCTTGGCCAGGCCCTTGATATAGGCCAGACCTTCGGCTTCGCCACAGGCTTCGCCCACGGCCAGATCCCGGTTCAGACGAATCGACTCCGGTACTATCTGCGCCGTCAGATCTTCCAGTGACTCGGCGCCAACATAGTTCAGCATCTCTTGCTGCTGCAGGGCGTCGGAGCCGATATGACGACGGATAAAGAGTTCGTGCTGCTCTAACTGAGTGAGGGTTTGCTTGGTCATGATTAACCTTGTTCCATGTTCGCCGGTATCCAGCCGTAGGGAGGCGGTGTACCAGTCTCTTTATTTAGTGGTAAAACAAACGAAGCCCCGGAGGGCTTCGTTTTTCAGCGACGCTTATTCTTCGTCGATGACAGCCTGATATCCTTCGGCATCCAGCAGGTTATCCAGCTCAGACAGGTCAGAAGGCATGATACGGAAGAACCAGCCGTCACCGAATGCATCGCTGTTGACCAGCTCAGGGCTGTCTTCCAGCGCTTCGTTGATGGCAATCACTTCACCGGACAGAGGGGCATAGATATCTGAAGCGGCCTTAACAGACTCGGCCACAGCGCAATCCTCAGAGGCGCTGACAGTGTCGCCTACTTCCGGCAATTCAACGAAAACCATATCACCCAGCAGCTCCTGCGCATGTTCAGTGATACCGACTGTGTAGCTACCGTCTTCTTCCTTGCGGATCCATTCGTGAGAAGAAGCGTACTTCAGTTCGCTTGGAATATTGCTCATTATTCTTGTTCCTTTCCCGTGTTTTAGAATGCTTGTTTACCGTTACGCACAAAGCCTGGCGCCACTACTTTAACAGCGACGCGCTTCTTGCGCATTTCGACTTCGGCCGTATCCCCAATGGAGTTCGGTACCCGGGCCATCGCAATAGAATAGCCCAATGTCGGTGAGAATGTACCGCTGGTGATCACGCCTTCCTGCTCTTGGCCGTTGGCATCGGTAAAGAATACCGGCATGCCGTGGCGCAGCACGCCTTTTTGCTCCATCACCAGGCCAATAAACTTGTCGGCTCCGGCCGCTTTGATGGCTGTCAGGGCTTCACGACCGATAAAGTCACGATCGCTCGGCTCCCAGGCAATGGTCCAGCCCATATTGGCGGCCAATGGGTTAATGGTTTCGTCCATGTCCTGACCGTAGAGGTTCATCCCGGCTTCCAGGCGCAGCGTATCACGGGCGCCCAGACCACATGGCTTAACACCGGCATCGAGCAGCGCTTGCCACAGAGCTTCGGCTTCTTCTGCCGGCACGGTAATTTCGTAACCTTCTTCACCTGTGTAACCTGTGGTAGCCACAAACAGGTTGCCCGCCTGCACACCGAAGAAAGGCTTCATGCCTTCAACGGCCGCGTTTTGCTCGGCAGTGAACACAGTGGCGGCTTTGGCCTTGGCGTTAGGGCCCTGCACGGCAATCATCGCCAGCTCAGGACGCTCTGTCACTGTGACATCATAGGGCTTGGACTGCTCGGCAATCCAGGCGAGATCTTTGTCGCGGGTGGCTGAGTTGACAACAACCCGGTAATGGGTGTCATCGAGATAATAAGTGATCAGATCGTCAATCACCCCGGCTTCATGGTTCAGCATGCCGCTGTACAGCGCCTTGCCGGAAACCTTGAGTTTGGCGATATCGTTGGCCAGCAGTTTACGCAGGAAGGCTTTGGCGTCGCTGCCGCTGACATCAACAACCGTCATATGGGAGACGTCGAACATACCGGCGTCCTGACGCACTGCGTGATGTTCTTCTATCTGCGAACCATAGTTGAGTGGCATCTCCCAACCATGAAAATCAACCATCTTGGCATTGGCTTCCAAGTGCTTGTTAAAGAGTACAGTTTTATTAGCCATTGTTATCCCTTCTAGTCGGGGCTTTACAGTGTCACCCAGGGGCAACACTGAGTTAAAATGCAGCGAAATTATACCCTGCGTCACAAATTTGTATACAAGTGATTTTTCTAATCCGAACTATTATGGATTAATTTTTCTCATGGTTTGCCTGTAATTTTTTTACAGCAAATCACAGTTAAAGCATAAAAAACGCCCAAGAACGACTGTTTTTGGGCATTTTCCTTCACATTCGGCTAACCGGGATGAAGATTATTCAGGACGGCACAGACGCGGCAGCTTGAATTTGTGCCCCATGGCCTGTTGCATGAACACTGTTTTCAGCCCAGCGAAATTGTCCACTAAGTTGAGACCGAGATCGCGAATCGCCTTCTTCAAAGGATTACTGCCGGCAAACAACCGCTTGAACCCCTCCATGGCGGCTATCATCTCCATCGCCTCGGCCTTGCGCCAGCGCTCGAGAGCGCGCAGTTCGCCATAGGCGCCAATATCCTTGCCTTCACCGTGCAATGCCGCCACGGTTTCCACTATGGCGCCGGCATCGAGGAAGCCCAGGTTAACCCCCTGCCCCGCCAACGGATGTATGGTGTGCGCCGCATCGCCGGCCAGCAACAAACGATGGCGGGCGAAATGGCGCGCATAACGCATCCGCAGCGGAACACTCCGGCGTTCACTCTCCAGCTGACACAGGCCCAGTCGACCATCGAAGGCGGCGGTCAGCGCCCGGGAGAAGGCCTCATCATCCAAAGCCTGCAAGGCTTCGGCCTTTTGCGGCGGCACCGACCAGACGATGGAGCAGAGGTCGCTCTCATAAAGCGGCAGAAACGCCAGTGGGCCGTCGGCACTGAACACCTGGCGGGCGCAGTCACCATGGGGCAACTGAGTGCGAATGCTGGCGACTATGGCGTGATGACCGTAATCCCAGAACGTCAGTGGGATCTGGCACTGTTGGCGAACCCAGGAGTTGGCGCCATCGGCAGCCACCACCAGGGCGGCACTGAGGTTATCGCCGTTATCCAGCGTCAGCCAGGCTTCACGCTCACCAAAGGCGATACGCTCAAGCCGGGTGTGTTCCAGCAGTGTCAGCTGTTCCAGCTCTGCGGCTCGCTGGGCCAGGGCGTAGTGAATGGCATCGTTTTCGATTATGGTGCCAAGGGAAGTCTCGCACTGGCTCTGGGCATCAAACTGGATGCGCCCCATGCCGTCTTTTTCCCAGACATCCATTTTGCTGTATGGCCCGAGACGGGACTTGTCCAGATAGGCCCAGGCACCCAAGTGTTCAAGCAGCGCCTGGCTGGCCTTGTTGATGGCACTGACCCTCAGGCGCGGCGCACCCTCGACCGGCGCGGCACCGGCGGCATCTATCACCACCACCTTGAGCCCGGCCTGCTCCAAACCGCAGGCCGTTGCCAGTCCCACCATACCGCCGCCCACCACGGCCACATCATAGCTTTGGAAATTCATCGTCACTGACTCCTGGAAAACAAACAAGCAGCCGATTGCCTGTGCCACCCCATGGCTCTGTGGGCCACCGGGGTCTTGAGAGGTGGACACCAGGAGAGGATCCTGAGTCCCAAATTACGTCCGGCCACCAGCGGCCAGTAGTTGTTGGAAAAACCGCGCACCAGAAACTCAATATTGTTGATGGTCTGGCGTCTGTCCTGCTCACGGGCGGCATGATAGGCATGCAGCACCTGGGCTGCGCCTGGGTCAGTGCCTTTGGCCAATACCGGCTCCAGCGTTTCCAGCACAGTGACCAGATCCCTGAGTCCCAGATTGAACCCCTGCCCGGCTATCGGGTGCAGAGTCTGGGCGGCATTGCCCAAATAAAGCGTGCGGTGATAGATGGGTCTTGGCATGTAAGAGAGACTCAGTGGGTAACGGTGACGCTCCCCCACGGCCACAAAACGCCCGGCCCGATAACCGAAGGCCTGTTGCAGCTGCTGCAAAAACTCGGCCTGCGGCAAAGCTTGCACCCGCTCGGCCTCTTCATGGGGCAAGGCCCACACCAGAGAGAGCCGGGCCTGGCCGTCGCTGTCGCCCATAGGCAGCAAAGCCAGCGGGCCGTGCTCGGTGAAGCGCTCCCAGGCCATGCCATTATGGGGCTTGTCGGTAGCAACATTGGCGATAACCGCGCTCTGACCAAACTCAAACTGCTGCAACGCCTGTTGCTGCTGGGCACGCACCGAGGAGTTAACCCCATCTGCCGCCAGCAATAAGCGGCAGGAAAGCCGCTGACCATTACTGAGCGTTAAACTATGGCCCGCAGCCGAGGTTTGCAGCTTCTCGAGACGCGCCGGGCAATAAAGCTGGATATCACTCTTGCCGATGGCGCCAAACAGCCGCTGGCCGACCCGCTCGAGTTCCACCACCTGGCCGAGGGAGTCCAGCGCAAACTGCTCGGAGTTGAGTTCTGTCATGCCGAAATGGCCGCGATCCGAGACATGAATATCGGTTATCGCCGTGCCCAGGTCTGCAAGCAAAGGCCAGATACCGAGGCGCTTGAGTTCAAACACTGAGCCATTGGCTATGGCGATGGAGCGGGCATCGAAACCAGGATGTTGCCTGGCGGGATCGAAGGCCTCGATAACGGCTATTTTCAGCGGACGGGAGAGTTTCCTGGCCAGGTCGGCCAGCCCCAATGCCAAGGTGGCACCGGCCATGGCGCCGCCGACAATGGCGATATCCAGCTCAGTGCATTCCTGACTCACAGCTTGGGCGTCAACTTGCGGGTTCATCTTTCCTCTACTCAGGCACGCTCAATGGGTGCCGTCACAGAAAATGACCGGGCGAACGGGCGCCCTGTCAATGCAGCGTATTATTGTCTTGTGTTTCGGCGTCGAGATCAGGCAACTCTGGGCCGAACTCTGAATAGCAGAGAATGGCGGCCATGCGAACAAACTCCAGCAGCTCGAGATATGCACTTTCAGATTCGTCATCGTCGGCAACATCGAACTCTACCTGGGCAATTTCCGCCAGATCTTTGATCACTTCACGAACATCTTCCGATGCCTGATTCAAACCCGGTTGAATAATGGCGATGCCGGTGAGGAAGCTCTGGGTCCAGAGCGAGAGCGCTTCGACCCGCACTGTCAGAGGTTCTTCCTCTTCCGGCAGCAGCAGGGTGAAGCCAAAGTCTGGATCCTGCAGTCGATTGACGGTATCACCAAAAAGTTCGGTTATCAGTTGTGTCAGTTCGTCGGGCAGGCGCTGACCGTCGTTCATCAGCTCGAGCAGTGGCTGATACCAGGCCTGCTCCTGCTGTGGCACGCCGCCACAAATCAGGCCCACCAAAGCGCCATGCACTTCAACCGGATGCTGACCTATGTCGGCGTTGTCGAGCGCACTGCGCAGGCTTTCGATACGTAATGAGGGTGGGGTTGCCATAAAGCTGTCCAAGTATTGAATTTACCCCCGTCATGCTAGCAGAGTTAGGGGTGGCGACCAAGACTCGAATCTTACCCAAGCTGCGAGCCAGGTCGTGCATTTGCAATGCATCCAGGCTTCGCCGTTTAGCTACTGCCGGGATTTTGCGCCAGGGAAGCTCATAGAACCAGCAGCCGACGCAACAAAGTGGCGCTTGTCTTGCACTTTAACGCTGAGCTAGATATATTCCGCCACAGAGCCAAAGAAAAGGATCCCGTGCGGAAGATGAGTAACAGTGCCATAGATATCACCCTGTTGGGGCGCACCTACTCCATCGCCTGTCCCCCGGGTCAGGAACAGGCACTGCAAGCGGTGGCGCAGAAATTGGAGCTGCAACTGGGCAAGATAAAGGCCCGCACCAACGCCATCAGCCGTGAGGAAATGGCTTTGATGGCCGCACTCAACATAGGCTATGAGCTCTATGAAGAGCAGCGGAAGAATCAAGATTATATGAGCCAAATGGATGACAGAATCCGTTTGCTGCAATCCACTCTTGAGCACGCATTGGTTGAGCGAAGCGCAAGAGAGGATTAAACTGAAATAGCACGAACCCTCACAGGTTCGACCCAGAATTTGCTCCCTGGGGTGTGCGACAGCTGGTAATGTCCCTGTGCCGATATTTTTAATCTCAGGGTGAATGTTTTACTGACATTGTGCATGCTCGGCGCGAACCGAGAAGCCTTAGGAGGTAATCATTTACCCGCCTTGAACCTACGGTTCAAGGGCTACACCGGCATCGACATTCTGGGGAGCATCCTCTTTATGACCCACACAGACTCAAGCAGCCAACCCCGTGATGCGCGTTGCAAGACGCTCAGGCAGGCTATTCGCCATGCCCGCAGAGCCATTCCCGAAGCCGAGCAGCATGTCGCCGCCCTCAAGGGTTGTGAGCAGTTTCTAACCTTGCTCGATGAACTGAGCGCCCAGGGCAGAGCCATCAAGACAGTCGCCCTCTACTTTAGCTGTGACGGCGAGCTGGACACGGCTCCCCTTATCGAAGCGCTATGGCAACGGGGAATCACCACCTGTCTGCCAATCATTCATCCCTTTGCCCCGGGACGTTTACTGTTTCTGCGTTATCAACTCGCCAGTGAACTGCACGCCAACCGCTTTGGTATCCCCGAGCCCAGGCTGGATATCCGCAGTCTGGTGCCTTTGGCTAAGCTGGATCTCATCCTTACGCCATTGGTGGCCTTCGATGCCCAGGGCAACCGTATGGGCATGGGCGGCGGCTTCTACGACAGAACACTGGCCGCGGCGCAGCAAGGCGACCGAACTGTGCCATTGCTGGCAGTCGGCTTTGCCCATACCCTGCAGCTGGTGGACTCCCTGCCCCTCGCCCCCTGGGATATCCCGCTGCCCTTTATCGTTACTCCGGACAAGCTGCATAGCTTCAACACTCTGACGGCTGAATCTTGACCCAAAAAAGTGGTATAAAGTCAGCCAGAGATGTCGCGGAGTAAGCAAGTATGGCACGCCAGTATCGCAGCCTTGATAGACCAGACAGTGCCCAGCGGGCCAAGGTTAAGCAGCAGATGCAGCGGGAAACCTATCAAAATATGCGCCGGCAACAGTCACGGCCCAAGGCAATGCTCGGCGCCTTGCTGGGCGCCATTCTTGCTGTATGGCTGTTTCTATTTATGGCCAGCAGCAACAGCACTCTGGTTTGGCTGTATATGCTGCCGGCGGTGGCTGTGGGCCTGGGTGCCAGATGGCTGGGGAAGTGTTTCGAGTGGCAGCTTTTGCTGCCGGTTCCGCTGATTACGCTACTGCTTTATAGCCTGGCACTCTGGTTGTTACTGCGCTTTCATGCCTCGGATCTCCTGATAGTGCCGCTTTGCTGCGGTATCAGCCTTTACTGCGCCCGCCGTTCACTGAGCCCCATGGAGCAAAGCGCCCTGTGGCAGGCCAAGCTGGAGCAACACTGAGACCTGGCTCCAGGCGGTTATTGCTGTTACTGAATATCTTGGCGAATCCTCTTCTGGCGTTGGCTTGAATGTCAGAGCCGGTTAATAACGTCCGCCCTGTTGGCACTCTGTCCAAACGACTTCTATGCTGAAAGCCATATATACAGCTGATTATCATGCCGCCGAGTCGGCCTTGTCGTTTTTGGAATTCCACTCAAAGGAGAGAACAAGCGATGAAAAAGTCCATCCTGATCCCGGGTTGTTTGTCACTGGTGTTTGCCGCATCACATCTGGCCGCCGAAGAGGTCAGCATCTCATTACTGTCGGCCGATGGCCCAAGCCCCATAGGCAGCATCAGTCTCAGCGATTCTGCCTACGGCCTGGTGTTAACCCCCAATCTTAAGCAACTCACGCCCGGCGTTCACGGCTTCCATGTGCATCAAAATGGCAGTTGTGACACCAGCAGCAAAGACGGCAAGACGGTATTGGGCGGCGCGGCCGGAGGTCACTTCGACCCTGATGGCAGCGGCAAGCACGGTTACCCCTGGACAGATGACAATCACAAGGGTGATCTGCCACCGCTCTATGTCGATGCTGATGGCATGGCTTCCACACCTGTGTTGGCACCAAGGTTGAAACTGGCCGACGTCAAGGGCAAAGCGCTGATGATCCACATGGGAGGCGATAACCATTCAGATCACCCGTCACCACTGGGCGGCGGTGGCGCCCGCATGGCCTGTGGCGTGATTAACTGAGCCGCACCAAACACAAAAAACGCGGCTCTTGAGCCGCGTTTTTTATTACAATTCCGGAATCTATAGTTTGGCTTGTTTAGTGGCTTTCGCCCTTGCCTCTCAAACGCGCCAGCAGACTCATCAAGGCCACGGCGATGGCACCGGCCAAAATGCCGAACAGGGCGTTGAGCAAGGTAGGTGTCAGCGCTGCCAGCACAGGGCCGGCCACAGCCAGAGAGCCTACCCAGTTGGCAACATGGGTTATCTGCTCACTGACCCAATGCAGGCCATGAGTGAGAATACCGCCCCCCACCATAAACATGGCGGCGGTACCTACTATGGTGAGCAGCTTCATCAGCTTGGGCGCGGCGCTGACCAGCATAAGCCCAATACGCCTGAGGTTGTGAGCCGAAAAACCCTCGCCTCTGCGCCTTGAAAGATACAGCCCGGCGTCATCCAGCTTAACGATACCGGCCACCAAGCCATAGACCCCGATAGTCATGACCACGGCAATGATAGACAGAGTGGCCAACTGGGTCATAAAGGCTTTTTCCGCCACAATCCCTAAGGTGATGGCGATGATTTCCGCCGATAACACAAAGTCGGTACGTATCGCCCCTTTGACTTTCTGTGCCTCCCAGGCGCGAATATCCTCGACCTCTTTCATGGCAGCTTCGATGACGGCTTCATCGTCTGCTTCGGCAGAAGCCTTGCTATGGCTGGCCTTGTGCCAGAGTTTTTCAAAGCCTTCAAAACAGAGAAACAAACCACCGAACATCAATAGCGGTGTAACGGCCCAGGGTATAAAGGCGCTGATCAGCAGGGCTGCCGGCACCAGAATAAGCTTGTTGCGAAAAGAGCCCTTGGCAACGGCCCATACCACAGGCAGCTCCCGATCGGCGCTGATCCCTGTTACCTGCTGCGCATTGAGCGCCAAATCATCTCCCAACACCCCGGCAGTTTTCTTGGCAGCAACCTTACTCATTACCGCCACATCATCCAGGATGGTGGCAATATCATCCAAAAGAGTCAGTAGACTCGCTCCAGCCATTTAAATCTCCTTAAACCAGGTCAGTTTTGCGCTCTAAATAGGTTCGGTATGCGACATATTCAAGCGGCACCAGTGCACTTTTTCAGCGCAGTACTGCCACATCAGCCTGGCCGTTCCCCCACCGGCTATGGTAGCGCATGGGCGCAGGCGGGCGCAGTAAAAAATGCTTAACCTATGTTGTTCTTCAAGAACTATTCTTCAGGACAAGATTGAGCGGCACTTTTCACTGCAACTCGGAGTATACTAGGGCAAGTTCAAGTGAATTTGTCAGAATCAACAGGATGGCATTATGACCCAAGATGAAATGAAGAAGGCGGCCGGTTGGGCGGCGCTGGAATATGTCGAGAAAGACAGCATAGTTGGCGTGGGCACCGGCTCTACCGTCAACCACTTTATCGATGCTCTGGCCACGATAAAGGCCGAAATTGAAGGCGCGGTTTCCAGCTCTGAAGCCTCCACCGCCAAACTCAAACAGTTGGGGATCCCTGTATTTGATCTCAATTCGGTAGACAAGCTGTCTGTGTATGTCGATGGCGCCGATGAAATCAACGGCCACATGGACATGATCAAGGGGGGCGGCGCCGCGCTGACCCGGGAAAAGATAGTTGCGGCCGTGGCCGACAAGTTTATCTGTATCGTCGATAACACCAAGCAAGTCGATGTGCTGGGCAACTTCCCGCTGCCGGTAGAAGTGATCCCCATGGCCCGCTCCTATGTGGCCCGTGAGCTGGTGAAACTGGGTGGCGATCCTGTCTATCGTGAGGGTGTGGTAACAGATAACGGCAACGTCATTCTGGATGTCTATAACCTGAAGATACTGAATCCCAAAGAGCTGGAAGTGCAGATCAATGCCATAGTGGGCGTAGTGACCAATGGTCTATTCGCCAACCGTGGCGCCGATGTGCTACTGGTGGGCACCCCAGAAGGGGTTAAAACCATCAAGTAAGCCCTAAGCTTGAATGCCAAAAGCCGCCTGCTGGCGGCTTTTTTGTGGAAAATTGAGCGGATTGCAGGGCAAGAGCAGAGCAAGAACCGTCGGTTCAGGAGTAAAAAATGGCCAACCAGACGCTGGTTTGATCCTCGGCGGTCCAGCTGACTCTGTGGCGTACATGAGCGGGGATATTGAGCCAGTCCCCCGGGTTCAGGCTCACTTCTGAACCATCTTCATATTGCAGCCGGGCGGCGCCCTGCAGCAGCAATACCCATTCATGCTGCGCTTGATCGTACCATTGCCCTTCGGGCGTTACCTGACCGTGGGACAGAATGCGCTCAATTTTAAGATCCGGCGTAGCCAAAAGCGCGTCAAACTGCTCGGCATCGAGCTGCTTGGGTATGTTGGCAAACAGATTATTCATCTTGCTCTCCTGCGACATATGAGCCGTTACTCAGCCTGTCTCTATCTTAAATAGACCCCGGTTTGCACTTGGTTTTACTGCCTGTTTTACTGCTTGTTTTACTGCTTGTTTTACTGCTTGTTTTACTGCTTGTTTTACAGGGGCTCCAGCTGCTCAACCAGCAACTGCAGGTTACTGTTGCCGCGAAACTCGTTCACATCCAGCTTATACAGCAGGCGCACATGATTGATGCTGGCATCGGGCCAGGTCTTGAGATCCACATTGAAGGCGATTGCATCGGCCATGATCCGGCCGCACTCAGTCTCCAGCACCAGTTTAAGGTGTTTCTCTGCCACCAGTCTCTGCTGCAGAATTCTGAAATGGCCATCAAATAGCGGCTCGGGGAAGGCCTGGCCCCAGGGACCGGCATCTCTGAGCAGTTGCGCCGTATCCAGGGTAAAGCATTCAAGCGGCAATTCACCGTCGGAGAACAGCTCGCCATTGAGATCTTCCAGGGTCAGCAGCTCACGGACACAGGTGTCAAAGGCCGCGGCAAACTGCTCAAAGGCATCCTTACGCAAAGAGAGCCCGGCGGCCATGGCATGACCACCGAACTTGAGGATCATTCCGGGATGACGGGCATTGATAAGCTCCAGCAGATCGCGCATATGCAGCCCCTTGATGGAGCGGGCTGAGCCCTTGATTTCAGTGTCGCTGGCTTCGGCAAAGGCGATTACCGGGCGGTGAAACCTGTCTTTAATCCGGGAAGCCAGAATACCTATCACCCCCTGATGCCAGTCCGGCTGATACAGGGCTATGCCCCAGGGCTGTTCACTCTCTTTGAGCTGCAGCGCCTCCAGGCTCTTCATCGCTTCTTGCTGCATGCCGGTTTCCAGCTCGCGGCGCTCGGCATTGAGGCCATCGAGCTCGGCCGCCATCCTTCTTGCCTTGAGCATGTCATCACACAAGAGGGTTTCGACCCCGAGTGCCATCTCATCCAGCCTTCCGGCGGCGTTGAGTCTGGGGCCAACCGCAAAGCCGAAATCGGCGGCCACCAAACGCGCCGGATTGCGGCGGGCCACCTCCAGCAAGGCGGTGATCCCCGGACGACAGGCGCCGTTTCGCACCCGTTTGATACCGGCATCCACCAAAATACGGTTGTTGGCATCGAGCGACACTACATCGGCCACTGTGCCCAGGGCCACCAAGTCCAGCAATACGCTCAAGTTGGGCTCGGCCAAGGCATGATTAACAAACCAGTGACGTTTTCTCAGCTCGGCCCGCAGTGCCAACATCAGATAGAAAGCCACCCCGACCCCGGCAATCGACTTGGAAGCGAAGCTGCAACCGGGTTGGTTGGGGTTAATAATGGCATCGGCCTCGGGTAATTCATTGCCCGGCAAATGGTGATCTGTGATGACAACCGTCATCCCCAGCGCCTTGGCGGCCCTGACGCCTTCGATGGAGGAAATACCGTTATCAACAGTGATCAGCAACTCAGCGCCCTTGCCGTGCGCCACCGCCACTATTTCAGGGCTGAGGCCATAACCATAATCGAAACGATTGGGGATCAGATAATCACAGTTTTCCATTCCCATCATTCTGAGCGCCAACAGACACACACTGGTGGAGGTGGCGCCATCAGCATCGAAATCACCCATGATCAGAATACGGCGGTTGGCGGCGATGGCATCGGCCACCAGCTCAGCCCCTTGCTGCAAGCCCAGCATGGTATCCGGCCTGAGCAGACGCTTGAGCACCAGTTCGCACTCGGGAGCCTGAACGCCGCGACTGGCGTAAATCTGTTTTAAAAGCGGGTGCAAATTAGCGGGTAAATGGCTGTCGTCCACCCTGGGACGACGGACGATTTTGTGGATCACTGTGGGTTATTCTTGAAAATGGCTTTGGCGGGCAAGATAACAAAAAGGCGAGTGGGTTGCTCGCCTTTTTGAATGGGATTTTTCGATTACTGCTGAGCACGCTCAAGATTATACAACAACTCTTTCGGTGGCTGATAACCCGGGATCAGGCTGCCATCTTCGAGGATAACCGCCGGAGTACCATTGATGCCGAAACTCATCCCCAGTTGATACTGCCCAGGAATATTGGCATCGCACTTGGCCATTTTGATACTCTTGCCGGCCTTGGCGTCATCCATGGCCTTGTGAGGGTCCTTGGCACACCAAACCGCTTCCATCTCCTCGGCGTTGGGTGAAGGCACGCCCTGACGGGGATAGGCCAGATAGCGCACTGTTATCCCCAAATCGTTGTATTCCTGCATCTGGTTATGCAGCTTACGGCAATAACCACAGGTGATATCGGTAAAGACAGTCACCACATGCTTTTCGTTCTTGGCCTTGTAGACCAGCATCTTGTCTTCAAATGGCTTGAGCATCTCGAGTCTTGGGCCTGCAAGCGCCGCCTCGGTGAGGTTTTTCATCCCTTGGTTCAGATCATAAACATTGCCATGCAGCAGCTTGGAACCATCTTTGCTGATATAGAGTACGCCACGGTTGGTGATTGCCTGATACAGGCCTGGGATAGGTGAATCTGCCATAGAGATCACTTCAATACCCAAGGTGTCACTGAGCTTTTGCTTCAGTTGATCACCCGGCTCGGAAGCCGCTGAGGCAGCACCGACAAAGGGTGTAACCGCCAGCGCCAGACACAGGGAAAATGCACGGGTTAACTTCATTGGAAATCCTATCTTATTTGGGCCTGATTGGGTTTTATCGTCTTTCATCAGACCGGGCCAGAGGCTGAAAAGTTACAGGCTGTTGTCAGTTAAAGCAACTAATACCATCTTATACAAGAGCTTGCTCTCATCAAACCCCTCTCGGCCATTAGCGTTAAAGCCAAATGGTTTACAGGGGATAACCTATTCAACCTCTTGGATGATGCTGTTGATGTAGCGACTGCAACCTGGCATTGGCCACATGGGTATAGATTTGGGTGGTAGACAGCGAGCTGTGCCCCAGCAGCAACTGCACTACCCGCAAGTCAGCGCCATGGTTAAGCAAATGGGTGGCAAAGGCATGCCTCAGGGTATGGGGCGACAACTCAGTACTGATACCAGCCCGCAACGCATAAAGCTTGATCCTGTGCCAAAAGGTCTGGCGGGTCATCATCTGGGCGCGCTTGGAGGGAAACACCACATCACTCTGTTTACCGCCAAGCAGCTCGGCGCGCGCCAACTTGAGGAAGGACTCTATTTCACTGACGGCCACCTCGCCCATGGGCACCAGACGCTCCTTGCCGCCTTTCCCCGTGATCCGTACCAGCCCCTGACGCAGACTCACCTGCTCCAGCGTCAACCCCACCAGCTCACTGACCCTGAGCCCGGTGGCGTATAACAGCTCCAGCATCGCCTTGTCTCTGGCTTCGACCGGATCTTCCCGTATGGGCTCAGCCAACAAGGCATCCACCTCGGCCTCGCTGAGACTGCCGGGCAGTTTGCGCTTGAGCTTGGTGGAGGCGATACGCGCCATAGGATCTTCCGTTATCAGTTGCCGACGCAGCAAAAAACCATAAAAGCGCCGCAAGCTGCTCTTCAACCTGGCGCTGCTGCTCTCGGCTCCCCCTTTATCGAATCGAAAACCGAGATAATCCTGCACCACTTCGCGCCCGGCACTACTGAGCGTCAGCCCTCTTCCCTGCAGGTACTGATCAAAATGGCGCAAATCATTGCGATAGGCAGCCAGTGTGTTGTCGCTCAACCCCTTACTGGACCATAAATCATCGAGAAAACCTTCAATCAAGGGATCCTGGACATAAGCGGATGAAGAAGTCGCGGCCACAAACAATACTCCAATAAAAAACGGCGTCATCAAGGATAACGCCGTCTCGAAATAGACTCCAGCCACTCAGAGCTCTTGCAAAGGACTTAAGGTTAGTTGCTGCGAACTATGCCTTACATCAGCCCGGTAAGCCAATGCAGAGCATAGATGCAACTTGCGAGTGAATACCTTCCTCAGGTCGTTTGCGCGGCCTTAGGGCTGACAAACAGACAGATAATCATCACTGTCAGAGTTGGCGGTAGCCAGGCCATGCCCTCTTCGTAAAGCGGCAAGGTAGACATCACAGGGGCCAGGCTTTCCACCCCTGAAACAAATGCCAACAGCAAACCATTGGGTTCGGCAACTTCAGTCAACGGCTTGAGTGAAGCCACAGTCACCTTAAGCGCATCAAAAATCCCGAAGAACAAGGCCACCGACAGCGCCAATCTGTGGGCAAATTTCGGATTGCGGAAATACGGTGTCAGGAAGGTCACCAACACCAAAGCAATAGCCACTGGGTAGATGGTCATCAACACGGGGATACTGATAGCCAGCAGTTGGGTTAGACCTACGTTGGCTACCACGGCACAGATCACGCTGAACAGCACCACCAGGAAGCGATAAGTGGCACCCGGGATCAACTCCTGAAAAAAGTCAGAGCAGGCACTCACCAAGCCTACGGCCGTGGTCAAACAGGCAAGAGTCACCACTGTGGACAGCAGGATAATCCCCATGTCACCGAACTCATGAGTCACATAATTGGTGAGGATCTGACCACCGCTCTCTGCGCCCTTGGCCATATCGCCGGCAGTTGCCCCAAGGAAAAACAGTGACACATACACAAATGCCAGCCCGGCAGCGGCCACCAAGGCGGCACGCACCAGATAGCGGGTCTGTAAGCCTGGCTCAGACACCCCTTTGTTACGCAAAATATCGATAATCAGCATACCGAACATCAAGGACGCCAGGGTGTCCATAGTGTTATAACCTTCGATAATGCCTTTGGTCAGCGGATGCTTGATATAGTCGCCGCTGGCGGCCGGTACCTCACTGCCGGGCAGCAAGATCACCGAGACAGCCAGTCCTACCAGCAGCAGAATCAGCACAGGAGTCAACACCTTGCCTATGCTATCCATCAGCTTGCCTGGAAACAGTGCCAGCAGCATAGTCACAATAAAAAATCCCAGGGTATAAAATAGTTGCGGCTTATTCAGTTCAAGTCCAAGGATATTGACTACCGATGCTGGGTCTTGAATGAAAGGCAGCGCACCAATCTCATAGGCCACCAGGCCGGTACGAGGCGCCGCGAAGGCTGGGCCAATAATGATATAAATTGCCACCGCCAGAGCTGTCGCGGCAAAGGCCGGCAACAGCTTCATCACCTTGCCCTGCGCCTTGGCGACAGCTATCAAGCCAGCCAGCGGTAACCCCACGGCGGTAATCAAAAAGCCAATCATGGCCAGTGGCATATTGTCGCCGGCCAGTTGTCCGGCAAAAGGAGGAAAAATCAGGTTGCCCGCCCCCAGGAAAAACGCAAAGGTCATGAATCCCAGGCCCAGGGTGTCACCAAGTGTCAATTGAGTCTTGTGCACTGTATGCCCCATCTTGTTATGTTTTTTTAATAAACTTAAGTGATTGCGACATTTTTAGCTATAGCTGAAATAACAGCCGCCGCGCTCGCCCTATTCGAGTGTAAAGCCTTTATTACAGGCATCCGTGGTAAATTCGGCCCATTCTTGGCGAGTTTATGAACAAATGGCAGGGGTTTTCGCTGCTTTGCTTATCCTAAAACTGTTTTACCTTGATCTAATTCGCAGAATGCTGCGAATTAAGGGGAAACACTAATACCAGACCCAACCAAAGTACGCAATAACACGCCCCAACAGCCGACCAAAAACACAACAGATGCAAATCTCAGGATGAAAAAAAGTTGTTCAAGGTCACACCCCGCCCCAAACGAGGCAACAGACATAGCATTTTGCAAACATTTACTGGCGGCCCAACCTCCCTGCTGGTACGACCTTTAACACTCGCCCGACATCACTAACCTAAAGTGAGCAGCATCCCCTGCCAAAGTATGAACTCCAGCGAAACAAAGCTATGGCAAAGCCTTGGCGAATCACGACTCTTTCGGGATAAAATCACCGCCAAGCATTTTGCTTGAGAGGTTGGGCAGTTAATGGCATTCAGTTTCAAGGCATTTCATATCGAAGATCACGGCTGCGGTATGCCGGTCAGCACCGATGGGGTGCTCTTGGGCGCCTGGGCGCCCTTAACCGGGGCCAAACGAGTATTGGATATAGGGGCCGGCAGCGGCTTGCTGAGTCTGATGGCGGCGCAGCGCAGTGAGGCCGAAATACTGGCGGTTGAGATCGACCACAGCGCAGCCCATGCCAGCAATGCCAACTTCAAGGCTTCACCCTGGTCGAGCAGACTCGCTCTGTTTCAAGGCTCGATTCAGGCCTATTGCGATGAACTTGCCTTGGCAGACTCAGCGCTGTTCGACCATATTCTCTGTAACCCGCCCTATTTCGAAACCGGCCCGCGCTCCAATGACCCCAAACGGGCCACAGCGAGACATACGGAGCAACTGAACTTTGACGAGCTGTGTCTGGCGATAAAGCAGTTGTTAAAACCACAGGGGCAGGCGAGTCTTATTCTGCCAATCCAGAGCCTAGAGAGATTTGAGCGCGCCGCAATTGAGCAAGGTTTGCAACTGGCCGCACGGGTCAGTGTCAGCAGCACGCCTCAAAAGCCCTGTAACCGACAGTTGTTACTGCTTGAGCATGTCAAGGAAGGCGAAGCGGTTACCGAGCCAAAAGCCCATTCTTCCCTTTATATAAGAGAAGCTGACGGCCGTTATTCAGAGGCCATGATACAACTGACCCGGGATTTTTACCTGAAACTTTAAACCATTGCTTACAGTAAAGGACTTGGGCATTCGTTGCCAACCAAACCCGGGATCCAAGCCGTTAAGCCGCCACAGACCACAGATGGGATTTATTCACAGCTTCCCAAGCTCCAAGCTGTGCACGGCAACCCAGACAAGGTATACTCCCGCGCATTATTGTTTGAGATGCTTCCCATGCTATTTGAAGATTTTGATCTGGACCATAGGCTTTTAGATTCGCTGAAAGCTATGGGCCACAAGACACCGACCAGTATTCAACAATTGGCTCTGCCTTTGGCGCTGGAGCAGCGGGATATTCTTGCCCACGCCCCGACCGGCACAGGTAAGACCGCCAGTTTCCTGCTGCCGGCACTGCAACACCTGATTGACTTCCCCCGTCGTCGTCCCGGCCAGGCCAGAGTACTGGTGTTGACCCCGACCCGCGAGCTGGCTAGTCAGGTACACAGATACGCCTGCCATCTGGCGACCGGACTTGGGCTGGACATAGGCATCATCACAGGCGGCGTTCCATACGCCCCCCAGGAAGAAGCCCTGGCCGGTAACCTGGATATTCTGGTGGCGACTCCGGGTCGCCTGCTCGAATACTTGGAGAAGCGTAAGTTTGAAGCCACCGAAGTGGAACTGCTTATCATAGATGAAGCCGACCGCATGCTGGATATGGGCTTCTCTCAGGTGGTGCAGACCATAGCCATAGAAGCGCAGGGACGTAAGCAGAACATGCTGTTCTCCGCCACGCTGGAAGGTAGCGGCGTGCGCCGTTTTGCCGGCGAGCTGCTCAATGATCCTGTGTTAGTAGAAGCCGAACCACCTCGCAGCGAAAAGGCCAAGATCCATCAATGGATCCACCTGGCCGATAATAGAGAGCACAAGTTTGCTCTCTTGTGTCACCTGCTCAATCAGGAAGAAACCAAACGCGCCATCGTCTTTTGCAAGACCCGCGAAGTGGTCAGCAGCCTGGAAGGCTTGTTGCTGCAGGCCGGGATCCCCGCCGCCTTTATGCGCGGCGATATGGAGCAAAAGAAACGTTTCCAGGCGCTGGGGCGTTTCACCAAGGGGGAAGTCAAGGTACTGTTGGCTACCGACGTCGCTGCCCGCGGCATAGATATCGAAGGCATCACCCATGTGATCAACTATGATATGCCCCGCTCTGCCGACGCCTATGTGCACAGAATTGGCCGTACCGGCCGCGCCGGAGCCAAGGGCACAGCCATCTCTCTGGTGGAAGCCCATGATATGCGGATCCTCAACAAGATTGAGCGCTATATTGAGCAAAAGCTGAAACGGCGGATCATCGAAGAGCTGCGTCCCAAGCACAAAGAAGCCAAGGTGCCGACCAAGAAAAAGGTCAAAACCAAGGATGCCAGCACCAAGAGCGGCAAGAAAAAGAAGAAGAAATAAGCAAGGGGCGAACAAGTCCCATGCGTGCTCTAGGCAGGCTTACCGACCTGAGTAAAAGACATGGTTCGCAGTAAATGGAATAAGTCTTTTGCAAGAACACCATAAGCTTCGGCTTAAGCTATCGCCAAAAAGGACCCTAGGGTCCTTTTTTGTTACCTGCCTCACAGCCTTCTCGCCACTAACAGCTTTTGACACATTTTATTTACAAAAACACATTTATTGGCCGTTGCTTGTCTGGTAATTTAGGCTCAGATCAAGCCGCAAGCATGGATATGCAGAAGATTATGAAGACATTTTTCCGAAGAATAGCACCATTGATCATCATAGCGGTCGCCATAATTGGCGCCGAACTCCTGATGATGACCAAACAGGAGCCGGAGCAAAAAGCGGAAGAGATCCCGCTGCCTGTGGTCGATGTGACTCAGGTCGAACAGCAGACAATGTCACTCAACCTGCCCTCCTACGGCACTGTGACCCCCAAGAATAAGACCCAGCTGGTCAGCGAAGTTCAAGGCCGTATCCTCAGCATAGCCCCGAGCTTTGTGGCCGGTGGCGTAGTGCACCAGGGCGATGAACTGGCGGTGATAGAACCTTCTGACTATGAGGCCGACCTGATGCAAGCCCAGGCGACTCTGGCCCAGGCCAAGGCAGCATTGGATGAAGAAATCGCCCGCGGCGAAGTCGCCAAGATAGAATTCAGCGGTTATGACAACGGCATGCCACCCGAGCTTGGCTTGCGGGTTCCTCAGTTAAAGAAAGAGCAAGCCAACGTCAAGTATGCCGAAGCGGCACTCGCCAGAGCCAAACGCAACCTGGAACGCACAGTTATCCGGGCCCCTTTCGATGCCATAGTGCGCGCCCGCAGTGTCGATTTGGGACAATACGTAGCCATAGGCAGTAACCTGGGAGAGCTTTACGACACGGCCGTGGCCGAAGTGCGCCTGCCGCTGGCCAACAAAGACCTGGCCTATCTGGAGTCGGTGGATAACCCTGATACTCAGGTGACCCTGAGCGCCGCCTTAGCGGGTAAAACCGTGACCTGGACAGGTAAGGTAGTACGCAGTGAAGGGGTGATAGATCCGGATAACCGCATGGTCTATCTGGTGGCCGAAGTGCAGGATCCTTATCTGAGAAAGCAGAAACAGAGCGGCCAACTGCCACTGAAATTCGGCAGCTTTGTCAATGCCGTGATCAAGGGCCGCACCGTCGATGGTCTGGTGAAACTGCCAAGGTATATGGTGCGTAATCAGCATGTGGCCGTAGTAAACAAGGACAACAAGATAGAGATGCGTCTGGTCAATGTGGTGCGCACAGATCTTGAGTATGTCTACATCAAGGACAGCCTCAAAGATGGCGAGCGGGTTTCCAAAACCAACCTTAACAATATGACCAATGGTCAATTGGTGCGTGTCGCCAATGACAAGGACAAAGACGCTTCCCACAGTGAAGATAATGATACTCAGGAGCAGCGCCTGGCTGCGGCGGGTGAACTCTGATGGAGCAGGAAAAAGGGATCATTGCCTGGTTTACCCGCAACAATGTCGCCGCCAACCTCTTGATGTGGGTTTTGCTTATCGGCGGGATCTTCAGCGCCTTTCTGATCAATAAAGAGGTGTTTCCCAGCTTCGAACTCAACTATTTGCGGATCTCGGTCGCCTACCCCGGCGCCGCGCCGCAAGAGATTGAAGAAGGGATCACCATCAAAATTGAAGAGGCGATTCAAGACATCAGCGGCATCAAGAAGGTTACCTCGGTAGCCAGTGAAGGGGTGGGCTCAGTCACCATAGAGGTGGAAGACGGCTATGATGCCAAAGAGGTGCTGGATGAGGCCAAACTCAGGGTCGATGCCATCGCCACCTTCCCGGCCAATATCGAAAAGCCTGATATCTACCGGATCAAACCGGAAAACAACGTTATTTGGGTGTCAGTCTATGGCGACATGACACTGCACGACATGAAAGAGCTGGCCAAGGAGATCCGTGATGAGATCACCAACCTGCCGGCGGTGACCCGTGCCGAAGTGACCGGGGTACGCGACTATGAAATCGGTATCGAAGTCTCGGAAGATAAGCTCAGAGAGTACGGCCTCACCTTCACTCAGGTAGCGCAGGCAGTGCAAAACACCTCGATAGATCTGCCCGGTGGCTCAATTCGGGCTCAGGACGGTGACATACTGCTGCGTACCAAGGGCCAAGCCTATACGGGAGATGACTTTGCCAACATAGTGGTCAGCACTCGCGCCGATGGCAGCCGGGTGATGCTGCCCATGGTGGCCGAGATCAAGGATGACTTTGAGGAGCGACTCGAGTACACCCGCTTCGATGGCATGCCGGCGGCCATCATAGAGATCACCAGCATAGACGATCAAAACGCCCTGGCGATTGCCGATCAGGTCAAAGGTTTTATTGCCGAGCGTCAAGCCACTCTGCCCAGTGGTGCCAAACTGGACTACTGGGGCGACCTGACCCACTATCTCAAAGGTCGCCTCAACATGATGCTGTCCAACATGTTTATGGGAGCCTTGCTGGTGTTCATTATCCTGGCGCTGTTTCTGGATCTGAAACTGGCCTTCTGGGTCATGCTGGGGCTGCCTGTGTGCTTCCTCGGTGCCATGGCGCTGATGCCGATGGAACCTTTTGGCTTGTCGATCAACATGTTGACTCTATTCGCCTTTATTTTGGTGCTGGGGATAGTGGTGGATGATGCGATAGTCATAGGCGAGAGTGCCCATACCGAGGTTGAGCGCCACGGCCACTCGATCACCAATGTGATCCGCGGCGCCAAGAAGGTCGCCATGCCCGCCACTTTCGGGGTGCTGACCACAATTGCCGCCTTTATCCCCATGTTGATGGTGCCAGGTCCCATGGGGATCATCTGGAAATCCATCGGCATGATAGTGATCCTCTGCCTGGCCTTTTCACTGGTAGAGTCCAAGTTCATTCTGCCGGCGCACCTGGCGCACATGAAGCCCAGCAAACCCAATCCTAACCCTGGGCCATTTGGCCGCTTCAAGCGCGCCTTCAACGAAAAAGTGCAGCATTTTATCCACCACAGTTACCGCAACTTTATGGAGCGGATGATCCCCCACAGATATACCCTGGTGGCGGGCTTTATCGGCGTGCTTATTCTGTCGGTCGCCATGGTTACCAGTGGCAAGGTGCGCTGGGTGTTCTTCCCGGATATTCCATCTGACTTTATCCAGGTCAATCTGGAAATGGATGAAGGCAGCTCAGAACTCAACACCCTGGATGTAGTGCAGAAAATTGAAAATGCTCTCTATACCATGAACCAGCAGATGGAGTCCGAAATCGGCTACCCTGTGGTGAAGCACAGCTTTATCAATATGAGCAGCCGCACCTCGGCATTTATCTTTGCCGAGCTGACCAAGGGTGAAGACAGGGAAGTAGACGGCGTGACCATAGCCGAGGCCTGGCGCAAGCAGTTACCGGACTTGGTGGCGGTGAAAAAACTCAATATCAATGCCAGTACCAACGATGCCGGCGGCGATATCTCTTTCCGCTTTACCTCCACCGACCTGACTCAGCTGTCTGCGGCCGCCAAAGAACTGAAACAGAAGCTTGCCAGCTATGAAGGTGTTTATGATATTGCCGATAACTTCTCCTCCGGCAGCCATGAAATTCGCCTCAAGATTCGCCCCGAGGCCGAAGCGCTGGGACTGACGTTATCGGATCTGGCACGCCAGGTACGTTATGGCTTCTATGGTTATGAGGCGCAGCGGATTTTGCGCAACAAGGAAGAGGTCAAGGTAATGGTGCGTTATCCGCTGGAGCAGCGCCGCACCATAGGCCACCTGGAGAACATGATGATCCGCACGCCAAACGGCATGGCGGTGCCCTTCTCTACCGTGGCCGAACTGGAGCTGGGGGAATCTTACTCTTCCATAACCCGGGTGGATGGTCGCAGGGCGATTACCGTAACCGCCAACGCCAACAAGGATAAAGTGGAGCCCTCCAAGGTGGTGCAGGAGATCCAGGAGAAGTTTATGCCCGAGCTCGAGCGTAAATATCCCCATATTTCCGCCAGTCTCGACGGTGCCAGCCAGGATGAACAGGCCGCCATGGTCGGCTTACTGCAAGGTTTCTTCTTCGCGATATTTACCATCTATGCCTTGATGGCCATTCCGCTCAAGTCCTACAGCCAGCCGCTGATCATCATGTCGGTGATCCCCTTCGGTATGATAGGTGCGCTGTTTGGTCACTTTATTCTGGGGCTATCCATGAGCATTCTCAGTCTCTGCGGCATCGTTGCTCTGGCTGGGGTAGTGGTGAATGATTCATTGATTTTGGTGGACTTCGTCAACCGCGCCCGAGAGCAGGGCCAATCTGTGGTCAAGGCGGCCATAGATTCGGGTTGTTATCGTTTCCGGGCGATTATCCTCACCTCGCTGACCACTTTTGTCGGCCTGGTGCCCATCATCATGGAGCGCAGCCTGCAAGCACAGATAGTGATCCCCATGGCCACCTCTCTGGCATTCGGTATTCTGTTCTCCACCTTGGTAACCCTGATCCTGGTGCCCATGCTCTATATCATTCTCGATGATCTGAGCCACAAGAGCCGGGCCCTGTACCAGTGGTGGTGGCGCCCGAAAGAGGCAGAGGCCCAGATGAATGATCCTCAACATTGATTGGGTTATGGAGGGAGCCGAAAGGCTCCCTTTTTATCGGCCAGCAACAAACTCAACTCTATCGAGCCCCGTACCAAGTGGGTGTTTTCTGATCCTGCTAGCATTTTCAACAGGGATTCTTGGTTAGACTCGAAGATATACCCTGCATGCCCTATTGAGTCGTTATGAGCAGCACAGCCCAAAGTCAACCCACACTCGTCTATGACATACGCAACAGTCGCTATCTGAATATTACCGGCCGCTGCACCTTGAGATGTCGCTTCTGTCCCAAGCACAACGGCAGCAAGAGTATTCATGAGTATCAACTGGATCTCAAGGTTCGTCCCCGCGGCAACGATATGATTCCGCTGCTGGGCGAGGTAACCCGTTTCGATGAATATGTGTTCTGCGGCTACGGTGAGCCAACGCTCAATCTCGACACCTTGCTGGAAGTGGCCCGCGAAATAAAACGCCGCGGCGGTAAGGTTAGAGTCAATACCGATGGCCTCGGCAACCTGTTTCACAGGCGCAACATATTGCCTGAGCTGGCCGAGTGCGTCGATGCCCTGTCGGTCTCACTCAATGCCGACACTGAAGCGGGCTACATCAAGCACTGTCGACCACGGCTGGCGGGCTCCTGGGATGCGGTCAACGCCTTTATCCGCGAAGCGCCCCGTTACATCGAACAGGTACAGGTATCGGCACTCGATGGCCTGGAAGGGGTGGATATCGACGCCTGTCGCAAGATAGTGGAAGACGCCGGTTGTCAATTCAAGCACAGGATCCTCGGGCAGTTGGGATAATTAAGCTGCCGCCCCCTGCCGATGATGCCATAACCCAGGTCAAAGGCGTCACATAACTGATTTGCGCCTTGCTTGGCCCCATTGTTAACCGCCCGGTGAGCACTCAGTCACCGTCGATGCCCGCCGGATTAATTCGTGTTAACATGAGCGCAATTTTTCACTCCGGAGCCAGCACAGTTCCATGTTCAAAAAGAATACCGGACTCAAAGACACGCCTTTGCTTATCTCGGCTCAGGGTATTCACTGGTCCCAGCAGCGCTTGCTGGCCGTTGCCAGTCAGCTGAGCATGCTGGTGATCACTGTGATACTTATTACTAATGTGTTAATCACATTGGGCGAACGACGTCTTCAGGAAGAGTGGGCGGTGCAAAGATACAGCGAGCTGCAAACCGTCGGCGCCCTGCTGGCCGATAAAATCTCCTTCCAACAGTTTCGCACCCAAATGTTTGCCAAGTCCGAGTATCTGCGACAGTACCTGGATAATCCGGGGCACAAGGAATATCAGCGTCTATTAACAAGCTGGGACAGCCTGAAGCGTAGCACCCCCGAGCTGCTGGATCTGGCCCTGTTTGATGCCGACGGCAAGTTTCGGATCGCTACCAGTAATAACTTCGGCAGCATGTCGATGCCGCCGGCACTCTTGGGTAACAAGCATAACCTCGGAAGCCAGGATATTTATACCTCGGCATTGGAGTTTGCCCCGATTGGCGGGCGTCTCGAACCTTACATCTATCAAGTAGCCCGATTGGAAACTCAGGATCAGACTGTGCGCGGTTATCTAGTCACCTACAACTCCATGTTGCAAATGCTGCAGGCGATAAAACCCGCTTTCTCCAGCAATGCTTCACCGCTATTGCTGTTTGACAATCAAGGCCTGCTCTATGCAGGAGCATCGGATCTGGAGCCCTTGGCAAGGTTACCGGAAACCATGGGCAGCAGCATAAGACAGAGCTACCCGGCACTATGGAGCAAGATGGCCGCAAGCAACTTTGGCCAATTCCACGGTGAAGACGCCACCTTCGTCTACCTTAAATTGCAGTTGGCCTCGCCCAATGATGCCAAACGTGAATATCTGCTGCTTTCCTATATCCGCAATCACGATATCGCTTCGCGCTTTTTCCAATGGCGCAATATGCTGTTGGCCTGTGCCGCCATACTGACCATTCTGGCGACCGCGGTTATTCTGCTGACCCATATGTTCCGCCTTGAACAACGTGCCAGGCAAAACAGCATTGAGTTGGCCCGTGGCCTGTTCCGCTCCAACCTGGGGTGTGTGCTGGTCAATCCCAGTGGCCGTATCGTCAGCGCCAACGCCACCGCGGCCCGTATTCTGCAACTCGAACAAGATGAGCTGCCGGATCGCAGTTTGCAGCGGATCCTGCAGTTGGAAGATGAGCTCTACTCATCAATGAAGCAGCAATTGGCAGATATCGGAGAGTGGCGCGGTGAGGTGCAACTCGAGTCACTGGATAACGCCCAACTCAGGCTGCATATCCGCCGTTACTATGCCAGCCGACAGACTTATCTACTGATTACCCTCGAGGATATCGGCGAACTGAAACAAGCCCAACAGGAAGCCTTCCTCAGTAAGCTGTTGACCGGCAGCAATGTTGCCACCGCCCTAACCACGCCATCAGGACAGTTGCTCAAGGTCAACGACGCCTTCGATAAGCTAATGCAGCTCAATGGCGATATCAGCCATAGTCTGGCGGCTCTACTGGAAAACGATCTTGGCAACCAGTGGCAAAGAATAAGCCAATTGGTAAGTATGCAAGGCCAGTGGCAGGGGCAGATCCTTTGTACCCAGCGTCATGGCAGTTGCCTGCAGGCCACGCTCAAGGGCTACCTGGATCAAGACGGCGAGATTGAGTATCTGGTATGTACCCTGGAGCAGGCAACCCCAAGAAATAAAGTTGAAGCCAGTGGCGATCTGGTGCCTCACCGCAGCACCATCCTGGTGAATCTCAGAGATCTGGATCGCTACTTCAAGTCCATGTCCGAAGAGGAAAAACTGCAGGCCAGTCTGCTTCTGATGGACATCAGCCCAGAGGGCATGCTCAGTCATATGAGTGATATTGGCCAGTTGGAAAACCGCCAACATGAGGTGGAGATGCAACTACTCAGGGATCTGCCCAACAGCTATCAAATGTCCCACTGGCAGTTGGGAAAACTCATTATCATATTGCCGGAAACCGATGCTAACCAGGCACACCACTATGCGGTCAAGGCACTGGCCAGCCTAAGTGAAAACGGCTTGGCCGAAGGGATCAGCATAGGCATAGCCGCCTATCTGCCGGGCCAGAGTCTGGAGCAATTCCTCGGCAATGCCGAAGTAGCACTGAAACGAGCCAAGCAGACGGGTGAGCAGAATATCTGCCAGGCCTATACCCGCCAGCTCTAATATAAGTTGCCTTTGATACTAAAGAGTTGCTATCTGCGGCGCGGCTTTTCGCAGCGCCGACTACTGAGTACGGCTTAAGCGACAACTGGCCTTGATATACAGAGCGTCCAAATAAAACAGCAAGCCTAAGCCTGCTGCCTCAATTATCTCTATGAATCGCTTGAATGGGCGTCACTTAAACGGGATTTTAAGCGGCGTAAGAGATACCCGGATCGGACAACAACATAACAGCACTGCGCCCCAGGAGATCGTTGATCATCTGCTCGCCCTTATCCCCCAGCTCTATTTGGGCGTTTTCTCTGGCCATGGCCACGGCACGAAATAGAGTGATCTCTGGATTATTGTATCCACAGAGACTAAAGAAAAGCCTCAATACCGCCCTATGCTCTGCTTGATTCAGCGCCTGCATCCAGGAATGCTCGAGTGCTCCAACACTGGAAAAATCCAGAGCAGCCAGAAACAGTCGACCAATACGCACATCTAACCTTGTTAAAAAATCAATTTTGCGCGGAAAATGATGACTAATTCCCGTGCGGCTAATCCCCGTTGCTTCAGAAAGTGTTGTATAAGACATAGCCTCAAAGCCAATAGTTAAGATCTGTTTGAGAGCTTCGTCCATAATCTGATTGATAGTCAGCTCAGTCTGAGCCTTTGAACGCTTGGCCATTCTTGTTTGCCTCTTATCCCTGTTGTTTTTATTGCCACCGAGCTTATCAAAGGGATAAAGAGAATACTGCCAAAAATAGGGGTGCCAACAGTGTTTTTCACTTTCGTTCAGCAAATGTTCAGCTAAGAAAACTGAAAAAAATGCTTATTTTCACATTATTGCAACATACCCTCTTTAAACAACAAAATATTGGCGCTTTCGGTTCCCAGCAGCTGTTCCAGGGTGGGTTGCAACACTCTACCCAACTGCTCACGACGCCAAAACATATAGCTGGGAAGGACTTGCCGACGGTTTCGAGAAAAAAGATACTGCAGTAAGCTGGAAAATTCCGCCACTTCGTCCTGAGAATAACCACTGACTATCGGATAAAAATCGAGCACAAATGTTGCAAAATCAGCAAATCCTGCGATTTCTTGCTGATCATATTTTTTTAACACTTGTATCAGATACAATGGGCTCCAGTGTGACAAATTGCCGATATCAGAAATGACGGCCAGGTTGCGACGATGGTATTGTTGCCACACAAGTTCCAGACTGTTCCATTCTTTAGCACAACGCCAAGCGAGATAAGTATCAGCCAACCACTCATGCTCCAGTTCAGACAACTCGGCAGGCAAAACATCTCCTTGCAGACGCTTTACTTCCAAATGTCCCAACTCATGCCAGAGAGTTAATTGCGGCTGATGCCGCAACACCAGTTCATGATTTTGACCATTCCAGATAGCAGTTTGACTTTGAGGGATATATTGCGGTGCCCAGAGAACCATGCCGGCAATTTTGTCATCTTCGACGGGCAGAGACATGGCGCCTCTCATCCCCAAAGCATCGAAGAAAGCTTGTTGAGACAGGGGCAATTGCCGCTTGACCCTATCGGGGAGTTGCTGCAGACACAGTGGCAATTCAGATGGCGGACATATCAAGGCCTGTTTCGGACCCACATCGGTCCAAAACAAGCTTCCCGATAGCAACGCCGCCATCAACATCAGGATTTGGTCATAATATTCTGAATGATAGCTGTAGTGGAGATACCATCTTCGAATCCCAGCACCTTGACACTGCCACCGGCAGCGATCACTTCTTCACCGCCGGCAATCTCTTCCACCCGATAGTCTCCGCCCTTGACCAGGAGATCCGGCAACAATCTGGAAATCACCCGCTGCGGCGTATCTTCGCTGAAAGGCACTACCCAATCGACGGAAGCTAACCCTGCCAAAACAGCCATCCGCCGCTCCAAGCTGTTGACCGGACGTCCTTCGCCCTTAAGACGTTTTACCGAAGCGTCGTCATTAACCGCCACTATCAATCTATCGCCCAAAGCCCTGGCTTCTTTGAGATAACTGACGTGCCCGGCATGGAGTATGTCAAAGCAACCATTGGTCATCACCACTCGTTCGCCTCTAAGCTTTGCTTGCTGAATGGCGTACAGCAGTTGATCTTCGCTGACCACCCCAAAGCCCGACTCCCCCTGATGTAAAGCCAAAGCCTCAATGAGTTCAATACGACTGACAGTGGAAGTCCCCAGTTTGCCAACCACCACACCTGCGGCGCTATTAGCAATGGCGCAAGCTTGTGGCAGGTCGCTGCCAGCCGCCAAAGCAGTGGCAAGCGCCGATATCACAGTATCTCCGGCACCTGTCACATCATAGACTTCCCTGGCCATAGTCGGGATATGCAACTCATCTCCTTCACTGGTGATAAGTGTCATGCCCTTCTCCGAACGAGTAACCAGAATCGCCCCCAGTTGATGCTCACTAATCAAGGCCTGCGCCTTGGCTACCAAATCGGCCTCCGAACTGACAGTGCCCACGACAGCCTCAAACTCATTCATATTGGGGGTGATCAGGCTGGCTCCGGCATAACGACCGAAATCACTGCCCTTGGGATCCACCAAGACACTGATCCCCTTTGCTCTGGCCTTGGCAATAAAGGCCTGAGGCTCAAAGATGGCCCCTTTCGCGTAGTCAGACAATACCAGTACCTTGCAATCATCCAACAAAGCCTCACTCTGCGCCAATAGCGCCTGGCTCTGTTCCCGGGCAAAGGTCTCTTCAAAATCCAAGCGGATAAGCTGTTGATTACAGCTCAGCACGCGCAGCTTAGTGATCGTGGGCTTATCTTCGACCGTCAACCACTTAGGCTCCACACCTAAAGCACTGATGCCCATATGCAGGGCTGCTGCGGCCTCATCGGCACCAACAATACCGGCCAGTTGTACCGACCCACCCAGCGCCGCGATATTCAGTGCCACGTTGGCGGCACCACCGGGCCTATCCTCTATTTGATTGATTCGCACCACAGGTACAGGCGCCTCGGGTGAAATGCGGCCGGTTGAGCCACCCCAGTATCGGTCGAGCATGACATCACCAACGACCAGAACCTTGGCTTTTTCAAATGGGGGCAGAGTTACCTTCATAACGAACTTGTCTTCTTAGGGCCAAATAAACCCTAATTGTACCTAATTTTCACAATAAATTGGGTTAGAATATGCGTTAATTTTTCCAGTAAACGGGTTTATCGTTTTGGTAGAGAAAGCGCAATTTTCCACTCACTTGTATCATCCTAAATTCTGGTTGCTGTGGCTTGCTGTCGGTCTGGCCAGGCTGACTCTCCTGCTGCCACTTAAATGGCAAATGAAGCTTGGCAGCACCTTCGGCCTTGTGGCAATGAAGCTGGCCGGAAGCCGGGTCAACACCGCCAGACGCAACCTGGAGCTGTGTTTTCCACAAATGAGTAACGCGGAGCGGGAAAACCTGCTTAAGCGTAACTTTCAAGAAACCGGCAAGGCCATTTTCGACACTATCAACGCCTGGTGGTGGAACAACGACAAGGTGCAAAAGCACATGCAGATAAAGGGCCAGGAGCATGTAGAGCAGACACTGGCTGCCGGTCAAGGGGTTATTCTGTTTGCGGTTCACTGCTTGCCGCTGGAAATGGGCGCAAGAATATTCGGCCAATTTCAGCCCGGGGTTGGTGTGTATCGCCCCCATAACAATCCTGTAATGGAATACCTGCAGGTAAAGGGGCGTTTGCGTTCAAACAAGGCGCTGGTTCCCAAGCGGGATCTTAGGCAGATGGTGCGTTGCCTGCGTAACCCTGATGTCATCTGGTATACAGCAGATCAGGACTTTGGCCGCTCCAGTGCCGTCTTTATCCCCTTCTTCGCCGTTCCCGATGCCGCCACCATTACCGGCGGTACCACCTTGGCCAAACTGGGTAAAGCCAAAGTGCTGCCTTTCTTTGTCGAGCGCAACGCCGACGATACGGGTTACAACATAGAGATCCAGGCACCACTGGATAACTTTCCCGGCGAAAATGAGGTGGAAGACGCCAAACGCGGCAACGTCATTGTCGAGCAGCTGATCAGCCGTAACCCGGCGCAGTACATGTGGCTGCACCGCAGGTTCAAGACCCGCCCCACTGAGAGCACGCCCTCGCTCTATTAAGAAAATAACCGTAAAAATGCCGACTCAGGGTCGGCATTTCTTCGCTTTTTTTCAGTCTTCAGAGGGCAATCTCAAACCAACTCGGCTGACAGTCCCTTCCTGCACCTCTGCGACAATCCAGTCCAGCCCTTGCCAGAGGAATTGATCTCCCACTACAGGGTGACTGCCAAGTTGTTGCTGCAGTAAGTCAGCAACCCGCATCTGCTCATATTCGGATTCCAGCTGCATGCCGTAAATAGGTGCCATATCGGCCAGCATCACATCCACTGAAATAAAGAAGTCACCAAAGAAGCGGGGCGCCTCGCGTTTTTCTGGCGCCTCACTGAACAGCTGACTCAAAGGTTCCAAATCGTCCTCTTGCCCCAGCACACAAAGAATGTCATCGGCCATCAGCCTGGTACTCCCCGAAGGGTGCAACAGTTCGTTATTGCGAAATACGGCGGCAATCCGGGTTCCCGCCGGCATGGCAAGGCGCCTTAGAGGTTCACCGATACACCATTTGTTTTCGCTGAGGCGATAGACAAATATCTCCCATTCACTGGTGGGATAAATTTCCACCCCGGCGCGGGATATGGGTGCCGGTTTGGGGGGCAACTCCACCTTGGCCAGCTGCGCCGCCTTGGACAAGGTACTGCCCTGCAGCAGCAAGGAAACCATCACCACGAAGAAGGCCAGGTTGAAGTAAAGCTGCGCCTGTGGCAGCCCCGCCATCATGGGAAATACCGCCAAAATAATGGGCACTGCACCGCGCAGCCCAACCCAGGAGATAAACCATCTGTCTCTGTCATGGAAGCTGCGAAACGGTAGCAAACTGAGCCAAACCGCAATCGGCCGTGCCAGAAAGATCATCCCAAAGGCCAGTGCCAAACCCGGTAAGGCGATATCTTTCAGATCCGATGGCGTCAGCAAGAGTCCCAGTACCAGGAACATGCCTATCTGACTGAGCCAGGTCATACCATCGAGGACGTTGAGAATCGAGTGTTTGCCACGGGTCGCCTTGTTACCGAGAAACAGACCCACCAGGTAAATAGACAGAATACCACTGCCTCCCAGGGCATTGGAGATAGCGAAGATCATCAGTGCGCCACTCAGTACCAAAATGGAATAGAGGCCTTCGGGCAATTGATTGCGATTGATAACCTGCCACAGCAGCCAACCGCCGCCGACACCGAGGATCCCGCCCAGGCCAAACTGTTTGATAAAGCTCAGTGCCAGATAGCTGCCCGAGAGTTCATCGCCACTACTGCCGAGAATGGCAATCAGCGTCACGGTCAAAAACACGGCCATGGGGTCATTACAACCGGATTCGATTTCCAGTGTCGAACCGACACGCTCATTCACGTTTTTGCCTTTGAGCAGGCTAAATACCGCCGCGGCATCGGTCGAACCAACAATGGCCCCCACCAACATGCCCTGAAGTAAGCTGAGATCAAACAGCCAGGCAGCCAATAAACCTGTCAGCGTGGTGGTTAACGCCACCCCAAAAGTGGCCAAGGACAAGGCCGGCCACAATGCCACCCTGAAACTGGCAACCCGGGTACGCATGCCACCATCGAGCAGAATAACCGCCAGCGCCAGGTTACTGACCAAATAAGCAACTGAATAGTCATTGAATACTATGCCGCCGGGGCCATCTTCACCGGCAAATATACCCACCGCAAGAAATACCACCAAAATAGGAATACCGAGTCGCGACGACACCGGACTGAGCAGTACACTGACTGCGACAAGCAAGGCCCCGACAAGGAAAAAGCTGTTGATGATATCTGCGTTCAAATGACCCTCCAGTTGAAAATGCGGGGAAGCTAATAAAAGAGAAACCTGACTCTAACGAGACTCCGGAAAACACGTGGGTTACAAACGAAATTATATCATTAATTAGGGTTATTTTTCAGTAGAAACAGTTGACTTATTTTCGCTTTCAGCGAAAAAGACCAGCAAAAGAAGCCGTGCAACCCCTTAAAAAATAGAAAATTTACCAATAAAACATCAAATATGAAGCTAAAGAAACATAAACTCAAATTAATGGAAAAAACTTCATTTTTTCAATTAACTAAAGAATTTGAAATTCAAGAATTCTCATCAATCTATCAGTGATGGCTTCAGGACAAACGCTCAGTGTCATAATGACACAAGACAATGTTAAAAAGACATTCAAAATACAATCAAAATGACACAATCAAAAACACACAAAAAAGTAAGGCACTGATTAAAAACAAGAATAAAAATTGGCACATTAGCTGCTCTATGAAGGGAAACCTATCAAATAGACTTTGTCAGAGGGATGCCAATGAGCAGACAAAAATTCACCCTGATCGCACTGTTACTTGTGTTGGTCGCTTCTTTCACTGTACTTCTCAGTATCGGCAGTGAAATCTATCGGGAAAAACCACCGATTGCCGATGTCTATAGCGACAGCCAGGGCCAAGTGGTTTTCAGCAGCAAGGACATAGAACAAGGTCAGCTGGTTTGGCGTTCCATGGGCGGGCATCAGTTGGGCTCCGTCTGGGGCCATGGCGCCTATGTGGCTCCGGATTGGACCGCAGACTGGCTGCACCGTGAGGCCGAAGCCTGGCTGGATATTCGCGCCAAGGAGACATACAACAAGCCTTTCAATAGCCTGGACAAGAGTACTCAGGCCGCATTGGAGCAGGTTTTAAGGGACGATTTGCGCCATAACACTGTCACTAGAGACGAGAGAGGTCACACCCGGGTGGTGCTTTCCGACACCCGTATCGCTGCCATGGCGCAAGTGAGTCAGCACTATCAATCTTTGTTTGGTGACGATCCCGCGCTGAATGAGCTGCGAGAAGCCTATGCGATGAAAACCAATACCATAGGATCTGCCGAGCGCCGTCAGCAGCTCAATGCCTTCCTGTTTTGGGGCGCTTGGGCCGCAGTGACCGAGCGCCCGGATGCCAGTTACAGCTACACCAACAATTGGCCCTACGATCCGCAACTGGGCAACACACCGACCTCAGACAATATCGTCTGGTCGATTCTAAGCATAGTGACTCTGCTGGCCGGTATCGGTGCCCTGGTTTGGTATCATGCCGCCGGCAAACATGAAGCGCTGCCGGCTCCCGCCACAGAAGATCCCCTGTTCAGACACAAACCCACCCCTTCACAAAAGGCCACGGGTAAATATTTCATTACCGCCATCGGCCTATTTCTGCTGCAGATACTGCTAGGTGGCGTCACGGCGCACTATGCGGTTGAAGGTCAGGAGTTTTACGGTTTTCCCTTGAGTGAGATCCTGCCCTATTCAGTGACCCGCACCTGGCATACTCAACTGGCTGTATTCTGGATAGCGACGGCCTGGCTCGGTACCGGGCTCTATATCGCGCCGGCGCTTTCCGGCCACGAACCAAAATATCAACGCTTCGGTGTCAACCTACTGTGGGTCGCTCTTCTGGTAGTGGTGCTGGGCTCCATGGCCGGTGAATGGCTAGGGGTACAACAATATTTCTCGCTGGACAACAACTTCCTCTTCGGTCACCAGGGATATGAATACATAGATCTCGGCCGGATGTGGCAATTGCTGCTGTTGGCCGGATTGATGATCTGGCTGGCGCTGGTGAGCCGCGCCATGTTGCCCGCCCTGAAACAGGAGTCTGAGCTAAAGCCTGTGCTCTGGGTGCTCTACGCCTCCTGTGTCGCCATCGGCCTCTTCTATGGTGCCGGGCTGTTTATGGGCAAACACACTAACCTTGCCATCGCCGAATACTGGCGTTGGTGGGTAGTACATCTGTGGGTTGAAGGCTTCTTTGAAACCTTTGCCACCTCGGTTATCGCCCTGATGTTTGTGCGTCTTGGCCTTATCCGTGCCCGCAGTGCCAATGGTGCGGTACTCTTCTCCACCCTGATCTTCCTGACCGGGGGCCTGATAGGCACACTGCATCACCTCTATTTCACCGGCACCCCCACTTCGGTCATCGCCTGGGGCGCTATCTTCTCGGCGCTGGAAGTGGTGCCTCTGGCCCTTATCGGTTTTGAAGCGGTGGAAAGCTATCGCCTGCGCCGAGCCGCTCCCTGGATGCAACGCTATCACTGGGCCATCATGTTCTTTGTTGCCACCGCTTTCTGGAATCTGGTGGGCGCCGGTGTACTGGGCTTCCTGATCAATCCACCGATTGCTCTCTATTACATTCAAGGGCTGAATACTACGGCTACCCACGCCCACGGCGCCTTTATGGGAGTCTATGGCATGCTGGGGATAGGCCTGATGTTGTTCTGCCTGTCAGGGCTGGCCGGTAAACTGCGCTGGGAAGACAAATGGCTCAAGGGAGCATTCTGGAGCCTGAATCTGGGGCTGGCCGCCATGCTGTTCCTGTCATTGCTGCCGGTGGGCATAGTGCAGTTCTTTGCCGTGCTGGATCATGGCTACTGGTTTGCCCGCTCGGCAGAGGTGATCCACAGTCCGCTGGTAGAACGCCTGGTATGGATGCGGATGTTCGGGGACATCATCTTCTCCGTCGGTGGTTTATTGCTGGGCGCCTTCCTGCTGGGATTGTTGCGACAGGCAGTCAAGGCCAAACGCTTGGCCATTGCTACCAGTCACTAGCCACTCACACTGCAAACAATGTCAAAATGACATCCCATTATCCCTGGGGTAGACTCACCCCAGGGATTCTATTCAGGTCAGCTTATGCCACTCAGCCATTCCGATCTCACCCGTATCGCGCTGGATATCACCTCAGGTTTGCCAAACAGCGACCGATTCAGCCGTCTGCTGGCAACGGTACGGGACAATCTCCATTGTGATGCCGCCGCTCTACTGAGGTTTCAGGGCAATAGCTTTATCCCACTGGCAATCGACGGCCTCAGGGCCGATGTACTCGGTCGCAGCTTCAACATCACAGAGCACCCGAGACTGGAGGCCATCGCCCGCGCCGGCGATCTGGTGCGTTTTCCGGCAGACAGCCAATTGCCGGATCCCTACGATGGCCTGATAGCCGCCCACACAGATAAGCTCAAGGTGCATGCCTGTATCGGCCTGCCGCTGCTGGACAAGGAACAGCTGATAGGCGCCTTGACCATAGATGGTCTGGACCCTTGCCAGTTCGACGATTTCAGCGATGAAGATCTGCGAAGCCTGAGCGCCATCGCCGCCGCCTCCCTCGGCAATGCCCTGCTGCTGGATAAGTTGGAAAGCCTGTCGCTACAGAGCCAGAGTCGACCTTTGCCGGAAAGCGGCCACAGTGAACTTCTGGGGGAAAGCCCGCTGATGTTGGCGCTGAAGCGAGAAATTGCCGTGGTCGCTCCCAGCGATCTGAACGTGTTGATCCTCGGTGAAACCGGCACGGGTAAGGAGCTGGTTGCCAAGGCAGTACACGCCGCCTCGCCCAGAGGCAACAAGGCTCTGGTGTACCTCAACTGCGCCGCCCTACCCGAGTCGGTCGCCGAGAGTGAACTCTTCGGTCATGTCAAAGGCGCTTTTACCGGCGCCATCAGCAATCGCGCCGGTAAGTTTGAATTGGCCGACAAGGGGACTTTGTTTCTCGACGAGATAGGCGAGCTCAGCCTGCCGCTGCAGGCCAAGTTACTCAGGGTGCTGCAATACGGCGATCTGCAACGGGTTGGCGAAGATAGAAGCCTGACAGTGGATGTGCGGGTTATCGCCGCCACCAATAAGGATCTCAAAACCGAGGTGGTTGAAGGCCGCTTTCGCGCCGATCTCTACCACAGGCTGAGTGTTTTCCCGCTACTTGTGCCGCCACTGAGAGAAAGGGGCCGCGACATACTGCTGCTTGCCGGGCATTTTCTTGAACGTTGCCGCAGCAAGCTGGGACTGGAGCGCCTCAGTCTGTCCGCCGAATCGGAAGCCTGGCTGCTGGCCAACGACTGGCCCGGCAACGTCAGGGAACTGGAACACCTGTTGCACCGCGCCAGCGTGTTGGCGCGCGCCGCCAGTGACCATAATCAATGCCAGTTGCAACTGGGTGAGTTGCAGTCAAAGAGCTCCTCTCCAAGTGCGCTGCCGCGCCAGTTGGACACAACAGTGCCTGCAGAAGCCATCACGCTCAAGCAAGCCACAGAGGAGTTCCAAAGACAGCTGCTGCGCAGTGTGCTGGAACGGCACCAATACAACTGGGCCGCCAGTGCCCGCGAGTTGGGCGTCGACCCTGGCAACCTGCATCGACTGGCAAAACGCCTGCAACTGAAATAGTTTTTTTGCCGCAATCTGTTGAAATCTGCGCCGGAAAAGGTAAGGATGCCTGCTCGACTCTGATGCCTGAAACCATGGCGACTGACAGCGTTTAACGAAGAAAAATATCCTATGACAAGAATTCCCCGCCTCGCCCTGTTACTGGGCCTGTTGCTCCCCGCCTGCCTGTCGCAGGCAGTTGAATACCCTCTGCCGCCCGAGGGCAGCAGTATCGTCGGTGACAACCAGTATTATGTAGTGCCAGATGACAAACGCACACTGGAGAGTGTTGCCGACGAATATCAACTGGGACTGACCAACATGACCGAGGCCAACCCAGGGGTAGACCCTTTTCTTCCCAAGCCCCGCAGCACATTGCTGATCCCCCACAAGCTGATCCTGCCGGATGCCCCCCGTAAAGGGATAGTGATCAACGTGGCCGAAATGCGCCTCTACTACTATCCCAAAGACAGCAATACGGTACAGGTCTTACCCATAGGCATAGGCCAGATAGGCCGGGATACCCCGGAAAACTGGGTGACCAAGGTTTATCGCAAACGCGCCAACCCCACCTGGACCCCAACCGCCAGGATCCGCAAGGAATATGCCGCCAACGGCATCACCCTGCCCAAGGTCTGGCCCGCAGGCCCGGATAATCCCATGGGCTTGTATGCGCTTTATATCGGTAACCTGTACGCCATTCACGGCACCAATGCCAGCTTCGGTATTGGGCTACGTGTCAGCCAGGGTTGTGTCCGCCTACGCAATCAGGATATCGAGCATCTGTTCAATACTGTGCCCAACGGCACCCGTGTACAGTTTGTCAATCAGCCGATAAAGGCCAGCCTGGAGCCGGATGGCGGTCGCTATCTGGAAGTGCATCAGCCGCTGTCGCGCACCGAGGCCGAGTTTGAATCCACCGCGCCTGTGGTATTGAAGATGACCCCGGCCATCAGCCGCTTTATCGCACATGCCGATACCGACTCGACCGTGCTCAAACGCCTGTTGGATGACAGAAGCGGTATTCCTACCCGCCTCAATCCTTGAAAGCCTTTCAAAAGCAAGACCCCAGCCTAGGCTGGGGTCTTGCTTTTGGCTGTTACTCCTTGATGGGGGCCAACTGCTGCTGCACAAAGGCGTGCATCACGGCGCTGTTGGCCAGAATTCGCTGATCCAGATTCTGGGTCGCCGGTGTTTCACTGCACACCCCCACCTTGGCACCGGTGCGAACCAGCCAGGCCTCGAACGAAGTATCAAAGTGGTTGAAGATGACCCCGTCTTGCACCGGACAGCCATCGATATCGCCATCGGCGGCAATATCAAAGAAACGCCCCAGAGTATCACGCAGCTGCAAACTGAACTGACCAGGTGATTGTCTGGGCTCAAAAGAATAGATATAGGTATGCTGCTGCAACACATCCTCATGACAGGTCAATATGCCTTCGCGGCTGGCGCCCTGCAGCAGTTGACCATATTCCAGCAGCAGCTTGCCTTCAACCGAAGGTGAACTGGCTTCGCCCTCTTTGGGCTGCAAAAAACCCCGATTGGGGTTTTCACCGAACTTATTGAATCTGTGCCCCTTGGCAAAGCCAGTGGGGTTGACCAAGGGCAACAAGCTCAGATTAATTCGCTCGAAAATATCCTGTTGCAGTTCACTGAGAAAATGCAGCATACCCCAAGGGCCGGCCGCCTCTTCACCGTGGAATCCGGCACTGATCAACACAGAGGGCAGCTCCGCCGTCGCTGAGGGCGACTGATACAGTTCCAGTGGATAATCACCTATTTCGCCCAACTTCTTGCGCCCAAGCTGCAGACGATCAACTTCCTGTTGCAGTTGGGCATAGAAATGTTCGATATCCGTACTGTCGCAGGCAAAAATGTCTGAATGCCATTGAAAAGATGCGAAGGGGGAACGGCTCATAGTGCTTTTATGACTCAGATAAATGAAGGGCAAAGCTATAATATCAGCTTTATATAAAAACAAAATCCATCTGAGCCAATAGCGCTCAAAAGCCCAGGACTCAATCGTCGCGGGTCAGGACTTCCAGCAGTTCGATTTCAAATTCAAGATCCGAATTCGGCTTGATCAGCGCCCCAACCTGGCGTTCACCATAAGCCAGATGTGCCGGAACCTTGAGTCGGCGTTTGCCACCGACCTTCATTCCCATCAAGCCCAGATCCCAGCCCTTGATCACCCGCCCCGTGCCAATGACACACTGAAAGGGACGGCCCTTGTCCCAGGAAGAATCAAATTGAGTACCGTCACTCAACCAACCTCGGTAGTGAGCCGTGATAAGCGCTCCTTTCACCGCAGCTTTGCCCTGACCTTCCTCAATATCTATGATTGCCAATTCTGCCGTCATGGCTTGTTCCTCAACCTATGGTTCAAAAGGCGCATCTTAGCCGTAAAAGGAACTGAACACTATTCCATGGATAGATGACGCGGCATAGCAGGCACTTTTCCTTTAAGCTCAAGCCCTTGCTATACTGGCCGCCCGTGGCACTTATATGGCACTTAAATAACAGTCACAGGATGGGACGTCCAGAATGAAGCACACAATTTCCCCCTCTGAACGCTATGCCCAAGGCCCTTGGCAGCAAGACCCCGCCCAGTTGCCTGCGCTGGCAGCGCTTGATAAGCGTTTTCAGGCGCTCGGTCAGGGAAACAAAGTCCCCGGGCTCTACCTGTGGGGCGATGTCGGCCGCGGCAAGACCATGTTGATGGATCTCTTTTTCAATGCCGTCGAGGGGCAGCCCAAGCTCAGACTGCATTTTCATCACTTTATGGCCAGGGTTCACAGAGATCTGAACCGCATCAGCGGCACCCGTGAGCCTTTGGATCAGATTGCCGCCACACTGGCCAAAGAGTGCCGCCTGCTGTGCTTCGATGAGTTTTTCGTCTCGGATATCGGCGATGCCATTATTCTCGGACGTTTACTCGAAGGGCTGTTTAACCGTGGCGTTATGCTGGTCAGCACTTCCAATACGCCAATCGAGCGCCTCTATGAAAACGGCCTGCAGCGAGAGCGCTTTTTGCCGACTATCGACTTGTTGCAACAAAAGATGGAATCGCTGCACCTCAATGGCGAGCGGGACCATCGCCTCACCAAAGGCGCGCTCCATGCCCAGGCGGCACTTCCCCTGCTGCAGCTTGGCAATGAACCTGACTTCAGCCAGTGGCTTTCAAAAAACGCCTCGGGCCCAGGGCAACTCTGCATCATGGGCAGAGCGCTTTTTTTCCAAGCCATGGAAGCCACACAATCCCTGGCCTGGTTTCGCTTCGATCAGCTGTGCGAAGGGCCGAGATCCACTCTGGATTATATGGAGCTGGCCGAAACACTGGATACTCTGCTGCTGAGCCATGTGCCCAGACTTGGCGGTGAGCGCCGCGGCTGGATCCGCGCCCGCGGCACCGAAGATGCTGCCGAAGCCGTCAGCACAGGCGATAGAAAACTCAGTTATGCGCCGGAGGATGATGCCGCCCGGCGCTTTATCGCCCTGATAGATGAGTTTTATGACAGGGGTAAACAACTGGTGCTGCATGCCCAAGTACCACTGGAACAACTGTATCAGGGCGGCGCCCTCAGCTTCGAGTTTCGCCGCACCTACAGCCGCTTAAGCGAAATGTTGCAGCGAACTCCCGGCAAGCCAGGGGTAGGTTATTGAAAGTCGAATAAAGATGGCATCAACCTCTTGTATCCGAGCCATGCCCATCAGCCATAAATAACTCTTACCCCAGGATAAGCTCATAGATGTTGCTGACCCGCTCGGCCTGCTCCGCCACTTTTTCCTGCGCCACTTGCCCAGGCAACCCGGCCAGAGTCAACCTGTGGTTTTCATCCCTCAGCATGCAATAGGCCTGAGTCAGATGCTGCGCCGACATCAAGGGCAACAGCTCAAGCTCAGCCAACACCTCAAAAATCCGCACATTATCAGACCAGATACACAGCTCAGGATGCTTATGGGCATGGGCCAGCACCAGATACTGAGCGATAAATTCAATATCGGCGATACCGCCAACGCTTTGTTTAAGATCGAACATTCCCTGCGGCGCTTTGAGCAGATGGTCGCGCATCTTAAGGCGCATCTCACGCACTTCGCTGGCCAGCTGTTTCCTGTCCCTTGCTTGGCGCAGCACACTGTCTCGCACCGCCTGAAATTCCTGCGCCAAGACGTTGTCACCGAAGACAAAGCGAGCACGAACCAAAGCCTGATGTTCCCAGGTCCAGGCCTCCTGCTGCTGATATTCACCGAAATGCCCAATTTCACTGACCAAGAGCCCGGAGGCGCCCGATGGTCTCAGGCGCATATCCACCTCGTAGAGCTCGCCCGACATGGTGCGGGTAGAAAACAGGTGTAATATCCGCTGCGCCAGTTTGAGATAGAAGTGCCCCACATCCAACGGCTTGTCACCGTCAGTCGAACCGCCCTTGGCATTGTGCAGAAACACCAGGTCGAGATCCGAGCCGTAGCCCAGCTCAATGCCCCCCAGCTTGCCATAGCCGACGACGGCAAAACCTATCTCGCCGTCAGCCAGGCCAAGCGGCACGCCGTGGCGCTCTGTCATTTGCTGCCAGGCCTGTTGCACCACTTGCTCTATAATGGCCTCGGCAAGAAAGGTCAGGTGATCGCTGACCTGCATGATAGGCAAGACCCCGGTGACATCCGCGGCGGCAATTTTCAACTGTTGTGACAGTTTGAACTGCCTGAGCGCCTCCATCTGCTGCTCCATATCCTCTTCCGGAACCCGCAGCAGGTATTGACGCAGTTCACTGCCGTAATCATCCAGAGAAGTGGTGTCATAAAGCTGCGCCGGATCGATCAGCTCATCCAGCAACATGGGGAATTTCGCCAGTTGCTGGGCAATCCAGGGACTGGCACAACACAGGCTCACCAATTGTTGGCGGGCGCCGGGGTTTTCACACAAAAGTTCAAGATAAGTGGTGCGGGTGAGGATCTGCTCCAGTACGCCGGTTACCGGCTTGAATGCCTTGCCGGGATTGGGCTGCAGCGTCAGCTCCTCAAGCATTTTCGGCATCAGCTTATCCAGGGTATCCCGCCCTCTTGGGCCTATGGCCCGGCGTGATACCGTCTCGTGCCAATGGGCCAGACTGCTCCAGAGTTCATTGTCTTCTATGCCTCGCTCGGCCAGCAGCGATTGTATGTCTTCCTCGCTGTCACAGACCCAGAGCTGGCAGGCCCAGCTATCGCTTTGCTCCTCATTATCTTCATCACCGCCGACGGTATCGCGAAAATGGCGATGAATTTTGAACATGGCAGAATCAATCTCACTGCGCAGCTCTGCTTCATTGGCCATCTCCAGTGCATAGCAGAGACGATGCCAATCCAAACCGTTATCCGGCAGGGTCTGGGTCTGTTTATCTCCTATGGCCTGCAACAGGTTTTCTACCCGGCGCAGCAGCAGATAACTTTGCTTGAGTTCATCTACCGCCAGGTACTCAAGTTGCCCNCTGGGTCTGTTTATCTCCTATGGCCTGCAACAGGTTTTCTACCCGGCGCAGCAGCAGATAACTTTGCTTGAGTTCATCTACCGCCAGGTACTCAAGTTGCCCCAAACGAAAGAGGGTATCTATGGCATCGAACAGGCTTTGACTGCGCAGCGCAGGCTCCCGGCCGCCGCGGATAAGCTGAAAACTCTGCACCACGAACTCCACTTCGCGGATACCGCCGGCACCGAGTTTGATGTTGTCCTTGAGCTGGCGCCGCCGCACTTCCTGGGCGATAAGGCGTTTCATCCGCCTCAAGGAATCTATGGCAGAAAAGTCGATATAACGCCGGTAAACAAAGGGGCGCAGCAGGTCGTGAAGCTCATCAGAGTATTGAGTCCAGGGACCAAGCGCACGGGCTTTGACCATGGCATAACGCTCCCAGTCACGCCCCTGCTCCTGATAATAATCCTCAAGGGCGCTGTAGCTGACCACCAGCGGGCCACTCTCGCCATAGGGACGCAAACGCATGTCGACCCGGAACACAAAGCCATCGACTGTGACCTGCCCCAGCAGATTGACCAGGCGTTGCCCCATGCGGATAAAGAACTGCTGGTTATCCAGGCTGCGCCGACCGCCCTGGGTCTCGCCGTGTTCCGGGAAGGTAAAGATCAAGTCGATATCGGATGAGAAATTCAGCTCACGACCGCCCAGCTTGCCCATTCCCAGGATCATCAAGGGTTGTGGCTTGCCGTCGCTGTCACAGGGGGTTCCCAGACTCTGGCACATTTCACGATAGAGCCAGTCTCTGGCGCCGATGATCAGTGCCTCAGCCAATACAGAGAGATCAAGCAGTGACTCCTGCAGCGGGCTATAACCCATGAAGTCGCGCCAGGCGAGGCGTACCATTTGCCGATTGCGATAATTTCGCAGCACTGATTTGGCGGTTTCTTCCTGGGTGACAGAGTCGAGCAGGGATTGAATTTCGCCGGCAAAGTCTTGTCTATCCAGGCGAGTGAGCTGGCCGGTAAACAAGGGGGCAATCCACTCTGGGTGGCGGCACAGCTGAGTGGCAACATAATCACTCAGGCCCATAACTCGCTGCAGCTCCTGCTGCTCGATGAAGCTGAGCTCGGTGACCACCTCAGGCCAGCGCTCCACCAGCAGATGCCAATGCTTACCGGCCTGCTTACACAGCAACTCGGAAAACGGCTTTTGACTGTCACACCCCAATTCCATAGTTATCCCTGTTCGATTGTATTCAAGATTATTTAGACATATTATGTCATTTTACTGCACGTATCTCTGCTCGACATGAGGGTTACCAAGTCGATGCCTGTGATTCTGACTTCACCCCAATTCTTGTGGGTGATACTCTGTGCACAGATTACACCAACTTGCACTGACGGCCTACGGGGACCAGAGGTTTTAGCACCGTTTGCCAGTCTCAAGTGCTTATCATAATGGAGAAAACATGGCAGGAATGCTGATCCGTATTCTCAGTCTGCTAATGCTGTTATCACTGACAGCCTGCGGTGACGACAGACCCGAGCAGATCGCCCAGTTGCAACAGCTGAATGACCAACGTCTGGAAAAACTCGGCCAGATGCTGGACAAAGACCAGCTGCGCAACGGCATCTTACTTAAACAGTATGGTCAAATTCTGGCGCAGCAGCGGCCGGAATTACAACCGCTGGTGGAGCAACTGACACTGGATGCCACCAGTAAAGGACCACTGTACAAGTCACTGGAAAGCAGGGTGAAAGACGCCAAGGTGGCGAGCAACTTTGTTAATCTTGACCAACAGTTGGAAGAGGAAAACAACCTCTATCAAGCGCTGGACTCAAGCCTGTTCAACGACATGCTGTCAGATCCCGTCAATGTGATTGCCGATATGTCAGAGGGCAAACTCGCCAGGGTCAACGCCATCAGCCGCGAGGCTTCAACCCTGGCCAATGGCTCGGAAGACTTTGGTGCCGGCAGCCAGTTGGTGGGTAACCCCGCCTATGGCCAGTGGCAAACCGATTCCAACGGCATGTCCTTTTGGGCCTGGTATGGCATGTACTCCATGTTTTCCAACCTGTTCCACAGGCCGGTTTATTATGACAACTGGTCCAGAGGCAGGGATTACAGCTACTACAATGATGTGGGCCGCTATCGCTATACCTCCCCCAAGCAGGCCAAGGCCCAAACTCAGGTCTATGAGCGCACCAAAAAACGTTTCGACTCTCAAGGCAAACGCTTTGACAGCCCTTATGCCAAGTCCCGCTCCGGCTCCAGCGCCCTCTCTCGTCAGAGCAGCGCCGCACCCAAGCCATCCAGCAGTGGACAATCGGCCAACAAGTTTCGCTCAAACTACTCTAAAGACAGCAGTTTCCGTAATTCTGGCAGTCGCACCAGCCGTGGTGTCAGCCGGGGCAAATAACTCAGCCAGGATCACAACTTAAGGAATGAACATGACTCTATTTCAGGAATTCGGCATCACTCAGGAACTGGCCGTCATACTCGCCATCGACCTTTCTATCGCCGTGGTACTGCTCACTCTGACCCGCTACCTGCAGGGCTGGAGTATTCGGGTAAACAGCAGTGAAGAGCTGGCGGTCAGAGACAACTTCGCCTTCGGCATCAGCACCGCCGGCGCTGTTGCGGCACTGGGTATAGTGCTGACAGGCGCCATTACCGGCGCCGCCGCTCACAGTTATCTGCAGGAAGCCATCGGCATGAGCGCCTACGGCCTGTTTGGTCTGGTGCTGATCAAAATGGGGCGCTTTTTGCACGATAAAATCGCCTTGAATAATATCGACAAGAACGCCCTGGTACTCAAAGGCAATGTGTCGGTTGCCATAGTCGATGCCTCGGCCGCTATCGCCACTGCGATTATTATCCGCGCCGTGCTGCTGTGGGCCGAAGATCTGACTCTGGATACCTTTATTGCCATCCTCAGTGCCTTCGCCATCTCTCAATTGATGCTGGTGTTGCTGACCCGCCTCAGAGAGAATCGCTACGCCGCCCGCAACCAGGACAGCTCAATGCAGCAAGCGCTGGCACAGGGAAATACCGCCTTGGCGATACGTCATGCCGGGGCGATGATCGCCATGGCGCTGAGCTTCAATGCCGCCAGTCACTTTATCGTCTTCAGCCCTGAAGCCTATGTCACCAACGCCCTTGGCTGGCTGGTGTTCTCCTTCATTATGTTGGTGGTACTGAGCCTGCTGCTGCCCTTGGTCAAACTCCTGGTGCTGGCAAAAATTGACCTCGCCGATGAGGTGGAAAAGCAGCACAACATAGGCTTGGCCGCGGTTGAAATGGCGATCAGCATAGCGGTTGCGCTGATCCTCACCGCTTTGATGGCCTGATCCCGTGGCATTAAGTAGTCACGCCAACCCCCAAGAGCCCAACAGACGCCACTTAGGTGCCCTCGATGATGCCCTGCTTTTGGGGATCATGGGGGTACTGGCGGCCTGTGGTCTGATATACGAATACCTGCTTTCCCATTATGCCGGGCGCATTTTGGGCGCCCTCGAGGCAGCCATCTACACCATGATAGGCTTGATGATAGTCTCCATGGGCTTGGGGGCCTTTGCCGCCCGCAAGATAAAGTGCGCCTTCAGTGGCTTTGCAGTATTGGAATTAACTGTCGCCTTGCTGGGCTCACTGGCGATTCTGATCACTGCGGCCGTCATCGGCTTTGGCCACGAGCTGCCGGAACTGATAGGACGAACCCTGGGGCTACCGCCGGATCATCTGCCTAAGGGTGGCTTTATCGGCCGTTTTCAGGAGTTATCCCGCTACCTGCCCTATCTCTGGGGTGTATTGCTCGGCTTGATGATAGGCATGGAGATCCCGCTCATTGCCAGGGTGCGTCAGGCTCTTTCCGAAGAACACCTGCTGCACAATGCCGGCACCATCTATGGCGCCGACTATATAGGCGCAGGTGTCGGCGCGGCGCTCTGGGTCGGCTTTATGCTGGCGCTGGATATCCAGCTGGCTGCCGCCATGACAGCCGCCTTTAACCTCTTGGCCGGGTTTATCTTTATTATCCGCTTCAGAGACAGGATCCGCGCCGCCAACTGGTTACTGGCGGCACACGTACTGGCTACGGGGATACTGCTGATGCTGGCCATTAAGGGGCCGACCTGGGAGCAAGGGTTCAACAACCTCCTGTATCAAGACAAGGTCGTCTATGCCAAGGCTACCCGGTTTCAGCAACTGACACTGACCAAGCGCCTGATGGGTAACCATCTGCCGCCGGTGTACTCCCTCTATATCAATGGACGGCTGCAGTTCTCCTCCAGTGATGAACACATCTATCATGCCTTCCTGGTACATCCGACTCTGGCAGCCAGTGCCCGTCACGACAAGGTGTTGATCATAGGCGGTGGGGATGGATTGGGCTTGAAACAGGTACTGAAATGGCAACCCAAGCAGGTCACTCTGGTGGATCTCGATGCCGAGATGGTCAAACTGTTCAAAGAACCCGGGGCTGAAGTACCGGAAGATCTCAGGACTGCATTGCTCGGCCTCAACGACAACGCCTTTGCCGATCCCAGGGTGGAAACGGTTTTCGACGATGCCTTTAACGGTGTCGACCGCTTGCTGGCCCGCGGTGATAAATACGATGCCATCATAGTGGATCTGCCAGATCCCTCACATCCGGATCTCAATAAGCTCTATTCAGACCTGTTTTATAAAAAACTCAGGGAACTTTTGAGCGCGGATGGAGCCATCAGTATACAGTCCACCTCGCCTTACCATGCGACCAAGGCCTTTATCTCAGTCGGCAAGACCCTGGCACTGGCGGGATTCAGGGTGAATCAGTATCACCACAATGTGCCCAGCTTTGGCGAATGGGGCTGGACCATAGGAACACTCAATGGTCAGGACGCCAAGAGCAGGCTGCAGCAGATGCAGCAACTGCCGGTAGAGGATGACTGGTTGACGCCCGGGCTTATTCGCGGCGCCTTCGAGTTTCCGAAACAATTTTACACTAAGATGGACCAGGTTCAGCCCAACACCATAGGCTCGCTGCAGCTGTATTACTACCACCTGCAGGCATGGACAGATGAACAGGGTGTAGCAACCTTTTAAACAGGCAAAGATAACGCTTGACATATTATGTCTCGGTGTTATCTTTAAACGCAGACATAATATGTCAAAGAGGACAAATATGAATATTCACACTATTGCCAATCATTTAAATGGACTTGGCGACAACAGCTCTACTGGGTTCCAGTTTGACTGTTACCCCATTGAAGGGGATGTAGAAGTGTTGCAGGTCAATGTGGTTGGCCGTGAAGAGATCCCCGTATTTGTTTCGGTAACGGAAAACCAAATCCTCTGCATCAGTTATCTCTGGGGAGAGGATGAACTCAAGCAGGAACGCCGTGCCGAGATGTTTGAAACCATGTTGGAACTCAACATCCCTATGCCACTGTCTTCATTCGCCAAGATTGATGATAAGTATGTGGTTTACGGTGCACTCTCCCTGCAATCGAGCATGCTGGAAATAGAGCAGGAACTCTCTGTCCTGTCTGACAACTGTCTCGAAGTCATTGACGAACTGGTCGACTTTTTGAAATAAGGAGCCAAATCATGGGCATACTGAACAAAATTCTTACAGCATTCCGCGGTGGGGCCAACGAAGTCGGCCAAAGCATAGTGGATGCCAATTCAACCCGCATCTTCGAACAGGAGATCCGTGACGCCGAGAAACACCTCACCAAGGCCAAGCGTGAACTGACAGATGTGATGGCCAAAGAGATGCAAGCCAGCCGCGAAATCGATCGCATTAAGCGTGCTATCGCCGAGCATGAAGGCTATGCCACTCAGGCACTGGAAAAAGGCAATGAAACCCTGGCACTGGAAGTGGCCGAGAAGATTGCCCAGCTGGAAATGGAACTGGCCGAGCAACAAACCGCCAACGACAGCTTCAGCGCCCATGCTGCCCGCCTGAAAGATCTGGTAAAGAAAACCGAACGTCAGTTGGCCGACTATCAGCGTCAGCTGAGCATGGTCAAGACCACTGAAAGCGTGCAAAAGGCCACTGCTTCCATTACCGACTCTTTCGCGTCAAGCAACTCCAAACTGCTCAACGCCAAAGACTCACTGGAGCGTATCAAGGCCCGTCAGCAACAGTTTGACGACCGCCTGAAGGCTGCCGAAAACCTGGAAGCCGAGAACAGCGACCAATCGCTGAAAGCCAAGCTGGCTGAAGCCGGTATCGGCGAGCAGAAGAGCAACGCCAGCGATGTGCTCGAGCGTTTGAAAGCCAAGAAAGGCTGATAACCTATGGGATTCTTTGGCAGCCTGTTTGGCAAAAAAGAAACTCCAGTGCGTCAGCTTAAGCATCCGTCAGAGCTGCAAAAGGGCGATATGATCTCCCTAGATGACAGCTTTGCCCTGCCTGCGCACCTGCGCGGGCAGCAGCTTAGGGTCGAAGCCGTCAATACCTATGAGTATCAGCGCAGTCAGTCGACTGAGTGGGTGCTCAAGGGGCACAGCGGTGAAGCCATCTATCTGGGGCTGGATGAAGACGACGAAACCTGGCTGGCTTTTTCACTGAAAATAAGCCGTGCTCAGGTGGATGCCTTGTTCGATCTGGATGATTTCGCCGCCATCTTCGATGAACCGGGGAAAGCTGAGCTAAGTACCAAGGCGCTCATCGCCGAGACTGAGATGCTTGAGCAATGGCTCGGGAAACACTACCATCAGGTCAGTTTTGCTGAGTTTGGCTATTTCCATCGGAAAGATTACCGTGGACTCAGGCCACCTCAGGATGCTGACGGTGCAACTGGAGAGGCTTTCGAGAGCTATCAGTTGCTGGATGATGACGAGTCTCGCGCTGTGGATATCGAAGTCTATGAAGGCGGCGAAACCGATGTGGCGCTGACCCTTTACCGCCCCCTCAGCGATATTCGTGACTACTGGCCAGGAGAATAATGCGGCATGAGCAAGAACCACCCTTATCCGGAAAAATGGTTACAAAACCAAAAAGCTGCCAAGGCAACCCAGGTAGCTTTCGATCTGGATGAAAGGTTTCAATACTCCATCCGCAAGGCGGCCCTGGATACAGGAGTCAGCCCGTCAGATCAGATCCGCATGATATTGGGTTTATCCGTGGCCAAGCGTCCCAAGCGGCCACGGTTAACCGTTTCACTCAGTCCCGCCGACTATGTTCAGCTCGCCGAAAAATACGGCTTGGCACCGGATGCACAGCTGGAAATCAAAAAACGGGTATTGGAAGACCTGGTACAATTCGTAGACGAACAATAAACGCGCGCATTTACAGGAAACGGTAAGTCTTTTACCCTGAAAGGATATCAAGTTTTTCAATGGAAGAACCAATGCCGGATAAACCTCGCTGGTTCCTGAAGCCGCCTGTTCAAGTCTCCCCTTTCGAATTGGCGATGATGTTATTGTCGCTGATTTCTGTGGTTGTGATCCTGATCATGACCTTTGTCCCTGTCGATCCTGAAACCCATAAGCTGTTGTTTTATATCGATACGGGTATCTGTTTTATCTTTATGAGTTATTTCCTGGTGGGCTTGGTTCAGGCAGAGAATCGACTCGCTTATATCAAGTCTCACTGGGTCGACTTTGTCGCCAGCATTCCGGCGATTGAAGCGCTGCGCTTCGCCCGTTTATTCCAGATCCTCCGGGTATTGCGGCTCATTCGCATGAGCAGTTCGCTGATAGGGCCACTGCTGAAACAAAGACGTCAAGCCACTATCGCCAGCCTACTGGTGTCCATGGTGACTATCATCACTATCGCCTCGGTATTGATGTTGCTGGTGGAAAGCGGCGTCGAAGGCGCCAATATTCAAACCGCCGAAAACGCTATCTGGTGGGCAATTGTGACTATTTCCACCGTCGGATACGGTGACTTTTACCCTGTGACGACTGTGGGTCATGTAATAGGTGGCATAGTCATCGTCTGCGGGGTCAGTTTCTTCGGGGTCATTTCCGGTTATATGGCATCGCTGTTTGTCGCCCCTGATGAACAAGAAAGCCTGGAAAACCAAAGCAAGGTCATCAAGAGCGAGTTGGATCTGGTACTCGAACGCATGGAAGCTAACCAACAACAGATGCTGACGGAGATCGCCGACTTGAAGCAGAAACTGGCGCAGCAACAGCGGGACTAATCCAATCAACAAGAAGGACGCCTAGGCGTCCTTCTTTGTGCTTATTTCCGGGCGACTCCTCCGGAAAACTTAGGGAAGGCGCGAATAAGTCCTCGTGGCCTTCTCTTTTGTAGTAGAGTGGCTTGCACAGCAATTGGCGTTCAAGGCATCAACGCCAGTAAGGGGGTTGCTGCAGCGCCATCTTACGGGATTGCTCCATTGCAAAAATCAAACTCTGCTGTTTGTCGGCCAAGGCTTCAGCAAACTCAGGCGCCAACTGCTCGGCCATGACATAAGCGCCGAGACTGATGATCCCATGACTCAAATCCTGCCAGGGAGCACGGAAACTATCACGAGCCTTGGATGAATAGAGGCTGCCATAAGCCAGCCCCACCAAGATGCCTTCATCCAAGGGCGTTGCCAGTTTCAAATAGTCATCACGGCTGAGTTCATCCCCCGGCATGGCCGCGAGCAGCTTTTGCCAGGATGCCTCCTGCAGACCGTCACAGGTTCCCTTCAAGCCACCGGCCACGACTATCTGCATTTCACCACTGGCCAGTTCGAGCAACATGTTCACCAGTTGCAACTGCAGCTGACCGTAGCGGCAATCCTGCCATAGCGTTTGTAAACGGCCGTGGAAATCCATATTTTGCAACTGTTGCAATGCCCGTTCACGCACATCCCCCGCATTGCCCAGCTTACCGAGCAGCAACTTATCCTGGGCCAAACGCCCGAGATAATTGGCTTCTGTCACAAAAGCGAGTTGCTGCTCCAGCCAGGAAAATCCCGCTTTGGTCTGGCTGTTGCCCAAGGTGAACTGCCCCAAAGTCAAACGCAGCAGGCGCACGCAAGAGCGCAGACGCTGCCACAATAGCGCTTGCCCTACCGGGTCATCAAAACTCTCGGCAATCATGCCCTCCAACAATTGCCAACGCTCCAACGCCGTTTCCAGCACCACCAAGAGTGTCGCCTTGATATCATTATCACAGGGCAGGCTGATATATTGCAGCGCTTCCAACGCCAGTGGACTGGCCTGCTGCGCCAGGCGATAGCCTCGCTGCGCCTTACTGGCCTTCCCCAGGCGCAGGGGCACATTGGCTGCCACCTGCTGTGCCAGCGGTAAGAGATCGGCTGCTCGGCCCCGCTTGAGTTCAAATTCCAGCTCACAAAGCGATTCGCTCCGGCCCCCGGCACTGATAGTGCCGGTATCCAGTGCCAGCTCTATCAGGCTATCCCCCTGAACCACCAACCAGCAGCAACGCTGAAAATCAGTATGAAACAGGCAACCGAGGCGGGCTTGCAGTCCGTCGATATCGGTATTCTCAGGCCAAATTTCAGCAGGAAACAGCGATAAAACAGGGCTGTTGGCATCAATATCGACATTGTATTCCGGTCGACTGTGGATCCCACCGCTGACCCGACCGGCAGTTTTTATGGTCTGCTCCCGCTTACCGTCACATCCGCGGACTCTAAGCCCCATATCCAGCTGACGCAGTGCCAGCTCTGGCGTATCATAATAGCCATTACTCAACTGCTGGCATCCCTGGGATGTAGCGGCGGGTAAAGAGTTCAGAAATGTGGTCAGCTGACTGACTTCTGTGGCGGGGAAAAAGAGCTTAAGTTCTATCTCATTTTGTTGATTGTCGGCATCCATGGTGCGCTACTGCTCATTTTGTCATCAAAAATTCATCATCTCGTCATTCAAAGGTCACAATGTCATATTGTTGTCACAAAAATGACCTAGGATTATCCTGTCGGGTGATATATAACCCGATAGAATAAAAACTGACGTGTTTTCTGTAAAAACACAGTTTCAATAAGCGGACGCTTGGGTTAACATTCGCCCGCATTTCCAATAGTGGAATAACCTAAATAGGTAAACGGCTATGCCAGTAAACTCTATTTTAGGCGTGTTTGCAAAATCGCCGATAAAACCTCTGCAAGAGCATATAGACAAAGTATACGATTGTGCTTCGCTACTCGTGCCCTTCTTCGAAGCGACCATAGCTGAAGATTGGGACAGTGCGGTCACTATTCGCAAGAAGATCAGCCAAGAGGAAAAAGAAGCTGACTTTCTTAAACGCGAAATCCGCCTGACACTGCCAGGTGGCTTGTTTATGCCAGTAGAAAGGACTGACTTACTGGAGCTCCTGACCCAACAGGACAAAATCGCTAATAAAGCTAAAGATATTTCCGGTCGAATCATCGGCCGCCAACTGCTTGTTCCTCAAACCATCCAAACCCCATTCATCGCTTATTTGCAGCGCTGCCTAGATGCAGTCGCCCTGGCCAAAGAAGCGATCAACGAGCTCGATGATCTGCTGGAAGCAGGCTTTAGAGGCCGTGAAGTGGATTTGGTAGCCAAAATGATCAGTGAACTCGATGCTATCGAAGAAGACACTGATGATCTGCAAATTCAGGTGCGTCGACAGCTGTTCGCCATGGAAGCTGAACTTAATCCTATCGATGTCATGTTCCTCTATAAGATAATTGAGTGGGTTGGTGACCTGGCAGATCTTGCCGAACGTGTCGGTTCCCGCCTTGAGCTGATGCTGGCTCGCGTCTAACAAACAAAAGGTTATCAAGGTAACAACATGGTTGATGTATTAGTCACCTATGGCCCATGGCTCATAGGTATCGCGGCTGTTTTCGGGTTTCTTATGGCCTGGGGCATTGGGGCCAACGACGTAGCAAATGCTATGGGTACGTCTGTTGGTTCAAACGCTATTACCATTAAGCAAGCGATTATTATCGCAATGATCTTTGAATTCGCCGGTGCCTATCTGGCCGGTGGTGAAGTCACCAGTACTATACGAAAAGGGATCATAGATTCCGCTTTCTTCATAGATAGCCCCGAGCTACTGGTCTACGGCATGATAGCCTCTCTATTGGCTGCGGGTATCTGGCTGGTAGCCGCATCAGCTCTTGGCTGGCCGGTTTCCACCACTCACTCTATCGTGGGAGCCATCATAGGCTTTGCTGCTGTGGGTGTGGGCACTGAAGCCGTTGCCTGGGGCAAAGTCGTTGGTATCGTTGGCTCTTGGGTCGTCACCCCGGCCATCTCAGGCTTTATCGCCTTTATGATTTTCCAGAGCGTACAAAAACTGATTTTCAATACTGAAAACCCTTTGGAAAACGCTAAACGTTATGTGCCTTTCTACATGGCCTTTGCCGGCTTTGTAATGTCTTTGGTTACCATCACCAAGGGCCTTAAGCATGTTGGTCTCAAGTTCAGTACTGTAGAAGCCTATCTGTTGGCATTGGCAATCGCCATTCTGGTGGGTATTGCGGGTAAAATCGCCATCAGCCGTCTGAAGATGAGCAGCAAAAACGATCGCCAGACCAACTTCGGCAATGTTGAACGAGTCTTCGCCATTCTGATGGTTGTGACCGCCTGTTGTATGGCTTTTGCCCACGGCTCCAACGACGTGGCCAATGCTATTGGTCCATTGGCTGCAGTTGTCTCTGTGGTAAACAGTGGCGGTGCCATTGAAGCCAAGGCACCGCTGGTTTGGTGGATTCTGCCTCTGGGTGCCGTTGGTATCGTTATGGGTCTGGCCATCTTCGGCAAGCGCGTAATGACCACTATAGGTAAGAATATTACTCACCTGACCCCAAGTCGTGGCTTTGCCGCCGAACTGGCCGCAGCCTCAACCGTGGTTATCGCCTCGGGCACAGGTTTACCTATTTCCACCACTCAAACTCTGGTAGGTGCGGTATTGGGTGTGGGTATGGCCAGGGGGATTGCCGCCATCAATATCGGTGTGGTTCGCAACATTGTAGTTTCATGGGTAGTGACCTTGCCAGCCGGTGCCGGCCTGTCTATTCTGTTCTTCTTCACCATCAAAGGTGTGTTCGGTTAACAGAAGTAGCATTAGAAATCACGGTAAATATCATGATTATAAGAGGGAAGTCGAATGACTTCCCTCTTGCATTGAAGCCTTCAAATCCCTAGCATGTGGGCAGTATTTTGCGACAGAGAATGACTAAGTGTTAAGACTCCTGACTCTCATAGGGATGATGCTCCTGTCTCCCACCCTATTGGCCCAAGGCCAGACGCGCTATATTTCGGATGATGTCTTCATCTACATTCATGGTGGACCCGGCACTCAATACCGGATCCTGGGTAGTATCGAAGCCGGTCAGCAGATAAACGTGTTGCCTGAGCGCCAAGGCGATTACACCAAGATTATCGACCATAAGGATCGTGAAGGCTGGGTACTGACCAGCATGATCTCCAAGGACAAGTCGCTGCGTTTTCGCGTCTCAGAACTGGAAAGCCAGTTGGTCGAAGCCAAAAGCCAGCTCACAGGACTTCAGAGCGAAAATGGTGACTTCAAGGGCGAGCTTGGCAGCCTCAAGTCTCAGCTGAGCAAAGCCCAGGCCGAACTGGCCCAAGCCAGTGCAGAACGCGATGAAGCCATCGCCAAACTCAAATCGATGAAAGACAATGAACGTTTCCGTATGTGGCAGGAAGGCGGGCTCATCGCCGCCCTGGGTTTGATCCTCGGGGTCATTCTGGTTTACATGCCAAGACCACAGCGACGCAAGAAAGATCGTTGGATGTAATAGCATTTTCCCTTCTCAAAGGCCAGTGTTTAAAACCACTGGCCTTTTGTTTATGTGACTTTACAGCTGGGGTACGTAAAGCCAATTAAACAATTTTCACATTCCCGCCAAGATTGGTGTCACAGATCACATTTTGATTGTATAATCGGCGCGCGCAAGCGCCAATATTGTATACAAAAATAATAAAGCGTCTTTTGCGTCAGACATATTCCAGGTAATTCGAGCAGTCCTTAACTGCCCCCAACCGGCTTAGATGGAAGCGATAACTATGTTCAAAGCGAGTGAAGTTCTGGCAGGCCACTATGATAGCGCCAATCTCGACGAACTCTTTAAAGCCATCAGTGACAACTATATTGTCGACGAAGAGCAATATCTGTCCGATCTGATCAAGCTAGTCCCGTCGAGTGACGAAACCATTGAGCGTGTGACCCGTCGCGCCCACGACTTGGTCAGCAAGGTTCGTCAATATGACAAAAAAGGTCTGATGGTAGGTATAGACGCTTTTTTACAACAATACAGCCTTGAAACTCAGGAAGGCATCATACTCATGTGCCTGGCCGAAGCCCTGTTGCGGATCCCGGATCCGGAAACGGCCGATGCCCTGATTGAAGACAAACTCTCAGGTGCCAAATGGGACGAGCATCTGTCAAAGAGTGATTCTGTATTGGTCAACGCCTCGACATGGGGCCTGATGCTGACGGGCAAAATCGTCAAACTTGACCGCAACCTGGATGGCAGTCCAAGCAACTTACTGAAACGCTTGGTTAATCGCCTGGGTGAGCCGGTGATCCGCCAAGCCATGTATGCCGCCATGAAGATCATGGGCAAACAGTTCGTACTCGGCCGCACAGTTAAAGAAGCGCTGAAAAACAGTGAAGACAAGCGCAAGCAGGGCTATACCCACTCTTACGACATGCTGGGTGAAGCCGCTCTGACCCAGAGAGATGCCGAGAAATACTTCCAGGATTACTCCCACGCCATCAGCGAATTAGGAGCCCAGCAGTACGATGAATCCCAGGCGCCCAGACCGACGATTTCCATCAAGCTGTCGGCGCTGCATCCCCGCTATGAAGTGGCCAATGAAGACAGAGTCATGTCCGAGTTGTATGCCACTGTGATCAAGCTGATTGAGCAGGCTCGCAGCCTGAATGTCGGTATCTCTATCGATGCCGAAGAGGTAGACCGTCTCGAGCTGTCACTCAAGCTGTTCCGCAAGTTATACAACTCAGAAACCGCCAAGGGCTGGGGCCTATTAGGCATAGTGGTTCAGGCTTACTCTAAACGGGCACTGCCTGTACTCCTGTGGCTGACCAAGCTTGCCAAAGAGCAAGGCGATGAAATCCCGTTGCGACTGGTGAAAGGCGCTTACTGGGACAGCGAACTCAAGTGGGCCCAACAGGCAGGTGAAGCCGGTTATCCCCTCTACACCCGCAAGGTGGGGACGGATCTCTCCTATCTGGCCTGTGCTCGTTTCCTGTTATCGGACAAGACCCGTGGTGCCATCTATCCACAATTTGCCAGCCATAACGCCCAGACAGTCGCTGCCATCAGCGATATGGCCGGCGATCGTGAGTTTGAATTCCAGCGTCTGCACGGCATGGGACAGGAGTTGTACGACACCATTTTGGCGGAAAGCCGAGCTCGCACCGTCAGAATTTATGCGCCGATAGGTGCCCATAAAGATCTGCTGCCCTATCTGGTGCGCCGTCTGCTGGAAAACGGTGCCAACACTTCATTTGTGCATAAGTTGGTGGATCCCAACACACCAATCGATTCACTGATCACCCACCCTCTGGTGACAGTCAAACAATACAAAACCCTGGCCAATAACAAGATAGTGAAGCCTGCCGACATTTTTGGCAGCGAACGCAAAAACTCCAAGGGACTCAATATGAACATTCTCTCTGAAGCCGAACCCTTCTTCGCGGCACTGGATCAGTTCAAGGCTCATCAATGGCATGCCGGCCCGCTGATCAATGGTGAAACCCTGAGCGGCGAGTCAAAGCCGGTTGTCAGCCCCTATGACACGACACAAACCGTCGGTCAGGTGGTTTTTGCCGACAACCAAGCCGTTGAGCAGGCCATCAGTTCAGCCGTCGCCGCCTTCCCAGCCTGGTGTCGCACGCCGGTGGCACAGCGCGCCAGCGCACTGCAAAAACTGGCCGACCTGCTGGAAGAAAATCGCGAAGAACTGATAGTGCTCTGTACCCGTGAAGCCGGCAAGAGCCTGCAGGACGGCATAGATGAAGTCCGAGAAGCCATCGACTTCTGCCGCTACTATGCGGTGCAGGCCAAGAAGATGATGAGCAAGCCCGAGCAGCTCCCCGGGCCAACCGGTGAATTGAACGAACTGTTTGTTCAAGGCCGCGGTGTCTTTGTCTGTATCAGCCCCTGGAACTTCCCGTTGGCGATTTTCCTCGGTCAGGTGACAGCAGCCCTTGCTGCCGGCAACACAGTTATCGCCAAGCCGGCCGAGCAAACCTGCCTGGTGGGCTACCGCGCCGTACAACTGGCCCATGAAGCCGGGATCCCCAAAGAAGCGCTGCAATTCCTGCCGGGCACAGGCGCCAGTGTCGGCGCCGCACTGACCAGCGACGAACGTATCGGCGGTGTCTGCTTCACAGGTTCGACCGGCACGGCCAAGGTGATCAACCGTGCTCTGGCTGCCCGCGAAGGTGCCATCATTCCTCTTATCGCCGAAACCGGTGGTCAAAATGCCATGGTGGTGGACTCCACCTCCCAGCCGGAGCAAGTGGTCAACGATGTGGTTGCCTCTTCCTTTACCAGCGCTGGCCAGCGCTGCTCGGCGCTGCGGGTACTCTATCTGCAGGAAGATATCGCCGATCGGGTACTGGAGATCCTCAAGGGTGCAATGGATGAACTCAGCATTGGCTATCCTGGTTCAGTGAAGACAGATGTCGGCCCTGTGATCGATGCCACAGCCAAAGCCAATCTCAACGCCCATATCGAGCACATCAAACAGGTAGGCAAGCTTATCAAACAGGTGGAGCTGCCCGCTGACTGCAAGGATGGCCATTTCGTTGCTCCAACCGCGGTGGAAATCGATTCCATCAAGGTGCTGGAGAAAGAACATTTCGGCCCAATACTGCACGTTATCCGTTTCAAAGCCTCAGAGCTGGACAAGGTGATTGCCGATATCAACAGCACAGGCTTTGGTCTGACTCTGGGGATCCATAGCCGCAACGAAGGCCACGCCCTGAGCGTTGCCGACCAAGTCAATGTAGGTAACGTCTATATTAACCGTAACCAGATTGGCGCCGTGGTGGGTGTGCAGCCCTTCGGTGGTCAGGGGCTTTCCGGCACAGGTCCCAAGGCCGGCGGGCCACACTACCTGACCCGCTTTATGACAGAAAAGACCCGCACCAACAACATCACAGCCATAGGTGGCAATGCTACTCTGCTGTCACTGGGTGATGCGGAATAATCTCCACCCATGAAAAAAGCCAGGAATTATTTCCTGGCTTTTTATTATCTGCTCGCGGCAAACAAACTCACGCTATCAGCTCTTGGCTTCCTCGGGACAAAAGTTATCCATCACCAGAGCGCAGGCGGCATCGCCGGTAATATTCAGCGATGTACGTATCATGTCGAAAATCCGGTCGAGGGCAAACAGCAGTGGCAGTCCATCGATAGGGATCTTGGCCGCCAGTAATACGGCCACCACCAGGAAAGAAGGCCCAGGCACCCCGGCCTGGCCAATAGCACCCAAGGTAGAGGTGAAGATGATAGCCGCATAGGCGGCAAGGCTCAGATCAATGTTATACATTTGGGCAAAGAACATGGCGACCAAACCATAATAGATGGCGTTGCCGCTCATATTGATGGTGGCGCCCAACGGCAATACGAAAGAAGCCGTGGCTTTTGAGACCTTCAACTCCTGCTCACAGGTTTCCATATTCACCGGCAAGGTTGCCATGGAGGAAGCCGTAGACAAGGCCATCACCTGGGGCTTTTTCATTGCACTGATGAAGCGCGCCGCCGACACCTTGGAAAACAGCTGCACCATCAAGGGGAAGAAGATGAAAGCGTAAATCAAAATTGCACCAACGAAGACGATGAATAACTTGAATACCACCTCAAGGGCATCAAAACCAAAGGTGCCGACTGAGTCGGCCATCAGACCGAATACCCCTATGGGTGCCACCAACATGACACAGTTAATCATCCAGACCATAGCCTCTGTGATGGCATTAAGCGCCCCAAGGATCGGCTTGGCGCCATCGCCCTTGACCTTGGTCAGTGCTATGCCAAAGAAAATACTGAACACCAGGATCTGTAAAATATTCCCTCCGGTCAGCGACTCAAATACATTGGTTGGTATCATGCCGATGAAGGTATCCATCACCCCGGGGAGATCGCCCTGTTCTTTGGTAACTTCCATTAGGTCAGTCATGCTGTGGGCAGTAAAATCAACTCCCTTACCCGGTTGAAACAGGTTTCCCAGCACCAGTGCCAAGGTGACTGCGATACCCGAAGTCACAATAAAGAAGCCGAATGTTCCTAGACCGATTTTCCCAGCCGAAGGGGTGTCCCCCAAACTGGCAGCACCAGAGATGATAGCCACCAATACCAGCGGTATGACCAACATCTTGATCAAATGGATAAAAATAGTCCCCAATGGGGCAAACATGCTGGCATCCTCACCTAACCACCAGCCTACAGCCGCCCCCAAAAACATGGCAATGACGACTTGCACGCCGATATTGCCAATCCAGTGTTTGTTATTCATTGTTATGTCTCCGCCGCACAAGGGCGTCATCTTGTCAAAATCAAAGCGGGCAAAGGTACCACATTCAAGCCAATCGCTTCCGTGAGTTTTCTCGACTCAGGCTCAACAATTAGTCAAAAATGGCAAAAGATGCAAAGAGAATTTAAAATATTCAATTTTCCCTGCCTTTAAATGAGAAAAGTTTAAATAAACTCGCCTTGTAACGGCTTAAAATAGAGATATCTCAACAACTATAAGTGAGTCGAGACAGCCAAGGCTGCTGCTGCAGCCAACCCTACCAGCACTATCCAGACAATGGCATTGCCGCTTCCGGGTTCTTTGTCGGCCAATTCCAGTTCAGGATGCCCCTGCAAATAGTCATCCACCTTCTTTTTTGCCTCTTTCAGGCTCAGGTTGTCTCGTTCTCGCAGGAGTTTAATTGCATGAATCGTCTGCCGGTCTTCCAGTAGACTGATCACTTCCAAATCCAAGGAGCGCTCTTTGGTGGGGGTCATAGTATCTTCCTGATTAGTGGGGACGTCATTGTCACAACTTTTATAATACTGATAACTTTAGCTATAAAAAAGCATAGAGCCAAGTAGTAACTTGTTCTCTTTTTTAGCTATTCAGATTCTCCAACTGCCTGTATACCTCCCTTACAAATCCTCTAAAAATCATACGATTTCCCATTTAAGTTGGCTTGGGATGTGAACAAAAAGCGTGCAGACAGCATGTTTGTCTGCCGATTGCAGTAAATCATGCTGATTTAAACCTTAACTAAATTCAAAAACCAAACACATCTGCACGGAGATTTTCAAAGTAACCCTCTATTTTTTAACGGCTGCATACGATCATTAATAAACTTTCATCCCGCCCTAATCTTAGCCTCATCTACAGTTGTTTATCCTGCCGCCGCTTTAAAAACCAAGACCCTAAGGAGAACAGAATGCAAAGAAGCATATGGCTGGTTCCTCTCGTTGCCGGACTGAGCGCCTGTGGCGGTTCAGATTCCAATGAGTCGAACAATCCCGATCCCCAACCGCCGGTTGCCACTTTGGCCAAGACTATCCAAGGTACCCTGCAAAAGGTCGATACGGATACGCTTTGGGTCAATGGTGTAGCAATCCCGGCGGCCAGGGCCAGTGTTGAAATCAATGAAACCAAGGCCAGCATCACTGAGTTGAAGCCCGGTATGCAGCTCAACATCAAGACAGATGGCAGCAGTGCCATCAGCGTAGACTATGACCCTGTGCTGGTATCCCCGGTGAGCGCAATTGATGGCGAGCAAGCTATTGTGGCCGGTTACCAAGTAACTGGACTTGACCTCAATAAAGTCAAGGCAGGTGACATAGTTGAGCTCAGTGGTTACAACCTGAGTGATAGTCAGTTCAAGGCCACCTATTTTGCTATCGACAATGACAGGCAAGAGATGGAAGTTGAAGGGCGGGTAAGCAAGCTGGACACTCATCTGAAGCAGTTCTATCTCGGTAGTATGCAGGTGGACTATGGTGCCAATGCCGTGCAGGTAGATGACACGCTGGCCAACGGTTCCTGGGTAGAAGTTGAAGGTCAATATCAGGGTGAAGTATTGCTGGCTTCTGAAGTGGAAGTCGAACGCGCCCCGGATTTGGACAAGGGCACTGAGGTGGAACTCGAAGGTCAGGTTACCTGGGTCAACGAGTTGCAGACCCGCTTTACCTTGAACCAAAAATGGCAAGTGATCCTGGATGGCAAAACCCACTTTGAAGATGGTACTGTTGCCGATCTCAAACCCGGCGCCTTGGTCGATGTGGAAGGCCTGTGGCAAGATGACACTCAAGAGCTGCAGGCCACCGAGATTGACTTTGAAAAACAGAGTCAGCCACCAGTAATTGCAAGCCACGCTTTTGAAGTTGAAGGCAAGGCTGTGTATGACGCCGGTGTATTCAGCATCAACGGCATAGTACTGACGCTGACACCTCAGACTCGTTTTGAAGATGGTTTGAACCAAGCCAGCCTCAACGGTACCTGGGTACAGGTTGAAGGCTCAGAGCAAAATGGTCAATTCCTGGTGATGGAGATCGAACCTGAGGTGCAGGAAGCAGATATAGAGCTCAAGGGCTTGGTCAATGATGACGGCCAAGGCGCCAGCCTCTGGGGTTATAAGGCCAGCGATGAAAGCCTTGAGCCTCATATTGGCAAAAGGGTCGAGCTGGAATGCCACTTAAGTGGTGAACTGCTGAGCCAGTGCCGCCTGGATGATTGATAACACAAGATAAACAAAGAGTGCCGGCTTTCTGTCGGCACTCTTTTTTTTCTGCAGACGGCTTTATCGCAAAGGCCTGAAGCCTGCGTAACTCAACTTGCCTTGCTGGTTTAGCGAATCACCGAGGGGTTTTAGTTTGGCCTCAGTGCGGCTCTTACAGCCACAGCCGCCACCACAACCGCCTTTCGCCTCCCCCTCATGGCCATGATCTTCACCATGACAAGCTGCGCCGGTTTCATTATGACCATGACAACCGCAGCCGCCACCACAACCGCCTTTGGCTTGATGCTTGAGTGACGGGCGTCCGGCCGCAGCACTGGTCAGCCGTAACTGAATATCACTGGCCGCAACCAGCAAAGCCGCGATATCGCTGCTCTCTTTGCCGGGCCGACAAACGCTGATGCCACCATCGAGCAGCTTACCCAACATTCGCTCGCCGATTTGATCCACCAACACAATGCGGCCGCCTTTGTCCTTGATAAGTTGCAGCATCGCCTTTTTGGCGGCGCAATTGCCGCCTGCGGCTGCCGGATTATCCAGGGTAAAACAGTGGTTGTGCTCGTTATCATAAAAGGCCAGCTCTTTGGCCTTGGTAAAATGCCCGGCCAAGCGGCCCCGGCTCATGGGTATCACTATCATCTCTGTTCCTCAGTGTGGGGCAACTCCAGCATCTGTCCCTCTATCAGGGCCTTGGCCAGTTTATGGCGTGCCTGCTTAATCAAGTTGCCAAAGGTCTGCCTGGATATCCCCATCTGCTCGGCGGCCTCTTGTTGCGCCAGACCGCGAAAGTCGGCCAACGCCAGGGCCTCAAACTCATCGGCCGCTAAGGCGACTGCCTCCAGGGCTGAGGCCGGAATGCCGTTGGGTTTGTAGAAGCGGCAGGGCGTGCCATGCTGCAGGCGGCGGCATTTTCTGGGTCTGGGCATGGGAGTATCCTTATTAGTTATTGGCATATGCCAATAACTATATTCTGACTTTGAACCCGTATGGGATCTGTGATCCAGGCGAGAATTTAGCGCTTTTAAAAGAAAAAGGGATGCTGAGCATCCCTTTGAATAAGTCTAACTTGAGCCTCTTTTTGAGTATCTTCTTGAGTCTCTGCGGCTCAGTGTAACCTCTGATACAGGGCGCTGTAAGCGGTCGACTCCTGTAGCAACTGCTCATGACTGCCACTGGCCACTATCTTGCCTTCATCCAGCAGGTGAATGGCATCCATCTGCGCCATACCGGTTAGGCGATGACTTATCATCACCAGCGTCTTGTCTTTGGCAAACTGCAGCAGCAACCTGAGGATCTCCTGCTCGGTACGCCGATCCAGCCCCTCGGTGGGTTCATCAAGCAGCAGCAACGGCGCATCCCGCAGCAGCGCCCGAGCCACGCCGATCCGGCGCTGCTCACCACCGGATAACTGACGCCCGCCTTCACCTATCCAGGCGTTGAGCCCCTCACCCGCAAGTAATCCCTCCAGCCCAACCTGGCGCAGCACCTCGGCTAGCGTGTCATCGGTGACTTTTTCCGGCAAGGCCAGCTGCAGGTTATCTCTGAGACTGGTGCTGAGCAATTGTACCCGTTGACTGACCACTGTCATGGAAGCCCGCAAGGTCTTTTCATCCAAGGAGGCCACAGGCACACCGCCCAGCAGTATCTCACCCTGCTGCGGCTGCCACTGACGGGTTATCAAGGCCAGCAGGCTGGACTTACCCGAGCCGGTTTTACCCAGGAGTGCCACCTTGTTGCGCGCAGGTACCTGCAGTGACAAGCCTTGCAGCACTGGCTGGGTGTCCGTGTAACCGAAATGCAGATCTTTGATGATAAGAGCGCCGCTCTCGGGCACGGTTGCCGAGACGGCAGGAAACTCAATGTCGGAGCGCTGCTCTGTCAACTCGGACACCCGCTTGGCAGCCAAGAGCACAGAAGACAAATGTTGAAAGGCGCCGGCCAGCGGCATCATCATCTCGATACAAGCCAGAGTGGCAAACAAGACCATGGCCAGCAAAGGCCCGGGAGGCACGGCCGGCCCAACACCTGCGGCGGCAAACCAGAGCAGCAGCAACACCAGCAAGCCGTGACAGAGGATCAACATTGCCTGGCTCAGGCCGGTGATCGCCGCCATCGCCTTCTGACTGGCAAACCAGCTCTGCTCGGCGCGGTCGAGTTCCGCCCGAAAGCTTTGAGCAGCGCCACCTTTGGCATCGGAAAACAGACTCAGCTCTGCCTGACCGGACAACCATTCCAGCAGCCGAACCCGGTAGCTGCGCCGCGCTTCAATCAGCTCGCGCCCGGGTCGCCTGCCAAGCAGATAGAACACGCTCGGCAACAACAACCAACTGAGCAAGAGGCCAGTACAAAGCAGGATAGCCAAGTTGAGATCAAACCAACCAATAAAGGTGGTCAATGCCAGCAGCATCAGCAAGAAGGCCGTCAGCGGCGTCAACAACCTCAGATACAGGTGATCCAGCGTGTCGATATCGGCCACCAAACGGTTGAGCAGATCGCCGCGGCGCATCCCGGATAGATTACGTTCACTCAAAGGCAGCAAAGAGCGCCAGGCCCACAACCTGAGATCGGTCAGGATCCTGAAGGTTGCCTCATGGGTAGCCAGCCTTTCACCGTAGCGGCTTGCCGTGCGGGCAATGGAGAGGAAACGCACCCCGCCCGCCGGAGTAAAGTAGTTGAAGGCTTCCGCCGTCACCAAAGCCAGACCGGCCACTGCGGTAGCAGATAAGAACCAACCGGAAAGCGACAGCAGGCCAATACCGGCCATGAGAGTCGTGACTGTCAGCAACAAGCCGACAAACATCATCAAAGACTGGCGGCGGAACAGCCGGATAAAGGGCAGTAACAGCTTCATCTCAACGCTCCTCCCCTGACTCTGACTTTGACTCTGGTTTTGATTCTGACTTTAACTCGGGCACGGCTTCCGCCTCAGCGCTCGCGGCAATCGGCGGCGCATCATCGAGGGAAACCGCCAGCGGCAGCTCATCCAGCATCTGCGCCAGTAAGCCCGGCTGCGCTTTGAGTTCGGCAAAGGTGCCCTGCTGCACCAGTTTTCCCTGATCCAGCACCAGAACTCTGTCCATCCGATCCAGTTGATCCAATCTGTGGGTCACCATAAGGCAGCTCTTGCCAGCCATCGCCTGCCACAGCGCGCTAAGCACCAGTTGTTCACTCTGGCTGTCGAGGCTGGCGCTGGGCTCATCGAGCACAAACAGCTGCGCCTGACGCCCAAGGGCACGGGCCAACGCCAGCCGCTGCGCTTGCCCCACAGACAGGCCACCGCTGTATTCATCCAATTGGTGTGCCAGCCCATCCGGCAAGGCGCGAACATAGTCGGCCACCTTGGCCTGTTGCAGATAATCCCACAATTGCGCCTCGGTCAGTTCGGGCTGGCCGAGACGCAGATTATCGGCGATAGAGCCGTGAAACAGCTGCGGATTCTGGCCAAGCCAGGCGATACGGCTGCGACAGGCGGCAGGATCCAGCTCGGCCAGTTCAATACCATTGAGCTTTAAGCTGCCCTCATAGGGCAGAAACCCCAGCAGAGCGTTGAGCAAGCTGGTTTTACCGGCGCCACTCGGGCCCACCAAGGCCAGCTTCTCGCCCGCCGCTAAGCTAAAACTCAACGGCCCCAGTAAAGGCACGCCGTCTATGCTCAATACCTTGAGATCCCGGGCCTGCAGTTCAATGCTCTCACCGGGGAGGGGCTGTTCGCCACGCTTGAGCGGCTCAGGCAACTCCAGCAGTGCCATCAAGGATTCGGCAGCGCCCACCGCCTGGGCCTTGGCATGGTAGTGAGTGCCCATGTCGCGCAGCGGCTGATAAAACTCAGGTGCCAGAATCAGCACAAACATCCCGGTAAACAGGCTGATACCCATGCCGTAATGACCAAAGTCGAGGTGCCCCAGATAACTGAAGCCGAAATATACCGCCAAAATAGCGATGGATACCGCGGCGAAGAACTCCAGCACGGCGGAGCTGAGAAACGCCATTCTGAGCACTGCCATGGTACGCTCACGAAAATCTTCCGAGGCCTTGCCTATGGCGCGCTGCTCCGCTTCGGCGCGATAGAAAAGCTTGAGTGTCGGCAAGGCCTTGAGGCGATCCATAAAGTGGCCGCTCAATTGCTGCAGCGCACCGAAATGCTTGCGGTTGGCATCGGCGGCACCCATGCCGACCAAGACCATAAACAGTGGAATAAGGGGAGCGGTGCCGAGCAAAATCAGGCCACCGGCCCAGTTGATGGGGAACACACATACCAAGATGATCAGCGGAATAAAGGCCGCCAGGCTCATCTGCGGCAGGTAACGGCCATAGAAATCCTGCAAATCTTCTATCTGTTCCAGCACTATACTGGCCCAGCTGCCGACAGGCTTGCCATTGACAAAGGCCGGCCCCAGGCGTTCAAGTTTATTGAGCACGGCGGCGCGCATCTGCTCTCTGAGGCGTCTGCCGGCCTCGAAGCTGACCCGCTCTCTGAGCCAAGCGATAACTGCTCGCAGCAACACCAGAGTCGCAAAGGCCAACATATGCGGAATAAATGCCTGCCTATCAAGCTCGTCGATGATCAGCCCCTGCAGCACAGTGGCCAGCACCCAGGCCTGGCCCACCAGCGCCAAGCCGTTGAGCACGCCCAACAACACAGAGAGTTTAAGGAAGGGGCCACAGGCAGATTGTTGCGCTTTGAGCCAGCGACCGAGTTGTTTCTCTAAGGATTTGTCCATGGGATCCTACTGCAAAATCAGCTAATGACGCTGTTGCTGCCAAAGCAGCATGGTAATAGCTTGACCTAAGGCGAATCGTTCGGTAGGCAAGCAGTATCGCAGGCATTGCCAAGGGAAGAAACCCGTTGCCCAGGAACTGTTACCGGACTCACAAAATTTGCGCCAGATCAAAAAAACGCACCATAAGCCAAGCAGATTAACCCCAGGTTAACGCCATCCCCACAATCTACTTAATGTTTAGAAGTTCGCTTCGATGGCGCAGCTACCGCTGTGAGCACACAGTGCATACTCACGGCTAATCCCCGCTCAATCGAGACAACCGACCAGAGATGGAGTGCCCTCAGCGGCTGTGACCAAAACGCACCAGCACATGCCACAGCAACTTGAGCTGCTGTTTGAGCTCGGTTTCATTGCCAAGCATGCGCCACTGCTGCGGATCTTTATGCAGTGCCAGCGCCGCTTCCCCTATCAGACGGGCATCGAGCAGGCCATCCGGTGCCACCAAGGCGGCGAGCTTGGGCATGGCGGCGCCGCGAAAGTCCGGCGGCACCTCATCAACCGGCATTTGATAGCCCTGATGCCAACACAACTGCAGTCGGTACTTGTCACACAAGCGCTGCATCAGAATCTCCATCTCTGTGCCTTTGAATGCCGGGTCGGCCACCAAATGAGTCAAGTCTTCACCTATCACCAGCTCACCGTGGCACTGAGCCTCAATGTAATGATCCAGGTCACCGCTCATGGGGCGCTCAAACCTGGCTGCCACCCCCAAAGGCAAGGCATTAACCAGATAATCGACCAAGGCCGCCGGGCGCAACTGACCTACGCCCAATGCCGAACTACGTTCAAAGCACTCGTTGAACAGCGCAGCAAAAATATCTTCAAAGCAGGCCGCAGTGCCTTTTTCCCTGGGCTCACGGCAGGAGTCCAGATAGCTGAATGTGCAGCGATGCAACAACGCAGGAGATGACAACAGATAGCAGCTGCCGAAACGGGCCGAGGGGCCGTTTTGATGCATGCCCAGATCCAGGGCGCCGTATTTGGGGCGCCCTCTGGCGCCGCGATAACAGTCACCGAACAGCTGGTTTTCCCAATGATCTCGCGGACCACCAACTTGAGGCGAGAGTTTGCCGTTGGATACCCGGGTTTCAAACTGGGTCTTATAAATACCATCGGCCAGCATACCGGCCAACACAGGCCAGCCGCGGGAGTCGATTCTGTCCGGGTGGAAATGAAAGGCGATACGGCCATGTTGAGCCAGCATATTCAGCCCGAGAGAGAGCCGTGCCGTGTCGATGGCGGACATCGACTGCACATTCTTGATCACGCCCAGTGCATACTCCCTGCGATGCAGGGCCTGCGCCTGTATATGCTCTATTGCCCCCATACACCTCACCGAGTCGAGGCCTGAATTTGGCTCTTGCTTTTCCAAGATAGGTTAAGCGGCTGCTTTGCAACAGTAAAAGTTAAGACAAGCGTAAAATAAAAGGGTTCAAGTTGGCTGCAATTAGCACTTTAGCCGCAAATGCTGTAAGCTTGCCGCCTTCGCCGCAACGCTGTGCATTGCGGCTCCCATATCTCAGCTCCGCGCTGTCAATTGAGAAGATTGCATGAGTTTTGCCTCCCTGGGCCTGTCGGCCCCGATTTTGAACGCTGTCGCCGAACAAGGTTACTCCACTCCATCCCCCATTCAAGCCCAGGCCATTCCCGCAGTATTGCAGGGACGGGATGTGATGGCTGCCGCCCAGACAGGGACAGGCAAAACCGCCGGCTTTACCTTGCCTTTGCTGGAGCGTCTCAATGGTGGTATTCGTCCGCGGGGCAACCATATCCGCGCTTTGGTGCTGACCCCCACCCGTGAGCTGGCCGCTCAGGTGGCCGAAAGCGTCAGTCTCTATGGCAAGCATCTGGATCTGCGTAGCTCTGTGGTCTTTGGCGGTGTTTCCATTAACCCACAGATGCAGACCTTGAGAAAAGGGGTCGATATCCTGGTGGCCACACCGGGACGCCTATTGGATCTGTACCAACAAAATGCCGTCAAATTCGGCCAGCTGGAAGTGCTGGTGCTGGACGAAGCCGACCGCATGCTGGATATGGGCTTTATTCACGACATCAAAAAAATTCTGGCTTTGCTGCCGGCCAAGCGGCAAAACCTGATGTTCAGTGCCACCTTCTCTGACGACATTCGCCGCCTGGCAAAGGGCTTGGTGCACGATCCCGCCGAGATTTCCGTAGCGCCGGCCAACAGCACCGCCGAGCGGGTGAGCCAGAAGTTGCACCCGGTAGACAAGTCAAAAAAATCGGCGCTGCTGACCTCGCTTATCAAAGAGTACAAGTGGCAACAGGTACTGGTGTTTACCCGCACCAAACACGGCGCCAACCGTCTGGCCAAGCACCTGGATGGCAAAGGAATTGGCGCCGCCGCCATCCACGGCAACAAGAGCCAGGGTGCCAGGACCAAGGCACTGGCGGATTTCAAGAGTGGCAAGGTCAAGGTGTTGGTTGCCACAGATATTGCCGCCCGCGGCCTGGATATAGATCAATTGCCACAAGTGGTTAACTTCGATCTGCCCAATGTGGCCGAAGATTATGTGCACCGCATCGGCCGTACCGGCCGCGCCGGTGCCAGTGGTCAGGCAGTGTCTCTGGTGAGTGCGGAAGAATTCAAGCAGCTCAAAGACATAGAGCAACTGATCGGCAAGACTATCGAGCGTGAAATCGTCAATGGCTTCGAACCTCAGGAAGCCTTGCCGGAATCGCGGCTCAACCCGAACAAGATAGGCCCTAAAAAGCCCAAGAAGCCGAAAAAGCCCAAAGAGGGGCATCAGGATGGCCAGCGCAGCGGCAACCTGGATAAAGGTAATGGCAACAAGCCGGCCAATGCTGAAAACCGCCATCGTCGTCCGGCCCAGGGCGCCAAGACCGAGGGTTCAAGTGCCAGACGTAAGCCCGCAAACGCCAAGCCTCAGGGCGGTCGCTCCCAGGAGAGTAAGCCGCAAGGCACCGGCAAGGGCAATAACGGCTCAGGCCAGCAGCGCAATAACCAGGGCCGGGCATCACAGCAACGCGACTCACAAGCGCGCGGCTCCCGGCAAAGAAATGAGCGCTAAGCTCTATCAAGCCTGAGATTGAAAGCCCACTTGAGTGGGCTTTTTCAATGCCGCAAGATTAGTCTGCCTAAAAACCATCCCCGCCTGTTACAATGCCCCTTTACCATTTTTGCTCCATTTGCGAGCCCATAGGACACAGCTTGAGTGATTTACCCTTTTCCAGCCTGCCGTTGAAACCCGCGCTGCTGGCCACCCTGAACGATCTTGGTTTCACCGCCATGACCCAGGTTCAAGCCGCCAGCCTGCCGGCCATTATTGAGGGCCGCGACGTACTGGCTCAGGCGAAAACCGGCTCGGGCAAAACGGCGGCCTTCGGTCTTGGGCTGTTGAATCGACTCAATGTGAAACGTTTTCGGGTGCAGTCCCTGGTGCTCTGCCCCACCCGGGAACTGGCCGATCAGGTGGCCAAGGAGCTGCGCCGTTTTGCCCGCGGCATTCACAACATCAAGATCCTGACCCTGTGTGGCGGTGTGCCTGTGGGGCCACAGATAGGCTCACTGGAACATGGCGCGCACATTATAGTTGGCACACCGGGGCGGGTACTGGACCACCTGCAGAAGGGGCGTCTGGATCTGGGCGAATTGCAGCAACTTGTGTTGGATGAAGCCGACCGTATGCTGGAGATGGGCTTTGCCGATGCACTGGAGCAGATAAGCGCCTATATGCCGGACAAACGCCAAAGTTTGCTGTTCAGCGCCACCTTCCCGGAACCGATTGCCGAATTGGCCCGCGCCATGATGGATAAGCCGCTCAGCATCAAGTTGGAGCAGCAACATGATCAACTCAGCATAGCGCAGCAATTTATCGAAGTGACAGACACCACCTCCAGGCTGCAAGCGGTGGAAGCATTGCTACTGGCCCACAGGCCTGAGAGTGCCGTGATATTTTGCAATACCAAAAGAGAAACCCAGGAGCTGGCCGACAGCCTGGAGCTGCAGGGCTTCAGCGTGCGGGCACTCCATGGCGATCTGGATCAGCGTGAGCGCGATCAGGCGCTGGTGCAGTTTGCCCTCAAGAGCGTGGTGGTGTTGGTAGCCACAGATGTTGCCGCCAGGGGCCTGGATATCGAAGCCCTGGATCTGGTGATCAACTATCAACTGGCATTCGATCCCGAAGTGCATGTGCACAGGGTCGGTCGTACCGGCCGCGCCGGTGCCTCGGGCCAGGCCATCAGCCTGGTAGGCCCCAAAGATGGCATGCGAATGGCGCTGCTGGAGGATATCTTTGGCCCGCAAACCATGAGCGAACTGCCACAGCCCGGCAGTTTTTCCTCTGCGCCGATAAGAGCGGCCATGCGCTGCATCCGCATTGAAGGCGGCAAGAAGCATAAGCTGCGCCCGGGGGATATTCTTGGAGCCATCACAGCCGACAACCGCCTGACCGGCGCCGATGTGGGCAAGATACAAATTCAGGATATCTGGTCTTATGTGGCGGTGCGCAGCGAGTGCGCCAATACCGCGGTCAAATTACTGAGCGAACGCAAGCTCAAAGGCAAGTCATTCCGCGCCTGGGCGATGAAACCTTAAACCGAAACCCTCAATACCGCCAAAGGCGGTGGTTTAAGGATGATAAAAATGCCTGCATCAATTGCAGGCATTTTTATGCTTATCCACATAGCTGCCGCCAGCCAAATAGCGTTAGGCAAAAACCATCAGCAAACCTCTGTCATTAGTCAGCAAGTTGGCCGCGTTCAACGGTATTTTAGCGCGTGGAGGCCAAACTCTGTTCGCTAGTGAGATTCAGGCTCTCAAGTCCGGCATCAATATCCCGCGCCAGCTTTTCAAGCCCCAGGGAGAGGCTCTCCACCAGCGCCGGGTACCCGTCTGAAGCAAGGGGCACGTCATAATGAAAGTCGGCCTGCAACACTTGTTCGCCGGAAGAGTTACTGATGCGCCAATCGCCTCCCAGCAAGGCATCACCGCTGTATCGTCCGTGAAACTCGTTGAAACGTAAAGTCAGGGTTAATGGCTCCTGCGCCGGTATATTGACCGAGGCCTCACGCGGGCATTCATGGGCCAATAAAGACGCCATCTTGACCTTTATCTGCTCACTGATATCGCCGGCCCACAGATGCTGACGGGCGATAGCCAATTCATGGTTTGAGACCTGATAAACCAAACCATTACCCGCCAGAAAGTCGGCCATTTCCACCCCGGCGAGGCGCCATTGGCACTGGCGCAGAGGGGATGTCGCTCTCGCTTCGGGAGTTGCCTGCGGCGCTTTACCCAAGAAGTAAGTGGTTACCTGGGGTTGGCTGGAGCAGCCGGCCAATACCAGCAGTAGAGAAAACAGGATAATTCGCATATCAATCGGCCTTTTTCGGTGTCGGATCGGCGGCAGTATCTGCCCCCATGATCAAGAGATTGGGTTTTTCATTCAGTTGCCGTGACAAGGGTTGCAACTCCCGCATCACAGCCTTGAGCTGTTTCAGGCTGGATTGCAATTCGGCGTACATGGCCGAGTCCTGGCCATAGTCCTGCGCCATCCCTTGAAATTCCCGCAGCGTGTTTTGCAGCTCACCCGGTAAGGCCTGCATCTCCTGTTGTTTAAGCAACTGCTCCAATTTTTGCCCCACCTTGTCCCATTGCGCCAAGGCGGCACTGGTGTTTTCCAGGGTATGGTTGACGCCCTGGAAAGTGCTCTCCAGTGGTAAGTTATTTAATTTGCTGATCAGTTGCCCCACCTGTTTTTGTATTTCGGCCACTCCGGCACGCTTGGTGGGAAACAGTGGATACTCCATAAAAGTCCCGGCCTGGTATGGCTTGGCATCCGGATACAGATCCAAGTCGATGAACAGCGCGCCGGTTAACAGACTCCCGGTCTTGAGACTCGCTCTCAGGCCCGCCCCCAAGTCTCTGTCTATTTCTGCGCGCAGCTGCTCAAGCCCCGCCGACTCGGCGTTTTCAAATACCCGCGCCAGCTCAATTCTGACCAATACCGGAATGGTGCCATTGCTGAGGCCTGCGCCATGAACACCATACTGCTGCAACGTCAGCGGTGCCTTGACCACTTTACCTATGGTAATACCGCGGAATTCGACGCTGGCGCCTTCATGCAACCCCCGCACCGACTCATCAAACAACATGACATATTCCAAATACTGGTTGTAAAGACTCTGACTGGCCAGCTCCCGCGAGTCATAGAGACGGAAATGGTCCTCACCATCCTCAACCTTTTCCCCGGCCAAACGCCCCTCCGGCAAGCCAAAGCTGACGCCTCCTCTGAGCAATGACTCCAGAGAACCCACCTGCAGATCCAGCCCCTTGGCAGACAACTGCATATTCAGCCCCGAGGCCAGCCAAAATTGGCTGTTGCTGCGTACCAACTCATCATAGGGTTTATTGATAAACAGCTGGTAAAACGCCTGGCGTTTATCGCTATCAAAGCCGGTGCTTTCCACTCTGCCGACAGTGAAGCCTTCGTAGAGTACAGGGTCGCCGACACCGAGCTTGCCCGCCTGACGGCTATTGAGCACTACCCTGATGCCCTGTTCATCAGCCGAGGCCACCGGAGGATGCTCCAGCACATTGAATTCATAGTGGCCGACGGCCGTTCTTCCCGGCTCCAGCTCTATGTAGGCACCGGACAGCAAGGTATCCAGTCCTGTGATCCCCTCTTTGCCGATCCTAGGCTTTGCCACCCAGAAGCGGGCGTCTGTGGTCAGCATTCTCTCGGCGTCCGGCGACACTCTTGCCGTCGCGATAATCGCGCTGTAATCATCGCTCAGCTTAATGCTCTCAATCACACCAACATTGACATTACGCGACTTGATAAAGGTTTTGCCTACCTCTATGCCTTCGGCGGTCTTGAGGTGTAGCTTGATCTCACTGCCGAGCTGATTGAAGTAGTCGTAAAGCATCCAACAGCCGATGAGTAGTGCAACTATAGGTATCAGCCAAACGGCAGACACCTTGGCGCTTGGGGACTCTTCGGCCCGGACAAATTCGTCATTTAACATAGATTCACTCATATTATTCATGGGCCCGCTTTTTGAGCCCTGACTGACTCCAGAGCACCCTGGAGTCAAAACTAATGGCAGACAGCATGGTTAGGATCACCACCATGGCGAAGGAGAGTGCCGCAGGTCCCGGCTTGATGGCCATAAGCTCATCCAACTGAACCAGAGCGGTCAACAAAGCCACCACAAAGATATCTATCATGGACCAGCGGCCGATGAATTCGGTTACCCGGTACAGCGACTGATTGCGACTCTCTTTGCCCTTAACCCGCCCTTTGCCCGCCTGGCGAAACAGATAAGCCAGAGACAGGATCTTGGCGGTAGGGATCACTATGCTGGCCAGAAAAATCACCGAGGCCACAGGATAGGAACCCAGATGCCAAAGCAAGACCACACCGCTGATAATGGTCGATGCTTCAGTCTGCCCGACGCTGATGGTATACATGATGGGATAGAAGTTGGCCGGTATATAAAACACCACGGCGGCCAGCAAAAAAGCCCAGGCCGTCTGCATACTTTGCAGCGGAATATAAGGCTGAACCCCGGCGCCGCAGCGGCAGCAGTTTTTACTCGACACCAGATTTAATTGACCACAGATATGGCAGGAATCATGGTTGTGATTCAGATGGCTGTCACCGCTATGGACCTGGGCAATCTCTTCTCTGGGTGACAAACGATCCCAGATCCACGAGCTGTCGATGACGGAGACAAACTTCACCAATAGCAGGCTGTAGAGGCAAAAAGCCCAGAAAGATGGCCCAAAACCGACATCTGCCAAGGCGATGATCTTCACCATGGCCACCAAGATCCCCACCAGAAACACATCAGCCATCAACCAGGATTCAAACTTGAAAACAAGCTTGCTGCCGGTTCTGGCCCAACCTAAAGACACAGCCTTGCCTTGGCTCGCCAGATAACCCAGGCGATAGATGCACATGGCAAAAAGGATATAGATCAGCGGCAAGATCACCACGCACAGTAAGATCACCAACGCCAATATGCTGTTGCTGGCATAATGCATGCTGACCAAGGCGCCCCAGAGGCTGACCTTTTGCGACAAGCCCTGGACACTGAAAAACAGAAAGGGAAATCCCAGGCTCAAGGCCAACAGGATAAGGGTCGCCAAGCCATAGGCCCAAACCTGCTGAAACGGTGCCTTCAAGGCTGACTGTAAGCCGTGATGACAGCGAGGACAGCTCACCTTGTTGCCGGGTTTGGGCTCGCTAAAAGCACTCACCAAACCGCACTCTTCACAGGCCTGCAGCTGGGTATTTTGCCCTTGGCGGCCAGCATCTTCCGGCGGGGTATTTAACGACTCCACAATAACTCCTGTGATTTTCAGTGTGACCAGACTCAGCGGTTCACTCAGGAAAAAGCGGGTGCAGGGATAGACTCATACAAAGTCCCTGCACCTAAGATCAACGCCTTATCGTTGCGACTGGGTTTGCTCCAAGCTCCAATCACCCCCGAGCGCCTTATACAGAGTGACAACAGTAGAGGCGGTATTGAGCCTGGCCACCACTTCGGCATCCTGAATGTTGTTTTTGACGTTCTGGGCATTCAACACACTCAAGTGGTTCTCGAGCCCGGCTCGATACAGGGAGGTGGCCTTGGTCACCGCCGTCTCGGCCTGGGCCTCAGCCTTGGCTATATGCTTATGATATTCCTGGCTATTGCCGTAAAGCCTCAGCACAGTTTCCACCTCATTGATGGCGTTATTGACCGTCTGTTGGTAACTCATCACGGCTGTCTTAAAGCCACTCTCCTGGATATCAACCATGGCCTGAGTCCGACCGGCATCGAAGATATTCCAGTTGAACCCCGCCGCCAGCGCCCAAGTGGTGGAGCCTGAGGAGAAGAGATCGTCAAAGTGATCTGCCGATAATCCCGGGGCGCCGGTCAGATAAAAGCTAGGGTACTTGGCGGCAATGGCGGCACCCAACTCCTGGTTCTTGGCGGCAATTTCCCTCTCGGCCAAGGCGATATCCAAACGCCGGGTCAACAATTCAGAAGGCACCCCGGTCGGGATCAACTGCTGCATCTGCGGCAATGCGGCATCAGTCAAACGCGCCTGGGTTTGGTTGATATTCTCCCCAAGCAGCAACGCCAGCCGATGCAGATGTGCCTGCTTGGCCGAGTCCAGCATGGGCAGCATCGCCTTGGTCGTCGCCAGCGCAGCCTTGGCATTGGCTACATCCAGGCTGGAGCCATAACCATGGCGCTCCAGCGATTCCACCAGTGCCAGCACCTCTGTCTGCTCCTTGATATTCTTGGCCGCGATCAGCATCCGCTCCTCGGCGCCGCGATATTGCAGATAGTTATCTATGACTTCGGCCGTCATCAAGGTGGTGAGGTTGGCTCTCAGTATTCTTGCCTGCTCCACCCGAATTTCTGCGGCCCGGCTCAGGCTATCTATGCGACCAAACAGATCGGCCTCCCAGGCTATCGTCGCCCCGAGAAAGCTGCTATTGGGGTCTCTGTCCATCAATTTGACACTGCCGCCACCGAGGGAGTCGGGCAAGTCGACGCCGGAAACTGCCCCCCCCATCATGGGATCGTTCTCGCTGATCCGCAGATCCATATAACCACCGCCCAGAGAAACCGAAGGCAACTTCAAAGATGACACTGCCGTTTCGTAGGCCTGGGCCGAACGGATCCGCTCGGCGGCGATTTTCAGGTTGATGTTTTGCTGCTGCGCCGTGGCTACCAAGGCATCCAATTGCGGATCATTGAACTGCCGCCACCACTCTTGATAGTCAAGGGCCTGAGCCGCCACGCCTTGGGTATCGGCATTGAAATACAGCTCACTGACCTTCACGCTTGGCAACTGATAGTCAGGTGCCATGCTGCAACCACTGACCAGGGTTACGCCGACAATGGCAGCCAAAATATGCTTCTTCATTACTTCACCTCTTTGGCTGTCAATACAGGCTGTGATGGGGCCGCCAACTCAAGTTGTTCGGCTTCTTTTTGTTCATCCCTGTGATAAAACAAGCGATAAAGGGCCGGCATTACAAACAGTGACAGCACGGATGCCGCGGTGAGACCGCCAATAATGGTGGCCGCCATCTGATCGAACAAGCGATCGGTAAGCAGAGGGATCATCCCCAGCGCCGTAGTCAACGCCGCCATTGAGATCGCCATGGTTCGATTCAAGGTCGCAGCCTTGATCGCCTCGGCAATGCCCAAACCGTTACGACGCTCTAGCTCTATCTGATCCATCAGGACAATGCCGTTTTTGATGATCATGCCCGAGAGGCAGATCATGCCGACTATCGCCATAAAGCCGAAGGGTTTATCCAGCAACAACAGGCTCCAGACAATGCCGATGGAGGCCAGCGGCAAGGTGATCATGATGATCAGAGGCTGGCGGAAGGCATTGAACATGGCGACCAGAATGATCAGCATCAACAAGGTGGCCTTGGGATTTTGTTCCAGCAAGTCATCAATGGAGCGCTGCTCGTCATAGTATTCACCACCCCACTCCATCTTGTAGCCGGCCGGCAAGGCAATGGCTTCAATCTCGGCGGCAATCTGCTGACGAACATTGGATGCGGTGTCGCCGCTAACTCCGGCCTGAACCGTAATAGCCGGCAGCCGGTTGCGACGCCAGATCATGCTTTCTTCACCCTTGATCTCTATGCTCTCAACCACTTGCCCCATAGGCACGCTGTGAGTGCCCAGCAAAGAGCGCACCGGAATATTTTCAAAGTGCTCCAGAGTCGCGTTGGCACTGCGCAGCTTAATAGGAATAAGGTCATCCCCATGCCTCATGGTGCCCACCTGGCTGCCTTCAGTCACCCGATTGATGGCATTGGCAATATCGGTTCGGGTTACACCGGCGAGGCGCGCCGCATGCAGGTCGACCATAGGCGTCATCACCTTGCTTTCCTGACGCCAGTCGTCGCGAATATATTTGAGATTGGGGTGTGCTGCCATCACAGCCTTTGCCTCATCGGCTAGGCGATGCAGCACCTCGGGATCCGGGCCGATAAAGCGCGCTTCAACCGAATACTTATCCTTGGTCGCCAGTTTGAGATCCCTGAATCTCGGCTCGGCATAGGGGAATTGCGCCTTTAACCAGGCATCACCACGACTGACCAGGGGTTCAATATCCTCATAGCTGCGGGTGTTGATCAGTATCTGACCATAGCTGGAGTCCAGCGGCTCGGGTTCAACTGTCACCGAAAAGCGCGGTGCACTCTCGCCGACCGAGCTGGAGATACTTTCCACCTCTGGCTGCTGCAATAACCAGGCTTCGACCTTGCGCATATCGGCAGAGGTCTGCTCTATGCGGCCACCGTTGGGCAACCAGTAATCCAGAAACACTATCGCCCGGTCCGATGACGGCATGAAGTTCACCTTCAGCAGCGGTGCGGCCAACAGGGTGCCGACCAGTAAAGGGACAACATACAGTAAGGTTTTCTTGGGGTTTTCCACTACCCAATCAACTGCATTTTGATACATCAGCCAATAGCGAGAAGGGGCTTTCGCCTTGTCTTCATCAACGGCCGTGCCGAGGAAGAACCAGCACATCAGCGGCGTGACTATCATGGCGATTACCCAGGAAAGCAGCAGTGAACTGCACAGCACCTGGACGATGGACAAGGAGAACTCGGCCGAGTCGGTTTGTGACAGCAATACCGGCGCCGTACCCATAGCGGCAATCACAGTCGCCGCCAGCAGCGGAACCGCCATCTCCTTGATGCTATCGATAACCGCCTGGGTACGCTCTATCCCTTGTTTAATCTTGGCCTGGAACAGATCCACTATCACAATGGCGTTATCCACCAGCATCCCCAAGGCCAAAATAAAGGAACCCAAGGAGACCCGCTGCAGATCCACATTGGTCAAATTCATATAAACCAGGGTAAAGAGAATTGTCAGCAACAAACTGGCACCGACAATCGAAGCACTGCGCCAGCCCATGAAGATCAGCAGCACAACCACAACTATCACAATACTTTCAATAAGATTACTGATGAAGTTGTTGACCGACTTCTGCACCTCTTCCGGCTGATAAGCGATAACCCCGATACCGGCACCCGCAGGCAATTCGGCCTGATAATCTGCCAGCACCTGTTTAAGGGTGTCGCCTATGCTAACCACATTGATACCGTTAACCGGACTCACAGCCAGAGTAACCGCCTGTTGGCCATTAAAACGGCTTAAAGTAGTGGCAGGATCCTGATAGTCCATAGTGATATCGGCGATATCCCCCAGGCGGATCACCGCCGAGTTCAAACCATTGATCCCGGTTTGAATACTGACGTTACGAATATCATCCACAGTTTGGAAACTGCCGCCCTGCTCTACCCGCAGGTTTTCAATCCCGAGATCAAAGTCACCGGCGGTCACTGGCATATTCTGGCTCTGCAACTGATCGATCAGTTGCAGCATGGTCAGGCCGGTTTCGCTCAGACGTTCTTCCGAGATGCGGATATTAACCACCTGCTCGTGAATGCCGTGCAGTTGCACTTTTTTCACGCCATCAACCGCCTTGATCCGCCGCTGTAATTCCCTGGCGTGGTCTTTCATCTCCGCCATGTTCATGTTGTCGCCATAGACCGCAAACAACATGCCGTAGACTTCGGAAAACTCATCCTGGACTATGCTGATCTGCGCCTGCATCGGCAGCTCCAGCTTCACATCTTCCACTTTGCGGCGCAGCAAATCCCACTGCTGCGGCAGTTCGTCAGAGTTCACCTTCTCTTTGAGATCAACAAAGATCATCGAGCTACCGGGACGGGACAGTGAGCGCAGTTTCCACAGCGACTCCATCTCCTCCAGTTTGGTCTCGACCTTGTCGGTCACCAACTGTTCCACTTCCTTGGCATCGGCTCCTGGATAGAGAGTCACGATAACCGCGCTTTTAACCGTAAATGAAGGGTCTTCCAACTTCCCCAGATCAAAATAGGAGTAGATCCCGGCGATCATGCCAAGAATCGTGAAAAAAATGACAAAGGTTTTTTGTCTCAGTGCAAAGGTAGACAGATTCATGACTTAACCTGCGCCTCGCCCAATACCTCCACCTTGTGTCCATTTTCCACAAAGGCACCACCGGCCAAAATGATACGTTCACCTTGCTGGAGTTCGCCGGAAACACAGATAGAGTCGTCGGTTTGACTCATGGCTTTAACCGCTACCGCCTTGGCATGCTCATTCACCACCCGATTAACATACAGCTGACTCTTTTGACTGGATACCGCCATCGCCGGAATACAAAACACCGGTGTTTTGCTGGCGTAAGGTAAGCTCACCGCCACATTGACAGCCTTTCCGGCGACCAACTGCTTGGGTGCTTGTTTCAGGGCAAAGGTCACTTCATAAGTGCGTTTGAGCCTATCGGGAACACTGGCAATCTGGGTGATCTCGGCCGCAACCGAACCTTCAGCATTGAACCAGGAGACTTCACCGTTTGCGCCCTGGCGTAGATTCCAAATTTGACTTTCAGAGACATCGACCACGGCATTAAGCGTGGTGGGTTGATGTATGGTGACTATCTGAGTGCCAACATCCACCAGCTCATATCGGTCGACAAAGCGCTTACCTATGACGCCGTCATAGGGAGCTTTGAGAGAGGTATAGGCCAGAGAGTCCTGGGCCTTTTTCAAAGATTGCTTCAACAGTTCGACACCCGCCTTGGCGCGGGCTTCGGCGCTGATAGCCCGATCCAATTTGACCCCGGCTATCGCCTTATCATTAATAGCGGCGCGAACCCGCTTAAGTTCAATGGCAGCCAAACGATGTGCAGCCTCGGCCTCGCTGAGTCTGGCCTCAAGCTCCATCACACTGACCTGAAAATCATGGGGATCCAGACGAGCGATGACTTGGCCCTTTTTAACCTGACTGCCTTCATCAGCCAAGATCTGCTCCAGTGTGCCCGGCACCCTAAAAGACAGCTCAGCCGTTTTGTCTGATTCCAGAATGCCACTGAACTGATGCACTCTATCACTGACCGGAGCCGGTAGCTCCATCACCTGAACCAGTGGAAGCGCAGTCGAGGAGACCTGTGGCTGCTCACTGTTGCCACAACCCCACAGCATGAATACCACGCTACTGCATAGCAGACTTAACTTAAGCCCGGTCGGTTTTACTCTTGTCACTGCAATTTCCTAACTACTTATATCAATTGCGGCACAGAGTAATACCAGGCCATATCTAAAACAATAACATATATTTACACATCAATGTCATGAAATTCGTGACAATCTACAGATCCAACTTACGTGCTTCCTCAATAATACTGTCAATCAATAACCTGGCGGCATGGGTCATCCCCTTGCGACTGGGATAAACCAACCAAACATCATCAACATAAACTTCACACTCTGGCAGTACTTCTACCAACTCACCCGATTTAACATGTTCTGCAGCGCTCAGCTCAGCCAACAAACTGATACCGGCCCCATTCATAACAGCATGTTTTACGTAGGAACTATTGTTGGAAATCAGCCGGCTATGGGTGCGGTACTCGCCCTGGTTAAAAGTCCATTTATCTTCCAGCTCGCCGTTAGCCAAACGGTGAATGATCAAGGCATGATTATCCAGATCTTCAATCGATGCGGGCATGCCATGCTCCGCGATATAATCCGGGCTGGCATAGAGTTTTCGCAATCCTCTCATCAAAGGGCGGGCCACAAAGGAGCTGTCTTTCATCTCACCTATATGAACACAGGCATCCAAACCATAGGTCAAAATATCGTGGTATCCCAGGTTGCTTACATGAGTTTCCAAAGTAATCAGCGGATAGGTTCGAAGGAATTCCTGCAACAGGTTGTGGGCGACAATATCGGCATCGCCAATTAAACCCAGTTTGACCGAGCCCGTTGGCATATTCCTTTGGTTCTTTATCGACTCATTTAACGACTCTAATCTGGGAATAATCTCCAGCAGCTGCTGATAGTAGATTTCTCCGGTTGGCGTCAGAGTCAGCTTACGTGTGGTTCTGGTAAAGAGTTTGCTACCTAAGTCAGCCTCCAACTCACCAATACGGCGGCTGACATAGGCTCTTGGAACACCTATGGAACTGGCGGCTGCGGCAAAGCTGCCTAGATCCACAACCGATAAAAATAATCTGAGGTCGTCAATTTTCACTGTTTTCTTCTCATGCCAAACATAAGTTACACACTATGCCTCTAAGGAGACCAAGATGACAAATGTGGAATATCAACAGCTCAGATAACGCATGAGCATAGTTCCGCACTGCCTGTCACAATCCCACCTTCCTTTACTCATTGTAAGTCATTAACTCATAAAAAGGTGTTATTGAAGCCCTATCAAGCTCTACAGTTACAAAATAATTCAGTATAAATTCAAAAAACAACAATTGAACCTCAACGTTCTCACAAATCACAAACCGATAACCATACTTACACTATAAAAAATACACTTGTAAATAATATCGACCTATAAAAACTGGATGCGACAACGCCTCAGCTTGCTATTGAATTCTCATTAAAATACATTCAACACATCACAGATTAACATTTAATAATATCGGCCACACCCTGACTGATTCAGCCTTATACATCCAACATTGAAAGCCTCAACCTTGGCTCAATACACAATAATACATCCCACCATAACAAACACTTAACCTAAATATTATCCAGGGAAGGATTCAGAAAATAAGCACCCTGAAATATTCATATTTTTCACATTCTGCAATCAAGAAATCAAAGTTACGGGGATATAAGTCGCTTAACGGAATTTATTTGATCATTGTTTTTCGTCCAAATTAAATCTAGTTCAGCTTTCACTTTTTTTAAGCTCGAAATTGGTAACAATCTCAACATCCGATGGAACAATATTTTCCATATAAAGCAATAACTCTCCATTGAAAACATCTATTGTCCAATTACTGGTTATAGCAGAACGGATTCAAACCCGTAGTAGTGCTGAACACTTTTAATACCTATAACCATGTTACCTCTCAGGCAATTCCCCGGGCCAGGATCAGGCATCACTTCAATGATTAGCTTGTCGCGAATTCAACACCTATGTTGATACACCTGAACACCACATTATATAAACGGCGGCTGAAAGCACAATTTCCGCCAATTACAGTCTATCCGAGGCATCAGTGAGGTATGTTTAACATAAGATGATGCCCCCCCTTACTTTCTACAATCACCCGACGCCTTGATCCCCATTAACTGATGACAAGGCAGGACAATTCGCGATAGCATAAATAAATGAAAACCATCATTCACTAAGCAACTAATTTTAATTGGAAATATGGTTTTTTAACGAAAACATGATGGGGAAAAGCCTCACTACAAACTACGCGCAACAAGGACTTTGCATGAAACAAAGATTGGTATTTCTTGGCCTGGCCCTGGGTGGCCTAACCCTCAACACCAACGCTCAGCAGTGCGATCTCAGCATTACAGGTACTGTGCCCGAAGGGATTAGCCTGGATAAGTTGGTCGTTTCCACCTATGACAAGGAGCTGCCGGTCACCAGCAGGGACTACTCCCTGTGCGCCAGTAAGCAAGATCTTCAAGTCGTCGGCCGCCATAGCCCCAACAACACCATCTACCTGATGGATAAGAGTGGTGCCATCCCCAGAGGCATCTATACCGCCGAGGTATTTATCCAGAGCGAGGCGATCACCTTGGGCCCGGCTTCCAGTTTGACCAAACAAGTCTGTAACCTACGCTGCGGCTACTATGCCAGCCAAAGGGTGCAGAACTCCAAAGAGTTGCAACAACTGGCGGCCGAATACCAACTGCTGTCCGCCACTGATGGCAAGGCGATTGGTGCCTTCCTTAGCCAAAACCAAGCCAAATTAGATCGAATCTACTATGGCGATATCCACCCTAAGCCATCAGCTCCAATAAACACAGGCGATCTCTGGGTCGATCCCTACAGCGGCGCGGGACTCTACTTCGATGCCCCCGAAACCATACTCAACAGCACCTTTAGAGATTATGTGAGCTCCGAAGCCAGAGCGGCGCGCCAGCAGGATGAGGCCGTCGCCAAAGCGATGAAGCAGCATAAAGCTTCACTACAAGGCCTAATGAAGGGTTTCAACAGTTGGCAAGAGCGGGTGGAGGCCGTCAACAGAGTCAGCGCTGAGCTAAAGGCCAGCCAGGATCCGGCGGCAATAAAGGTGGCGCAAATATTCGAGCGCGGCCTTGAAGAAGCCGAGGCGACTCTTAAAAGTTACCTTACCAACGACAACAAGACCCCAATCGCATCTCTGACCCGGGCCAACAAGACCTTCGAACTCTTGTTGGCCGACTGGACCAACGCCGCCTATATCCACAGCAAGGACAAACAGGCCTTCGCAGCCCTGTTCAGTGAGCAGTTTAAGCAGCAACTGCCGATACAAGATCGCGAGTTGGACAAGGCGCTGAGCCGCCTTATCGATCTGCCAAATCATCTGGGGAAGTTGTCTATCGAGGATGGTTATCAGAACATTCAGCTGGAGTTTAACAATCTCCTGCCAGACTCGAACCAACGCTATGACTTTAAGGATGCCCTGCACAGCGTTAGCTTCGTGTATGAGAAGGGAGCCTGGCGACTCGACAGCGTCAGCCAGTTGCCCATTCGCCACTATGATCAGGGCTAGACTAAAGGCTAGATATAAAATGAGGATCAAGGGGGCGAGTTTGAATCAACACCTCAGCCCCTTGATTCCCACTCTTTCAACAACTCTGGCATCTTGAATTTGTTCACTCTTAACACGTTATTTTTATCAAAATATAATAAACCAAGCCAAAGCAACAATTTATAAATCATAGCAAGCCATCATATTATCTAATCTCTTTATCATAGGTTTTCATCAATTTGGCCAAGGGAGTCATATCAATGTCATGGTCTTAAATTCGGGGGAAAGGTCAGTTCATTATTACTTGTTAGGGTAAAAAGTTAAGATCACGCCTAATCCACCTTGCTTGGTATCTTGCAGCATGCCCACCAGTTTCTAAATATATGACAAATGTAGCCATACACGAATCACAACGATATACATCACCACCGTTGTAAGGGTAATGCGATAAACTCACAGGAGCCATATCTGAAAATGGATTACTACCATTTTTAGTGTAAGTCTGATAACCAAGAAAAGTTATTGGTTCTATTTTTCCCATAAAATGAAGTTTGTTTTCCAGGCCATCAGAGTTAGTCAAATGAAGCTTGGATTCCTTTCCGCACTCAGAACAAGAATTAGATTCTTGTTCTGCTACAACATTGAGTAAGTCATCGATATTCTTAAAGCCCTCAGAACACAAAATAAAAATTGGAAAAGAAAATGCAAGCTGAAAAACCAAAGAAAGTGGCGATTATTGCTTGCGTTCGCAAGATGGTGGTCATCCTAAACTCTATGCTTCGAGATGGCATCATGTGAGACCAGAACATCGCCAAAAATAAAGGATTGACGCTATACTCGTTTGTTAAATTAATTTCTACAACCAATCTGACAACTTAGGCTTACCAAGAATTAAAGGAGCCTCATCTGCATAATTCTCGTTCTTTAAGCCAAGGTCATCTTTTATAAACTGAGAAACCATGTCAATTTCAGGGAAAAGTTTTGCTTTAGATATCCCAAGACTAGCCAACTGTTTGTTAATTTCTGGTTTATCTTTTGCCTTAATTATATATCGGTTGCCACTTGGTCGTAGGACCCATTCAGGCTTGACAGAGGCAGAAACACTTTTTTCTTCACCAATACCAAACAACAAGAATGCACCGTCTTGTCTGATTATCCGTTGGTTATCTAGTTTAGGTTTAACGCAAACAACACTCTGAATATGTTTAGGGTTTACTCGTTCTCTAAAATGAGGCTTTTCTTGTCTTATGCAATGCATTAGCACATCAGCATGCTCATTTTCTTCATTATGGAATGACTTGCTATCGGCACTAAACCTATGAGGCAGAGAGAAATTACTTTTAAGCCATGCAATGTTAGACACAACACTTACCGTATCGCTATCAAAGTACTTAATATCCTTTTTAGGTATTTTAAAAAATATGAGTTCTCCATCTTTATCGCCATCCATTTGCGATGAGCATGCAAAGTATAACGCTACTAGCGGATTTTCAGTTATATCGAGTAATCGAGTAGGCAGATCATAATGTTGCATTTTAACTAATTTTTCAAAACTAGATTGCTTGCCATCGAAATCTTTAGGGCAACGGATCAACAATTCTTGAATCATTTTGTGTTCATTATTTATCCACTCGTCCTTTCTATATATCGAAGGAGTCAAGCTATAAACTTTATCACCATGCCCCCGATAAAATATGACATATTCAGGGTCATGTAGATCTTCAATAACTGTTAGCAGTGTACGTAAACTGCCTAATTTTGATTCATTCAATTTGTGTACTGCCTCTACCAAATTCATTTAACAGCTGTATAGTGCGCATGCGCATTTTAGTCCTCTGAGGATTGAAAACACGCATCGTTATGTATTTGTATCAATTAATTAAAATAGGTTTCAGTCCTAATATCCCTTACAGCTAAACGCGTATGCGCGGTTTTCAAACCGATTATCTACCAACAGTGTTTTATATCTTTTTGAATTTAAATCTATTTTATGTGGCATTACAGAAATAATGCGCAAACTTATCTTCAAATTGCCAGGCATTTTGTCAAAACTTTAATAGACAAGCGGCGTGGCTACCGCAGGGGGATTAAGTGTTCTGCCTCTTCCCCTAAACTAAATTTTATCTTTCTGTATCAGTATCTTGTCAGAGATCAGCAACATTAGGCAAGCGATAAATTTGCTATCTTTTGGTCAATTATTCAATCTGTGCCTGAGTGAAATCACTCATCCAATCGCACCAAAGATGGCAACAAAAACCGCCGAGTAGCTTTAGTTCCTGAGCAAATGCACCTATTTCAAACTGTTTGCGGCTGTGGCTAAGCCGTCAAGGAAGCTCAGCCCATGAGCATACAATGAGTATGTGATTGGGGGAGCCGACGCAGACAATAACGCCACGGTCGCAAACAAAAAGTAAAACACTGCAGTCTGATCGAGGGCTGACAAAGCCGACTAGTCACTTCAGCCCCTAAACCAATGCACCTATTTCAAACTGTTTGCGGCTGTGGCTAAGCCGTCAAGGAGGCTCGGCCCATGAGCATACAATGAGTATGTGATTGGGTGAGCCGACGCAGACAATAACGCCACGGTCGCAAACAAAAAGTAAAACACTGCAGTCTGATCGAGGGCTGACAAAGCCGCCGAGTCGCTTCAGTCCCTGAGCCTAGTTATCCTAGGTGATGGGATGAAGCTACGCTGGCAATACCGTCAGCCTCGAAGAACAGGCTGCAGATTCAGTAGTCGAAACCAGGCTGCGCTTTAACCCCCGCCTCAAACGCATGCTTCACGCTATTCACCTCACTGACAGTATCTGCCAATTCAATCAGTTGCCTGTGGCAGTTGCGGCCGGTGATGATCACATGCTGCATGGGGGGGCGATTTTGCAACGCATCTATCACTCGCTGCAGATCCAGATAGTGGTAGCTGACCATATAGGTGAGTTCATCGAGCAGCAGTATGTCTATGCTGGCATCCTGAAGCCATTTTTCGGCGGCCGCCCAGGCCTTTTCGGCGGCGGCGATATCCTTGGCTTTGTCCTGGGTGTCCCAGGTAAAGCCTGTGCCCATGACTTCGAACTTGACCCCGGCACCTTCCAGTAGCTTTCGCTCACCGCACTCCCAGGTGCCCTTGATAAACTGCACCACGGCGCCCTGCTTGCCATGACCGACCGCGCGGGCCAGAGTGCCAAAGCCGGAGGTGGACTTGCCCTTGCCGTTACCTGTCACGACCAGGAGTATGCCCTTCTCTTCGGTGGCGGCCGCGATTTTGGCATCCACCGCCGCTTTTACTTTCTGCTGCCGCTGTTTATGACGCTCTGCCTTGATATCGGTTTGATTATTATCGGTCACCCGGGTCTTCCTCTTTGAATATGTTGATTATTTTATTGAAATCCAGATGTTGCTCCAGCACATCGGCCAAACGATCCAGCTGTTGCTGGCGCTGCTGATTGATATCCACGGCATGGCCCTGTGGCGCCGTCATCCCGGCCCAGGCGAGCAGCAGCTCACAGGCCTCTGGGCTGTCAAACAGACCATGCAAATAACTGCCGAGAATTTGATTATCCTCCGACAGCAGGCCTTCGCTGCGGACTGCTGCGATTTGTGTAGGTACTGTGGTTTTTGCAGGCTCAGTGGCGCTGACGCGGTTGGCGTCACTGCCTCGCTCATTAAGCAACAATGGCTGCATGCATCTGTCCGGGATCCGCGACGCTCCGCAGTGGATCTCATAGCCGGAGACTGACGCCGATGATTGCCCAAGCCTCAGGGTACCGCTGACATTGAGCAGCTGTTTTTCGACTTGCAGCTCGGTAGTGAGCGGCAGGTAGCCCAGCCCTTGGCTGGTACCGGGCAAGTCTTCCAGCCCCAAGGGGTCGGCAATGTTCTGCCCCAGCATCTGAAAGCCGCCGCAGATACCGATAAGCTTGCCGCCATAGCGCAGATGGCGGGCTATGCCCTTATCCCAGCCCTGTTGGCGGATAAAAGCCAGGTCGGCGCGCACATTCTTGCTGCCGGGCAACAGCAGGAGATCCAGCCCTGGAAGTTCACCCTGATGGGTCGGCCCTATATAACAAAACTCGATATCCGGATGCAGCCGCAGCGGGTCAAAGTCGGTATGGTTGCTGATCCTGGGGTACACCAAGACGCCGACTCGCAGTCGCGTCCCAGTTCTATCAGATTGAGTTGCTTCAGATTGAGCTGTTTCAGATTGAGCTCGTGCTGATTGAGCTGTTGCCGGCTGCTCGGTAGCAACCTGAGACTGAGTAGTGGGCTGCACCAGTGCATCTTCGGCGTCCAGATGCAGGGCATCGAGGTAGGGCAATACGCCCAATACCGGCTTGCCGGTGTGAGCCTCGAGCCAATCCAGCCCGGACTGCAACAATGAGATATCACCGCGAAAACGATTGATCACAAAGCCTTTTACCCTAGCCTGCTCACTCTCGGACAGCAGGGCCAAGGTACCTACCAGGTGGGCAAATACTCCGCCCTTGTCAATATCGGCGATGAGGATCACCGGGCAGTCCACCGCTTCGGCAAAGCCCATATTGGCAATATCGCCCTGGCGCAAATTGATTTCAGCCGGGCTACCGGCGCCTTCTACCAGCAGCCAGTCAAACTCCTGCTGCAACCTGTGCCAGGATGCCAACACCGCCTGCATGGCAGCGGCTTTATAGTCACGACTCTCGGGGCCGAAAAAGGCGGCGGCTTCCAGGCTGGTCAGCGCCTTGCCCTGAATTATCACCTGCGCCTTGGTATCTGAGCTGGGTTTCAGCAATACCGGGTTGAAGTCGATTCTCGGCTCAAGACCGGCGGCCACCGCCTGCAGCGCCTGGGCCCGGCCAATTTCACCGCCATCCCGGGTGACGGCGCTGTTGAGTGCCATATTTTGCGGCTTGAAGGGGGCCACTCGCTGACCATGACGATGAAACACCCGGCAGAGTCCGGCTACCAAGGTGCTCTTACCGGCATCCGAAGTGGTGCCCTGCACCATAAGGCTGCGGCCAGGCCGGGCCAGAGCCGACAATTCAGCTTTAAGTTCTGCGCCATTATGGGGTACTGGGTTACTCATGCCTTGCCCCGCGGATCCGGGCTTGTACCCGAAGCACTCAAGCCTAGGGAGCCACTGCTATCAGAGCTCACAGGCTTTAACGCCAGAGGTAAACCGGCGACAACCAGAGTGACTCTATCGGCCTTGGCGGCAAGCGCCTGATTGAGCCAACCAGCCTCATCGACAAAACGCCGACTCAGCTCCCCAAGCGGCACTATGCCGGAGCCGACTTCGTTGCTCACCAACAGCAGATCGCCGTCAAACTCGGCTACCGCCCGCAGCAAGGCCGCGCGTTCGCTAGCCATATCGGCACCAAAGCAGAGCTGATTACTGAGCCAAAGCGTCAGGCAGTCTACCAATACCGGCGCTCCAGAGCCTGAGCGCTGCACAAGCGCCTTGGCCAAATCGAGCGGCACCTCGGCCAACTGCCATTCGAGGCTGCCGCCTTGGCGCGCAGTTTGATGGTGGGCGATACGCCGGGCCATCTCCTCATCGGCGGACTCGGCCGTTGCCAGATACCAGGGGCGGACATTGGCCGGGCACAAGTCGGCCAGTTGCCGCTCGGCGTAACCACTCTTGCCGCTGCGGGCACCGCCCAGAATTAGATGGATCATGCAGGGCTGCCCCCCAATGCCAGCAACAGCATATAAACCGCCAGCTCACTCACCTGCTGCGCCGCTCCCAGGGTATCGCCGGTGTAACCGCCAATCTGGCGCCGGAACCAGAATACCAGGGCCCAACGCAGCAGCAACATGGTCGGCAATAGCCAGAACAGCAGCGTGGTGGACAGCAGTGCCGTCAGCACAATTCCAGTCAGCAGCAAAATACCCAACTCATTGAGCCCCTGCTGCTGCGCCAAAGGTTTGCTCTTGCCCTCGTCGCGAACATAGGTTTCGCTGAAGATAATGCTGGCCGCCGTCACCCGGCTGACACAGTGCGCCAATACCAGGGCCAGCGCCGCCTGGTTGATGTCGTAAAGTGCTAACTCCAGCAGTAACTGGTACTTGAGCAACAACACCAACACCAATGCCAAGGCGCCATAGCTGCCAAGGCGGCTGTCTTTCATGATTTTCAGTTTGTCTTCAACCCACCAACCGCCGCCGAAACCATCGGCGGTATCGGCCAGGCCATCTTCATGAAAACCGCCGGTAACCAGCACACTGCTAATCATCGCCAGCACTATGGCGATGGAGCTTGGCAATATGCCGGCGGCCAGCAACAACACCAAGGCGGAGATCAAGCCCACCACCACGCCCACCAGGCCAAAGTAGCGGCTGGCCTTGTTGAGGCTGTCGCTGTCCACCGTCAGGGCGCTGGGCACAGGAATACGGGTGAAAAAACCTATTGCGATCAAAAACAGCCGCAGCTGCCCGAGCCAGAATCCCATCAGAACACCTCTTGGGTAGCCGGCTCTACCACCTTGTCGACCCCGGCTTCACCAAAGCTGGCCATCTGGTTGTAGAAGTTGGCCGCCGCCTGCACCAAAGGCAGCGCCAGCGCCGCGCCCGAGCCTTCGCCCAACCTGAGCCCAAGCCGCAGCAAAGGCTTGGCGGACATGGCCTCGAGCAGCAACTTGTGGCCGCGCTCTTCAGACTCATGGGCAAAAATAAGATAATCCCTCACCCCCGGCGCCAAACGCACAGCCGCCAGCGCCGCTGTCGACGCGATAAAACCGTCCACCAGCACGGGCACGCCAAATTCGGCCGCCGCCAACATGGCTCCTGTCATCTGCACTATTTCAAAGCCACCCAGGCAGGCGAGGATACTGAGCGGCTCGGTCAGCTCGCAGTGGTGCAGCAGCAGTGCCTGCTCTATCAGCAGGCATTTGCGCTTAAGCGTCGCGGCATCTATACCGGTGCCGCGGCCGACACATTCACTCACAGGAAGGCCGGTCAGGGCGGCCATCACGGCGGCGGCAGAAGAGGTGTTGCCTATTCCCATCTCCCCCAGCGCCAGCAGGTTGCTGCCGGCATCGATATGGCGTTTTACCAAGGTGCGCGCCATGGCAAACCCTTGATGCACAGCGCCCAGAGTCATGGCGGCGCGTTTGTGGATAGGCCCGGTACCGGCGCCCAGACGCTGCTCTGTAACCTCGGGGATCCCCAAGGGGCTGAGAATGCCGCAGTCAATCACCTCCAGCTCGAAGCCGGTCTGGCGACAAAACACATTGATGGCGGCGCCGCCGGCAACAAAGTTGAGCACCATTTGGGTGGTCACCTCGCTGGGGGCAATCGACACCCCGGCCGCGGCAATACCATGGTCGGCGGCAAACACCAGCATCACGGGACGGCGGATGACCAACTCATCAGTAGCGGAACCGAGCTGAATGCGCCCCAATTGCAGCGCCAAAGCCTCCAACTCACCCAAAGCGCCCAGGGGTTTGGTCTTGTTGTCTATGCGGGCCTGAATCGCGTCATCCAGCGCGTGATTGATTGCTGCTACCTGGTACATCCTTCCCTCTCTTATCGTTATTGGCCGCGTTTACGCAGCACCATCAGGAAAAACAGACTGCCGATGGCCGAGGTGATCACCCCCACCGGCAGCTCTTGGGTGGGCAGTATGCTGCGAGCCAGCACATCGACCCAAACCATAAACAGGCCGCCCGCCAGTGCCGTCAGCACCATGGGGTACTGCCCCGGCAGCAACAACCTAACAATATGAGGCACCATCAGCCCCACAAAACCAATCCCGCCGCAGTGGGCCACCAGAGTGGCGGTAATAATCGAGCATAACAGCAGCATGGAAACCCTGAGCCTTTGCACCCTTATTCCCAGAGTGTGGGCGGTTTCATCACCGGCAAGCATCGCCAGTACCTGGCGCTTGAAGGCCAGGATCACCAGCAAGGCCGCCAGCACCACCAGAGTGGGCAGTCCAAGCCCATCCCAACTGGCGCGGGCAAAACTGCCCAGGCTCCAAAACAGCAAGGAGGTGGTAGCCTGCGGGGTGGAAAAATACAAGATCAGGCTGGTGAGGGCACTGAACATAAAGGAGATGGCGACCCCGGAGAGCAACATTCGCTCTATCTGGTTGCCGATATTCCTGCCCGCGAGCAGCAGTACCATAAGCACAGCCAAACTGGCACCGATAAAGGCTCCCAGCGGCAGCGATACCCCGGAGATGGCCGAACTCAGCCCAAGGCCGGTCGCCAGGGCGACCGAGACCACGGCGCCGAAGCTGGCGCCCGAGCTGATACCGAACAGGTAAGGATCGGCCAACGGGTTGCGGGTCACCGCCTGCAATACATAACCCGACAATGCCAGACCGCTGCCGGCGATAAAGGCCAGCAAGATACGCGGCAGGCGCAGATCCCAGACGATGCGCTCGCTGATGGCAGAAGGCTCACCCACGCCCAGCAGGTGTTTGCCAATCACTCTTGCCACATCGAAGAGGCTGATATCGGCGGCGCCAAAACCGGCGGCGGCCAAGGGTGTCAACACAGTGCCGAGCAGCAACAGCAGCCAGCACCAGTAAAGTCTGGGCAAGGGCCTGAGAAACCAGCCGATAAGCGAGCGCCCCGCTGCGGCCACGGAAGCATTCATGCGCCACCTCCCACCGAGCGTGGGCGCCGGTCAGTTTCCTTGTGAGCAACACAGGTTTCGGCCGAGGCAGGCCCTGCCATTGGCTCGACTATCGCAGCGCCTTGAACCTCGCCACTGGCGAGCGCCGCCGAGCTTACAGCCTTGCCGTGACCAGGCTCTGGCGACTGATAGCCGTAAAAGTAGTGGATCAGCGGCCGTCCCAACTGCGGATGCGTCCCCACCTGGCAGCAAACACCGAAGACACCGGCAATTCTGTCTTCGGTCAATACGCTCTGGGGCGAGCCGTGGGCAATACGGCGGCCGTTATCCAGCAGCAAGAGTTCGTCACACAGGGCCGAGGCCAGATTGAGATCGTGAATCGAGGCGATCACCGTGACCCCCAGGCTGCGCACCAGCTCGAGGATCTGGATCTGATAGCGGATATCCAGATGATTAGTGGGCTCGTCCAGGATCAAAAGCTTGGGGCGCTGCACTATGGCGCGGGCAATCAAGGCCCTTTGCTTCTCACCGCCGGAAAGCTGCGCGAAAGGCTCTGCGGCCTTGTACTGCAACCCGACCTGCGCCAATGCCGCCTGCACCTGGGCCTTGTCGGTCGCCGATGGCATATCAAACAACCCCTTGTGGGGAGTCAGTCCCATGGCCACCAATTGAGTCAAATCCAGTGCCAACTGGGCCGGGGTATCCTGCAGCACCACGGCCACCTCTTTGGCGAAGGCTTTGGCAGACAAGCTATGGATATCCTGACCAAACAGCTGGATCTGGCCGCTATCCGGGCGGATATAACGATAGAGGCAGCGCAGCAGGCTCGACTTACCGGCACCATTGGGGCCTATGAGCCCGAGCATCTTGCCACTTGGCAGCTCAAAACCCACATCGGCCAATACGCTGTGACCACCGGGAAGCCAGCTAAGCTGTTGCACCTTGAGTGCCAGGCTCATAACCGCCCCCCGACATTGAGCCTGTGACCGGCAAAAGGCTCAAGCTGCAGTGGAAGAATCATCTATTCGCTCCCCCGGTTTACCCGCCCGGGTTTCTGGTTTGGTTTATCAGCCTGGGCAGGTCTCCTGACTCGCCGCCAAAGGCGACTCACAGTTGCGGGCACAGTCCGGGCTTTCCCGGTTCCCTGGGTTGGTTCACCTGCAAAGGCGCCAACACCCTGGCTGCTGCCGCACTTGGCGGCCATTTGGGGTTATTATCCCGGTTTTATCGCCCGGCACAATTGCCCGGCGCAATAGCGCAGCACTATTGCGGCCAGTGGAGCTTGCTGAAACACTGCCATTCCTGGTCACTTTCACCGCTGGCATCACCGCTGGCATCACGGCTGGCATAGAGGGTTATTCTGACCCAGGCCGCATAAGGTAGCTCCAAGGCGTTGAACACTGCCGCAGGCGGTATTTGCCCCGGCAGCAAAATCTCGGCCAGCAGCAGCCGGATAACCCCGCTGTGAGTCAAGATCAGTGCCGCATCGGCGCTTGCTGAAGAACCAGAGCCTTCGGAAGAACTAACCTCTCTCGCAAGCCAGCGCTGCACCATAGTCTGCCAGCCATCCAACACCCGGCTACGAAAGGCTGGCAGCGATTCCCCGCCCGGCGGAGTATTGGCCACAGGGTCACGCCAGAAGGCTTCGGCCGCCTCGCTATGCTGCTGATAGACACTCGCCACCTTCATGCCGTCCCAGTCACCGAAGTCCAGCTCCCAGAGCCAGTCATGCTGCTGCAGCGGCGCCGGGAAATAGTCAGGCATATCGGCCTTGAGCTCGGCGGCAAAGGCCTGGCAACGCTGGGCCGGAGAGCTCAGCAGCACCAGGCTTTCGGGCGCTTTCGGCAACTGTTCCAGCGCACTACTGATAGCCCGCCAGCTACGCCACATCTGCGCTTTGCCCTCATCGCTCAGGGCCACATCACTGCGGCCGCGGATAATCTCGCCGCCTTCACATTCACCGTGCCGCAGCAGATAGATATTCAGTTGCCTATGTTCAGCCACACACTTCTCCCGTCAGAGTCCGGTGGTTACCGGGCCAATTTAACCTTGCCGCAGGCCGCCGGAATCCGTATATTATGGACGTCTACACGTATAAATGTCCAAAATAACTTTCCGCGCCCACACACGCCTTTGGCTATCATGCCAGATAGTGTCCCGGGCGTCAGGTCGGCAGAGATGATGTCGCGGATGCCAAGCACCGCGAATGTAAAACAGCAATAAGACAGGTATGAAAGGTAACCCTATGGCGACTTCCCAGCACTCCCCAAGCCAGACAGAGTTCAAGCTCAAACAGACCCTCGAAGAGCGGATCCTGATTTTAGATGGCGCCATGGGCACCATGATCCAGGACTACAAGCTGGAAGAAGCCGATTACCGCGGCGAGCGCTTCAAAGATTGGCATTGCGATGTCAAAGGCAACAATGATCTGCTGGTACTGACCCAGAGCGAGATCATCAAGACCATTCACAGGGAATACCTGCTGGCCGGTGCCGACATCATAGAAACCAACACCTTCAACGCCACCACCATTGCCATGGCCGACTACGAGATGCAGAGCCTGGCGGCGGAGATCAATTACCAAGGCGCCAAAATCGCCCGCGAAGTGGCCGATGAAGTGGCCGCCGCCAGCGGTATTCCCCGCTATGTGGCCGGAGTGCTCGGCCCCACCAACCGCACCTGCTCCATCAGCCCGGATGTGAATGACCCCGGCTTTCGCAACATACATTTTGACGATCTTGTGTTGGCCTACAGCGAATCCACCGAGGCGCTGATCGCCGGTGGCGCCGACATCATCCTGGTGGAAACCATCTTCGATACTCTCAATGCCAAGGCGGCGTTGTTTGCCATCGAAAATGTGTTCGAGAAACTGGACCAAAAGTTGCCGGTGATGATTTCCGGCACCATTACCGATGCCTCGGGCCGCACCCTGACAGGGCAAACCACAGAGGCCTTTTACCATTCTCTCAGACATATCAAGCCGCTGAGTATAGGCCTCAACTGCGCCCTGGGCCCGAAAGAACTGCGGCCCTATGTCGAGGAGCTTTCCCGTATCAGCGAGTGCTTTGTCTCGGCGCACCCCAATGCCGGCCTGCCCAATGAATTCGGCGGCTATGACGAGACTCCGGCAGAGATGGCAAGCGTGATAGGCCCCTGGGCCGAAGAGGGGCTGCTCAATATTGTCGGCGGCTGCTGCGGCACCACGCCTGCGCATATCAAGGCGATTTCTGAAGCTGTTAGCCTTCATGCACCAAGGCCGCTGCCTGAGCTGCCGGTAGCATGTCGCCTCTCCGGACTGGAACCCCTGACCATAGATGCAAACAGCCTGTTTGTGAATGTGGGCGAGCGCACCAATGTCACCGGCTCGGCCCGGTTTCTCAAGTTAATCAAAGAAGGCCAGTACGAAACCGCGCTGGAGGTGGCCCGTGACCAGGTAGAAAACGGCGCCCAGATCATAGATATCAACATGGATGAGGGTATGCTCGACGGGGTCGAGATGATGCAGAAATTCCTCAACCTTATCGCCTCAGAGCCGGATATCAGCAAGGTGCCTGTGATGATAGACTCCTCCAAGTGGGAGGTGATTGAGGCCGGGCTCAAGTGCATTCAGGGCAAGGGAATAGTCAACTCCATCTCCCTCAAAGAGGGCGAGGCCAAGTTTATTGAACAGGCCAAACTGGTGAAGCGCTACGGCGCCGCCGCCATCATCATGGCCTTCGACGAACAGGGCCAGGCCGACACTCGGGAGCGCAAAACCGAGATCTGTACCCGCGCCTACCGGGTGCTGGTGGATAAGGTGGGCTTCCCGCCGGAAGATATTATCTTCGACCCCAATATCTTCGCCATCGCCACCGGCATAGAGGAGCACGATAACTATGCGGTGGACTTTATCGGCGCCATTGCAGATATCAAGGCCAACCTGCCCCATGCGATGATTTCCGGCGGGGTGTCCAACGTTTCTTTCTCCTTCCGCGGCAACAACCCGGTGCGGGAAGCCATTCATGCCGTGTTCCTCTATCACGCCATCAAGGCGGGGATGGATATGGGCATAGTCAACGCCGGTCAGTTGGCCATCTATGACGACATCGACCCTGAGCTGAAGCAGAAGGTAGAGGCCGTGGTGCTCAACCTGCCCTGCCCGGTTGCCGACTCCAGTAACACAGAGCAGCTGCTCGAAGTCGCCGAGAAGTATCGAGGTGGCCCAGGCGGCGCAGGCAAGAAAGAAGATCTCGAATGGCGCAAGTTGCCGGTCAACAAACGCCTGGAACACGCGTTGGTGAAAGGGATCACCGAGTACATAGACGCCGACACAGAAGAAGCGCGCCTGCAAGCCAAGCGGCCGCTGGATGTAATTGAAGGCCCGCTGATGGACGGCATGAACGTGGTGGGCGATCTCTTTGGCGCCGGTAAGATGTTTTTGCCGCAAGTGGTCAAGTCCGCCCGGGTGATGAAAAAGGCGGTCGCCTATCTCAATCCCTATATCGAAGCCGAAAAAGTCGAAGGCCAGAGCAACGGTAAGGTGCTGATGGTCACGGTCAAGGGCGATGTTCACGACATAGGCAAGAACATAGTCGGGGTGGTGCTGGCCTGTAATGGCTATGAAGTGATAGATCTGGGTGTCATGGTGCCGGTGGAGAAAATCATCGAAGTTGCCAAGGCCGAGAAGGTCGACATCATAGGCATGTCCGGGCTCATTACCCCGAGCCTGGATGAGATGGTGCACAACGTTAAAACCTTCGAGCGCGAAGGTCTGACCCTGCCGGCGATTATCGGTGGTGCCACCTGCTCCAAGATCCATACCGCAGTAAAGATAGCGCCCCATTACCCCCACGGCGCCATCTATATCGCCGATGCCTCGCGCGCCGTGCCTATGGTCAGCAAGCTCATCAACAATGAAACCCGCCAGGCCACCATAGACGAATCCTACCGCGAATATGAAATGATGCGCCAAAAGCGCCTGTCGCAGACCAAGCGCAAACAGATAGTGCCCTTGCAAATCGCACGGGATAACCGCTGCAGCCACGACTGGGCCAACTATCAAGCAGTGAAACCCAACACCCCGGGGATCCAGGTGTTTGACGACTATCCGCTGGAGGACTTACTCGAGCGCATCGACTGGACGCCGTTTTTCCGCGCCTGGGAGTTACACGGTCATTTCCCGCAAATACTGGATGATGAAGTCGTTGGTACTGAGGCCCGTAAAGTCTATGCCGACGGCAAGGCGATGCTGGAGCAAATCATCCAAGAGAAGTGGCTCACCGCCAAGGGGGTTATCGGCCTCTTTCCCGCCAACAGCGTCAACTTCGATGATATCGAGATCTACACAGATGACTCTCGCAGCCAAGTGTTGCTGACCACCCATCATCTACGGATGCAGCTGGAGCGGGTGGGCAACCACAACTTCTGTCTCTCTGACTTTGTTGCTCCCAAAGAGAGCGGCGTGGCCGACTATATGGGTGGATTTGCGGTCACCGCCGGCCATGGCATCGACGCCCATATTACCCGTTTTGAGGCGGCCCACGATGACTACAGCGCCATCATGCTCAAGTGTCTGGCCGACCGCCTGGCCGAAGCCTTTGCCGAGCGGATGCACGAGCGGGTGCGTAAGGAGTTCTGGGGGTATGCCAGAGAAGAAAACCTGGATAACGAGGCGCTTATTCGTGAAAAGTACAAGGGCATACGCCCGGCTCCCGGCTACCCTGCCTGCCCGGACCACACGGAAAAAGGCCTGCTTTGGCAGCTTCTTCAGCCAGACGAGTGTATCGACCTCAAGATCACCGAAAGCTTTGCCATGTACCCTACGGCGGCGGTCAGCGGCTGGTACTTTGCGCACCCGCAATCACGCTATTTTGGGGTGAGCAACATAGGCCGAGATCAGGTGGAAGACTACGCCCGCCGCAAAGGGATGACAGTGGCCGAAGCCGAAAAATGGCTGGCCCCGGTGTTGGATTATGATCCTGAGTAAAAGAGGCTCTTAAGCGAACAACTGAGCTGTTCAGGGGCTCTCTCCTTTTCTCATCAGAGCCCCTGATTGCTGACCATTGTTCCTCTTTAAAACAAGCGCTTCCCAAAACCCGTTATTGTCTCCAATCACAGCCCTCTGGGCTTTCGTCCTGATGACTGGTGTAAAGGCCGCGAAAACATCAGCATCTATATCAGCGGTGTTGGATATCCCGAAGGATTATTAGCAATGAGTCAGCTCAGGTTCAGGAAGGGTAAAAACATGCACTCACCAAATCGCCAATAAAAACCTAACCAACTGTTAAATAATAAAATTATATGAATGAGCTTGGAGCTTCGACGGCTTAAAACACCTTACATCCAAGCCGGTAAACCGACGCTACGCACGCATGGGACTTGTGCACAACCGGCCTAACAACTCCAACTTGGACAACCCAAAATACACAATATAATCAAGTAGATAGAGACTTTAGCGGCGGCAATCCCAGCATCATCCCCTCCCCTCATAGTTATCACACAAGATCTGAAGCTATCTCTGTGACAAGGCTCTTATTGTTCTATTTTTTGAGACAAAGAGACACATAGTTGCGGGCTTCTGTAAGCGCTTAACTTACCTTAAAGTATGACTCATCAACCCGATAAACATTTTGATAAAACGACTTAGCAGTCTTAGGAGTCTATGATGAAACTGAACAAAATAATGATGATGGCTGCAGGAGCAGCATTGGTATGTAGCAGTGCACAAGCAGTCGAAATAGAGTACTTCGCCGGGGCAGGTCTGGGCTACCAGGCTGATGAAATTGAGGGCGTAGTCAATAAAGACACCGAAGATATGAGCTATCAGGCACGTATAGGTATGCTGATTGAACAGCAACACCGTATTACCGGTACTTTTGGTTACATGGAAGATAAGTTCAGCGTTGCCGCCAACAACTACAAACAGGAACAATACAGCTGGCTGGTATCCTATGATTACCTATTGCCGGTGCATAAAGATGTCAATCTGTTCGCCGGTGTCAGTATGGGCGCCAATGACAACAAGATTGCCGGCAAATCTTCAACAGATTTCGTCTGGGGTGGTCAAGTCGGTGTCCAGTACAAATGGAGTGAACATTTCTCCTCAGATCTTGGCTATCGTTACCTGGCCCAGGACTATGAAAAGAACGGCATCGAAATTAATGACAGCCAGCAAGTATATTTGACCTTGGATTACAAGTTCTAAACTGTATTGACATAGTTTTCAAAGGGTACTGATAGTTTAAGTACCCGGGAATTTTAAACTCATTCTTCTTCATTCATCAACTATTGACCATTTGGCAAGTGCCAGTCAGCTTTAGGGCGACTGGCATTTTTTTATCATATTGATTTTTATAATATTGGTTGTCATTTAATGTCTATGTTCCGCAGATAGGAACTTAAACCAGCATGATGGGAAACAAGCCAATGGCAGACAAGCTTTCAGCAAGACCTTAGGCAATGGTGTAAGGTATGCTGAGAGTTAAATAAAAAAATCCGATGACTGTTAGCCACCGGATTTTTAACTTTATAAATGAAACTGCAAACACTCAGGCTTAACAGTTCACGATTTACCTGAGCTGACTATCTGTAACCTCAGTCTTCCACTGGGGAAACCACAAACAGCAAATCGCCTTGGGACACCTGTTGACCATTACTGTTGAGGATCCGCTCGATGCGGTATTTCTTGTCCTCTGGATACAGCTCGGCGCCTTTGCGGTTAAAGCCTGCCAGTGTCACCTGAGAGAACATCTTCATCGCTTCGGTCAGTGCCAGCGTCTGATCGACGGTCACTATATCGCCTTCCTTGACGAAGTCGGCTTCGCCCGGTGCCGGAGAGGTATAGAAGATACCCGCGCCCTGAGCCAACACCTTGAGCTCGTTGGACTCACCCACACGCAGCGATTCGGTATCCACACCTTGAGTTTCGGCAGCGGCTTCCATTTCGGCGATCAGGGCAGGGATATCCAGCTCGGCCATCAGGCGCGGCAGATAGTTGGTGTCATACACGCCTTCACGGAAGGTCTCGTCGGCCAGGATCCGCTTCAGCAGCGGGATGTTGGTGGCGATACCCTTGATGACCACCTGATCCAGATAGTCATACATCTTGGCAATCACATCGTCCCGGCTTTCACCACGGATGATGATCTGGGCAATCAGGCTGTCGTAGTATGGCGACACTTCTTTGCCATCGGCCGCGATAGAGATGATTTCCACATCATCGCGCTCAGGCATCACGCACTCAGTGATAAGCCCCGGGTTTGGCACCAACTGCAGAACGCCCTGGCTGTCCAGTGCCGCCTTCTCGGCTGTCACCCGCACTTCCATCGCATAACCGATTTCCTGCGGCTGCAGATCTTCAATGGAGCGACCGGCTGCCACATCGAATTGGGCGCTGACGATATCAATACCGGAAGTCGCTTCGGTTACCGGGTGCTCTACCTGCAGACGGGTATTCATCTCCATAAAGTAGACTTCGTTGGCATCCAGGTTATAGATGAACTCAACGGTACCTGCGCCCATATAGTCGGTGGCATCACCCAGAGCACGGGTGTATTCCATCACCTTCTGCTTGAGTTCTTCAGGCAGCATGGTGGAACCGGACTCTTCAATCACCTTCTGGTTGTTACGCTGCACCGAGCAGTCACGCAGACCCAGTACCTTGGTGTTGCCGAACTTGTCACGCAGCAGCTGAACTTCAATGTGACGCAGGGAAGTCACATATTTTTCCAGGTACAGGTCACCGTTACCAAAAGCGGCAGCCGCTTCGGTGGAGGTTTTCTGGAACAGGCCAATCATATCCTCGGGGCGCTTAACCACTTGGATACCCTTACCGCCACCACCTTGTACCGCTTTAAGCAGCACTGGGTAGCCGATTTCGTTGGCCACGTTAACCGCTTGCTCGGCGTTGGTCAAAATACCGTGAGAGCCTGGTACCACGGGCACATTCTGCGCCTGAGAGGTCTTGATGGCGTTGGACTTGTTACCCATGGTTGTCATCGAGTGCACACTTGGACCAACAAAGTTCACGCCGTTGTTCACACACAGGGCAGCAAACTGTGGGCTTTCCGACAGGAAGCCGATACCAGGGTGCAGTGCGTCTACCTGCTCATACTCGGCCACTTTCAACACTGAGTAAGCGTTCAGGTAGGACTCGTCGGAAGTATTACCGCCGAGACAAACCAGCTTGTCGTTTTCCTTGAGCATGTCGGCAGGAACCGAAGTCATATCAGGATCGGACGCCACCAGTACCACATTAATGCCATTGTCGTGAGCCTTGCGGATCAGTTTCACCGCAGTACAGCCTCGGGCATGTACCAGCACCTTGTCGATAGGCTTCATCAGGGCACGAGGATCGTCCTGAACTATCTCTTCGCTGACCTCTTCAACTTCAACCACCAGAGTCGACAGAGCATTGGTCAACACATCACTTATCTCAGCGTTAGGCATAGGCATTAGAGGATCTATGCTCTTGAGCTGTTCATCGAGCTGACTGCTGAATGGATTGTTGACCAGGCCATTCATCGCTCCGGGTACCTTGGACAGGTAGTTGGACAGAGTCGAAGTGGATGGCAGATAAGCAGGTACCACCATCTGACCGGCAAACGGCATATTGGTACCGGACAGATAATAAGTCTGCACCAGAGGGTGAGTCACGAAGGATGCCTGAGCTCCACCGGTACAGTCACCAAAACCGAACATCAACACAGGCAGTTCGTTGTCACGCACGAAACGGGTAATACGATCGTTCACCACGGCCATGGAGAACAGCGCAGCAGCCCCCTCTTTGGTCTGCATACCGCCGGAGCTGATAAAGCAGATCACCGGCAACCTGCGCTTGGCACACTCAATAAGCAGCGCAGAGAACTTCTCGGCACTGGCCATATCGAAAGCACCGGCCTGGAAGGCGGTGTTGGATACGGCAACCCCGACACGCAGCGCCTTACCGCCATGTTCAAAGTCTGCCAGACCCGTGATCAAACCGCAGGGGCGAATGCCCTTGTCGAGTGCATCTTCAATAGAGAGACGGAAACCTGGGAAGTTGAGCAGGTTGGCCGACATCTTGTCGCCGTTGAGCTCATCGAAGTTCTTGAAGAACTTGGCGATGATATTTTCCCAGGTCATATTGCCGGCTTTCTTCTCGTCACGCAGCACCTTCTGGATCAGCAGATCCTGGTAACCCATGGTCAAACGGTTCCAGAAGTCCTTACGACGACCGATACGCACCGGGTTGATGGCACCTGTGTACTTGCCCTTATCCTCTTCACTGTCGAAGTATTCCGGCAACAGACGTTCGAAGAAGTAAGTCAGGATAACAAACAGCGAATCGTTCAGTTGTGGGAAACCCACACTCTTCCACTGCTCAGTCTTGGTCAGCAGTTCAGCGCGGTTGGACTGTGACATGAAGTACTTCAGCCACTTGTAGAACTTGCTCTTGTCGTTGGCGGTATCCTGAGTGGAAATCGCCCGGTCGATAGACTTGTGCAGCAAGCCATCAACAGACTGACGCGACAGGCTCTTGGCCATCATGGCTTCCTTGGCGATAGAGGCCAGGTTACCCACGACATTGTCGTACAGCGCGTTAAAGATCAGGATGTTGTAACACTGCCAAATGAAGTCTTCACGCAGTTCTTCATTGACCACGACATCCAATACTGTCAGTTGGTTCAGTTCAGGCCAAGGCGCCTGGGTCACTTCTGCCGGCAGAGTTTCCAGATAGTGGATAAGCCCCTTGAAGTTGTTGGCGGCATTACTCTTCCAGCGGTGATACAAAGACCAACCAATGTTGAACAACAGCGCCTTACGGGCCTTCTTGTAGTTCTCTTTCGGCTCACCCAGGATCAGACGGGTCAGCATGTTGCGCTCGGTGGAAACATCATCACGCTTGGAGATGAAGTTACTCCACAGTTTGTTGAGTTCTTCGTCGTAAACCAGTTTATCCGGACTGGACAGCCAAGCCTGGAACACCTTCTCCTGCTCTTTCTGGATCCGGGCCAACAGATCCCCTTCCGGCACACTCACCTTGGACAGGCGACCATACTGATCCATTGAGATGGAGTGAATACGGCTACGCAGGGTCAAATAACGCAAATAACGGTAGGCGCTGCCGAACAGGTTAAGGTGCATGGTCGGGCTGATAGCAACCGACATTTCCGCGTTGGACTCCAACGCCTTGAGGCTCTTGGAAGGCTCGAGGAAACGCTTGAGGCTGCGATCATAATGTTCGCGCAGGTCATCGGATTCTTTTACAAACTGCACCGCAGCGCGCTCAATGGCTTCGATGGCGCTGATGATGGCGCGGCGCAGATTGTGCTGACGCTCATCGCGATCATAAGGAGAGAAATCCACAATGCCATCGATACAACCTGAAGTGTAAAGCTCTTCCGGGGACACGCCCACAGACTTGGCACACTCCTGCCATGAAAGGTTGTACTTGCGAGCAATGCTCTGCAGGCCCTGAGGCTGAATGGTGTTGAAAATACCATCACGCAGCGACAACAGTATATTGGCCGCCGCCAGTGGAATAGCCCCGCCCGAGTAGCCAGCACCAATCACTATACCCAGAGTCGGCACATCGACGTTGGCACTCTCGGCAATCGCCTTAGAAATAGAATGCGCCTGGTTGTGGCTGTTGGCCACTTCACCGGCATCGGCTCCGGGGGTATCAATCAAGTAAACGATGGGCATGGACAATTCGGCAAAATGGCGAATCGCCTCACAGGCCTGCAGGTGGTGCTCCGGCATCCAGGCACCGTTGGCCGTGGTGCGTTCCTGGGCAATAAAACCGATGCGGCGGTTACGACCACCAAAGTTCAACTCTATTTCGGCGCTGTAGAATGGGCCGTTGTGGCTCTCGGCGATCATCTTGCCTTTCAGATCGGCAATGATCCTTTTGGCACCTGGGCGGTTCTTGTCCTGGGTAGGCTGGATAACTTTGGCAACATAGCCATCCACATCCAACTGCGCCAATGACTTTAAGTTACTCTGGATGGCATCGTCATCCAACAGACCCTTTATCTCTTCTGAAAGGCTCTGTTTGCTGTGCTCTGGGAACAGCGAAAAATCTTTAGCCAAATGCTCCGCCTGCAAAAACAGGGGATCCGGAGTCTGGGCTTGAGTCGTGTTTGCGGGCTGCTTCTTGCTGGTCATCTATCGATCCTCTGCTAAGCCTCTGAAATTTTTTAGCCAGTAAATATACCTTTGTTATCCCGTCAAATGCCATTAAACTGCCTTAGACGCTATGTTCCATTTTTGAGACAGTAATAAAAACATGCCAGATTTGAATGGGATGCTCCTATTTGCAGCAGTGGTCAGAGCAGAAGGCTTCTCTCAGGCGGCCCGTGAAACCGGCCTGCCAAAGTCTACCATTAGCCGAAAAATCGCCCAACTGGAACAACAGCTTGGGGTACGTCTGCTGCAACGAAATACCCGCTCAATAAGCCTCACTCAGGTGGGCGCGCTCTTTTATCAACACTGTGACAGCATCTGCAACGAAGTGGAAGCGGCAAAAGCCACAATCGAGAATACCCATAACGATGTTTCCGGTTCATTGCGGATTGCGATCCCGGTTTCATTCAGCCAAGAGTTAATCGCCAATCTCTGCAGCGGCTTTATGCGTCTCTATCCGGGGGTCGAACTGGATGTACAGTTTACCGATGCCGATGTGGGCTTGGTAGGCGAAGGCTATGATATCGCCATCAAGTATGGCCCGCTGCAGCCTTCGGATCTTGTCGCCCGGCTCCTGTTTGAACGTCAGCCGATTCTGGTGGCAGGCCCTGGCTATCTCAAGTCCAAAGGAACGCCGGCAACCCCGAGAGATCTGGCCCGCCACGATGGTATCTTGCTGGGTACCTCCCGTTCGGCCCCCATTTGGCCGCTGGGAAAGGGTAGCCGCAAAACCATGGCCAGCTTCAGGCGCCGCACTCGGGTAAACAGTGCCATCATGGTCAAGCAACTGGCGCTGGATGATTTTGGCATCGCCATGTTGTCCCATTCGGTATGCAAGAACGAACTGGCCAGTGGCGCCCTGGTGCCGCTGCTGCAGGAATGGCCCATAGAGCCCTTTAAGGTCTATGGCGTCTATTCCTCCCGTCGGCAACTGGCGACCAATATCAGTGTGTTTCTGGACTTTTTCACCAAACGCTTCAACAGTCAGGAGTCATTGCAATCTTTAATGATGTAGCCAATCTTTGCAGATGAAAGTAGGCTGAGGAATCAATAGCACAGCACACAAGTCGGCCTTCTGTGACTTATTTTTTGGCTCTCTATATTCCGTGCCAGCCATACTCAAGGCAGTAGCTGTTCCTGCTTGAGCACCTGTTTCACCAGTTGTTGGCGCAACGGTAACTGGCCGGCTGAGGCCAGATCCAGGTTAATGGCGAAATAGACAGTGTTGTCGTCCAACTCCAACCAACCGACCCACCAACCTATGGCCGGCGTATGCCGTACACCATAGCCTGTCTTGGCACGAATGATATAGTCAGTACTCGCTTCGGTCAGCATCATCTGTTTGACAATTCGCTGGCTGCGCTCGGACACAGGCAACTTGTTGTCATGCAGTTGCTGCAGAAAATCCAGCTGTTGAAACGCCGTTATCCTAAGTTGGCCGTCGAGCCAGAAACTGTCCGCTTGACCGCCGATATCCTGATTGCCATATTGCAACTGCCGCACCATAGCTGCCATCACTTTGGGGCCTATCTCCCTTGCCAACTGCTGATACACAGGCACCACAGAATATTTCATTGCGGTGCGAAAACTCTGGTCCCGGTTCCAGGCAGCAATTTCACGAACCTTTCCGTCCCAGCTAAAACGACTGGTTTCATCGCGCACTGCCCCGGTTTGCAACGCAATAAGGCTGGAGGGGATCTTAAAGGTAGAAGCCGGAATAAAACCTTCGGCGGCGCGACTTAGATTGTTGGAGAGCCCCAAAGAACGCTTTTGATCCCAAAGCAGCAAACAGCCTTTAACACCTGCGGATTCGAACAGCTTGTCCCAGCGGCGTACCTCTTGCCACCCCTCGGCCGTGACCTCAGAGCCGACTTCACTGACCTTGGTCTGCGCCGCTGCCACAGCCTGCGTTTGTTGAGCCAATAAACACAGCAACATGGGCAGCAGCAAACGCTTACTCAGGCGCCTTCTGTGCAAACCTTTATTCATCTTATTCCCCTTTTAATCCCGGCAGTCAAAGCAACGAGCATACAGCCCTGGGGTGAATAAATGTCAGGCAAAGCCCTGCTCAATTGTGGCAACAATCAGGCAAGGCAACAGATAGCTTTCCAGTTGCTGGCGAGTGTTGCATACTTGAAGAAGGTCGGATAACGCAGAGAGTCAATGACTGTGCAAGCCACTCACAAAAGAGAAGGCCACGAGGACTTATTCGCACCGTCCCTAACTTTACAACTCTATAAGCGAAAGGAACTGCCATGTTTAAGCCCAGCCTGGCCATAGCCCTGCTGTCGGGTACTCTGGTTTCTCTGTCGGCTCAGGCCGGTGTCGAAGAGGATCGCCTGCCTGCCGCCAACGAAAAAATGCCTCAAGTGGTCCAGCGCTATCAGGCATTGACTGATGATTTGGTAACCAAATACCGCCAACATACCGATGAGCTCAAGGTTACCCAGATGGTGGCGCACCAGGGGCAACGCCTGTGGCAACAGGCAGTCAGAGATGTGCAGTCAGGTCACAGCGACGATCGCTCCCTTTATTGGAGCCGGTTGCAGATGCGCGCAGAGCTGGACAAACAATCGCCCAAGTTCAATATCGCCTCCTGGCAACGGCAGATACTCACCAAGGCGGTGGAAAAGTCATCCCGAGGTTTCAGCGATATCGACTTTAAGGATGATGTCAGCATCAAGATACTGCTGACCGGATTCGACCCCTTCTTTCTCGACCGCAATATAGAGCAGAGCAACCCTTCAGGTCTGGTCGCTTTGGCATTGGATGGTTACCGCTTTTCGGTTAACGGCCGTCAGGCGCAGATAGAGACAGTGATGATCCCGGTGCGTTTCGCCGACTTTGATGAGGGCATCATAGAGTCGCTGTTGACCCCGGTTTATCGCGACAAGAGTGTCGACATGGTGGTCACTGTCAGTATGGGGCGCAGCGACTTCGATCTGGAGCGCTTCCCGGGCCGCAACCGCAGCGCCGAAGCCCCGGACAACCGCAATATTTTCACCGGCGCCAGTATACAGCGCCCTCTGCCCCCCAAGCTGGATAACGATACCCTCAATGGCCCTGAGTTTGTCGAGTTCTCCCTGCCGGTAGCGGCCATGCAAAGTGTAAATGGCCGCTGGAAGGTCAACGACAACCATAGCGTCAGCACTATTTCCCGGGGCGAGTTTCAGGCAAGTAGCCTGAGCGAACTGCAAAACAGCATTTCGGTGGAGGGCTCTGGCGGCGGTTACCTGTCCAACGAAATCTCCTACCGGGCTATCCTGTTGCAGAACCAACTCGGCAGCCGCATTCCCACCGGGCATATTCACACCCCGAGAATTGCCGGTTTTGAAGCCGATACCGAAACGGCAATTGTCGAGCAGGTCAAAGCCATGCTGACAGCGGCTGCCAAAAGCCTATAATTCCTTACTCATAGAGGCGCGGTTGCGCCTCTGCTTATTTGCCACCAATTCATGCCAATTCGAGTTTTCTCATGCTGAGTCAGTTGTTCAGATCCCTTAAAAGCGCCAGCACAGTTGAATACCATCAAGCGTCTAAACCGCAGCCTGAAGCTGCCGCTAGTGAAGCGCAGCAGGCAGTGCTCGATGCAATAGAGCTTTGCTATCTCAAGGCGGAGGCCGCGCTGGGGCATGCACTAAAGCGCCCCTCGGTCAGCTTTGCCCTGCGAGGCCGCAGCGCCGGTACCGCTCATCCAACCGAGAACCGCTTGCGTTTCAATCCAGTACTGCTGGAGCAAAACCTGCACACCTTCACCCATGAGGTGGTTCCACACGAGATCTGTCACCTGCTCTGCTTCCAACTGCATGGCAAAACCCGACCTCATGGTAAGGAGTGGCAGAGCTTGATGCGACGGATCTACGGTCTGGCACCGCGTACCACTCACTCAATGGATATCAGTTCGGTCAAACCCAGAACCCTACCCTATCAGTGTGGCTGCGGCGTGGTGGAGCTAAGCATCCGCCGCCATAACAAGGTCATGCGGGGTCAGGCTAAATATCAATGCCGCCGCTGCGGCCAACTGCTAAGCCCTCAGCCATCCTGAGCCAAGTTGCCAAGCCTGGCGGCTTCTTTTACTATCTGCTGCAACAATTCCAAGTCTGACACCTGAAGTATCGGCTGTCGGCATCCTTAGCTATGATTTTAGGGAACAGAGTGATTTCATTCCTTCAGCGGCCGCTTGTGGCCCTGCCGCTGCTTTTGGCAGCCTCATCTGTGCTGGCTTCGCCCAGCCATCCAAGCAGTTTTTCCGAAGCAAAAAAACGCGCCAGGACTATCTACAGCCAAACCCTGCCGGCGGTCAGTTTCTACTGTGGCTGCGCCATCAAAATGGAAGGCAAGAAATGGCAGCCTGACTTGGAAAGTTGCGGCTATCAAATCCGCAAACAACAGACCCGTGCCAACCGCATCGAATGGGAGCACATAGTGCCTGCCTGGGAGTTTGGCCATCAGTTGCAGTGCTGGCAAAACGGCGGCCGCAAGAACTGCAGCCGTAACGACAAGACCTTCAAGCGCATGGAGGCCGACCTGCATAATCTGGTGCCCGCCGTGGGTGAGGTCAACGGCGATAGGTCCAACTTCAGGTTCAGCCAGTGGAACGCCAAGCCAAACCAATATGGCCAGTGTCAGATGACAGTCGACTTTAAAGGCCGTAAGGCAGAGCCACCGGCGCAGGCAAGGGGGCGCATCGCCAGAACCTACCTTTATATGCAGCAAACCTATGGGCTCAAAATAGCCTCCAGCCAATTAAAGTTATTCAAGGCGTGGGACAAAAGCTATCCAGTTGATACTATTGAATGCCAACGAGATCAGGCGATTGCCGCCTCTCAGGGCAATCACAATCCATGGGTGCAGGCTGCCTGCAGCCAAAGTGCCTTCAGTGGCAGAACACATTAAGCCTAAGGAACACAGAGCATGAGAGTGCCGAGAATTTATCACCCAGGTCCAATAACCACGGGGCAAGTCCTGTCATTGGATGATGATGCCAGCGCCCATGTCGGCCGAGTGCTGCGGATGTCCAGCGGCGAGCAGATAAGCCTGTTCAATGGCGATGGTAAAGACTATCCGGCCACTATCGTCAGCGCCGGAAAGAAGGCCGTGGATGTGAACGTGCTGTCTGCCATGGACAATCCCTCTGAGTCCCCTCTGGATCTGCACCTGGGACAAGTGATCTCCCGCGGCGATCGCATGGACTTCACCTTGCAAAAATCGGTAGAGTTGGGGGTTAACACCATCACGCCACTGTTTTCAGAGCGTTGCGGCGTTAAACTCAGCGGCGATAGGTTAGAAAAGAAACTGCAGCAGTGGCAAAAAATTGTTATCAGCGCCTGTGAGCAATCCGGCCGTAGCCGGATTCCTGAAGTGAGACCAGTCATGGAGCTGGCCGCTTGGTGCGCCGAGCCAACAACAGCATTGAAACTCAATCTGCATCCCAGAGCCGCTCACGGCATCAATGGCCTTGAGCTGCCAAACAACAAGGTGCGACTCTTGATAGGTCCGGAAGGCGGCCTGTCGGAGCAGGAAATTGCCATGACAGAAACCCAGGCATTTACCGAAGTTCTGCTCGGCCCCAGAGTACTGCGCACCGAAACCGCGGCGCTAACCGCCATTACCGCATTGCAACTCAGATTCGGCGATCTGGGTTAACCATTTTCCGCCCGGTGGGCGTAACGAATAAAGGAAAGGCATCATGATCAAGCTCGGCATAGTGATGGACCCCATCAAGGATATCAACATCAAAAAAGACTCCAGCTTCGCCATGTTGTTGGCGGCGCAGTCCCGCGGCTATGAGCTCTTCTATATGGAGATGCAGGATCTGGCGCTGCTGCAGGGTGAAGCCTGGGCCAAGATGCGGCCACTCAAAGTTCAGGAAGATCCCACTGATTGGTACCAGTTGGGTGAAGCGACCGACACGCCGCTCAAGGAGCTGGATGTGATTCTGATGCGTAAGGATCCACCGTTCGATACCGAATACATCTACGCCACTTACATGCTTGAGCGCGCCGAAGAGGCCGGGGTACTGATAGTCAACAAGCCACAGAGCCTGCGTGATGCCAATGAAAAGCTGTTTACCGCCTGGTTCAGTCAATTCACCCCCACCACACTGGTCAGTAGCGATCCGCAGCGGTTACGCGCTTTCCATGCCCAGCATGGCGATGTGATCCTCAAGCCGCTTGACGGCATGGGCGGCACATCTATATTCAGGGTCAAGCAGAACGATCCCAACCTGGGGGTCATCATAGAAACCCTGACCAACTACGGCCAAAACTATGCCATGGCGCAGGTATTTATTCCTGAGATCACCAAGGGTGACAAGCGTATTCTGGTCATCGACGGCGAGCCTGTCCCCTACTGTTTGGCGCGGATCCCCAAGAAGGGCGAAACCCGCGGTAACCTGGCAGCCGGTGGCAGCGGTGTTGCCCAGCCTCTGTCAGAAAGTGACTGGGCCATTGCCAGAGCCCTGGGCCCAGAGCTTAAAAAGCGCGGCCTGATCTTCGTCGGTCTGGATGTGATCGGGGATAAGCTCACCGAAATCAATGTTACCAGCCCAACTTGCATCAAAGAGATTGAAGCGGCTTTCGATGTCAATATCACCGGCATGCTGATGAATGCCATTGAGCAAAGACTGCAACAAAAACAACAAGGATGAGACTCTGATGAAACTGAGCCAACTCACGGGCGCATTACTGGGACTGTCATTGCTGCTGCCACTGGCAGTCGATGCCAATCAGTTGCCCAATCCCGCCCCTTCCAGACCCCAAAATATCGTGATCATGGTCGGTGATGGCATGGGGCCGGCTTATACCAGCGCCTACCGATATTTCAAAGACAACCCGGATACCGAAGAGATAGAACAGACGGTATTCGATCGCCTGTTGGTCGGTATGGCCAGTACCTACCCCGCCAGAGTCAGTGGCTATGTCACCGACTCCGCCGCCGCGGCAACCGCGCTGGCAACCGGAGTAAAAAGCTATAATGGTGCCATCTCGGTCGACCCCCAGAAGCAGCCGATCCCGACCATAATGGAAAAGGCCAAGCAGCGGGGAATGAGCACAGGAGTGGCGGTCACTTCCCAGATAAATCACGCCACACCGGCGGCCTTTTTGTCTCACAGCGAAAGTCGCAAGCACTATGTCGAGCTGGCCAACAAGTATCTGGAGACGGATGCCGATGTAATGCTTGGGGGGGGCCAGAAATACTTTGATCAGGAACTGCTGGCCAAGTTTGATGCCAAGGGCTATCAAATTTTGCAGGAGTTCAGCGCGCTTGAAAGTATCACACAACCCAAGGTAATGGGCCTGTTTGCCGAAGTGCAATTGCCCTGGGTGCTGGATGACAAGGACGGCCATCGCCTCAGCACCATGACAGGCAAGGCACTGGAGCTCTTGTCACAAAACAACAACGGCTTTGTATTGCTGGTCGAAGGCAGTCTGATCGACTGGGCCGGTCACAACAACGACATCGCCGCCGCCATGGCGGAGATGGATGAATTTGCCCGTACCATGGAAGTGGTCGAGCAGTTCGTACGCCAAAACCCCAATACCCTGATGGTGGCCACCGCAGATCACAATACCGGCGGTCTCTCCATCGGCAGCAAGGGCAAATATGCCTGGAATCCAGAGGTACTCAAGGGGCTCTCTGCCAGTATCGACACTCTGGCCGCCGCGGCGTTGACCGCAGAAGACTGGCAAGCACCGCTGGCTCAAGGCCTGGGTTTTGAGCTGGAACCCGCTTTGCTGGAGCAATTGGCCAAGGCCAGAATGCAAGGCAAAGAGACGCTGGCCAGCGCTATCAAACAGGAAGTGGATCGCCGCTCCAACACAGGCTGGACCACAGGTGGCCATACGGGCACAGATGTGCAGGTGTTTGCCGCAGGCCCGGGCGCCAAGCTGTTTATCGGCAATCAGGACAACACGGATATCGCCTCCAAACTGAGCAGCCTACTGCCCAAGGGGCAACACGCCGCCAAATAAGGCTTGGCCTGGTAAAAGCGGCTGCGGCCGCTTTTTTTGTCTTTGCCGACTATAACTCTTGCCCGCTGCCACCACTGATTGGCTATAATGCGCGGCAGATTTTATCCTTGGAAGTTCTCCTATGTTGCTGACACCGCCATCGCAATTACTGCTGCGCAACAGTGCGCTATTTGAAGGCCAAAGCCTGCTGCTGCTCAACCATGAAAGCGATAGCTGCGCCAGAGAGCTTTTGAAGCTGTGCCCCAGAGTCGATGCCCTGGCGCTGGACTTCAATCACTTCCAACAGCTTAAATCGCAAGCCACAGCCTCGCTTCATTGCTACTTTGGCCACCAATTGCCCCATACAGACAGGTTCGAGACCGTTGTGGTCTACTACCCCAAGGCCAAGCCGCTGCTCGCTTATCTGCTGGAGCTGGCGGCGCTGCACCTGCAACCAGGAGGCCAACTTCTGGTCATAGGGGAAAACAAAGGCGGGATAAAGTCGTTTGCCAAGCAGCAAAGTCGCTGGTTCAGCAATGCAGCCAAACTGGACAACGCCCGTCACTGTCTATTGTTTGCCGCCGAGGCCATCACCAACCCAACTGCGCTGGATATTGAGACCTATGTCAGCCACTACAGCTTGCCTACTCCCCAAGGGGATGTGCAAATCTGCAATATGGCCGGAGTATTCAGTGAAAAACGGCTGGATCTGGGTACTGAGCTGTTGCTGTCTCATCTGCCTAAGCTCGAGGGCCGGGTATTGGACTTTGGCTGCGGCGCCGGAGTGATTGCGGCCGCCCTGCTCAAGGCCCAGCCGGAGCTGACCCTTGAATGTGTCGACATCAATGCCATGGCGCTGCTGTCCTGTGAGCTGACCCTTAAGGCCAATGGCCTTAGCGCCAAAGTCTATCCATCAGATGGCTTGAGCGCCACTCAGGGCGAGTTCGACGCCATCATCTCCAACCCACCGTTTCATGATGGTTTGGCGGCAACTACCCATATTGCCGAAAGCTTTATCGCCGACAGTACCAAAAAACTCACAGAGCGAGGAGTATGGCAGATAGTAGCCAACCGCCACCTGCCTTACAGCGATACAATCGCGGCCCATTTCGGCAAGGTGAATGTCATCGCCGAAAACAACAAATACAAGCTTTACCGGAATATCAGTGACAAAAAGTAGCGCCGAAAATTTTTGGTAACTTTTCGCTAAGAGATCAAAGATTTTTATAAGTATTCAGGGCTATTATCTTTTGAATAACTGCTAATGGGATGTTAACGACAGGCTTCGTTTCGGCGAGCTTATGTTGTTATACTCAATAGCAGTCGGAAAAATAATAATAGTACCGTTCCGCACAGGAGTTGACTCAGTCGATAAGAGCCCCTGTTTTCCTGTTATGTCATGGCACACCCCGCACCATGGACAAACAGTTTCTTACTCGAGTGGCAAACATGTTCAAGCTCCAAAGGAAAGGTATAACTAACCTGGATACTCTAATATGCTGGCGCCGGATCTCGTTGAACTCAGCAGTAACATGCAATTTGCCGAGCTGAGGCTCATCCCCAAAACCCATGGTCCCGTTACCGAGGAAGCCATTCGTCATCTGCTGGCATTACCTGACTTTGCCAAACTTTACCCCCTCGACAGTCAAATTGTTAAAGCCGTCAAAGAGATCAACAAGCTCTATGCCGAAGAAGATGGCCAATTCGAGCAATTTTTTCAGATAGCCGAGTGTCGTGACGGCCAGATATCACTCCAGCCCAGTAAGGACAAGATGCAAGCCACAATGACCCTTACCGCCGCCTGGGGGGGGAAGGAGATCACCCTGCCGGATATCCTTCGCCGTCTCAAGGAAGATAAGATCTGCATGGGGCTGTCGAAAATCAAGATAGAAACCATGCTCAAACGCCTGAAGCAGAGTAAACCCGGTGAAACCATAGAAGGCATCATTGCCTGCGGCAAGGCGGCGGTAAATGGCAACCATGCCAAATTGGACCGCAAAGTGCCCCTGGCCCGTGAACGCCTATTGCATCCGCAAGAACGTGAGGATGGCACTGTGGATATGCGCAACCTAGGCGCCGTCATCATGGTCAATAGCGGCGATCTTTTAATGGAGAAGATCCCCGCCACCCAAGGTACCCCTGGCTACAATGTCTTCGGTGAAGTACTACCGGCCAAGCCAGGTAAAGAGTTGGAGATGGTGATAGGTAAAGGTACAGAACTCAGCGCCAAGGACAGCAATAAGCTTATCGCCACAGTTGCCGGTCAGCCGGTGGAAATCCGCAATGGCATGCAGGTAGATGATGTGCTGCAGATAAAAGATGTCGACGTGGGCTATGGCAACGTCGACTTTAAAGGCAGCATTCTTATCAGTGGCGACGTCCATGAAGGGATGCAAGTCACGAGCAGCGGCGATATCACAGTCATGGGCTTTGTCGACTCGGCATCCCTGACGGCCGAGGGAGATATCACTGTCAGCAAAGGCATCATAGGCAGGCAGATCCGCACCAATGAGCTGTCGACCCAAATAAGAGCCAAGGGGCAAATTTCGGCCCAATTTGTGCAATATTCCGATCTTCAGTGCCAAGGCGATATTTTGGTAACCAAGCAACTGCTGCACAGCCACAGTTGCACCGATGGCAAACTGATAGTCAGCGATGGCAACGGCCGTCGCGGAGACCTGGTGGGCGGAATAGCCAAGGCAGAAAAAGGCATCAAGGCAGTTGCCATAGGCGCCACAGCCGATACCAAGACAGAGCTCTTCTGCGCCATGCGTTTGGGGGAATACCGCCAAAACCTCAAAGAACTCGAAGAGTGTGTTAGGGTTCTGGTAGTGGCCGGGCTGGAAATGGAAGCCCGGCTGAGAAAACTGCCGCCCAAGAGTGAATGGCAAACAGATCCTACCATGGTCGAACAGGTAAAAATGATGCTGCAGGAGAAACATCGTGTCGATGATGAGCGACTGCGGGAAGAAACCGAACTCGATCTACTGAAAGCAGAAACCGAAGGTTACTATCGCCATTACTTTGTCGAAGCCCTGAAGCATGTCTACTCCAATGTGGAAATTCATATAGGCCCGGCCCAGCAGCGCACTCAAAGGGAACATGGCCCCTGCGTGATTGAAAACCAAAATGGAGAAATCCACTTCGATTACAGCAATCGCGGTTAAGCTCAAAGCCGCACGGTTATGGTTCAATCTGACCGGGAAGAAATCATAGCAACACCAAGTCACTGTGTTATGGTATCGGCAACAGCTTATGCATGGATACCCTATGACACAGCCCACCTGGCCCGCCATTCTAAAACCGGCAGATTCAGACGAACTCCTGTTCCTTGAGAATGAAAGAGACTGGTTGGAGTATATCTGCCTACATCAACACCTGAGTTGCCAGGGCGACCAACTGATAGATTCCGGCGGCTTATGCTATCCCATACTTCCGGCCACTCGCTGTGACGAACCTGTACTGGCTTCATTGCCGCAAATAGGCCCGAGCCAGTCTCGACTCGAACTCAAAGATCTCAAGCTGTTGGTACAAAAGCACGCCGCCGCGCTCGGCAGTTGCTGCGTGGCCAAATTAGCCTTTATCACTTTTCCACAAGGGCTGGAGATGGTGCGTTATCTCGACAATCTCTGACAAAGCCCAGCGCCCACGGGTATAATCGGCGCGTTTTCTCTCACCGGAGTCATAGATTTGCAACTTCTGAAAATAGATTGCTTAGGGAAGCCTCTGAGGCTGGAAGGTTCCATGGCAGGTTGGCAACAACTCTTTTGGGATAATCAATTGGTCTCGCAACAAGCCGCCAGCGCCAATGACCAAGACAGCGGCAGCCATGAGTTCAGCCTTAGTCGCACCGATGGCAGCAGCATCAAGGTACGCCTGGAAACCCAGCTCAACTGGCAACCCTTTGAGCTGAGCTATCGTTTGCTCATCGATGAACAAGTCACGATTGAAGGCAGGCGCGATAGCAAAGATATTGAGCGGCAAACACCAGACATAGCGCCGGTGAAACAACAGAAACTGAGTCTGGTGGGGCTGGTGTCTCTGGGCTTTAAGCTGCTCAAGAGTGCCAAGGTAATCAAAGTCGTACTGGCCGGGGCCAGTATTGCCGCTTATTCCTGGCTGTTTTCACTGCAGTTTGCATTGGCCCTTATTGCCTGTCTGGTGTTTCACGAATACGGCCATATCCGGGCGATGAAGTATTTTGGTATGAAAACCAAAGGTATCTACCTCATTCCCTTTATGGGCGGCCTGGCCCTGTCCGATGAGAAGATCAACACCCGCTGGCAAGATGTGGTGATCTCCATCATGGGGCCAACCTTTGGCCTGTTGATGTCGTTGGCGGCACTCGTGGCCTACTGGATCACTGGCAATCCCTTCTTTGCCGGTCTGGCGGCCTTCAACGCCTTACTCAATCTGTTCAACCTATTGCCAATTCTGCCGCTGGACGGCGGACATATTCTCAAGAGCATCAGCTTTTCAATGAACAGCGCCATCGGCCTTATCGCCTGTATTCTCGGTGCCGCCATCGGAGTATTTATCAGCTACAGCCTGGGGCTAGCGCTGCTGGGGTTCCTGTTGCTGATAGGCAGCGCCGAGATTCTGTTTGAGTGGAAACAGCGTCATCAAAGCCATCTGTTGCCGCTGGACAGGTATGGGCAAGTGTTTTCCCTTATCTGGTATTTGTTAACCGTGGCGGCCCTGGTAGGGGTTATCTGGCATCTGGCGGGTAGCGGAGATGATATGCTGGGATTGCCACTCAAGATATTGCAGAGTTGATGCAATATGGCAAACGGCTGCAGTAAAGCAGCCGTCTGTTGCCTATCAGTTAAACGGAACCGGATGGGATCTCACCAAAATCACCGTTTTGGTAATCACGAATGGCCTGCAGGATCTCCGCCTGGGTATTCATCACAAAAGGCCCCATCTGCACCACGGTCTCACCAATAGGGTTACCGGCCAGAATGAGCAGGCCCGCGCCCTTGAAACCGGCTTGCAGCTCAAAAGGATAACGACTGTCGAGCAGCAACATATTACCGGCCGCCAGTTGTTTGCCATCCAGCAGTTGCAATTCACCGCTGTGCAGATAGAGCGCCAGTCGCCCCAGATGACTGAGATCCAACTCGGCTTGGGCTTCCGGCGCCAGCGTCAAATCGGCAATCGCCGCATCGCCGGCCAACCCGGTCAAGGGAGCACTGGCTTCAGTACCGGCGAAACGCCAGTCACCGGCCAGCAGTCTCAGGCTGGCGCCGTCAGTTTCAAGCTGCGGGTGTTCATCGGCATCGCTGTCCTGATACCTGGGCGGCCGCATCTTGTCTTTGGCCGGCATATTGAGCCAGATCTGAAAGCCATGCAGCCCCTCTTTGGCATCAGCCAGCGGCATTTCGGAGTGGACCACGCCGCGGCCGGTACTCATCCACTGCACCTTGCCTTCGCGGATGGCGCGGACATTGCCCAGTTGATCCCTGTGCTCAAAACCGCCCTTGCGGATATAGGTAAAAGTTTCCATACCGCGGTGGGGATGCGGCGGAAAACCGCCGAGATAATCGCGTTCATCGTCGGAGCGGATCTCATCCAGCATCAGATAGGGATCCAGCGCCAGAGCCTGAAAATCGGCGACCCGGCTGATATTGACCCCATCGCCGTCAGAGGTGGGTTGCGCCGGCAGTATTTGCAATATTTTCATCATTGGGCTCCTTCACTTTGGAATAGCCCCAGCTTACTGCCGACAAATAACAACAAAAAGCGCATTTATCCGCTATGAGTCTTCGACTTTATAGAAAGGTCACACCCACCAATAGCGCACCACATGGAAGAAAACCGGCGCGGCAAAACAGACAGAATCCATGCGATCCAGCATGCCGCCGTGGCCCTCTATCATATGGCCCCAATCCTTGACGCCGCGGTCACGCTTGATAGCCGACATCACCAGTCCCCCGGCAAAGCCGAGCAGGTTCACCAGTAAAGCTATGATTGCCGCCTGCCAGGGGGTGAATGGGGTGATCCAAAACAGCGAAGTACCCACCAGCGTCGCCAGCAACACCCCACCGACCAGGCCTTCGAGGGTCTTGGAGGGCGACAGCTTGGGTGCCACCTTGCGTTTGCCAAACAGCTTGCCACAGCAATACTGCAGCACATCGGAGAGTTGCACTACCAGAATAAGCCAGGCGATCAGCAGCAAGTTACGCCCTTCATAGCCCTCTATCTTCAAAGTCATCAGCGCCGGCACCGACGAGACACAATAGACGGCTATCATCAGCCCCCACTGCACCTTGGCGGTACGCTCAAGGTAACGTGTAGTATCGCCGCCAAGTGCTGCCAGAATCGGCATCAGCAGGAACAGATACACGGGAATAAAGATACTGAACATGCCGTACCAATGGATGGCGATCAGCAGATACTGCACCGGCAAGGCAAAATAGAAGGCTGCGACCAGGGCAGGATAGTCGCTGGCCCGAGTCGGTGTCAGGGTTAAAAACTCCCTCAGCGCATAGAAAGATACCAGGGCAAACAGCAATATCACCCCATAGAGCCCGAACAGGAAAGCTATGCCTATGGCCAGCACCATCATCCACCAGGCATCGATTCTGGCGTTGAGATTGGCAATAACGGCGTTGTTGCCCTTACGCCAGGCCAGCAAACGACCTATCAGGGTCGCTACCACCAGCAGTAGGCCTATACCGGCAAACAACCACAGTGTCTGGTTCATACTTCCTCCCGTGACATCGCCAATAGTGCCAAACGCAAACGCTCGAGAAAGGCCACCTTGGTTTCCTGCGGCTGCAGCTTGATAGGCGTGCCAAAACTCAAAGTGCAGAGCAGCGGCAACGGCAGATAACGCCCCTTGGGCATGGCGCGATTGAGGTTGGCAATCCACACGGGGATCAGCTCCAGATCCGGGCGCGAGTGTGCCAGATGATAGATTCCACTCTTGAACGGCAACAATGGCGCCTCGCTCAGATTACGGGTTCCTTCCGGGAAGAAGATCAGCGAGTCGCCCTCGGCCAGCGCCTTTTCCACCGGCGCCAGGGGATTGCCCTCACCATGGCTCTCTCTTGGAATAAGCACGGCATTGAATACCCGCTGAATAATAAAGCGCCTCAGCGCCGTCTTTTGCCAATACTCGGCGCCGGCAACCGGACGTGTCTTGCGTCTCAGCAAAGCAGGCAGTGATGCCCACAGCAACACAAAGTCACCGTGACTGCTGTGATTGGCAAAGTAGAGCCGCTGATTGTGATTGGCGCGGCAGCCAAGCCACAGGGCGCGGGCACCGGTGACCAACCTGGCCGCCGAGGTGATCCCAAAGGCAGTCAATCCCGCGAGCCAGCCGATTAGGGTATCCATAGATAAGGGTAAACTCCTCTTACAGGAAAAAGCGCCAGACGAGTAACAACACCAACGCCGTGGCCTGCCCGGCAAAACAGAGGAACAGACGCTTTAGCAGCGCCTGCGCCCCTTGGGCGCGCAGCAGCATGCTGCGACCGGCCTGCTCTTCTTTGAGCCAGCCGAGCTGCTGCATGCTGTGATCCAAACGTTCGCAGGAATGCTCCCCTGCCAGGGCGGCAAACAGCTTGGCATCCAGCGCCACTCTGAGGCCGAAATACTGTCCGCCCAGTCCTAAAAGCACCATCAACAGGGCACTAAGCAGTTCCGGCCATCCCTGAAGCTTGCCGCCCCAGAGAAGCAGCAAAGGTGCCAACATCAAAACCGCACTAAACCAGCGCAGCGGCGCGGCATTGCCCAATAAAGTGGCCACCAATTTAGCCAGTTCCCGCTGCTGCGACTCAGGCATGTTGCACCTCTGGCGGGCAAAAACCGGACTTGAGCCGCTCCAGGTAAGCCAGAGTCTCTGGCTTGAAAACCACCTTGGGCCTAACGGCGGCAATCATCTTTGCGGCATCCTGGGCACTGCCGGCCCGACCGCTCAGCAGCAACCAGGCCGCCAATATCAGGGCGCTACGGCCATAACCCAAGGCGCAACATACAAGTAGAGTACCTGAGGTGCGCAAACACTCGAGCCGCCTGACCGCTTCCAGGCAGTCCTGTTCATCCGGCAAGCATAAATCCAGCATGGGCATGGGCTGATACCATTTGAGCCTGCCTTCGGTCATCCCCCGGGCGGGTGTAAGCAAAGCCTTACCCGAATAGGGGAAAGGCAACTCGGCGCAGAGATCCAATATGGCATCATATTGCTGCGCTTCACTCATGGTGGGCATGCGCCCAAGCCAAACCCCGGGCAGCACCTCTTGCGCCGCCACCTGGCCACAGGTCCAGAAACGGATATTGAGCCAGGCAAACAACCGGTAAGGTAATAACAGCCAGCGACAGGCGAAGCTGGGATGGCCCAGCTCACTCTTTTGAAAACCCGCGGCGGCAAACAGGAGATAATTGAGCGCCACCATGGCCAGCGCCAAGGCCAGCCAAAACAGCAGCATGCCAAAGAGACTCATGGGCCAGAGCAAGGCCGCGAGCAGCAGCAAGACGGCGCCCACGCCATAAGCCGCTGCCAGCTTGAGCCTGCAAGTTTCCCTCGCCAAACTCAAGCGGCTGAACGAATGTCGTGGCCACAGCCAGAGGCAGAACAGACCGGCCGCCAGCCCTGTGGGCAGGTCGATAAAATGATGTTGCCAGGTCGTCAGCACAGACAGGCCAATCAAGGCAAACCAGCCGTGGAGCAGATAACGCCAGGCGCCCTTGGCCCGCTGACTGTATTCACTCCAGAGCACCACCAAGAGCGCGATGTGCAAAGAGGGCGCCTGATTGAAAGGCTTATCAAACCCCATCAGGAGATCGAACAAACCACCAAAAACGCCGTCGAGCGGCGGGCGCTCAAAACTGAATTTAAGGGGCCAGATGAGAAAACAGCCGATACACAGAAGCTGTACGCTCAGCAGCCTGAGCCCCAGTCTGTCTATCCCCTTGCGGCTGAGGGGGAGCAGAAACGCCAGGCCGTAGAGAAGATCTATCGACCAGTAAGGCACTATGGTCCAGGGCCAGAGCGGAATGGCATGCTCCCAGGAAAACACCAGACTGGGAACCTCACTTTGCTGCGAGGCATACCAATTGGCAAAACCATAGCTGGCAAAGAAAAACGGCGCCAACAACGCCAGCCAAAGCAGGCCCCGGCGAATGGTGCCGACCTCGCGTCGACGGGCGGGCAGCTCAGGCATCAGTCGGCCTTACGCGCCATGGACACGGTAAATATGCCCCACTCATCCACTCTTTGAGTCAACTTGTGAAAACCGTTGGCTTTGGTCAGTTGATCCATCTCCTGCTGACTGCGGCGACGCATCACCCAAGGCTGACCGTCTCTGTGGCTGGTCAGGGCCCGGCCGATGAATTCCAGCTGCGGATGCCAGGGCTGGCCCGTGTAGATAAGCAGGCCTCCTGGCGCCAGCGCCGCGGCGATACCCGCCAGGGAGCGGGACACCATCTCATTGTCACCAAACAGCTCGTAAAGGCCGGAGACTACCGCCAGGGTTGGCTTGGGCTCGACCGCCGCCAGCGAATCAAAGTCGAAGGCATCGCCCTTTTCAAAGCGCACTATGTCACTGAGGCCAAGCTCATCGATGAGGGCGCGGCCGTCGCGGATATTGATATCACTGTAATCACGCAGCAGTACAGAATCGGGCTTGATATCGCTGTTCGCCAGGCTCTCCAGCAGATAGCGGCCATGTCCGGCGGCCACATCCATCAAATGCAGCGGCTTTTCTTCCTTTCTCAGCGTCGACAGCGCCTGCGCCAGCAGCTCTTCGATATGGCGTTTACGCTGGCGTATGCCGCGCCAGCCAATGGCATTGAGATATTGTTTGTCGACAAAGCGGCCAAACTCGCCCTTGCCGGAGGGGGTGTTGCGATAGACATAGTCCAGGGTGCTGCCAGAGTCGAAGCCGCGCTCGAACCCCAGAGCAATGCCCTCTGAGTATTTCTCCCCCAGCTTCATCACTGCGCGGGTGGCTTGCCAGTACTTGGCCTGCCAGGAAGCCTCGGGCAGAGGGGCGGCGAGCGATTCACTTTCTGCGCAGCTCGGGCCGAATTTATCTTGCTGCAACAAATTCACAGCTGCCTGCGGCGAGGCGATATTGGCCCGCAAGAAGCGTCTGATCCTGGCTATCGGGTCAGCCCGGTCCAGCTCTCCCAGGGTGTCATGATAAAAACCGGGCAACAGGTGCAATTCTTTACGCTGGGAACCCAAACGCTCAAAAAACTGCTGCTGCGGCTTGCGCCGAACCACATAGTCGGCGCCCGAGATCAGTACCTGAGTCGGTACAGTAATCGCCTGGGCATTGGCCACCACCCTTTCGGCGGCATCATAGAGTCCCAACAACACATTGACCGAGATCGGTCTGGCGATCAGTGGGTCAGTCTCAAAGCTGTATTGTCTGGCGGGGTCATGGGTCAACAGCTTGGCCTTAACATAGCTGTTGACGAAAAAGTTGCCCTTGAGGCTCCTCAGCAACTTGAGCCCAGGGATAGCAAAAGGCACATAGAGTTTGACACTGAAGGCCGGCGACGCCAGCACCAGCGCACGAATAGCAGGCGCATAGTCATGCACCCAGGTGCTGGCCAGCACGGCGCCGACACTTTGGGCCACCACGCACAGCTGCTCTTGGCTGAAACCATGTTTGCGCTCTATGTGTTCGACAAAGGTTTGAATGTCGCGGACACTGGTAGCAAAGGAGGGGCTGTCGCCTCTGGCGCCCGGTGATTGCCCATGACCACGGGCATCCCAGGCGAAAAAAGCCTGCTCAGGCAGCGCCAATTCATCCACCAGGTGCGCCATTCTGCCACCGTGTTCATGGCCACGGTGGAACAGCAACACGGCCCCGGATTCCTCTTGTTCATTGGTTTCCAGCGCCGGCCAGAAACGATAAAACAGCTGGAATCCATCATGGGTAGTAAAAAAGTGTTCCTCGGGTACCCTTGCGGCATTATCCATATAATTCATTCCTTTGATAACCAACTTAACTTGCGCTCTCGCCCTGCTTCAAACCGGATTTTACCCGGTTGAATATGGTCAGACAGAGTAACAGGAGCACCAATGACAGGATCAAATTGAGCCAGAATGGCGTCAACCAACCCAAGGCGACAGCCAGCCCCAGAATACCGAAGACAAACGCGCGATCGCTCTTGCCCATGGGGCCATCATAGCGGCGCTCTGCCCCCACCATCAGGCCGAGCACCCCGGCGTATTCACTGGCAACGGCCAGTAAGGTCAGGGCGATCACCAGCGCAGGTTCCACACCACCGAGCAAGGCGAAAGGCAGATAGAGTATCGCATCCGAAACGATATCGGCGAGCTCATTGAGATAGGCGCCGAGACGGGATTGCTGCCCAAACTCACGGGCCAACATGCCATCTATGGCATTGAGCGCCATTCTTTTCAGCATCCAAATAGGGATGAGAGCAAAGAGCCAAGGATGAGGCCAGATAAGCAACAGGGTTCCCAGCAGTATAGAACCCAGCGCCGCCAACACTGTGACTTGATTGGCGCTGACGCCGCGCCGATACAGACGGGTAACCAGTGGCCTCAGTAGGCCCTGAAAGCGGGATTTCAACTGATAAACAGACAAACTCATTGGCTACAACATCCTAATCGAGAAAGAAAAGTTCTCACAGTCATCCTTGAGTCTCGCGCAAATGACCAAAGTGCACTATGCCTGATTTTTAATATGCTTCAAAGTGCTTGGGGGAAAAAGCCGCGGCTGAATCACGCCCCAACCGCAACGCCTCCGAAAAGAGGGAAAGAGCGCTAAAGCGCCCTTTCCTCTCTGTTACCAATTGGCATCCAGAGTGAGCTTGGGCACCGCCAGCTCAGCACATTGGCTCGAAAGGCGATAAAACACGGCTTCGGCGGTCGGGTAACCATAGGCAGCTACCTGGTTGGCGGCCTGGGCCTGATAGCGCACACCCCAGAGATCGAACCAGGGACGCATATCCAGTTGCAGCAACTTCGACAGGCTGAGCAGCATAAAGTCGTTGCCATCCAGGTTCGGGGCATAAATATAACTGCTCATGCCCAGTGCATCCCTCATCTCGCCCCAGCGAGCGACATCGGCAATCGCATGGCTGAACAGACGCTCATGCAGATAAAGCAAGGTGAAAATCTGCCAGCCGTTATCCAAACCGGCATGTTCTTCGGCCAATGCCGCCAGCTGCAGATAGAAATCCAGCCTGGGCCCGGCGTTGTCATAGGTGCCGGTCTGACTCCAGAGCTTTTCGTAGACAGAAGTCACAGGATCGCTGCTGTTTTGCGCCTGTTTCAGCCACTCGAACGTGGTTTGAGGCGACTGGCGATCGCAGCTGGCGATCCGCTCACCACTATCTTTAAAGCGTTGCCAACCCTTGTACAGCGGGAAAATATTATTGGAGACTTCACCGGAGCGGCCACCATAGATTTTCAGCCGGTTCCGCTGCAGATTGTGGCCTATCTCGTGACTCTCGCCCCAGCCGAAGGGACTCAATACCCAGGCTTGATCATAGGGGTTACCCGAGCAGCCGCCACCACAGTGTGCCGCCTCATCGACATTGATGTGCTGCACCTTGGGTTTGGCATGGATCAGTTCATTTTGGCAATCCCAACCCAGCAGGGCGCAGCGGGCGGCCACGCTGGGTGCCAGCGCCAGTCCTTCACCACTGAAGCCGGCCAGATCGTAGGTCCCCTTGATCATATAGCGCCAAACATCATTCAGGGCCTGCTCCACATCGCCGCGGTACGGCTCGGCATAGATGAACTGTTTCATCATATGTTTGCGGGAGTTAACTTCGACAAAGTCGGTGCGCAGCCCGGCCCAGCTCAGCGGGCTGGTTTCAAGCGCCGTCAAATAACCACTCGCTTGGTTGAAATCCTTGAGGTAGGGATAGGCCAGTACATTTTGCGCTTCAACACTCACCACGCCCTCACCGGCCGGCAGTTGCAGCATCAAAGTCCCGCCATAAGGGCTACTCAGGGTCAGAGGTTGCCCGGGTTTCAAGGTCAGCTCGACCGAGCGCAAAAATTTGGGGCGCTGGTATCCCTGGTTATTGAATTCCCGGGTTGAGCCGGTTCTCTGGGTATTGATAAAGGCCTTGACCGTCAGCGGCAGTGTGTCTTTGCGCTCGAGACGCACACTCTGGCCGGGTAACAAGTAAAAACCGCTGCCGCGATAACCACTCTCTTTACTCAGTGCCATTTCCAGGCTGACGTTCTCAAGAGTCAGCGTTTGCGGCAAAGGATCGCTGAAATTGCCCAAATCCGGCTGCGCTGGATTATTCCCCCTCAAATACAGCGCCAAGTGGTCGGCCAGGTAGGCCGCCAGAAAACGCCCTTGCGGCGTGGTGTCCTTATCCATGGGATAAGCTATGTCGGCACGGTAAAGATCGCCAAGCAACACAAAGAGTTTCAGCAGCCTGCGCCCCTCGTTGCCGAACAACATCTGACCACGGCTATCCAGTTGATTAAGTGAATTTTTAAGCGCTCTGGCACCTGCAAGAAACTCAGACTCAAAGCCGTTGACCTTGTCACAGCTCACTTTACCCACATAGGTGTCACAGCCGGACCAGTCAAAGTTGAAGTCATCATCAATAAAGTGCTGTGTCAGGCGCTGCTCACCGCCAAGCAGCGGGAAAGCGGCCGCCATGGCCGTGGCCGAAGACCAATCGGCAGCGGCGCTGGCCCAGAAGTTACCGCCATAGTGCAAACTGACTCCCATGGTTCCGGCAATGGCGTCGGCCACCGCATTGGTCGCTTCATACCAGTTGTGCTGATAATAGAGTGCCTTGCCCGATGCCAGCGCCCGGGAATAGACACCGGCTATCTGCCCGGCATCGGTATCGGCCGCGCGCCAGCCACTGATTAACAACTGGGCATCGGCGATACAGGCTTCCAAAGTAGCGACCTGATTACAACTCTTGATGGTCCAATTGGGAAACCGCCCTTGCAACCAACTGCGACTGGCACTCTCCTGGCCACCAAGAAAGCTCAAGGACACGGTCAATGGTTGCTGCAATTCTGCCGCTTGTGCTCTGTTCAGCAACCAAGCCAGCAGATTATCATTGGCTGGCTCCATGGCGGTGAGTTCACCGGCATGGAAACGGGCAAACAGATGGGTACCAAAGGCCGCAAAGCGCCCGGTATGCTGCTCGCCGGCGACGGCCAATACCTGCCCCGTGTTGGCACGCAGCAGAGGTGTGGCGATTTCCGGCTCGATGATATTGAACAATTGAGTTCGGTTGCCTGGAGCATAGGCCAGCGCCGTATCGGCAAATACCCTTTGCCGCAGGGCTTGCTCATTCGAGCGCAGCTGCGTTATCTCTGCGGCAATCGCCTCAAGCAGAGTATCCGGGTCCAGCCCGCTTGCATCACCGCTTGCCAGCGCCCGCTCCAGAGGGCTTTGACCGTCCACGCCAAAAACTGCCAACTTGAGGCTGACGCTGCCACCACGGCCATCACTAACCTGCAATAGCCCTTGATCGCTGCCCTTGGCATCTTTATCTGCTTTGTAGCTCAGTATATCGCCATCGAGACTGAACTGCCCCAGCTTGCCCTGCTCGGCAATGCTGGCCTGCAAGGGATCGCCATCGGGATCTGACACATAACCTTGCCAGTTGACCGTAATGCTCTGCAGCAAGCTGTCATAAGCCAGCTGAATATCGTCACCCTTAGGTGCTTGATTAACGCCAGCAGGCGGCTTCAGATTATCACCGCTTGACCCGGCGCCACTTTCATCATCACCACCGCCGCAAGCGCCAAGCAGTAAACTACCCAGTAATATAGAGTGCAGCAACAGAGGTTTTTTTCTTGCCATCACAGATGTTTCCCATTTGTTATTCCGGGTTAATTCTAAAGTCTGCTATGGAAAGATAAAACCTTTATAATCAACTTTTTAAGCAACTATCAATGCGTAAATTTTATGACTCAAAGGCAGTTTTTTGACACTCATTCAAGCGCTGCAGCACCGGCAAAGGATTAACCAAAATTAATTCAGCATTTCGCCCAAGTTGTGCTGCAATAGGCCCAAGTTAAACCCATTTTGAGGCCCTTGGTTCACCACTATGGAACTTTTGCTCGACCCACACATATGGATCGGACTCTTTACCCTTATCATCCTCGAGATAGTTCTCGGCATAGACAACCTGGTATTTATTGCCATTCTGGTTAAAAAACTCCCTCAACATCAAAGAGACAAAGCCCGGGTCATAGGCCTGTCGCTGGCCTTATTGATGCGCCTTGGCCTATTGGCCGTGGTGTCCTGGCTGGTCACCCTCAACCAACCTTTGTTCAGCCTTGCCAATTTCAGTTTTTCCGGACGGGATCTGATCCTGATATCCGGAGGTCTGTTCCTGCTGTTCAAGGCCACCAGCGAACTGCATGAAAGGCTGGAGTCCAAAGAGCCGGAAATTGGCCAGAAAGTCGCCTATGCCAGCTTTGGCATAGTTGTGACCCAGATACTGGTGCTGGATGCGGTATTCTCCATCGACTCCATCATCACCGCGGTCGGCATGGTGGATGAACTCTGGGTGATGATGACAGCCGTAGTGGTAGCCATGACTGTGATGTTGCTGGCTTCCAAACCACTGACTCGCTTTGTCAATGCCCACCCAACCGTGGTGGTGCTCTGTCTCAGTTTCCTGTTGATGATAGGTTTCAGCCTGGTGGCCGAAGGCTTTGGTTTCCATATTCCAAAAGGCTATCTGTATGCCGCCATAGGTTTCTCCATCATGATCGAGTTCTTCAACCAGTTGGGGCAACGCAGGTTCGAACAACGTGAAGCCCGTAAACCCTTGAGGGACAGGACAGCCAACGCTATTTTCAAGCTGATGGGCGGCAAGAAACAGTTTGAGGAATTTGACGAAGATGAAGAACTGCCAAACGACGAGCGTGCCCTGAGCAAGTGCTTTGCTGAAGACGAGCGCAACATGGTCGGTGAAGTGCTGACTCTGGCGGAGCGCCGCATCAAGAGCATTATGACGCCGCGAGCCGAAATAAGCTGGGTTAACCTCAGCCACAGCCCCGAGCAGATAAAACAACAACTGCATGGCGACAGATTCAGCCAGTATCCCCTGTGTGACGGCGATATAGACAAGGTCGTGGCACTGGTGAGTGCCAAGGAGTTGCTGGCCGCCATAGAGCAACAACGGCCACTGCAGAGTCTGCGCCCCGGCCACAAGCCGGTGATAGTGCCGAAAAGCATCAGCGTGTTCCGTTTGTTGGAAGAGCTAAAGCGCGCCAAGGCCGACATGGCGTTGGTCACAGACGAATTCGGTGCCCTATTGGGACTGGTCACCGGCCACGACATTCTCGAAGCCATAGTCGGCGAACTGCCCCAGGAAGATGAGGCCGAAGAGATCCGCATCGATGGCGATGGTTGGCGCGCTCGCGGCAGCATTAACCTGCATCAGTTAGGGAAGCTCCTGGGCTACGATGAACTCGAAAGCCATAATCACGAGTATGTGACCCTCGCGGGCATGTTGCTGGCACGCTTTGGCCGGATCCCGGAAGCAGGCAGTGTGCTGACTATAGAGCCCTGGCGCTTTGAAGTCACTGAGATGAATCAGCACCAGATAGCCGAAGTCAAAATAAGCCGTCTGGATCAGCAAACTGAAAACAGCCCTGCCAACGACGGCTCCTATCAAACGCTAGTAGAAAACTGATCCACAAGCGCCGATAGCCAAACAAAATTTGCGGTTATCGGCGCTGTTTTTACGACAACCCGCCTTTCCGCCATTTGTTGATCACCTAGCTCCTTCGGGCACTCCGGCTCCATCGGACAATTCCCAAACTTAAGTAGTCACCCGCGAATAATTAGACAAACCCAAGCCGTGAACGCGATAATCCCTCCCCAATATCACTTTTATCAGACATTTTCGGTTCAAAGAGCACTAAAAGTATGAAGAAACGCTTCTGCCTGCCATGGATAGCAATAATAATGATACTGGCCAGCCCTGCTCTGTCGGCGGCCAACGCAGAGCAATTCTCCCGCTTGCTTAAAGGGGCCGAAAGCCAGCTCTATTCACTGCCGCAACGGTCGCAGGCTCAACTGTACGAGATGGAAAGCGGGCAACTCAAAGACCTGCCCAAGCCCCTGCTGACCCGTTTTTATCTGACCAAGGCGACAGTATCTCTGCTGCTGCATGAGAGCCCCGCCGCCGAACAAGCCGCCAAAGAGGGCCTGAAACTGGCGGTTCCGGGAACCAGCGAACATACCCTGCTGGAACTGAGACTGGTACAGGTGATGTTGCAATCCGGCAAGGTCACACAGGCCATCAGCGAACTGCAAAAAATAATAGATAGTCAGCAAAATTCGGCCGATAAAGTGGTTCAGGCTGAAGCCCTGCTACTAAAAAGTAAGGCGCTTGAACAGCAAGGCAAGCTGGATGCATCCTATGCCAGCCTGATGCTGTCATTGGACGCCGCCGAACAGAGCCAGAACAAGGAGTTGCTGGAGCGGATCTCCTTTGGCATGGGCCACCTTCTGGTGCGCCTTAACGGCTTTGAGCGCTCGGAAAAACTGCTTAAGAAAGCATTCAAATTCTTCAAGGACAGAAGGATGTCCTACAACCAGATGCTGGTGCAATTGGAATTGGCTCAGTTGGACGAGCAGCAGGGACAGGTTGAAATAGCCATAGATAGATATCAAGCGGCGCTGGAACTGGCCAGAGTATTGGGATACGGCCTGTATCGCTTTCGCATCAATGTAGAACTAGCGCTGAAGTACCGGGATTCCGGGGATGTGTCGTCCATGGCAAAGCACCTGCAACTGGCCGACAAGTTGCAATATCGCGAGACTTCAACCCTCTATACCAGCCGCTTTCAACTGCTCAAGGCCCAAGAGTTACTCAACAAGCATAAGTACGCCGAAATGGCCGTCTATGTCGACCCTCTGCTTATCAGCTTTGCCAAGGAAAAAGCCTTGTTACGCTCCCAGATAGAATTGTTAAAGGTCAGCGCCGAAGGCTTTGCCGGATTGGGTAATTTCAAGCGCGCTTACGAGGTATTGGATCAGTACCAGCAACGCTTCGCCGTATACAGCTCCAAGGAGTTGGTCAGTAATCTGGATCGCCAGCAGTTACTGTTTAACTTAGAACGTCTCGAATTTGAAAACCAGGATCTCAACTGGAACAACGTACTGCAAAAACTGGAGCTGGAAACCAACCGCACGACCCTGAATCAACTCAATATCATCAGCAGCATCATCCTGTTGCTGCTGTTACTGGCCACTATCATCATTCTCTGGCTCAATCGCTCACGCTTGAAGTGGGGACTGCTGGCCAAGACCGACAGCCTCACCGGCCTCTATAACCGCCGTTATCTGGCAGGTTGGTTGCTGTACCATCAAGCTTCAGAGGAGCAAAGCCAGGAGTCGCAACCTAAGTGGCGCACACTGCTTTTTCGACTGAAATCACTGTTGTTGCCGGCCAAAGTCCAGCGCAGACATGGCCCGCTGGCGTTAATCACGCTCGACATAGATAGCTTCAAAAAGGTTAATGACACTCATGGCCACAATAACGGCGACCGAGTGCTGATCGAACTGGCCAAGGTGATGAAAGCCTTGCTGCGGAAGGATGATCTGCTGGCTCGGGTTGGCGGTGAAGAGTTTATGTTATTGCTGCCCAATACCGGCTTGAATGACGCTGTGTCTGTTGCCGAAACCCTTAGGCAAAGCGTGGCCGAGCACATATTCACCCTGGAAAATGGCGAGCCACTGAGACTCACCGTTAGCCAGGGAGTGGCTTTGGACGCCGACGGTTGCCAAAGCTTCAGTCAACTGACTGATACTGCGGATAAACTTCTTTATCAAGCCAAGCAGCTTGGGCGTAATCGAGTCGAAAGTGAGCTGGCACAGGACTCAGAAGCCAACGCAGTTTGAATTCAGGCGTTTGTCTGCGAGCCGCCGCCATTCCAGCTGCCATCGCGGCGCGCCTGATACTCACTGACCATGGCCTCCACTGCCGCCTCGTCGAAAGGACGTAAGCCACTGAGTACCAAGGTCTTACGTCCGGTTCCTACCTGTTTATCATCACTGATAAGCGCGAAATCCAGCGTCACATCACCGCGTTTGCCATCGACTTTGAGATTGCTGTTAATCAGCTCCAGTTTAACCTGCTCAAACTCCAGGGTGTCCAGTTCAAAACCCATGCTTTCATAGATAACCAAGGGCCGCGCCGGATTAATGGTGACCTGATGCTCGCGCATCAAAGGCACCAAAACATGGGTAAAGTTGAGACCGGAAAAAGCCACATAACTGCGGACAAATGACTCCAGTTGCCGCTCGCAGTGGCGCGTTTCACCTTCGCGATGGACATTCAGGTAGCGTTTGCCGCGCTCATCTTCTATCGCCAGCTCGGCCCCCTGATCACCAGGAAAATGCAGACATACGCCGTCACCGACCATGCCTTCAAACTTAAACAGCATCCGGCGGCTAAGGCCATAATCGTTCAACACCAGGGCAAACAGAAGATCGCCTGGAACGCAAAAACGCTTGGCATCCTCATCATGGATAGGATTGAAATCCCCTGCTACTCCCTTGGCAAAATCACTGGCCTGCTTGCGGCCTATGGTTATTTGGTTATTTTCTCTTTTAAAATAATCAACTAGAAACATCTTGTTCGAACACTCACAAAGCCAAGGCTAACCGGAATAAAAAGGTTTATCAGTTTAACCGCCTTTTGACAAATAACTCACCCGATCTGTTGGCCTTGACTTCCAGCCAAGGTTAAATGTTTAAAAATCAAGCAATCGCACTTCAGCGACTTTATCCGAAAATGGTTCCAAGCTCTGCCGGATAACTCAAATACAGCCTTACTACTTTGCTTAAAAGATCAAAAGCTTACTTTGTAAAGCCAGTTTTTCAGGCAAAACCTCAACAATAACAACTCGGTTTACAGACGCTGACATTTGTTAATTTTGATCACAACAATAAATGCAAATCGTTTGCATTTATTAAATCAATTGCTAGAATTCGCTCGATTTCAACAACAGTAACATCACAACGGGAACCAAGATGATCAAGAAAACTCTCATTGCCAGTGCGCTACTGACAGCCCTGTGCGGCCCACAGGCATTCGCCTCGGACGAGACTCAGGAGCTGCGCAAAATCATCGAACAGCAGCAGAAGGTCCTCAAGGATCTGGAGCGCCGTCTGGCAGAAACCGAAAAGCGTCAGCAACAAACTGCCGAGCGTGTCGAGCAAACCGCTGAGCGGGTTGAACAGACCGCCGAGGTGGTAGATGCCACGCCGCAAAAAACCGCCACCACTATCGGCGGTTATGGTGAGCTGCACTACAACAACATAGACAACAAGCTGGGCGAGGATAAGAAAGAGTTCGACTTCCACCGTTTCGTGCTCTTCTTCGGCCATGAGTTTACCGAAGACACCCGTTTCTTCTCCGAGCTGGAAGTGGAGCACTCCATCTCAGGCGATGGTCAAAATGGTGAAGTCGAGCTGGAGCAGGCCTACATAGAGCACGACTTCAACCAAGCCCTGACTGCCAAGGCGGGTCTGTTCCTGATGCCGGTTGGCATCATCAATGAAACCCACGAGCCACCGGCATTTTATGGTGTCGAGCGCAACCCGGTTGAGAAAGACATACTCCCGGCTACCTGGTGGGAAGCGGGTCTGGCAATGAATATCCAGGCGGCTCCTGGACTGGCCTTCGATGCGGCCGTGACCTCGGGTCTGAATGTCCCTACCACAGGTAAAAATGCCTATAAGCCAAGAAGCGGTCGCCAAAAGGTTTCCGAGGCCAAGGCTGACGATCTGGCCTATACCGGCCGGGTGAAATACACAGCCGTTCCCGGCCTGGAGCTGGCCGCGACGGTTCAATACCAATCGGATCTGACTCAAGGGGAAGCCAGTGTAGACACCGCCTCGGCCCTGATGTGGTCGGCGCATGCTATCTACCACCTAGAAAACTTCAGTATCAGAGCCCTCTATGCCGAGTGGGACATAGATGGATTTGAAGCCGAAGCACTGGGCCGCGACAAGCAAAATGGCTGGTACATAGAACCGTCCTACCGCTTTAACGAGCAGTTCGGTATCTTCGCCCGCTACAACGAATGGGACAACAACGCCGGTGACAATCAAGACACCAAAGAAACCCAAACCAATGTGGGTATCAACTACTGGTTGCACGAGAATGTGGTGTTCAAGGCCGACTACGAAAAACGTGGCGGTAAGTCAGACTCAGATGGGTTCAATCTGGGCGTAGGTTATCAGTTCTGATGATCTTTGGGTGCCCTCTGGGGCGCCCTCATTGAGGCATTTATGAAGACTCTTATTGCATTACTCTCGCTGTTTTTGCTGCCGGTCGCTCAAACCCAGGCGGCGCAAAGCGTTTACCAAAGCCCGGCAGACTTTGTCACCCAGGCCTTGGGCTCCCAAGGTAAAGGTCAAGCGAAAGCCAAAGTCTTTTGGTTCAGCGCCGAGCAACGCCAGGTCATAGAAGAGATACTGGCCCACGATTTTCGGCCGCTGCGTACCCGCTATTGGCAGCAGGGAGACGACACTGTCTGGATCCTCGAGGAGATAGGCAAAGAAGCGCCAATCACTGTGGGCATTCAGGTGCGCCATGGGCAGATTTATCGCACCAAGGTGCTTATCTACCGCGAAAGCCGCGGCGATGAAGTCAGGCACGACTTCTTTACCGACCAATTTAAATCGGCAACACTCACAAAAGATAAACAGCTGGACAAACATATAGATGGCATTACCGGAGCGACACTTTCCGTCAGGGCCCTGACCAAACTGGCCCGCATCGCCCTCTATCTTGACCGGCAACTCAGCCTGCAACACGGTCTGCAACAACACAGCCTGCAACAAAACAGCGAGCCCAGATGACACGTAAACATCCGGACTTTCGAGTCCGTCTCCTGCGCGCCCTGCGCCCCTGGCACAGACGTATTGGCATCATCAGCAGTGTGCTTGTGTTGCTGCTGACTCTGACCGGCCTGGCTTTGAATCACAGCCGTGAGCTGAACCTATCCCAAGGCGTGCACTGGCAATGGCTGCAAGACTATTACGGCATTGGCGCCCCGGAAGATGTCAAAGTCTGGCAAGCCCAGCCGCTGGCGGGCAGCAGTCAGGGACAGGCCTGGATAGCCGGCACGCCGCTAGCCGAGCAAACCGATGAGATACTGGCCATAGCCCCCTTTGAAGACAAGTGGCTAATGCTGACCCGAAACAGTTTGACGATTTTGAGCCAGGATCTTGCTGTGCTGGAAACCCAAACCGAGCTGACAGGTTTGCCGCCGCAGATAAACGCCATGGCAGTCGAGCCCGGCGGTGTCTGGCTGAAAACATCCCGGGGCCAATATCGCAGCGACAGCGAACTGTTGGATTGGCAAGCGGCCAGCAGCCTGGTTGCCCTCCCCTGGATAAAACCACTCGAAGGGGCAAAGATACAAACGCAGCAGTTGCTCGGAGATATTCGCGCCAGTCGCCTGTCCTGGCACAGGGTTCTTCAGGATCTGCACAGCGGCCGGATCTTCGGCGCTGCCGGTAGTTATCTGATGGATCTGGCGGCGATCGCCTTATTGTTGCTGGCGGTGACTGGCCTGATCATTTATTTAAAACAGAAGCGCTGAGATCAAGCCAGCGATGATGTCTGCCCGGGCTCGTTTGAGCCACTGGCCAGACTATCGGGCGCGAGCAACTGCAGACTGGCAAATTCACGGTACAGCGGGCTGGTTTGCATCAACTCACTGTGGCTGCCACTGGCCAATAATCGCCCCCGCTCCAGCACCAGAATACGGTCGGCATTGAGCACTGTCGCCAATCTGTGGGCTATGATGAGAGTGGTTCGTCCCGCCATCAACTCATCCAAAGCCTGTTTGACCTTGACTTCACTGACCGCATCCAGGGCACTGGTGGCTTCATCGAGCAGCAGTAAAGGCCTGCGGGCCAAGATGGCGCGGGCAATGGCAATTCGCTGCTTTTGACCACCGGAAAGACGCACGCCACGCTCACCCAAATAGGTATCATACCCCTGGGCAAACTCACTGATAAATTCATGAGCTCTGGCGCCCTTACAGGCGGCAACCACCTCTTCCAGGCTGGCCTCCGGGCGGCCATAACGCACATTTTCCAGCACACTGGTGGCGAAGATCACCGACTCCTGGGGCACCAGGGCAAACTGTGCCCTCAGGCTCGCCAATGATACAGAAGCGATATCGACACCATAGAGCAGAATGCGGCCGCAACTCGGCTGATAGAAACGCTGCAGCAGCTGAAACAGCGTACTCTTGCCGGCGCCGCTGGGCCCAACCAGAGCCACCCGTTCACCGGGTTGAATATGGATATTGAGATCCTCAAGCACAGTTGCGCCCTCATCATAGGCAAAACTCAGCTGTTCTATTCTGAGTTCTCCCTTGAGCGGACTGGGCAGCGCCAGCGGCTTGGCCGGCTCGGCAATATTTGCCTTGGACTCGGCCAGCTCCATCAAGCGTTCGCCGGCACCGGCAGCCCGCTGAATATCCCCTATCACTTCGCTTATGGTGGCCACCGCGCCGGCCACCATCATGGCGTAAAACATGAATGCCGACAGCTCACCGGCGCTGACCACACCGGCCATTACGTCTCTGGCCCCCACCCAGGTCACAGCCACTATGGCGCCAATAGTCAGCAACATGACAGAGGAGATCAGTGCCGAGCGATAGCGGATGCGACCACTGGCAGCACGCATCACCGCCGCCAGGTAGCCGTCAAAATTGTCGCGATCGCGAGCCTCGTGACCATAGGATTGTACCGTGTGGATCTCATGCAAGGTTTCATCCACATAGGCGCCGAGATCGGCGACACTGTCCTGACTGGTGCGCGCAAGCTTGCGTACCCGCCGCCCGAGTAAGCCCACAGGCACCAACACCAGCGGCACGGCCAGCAGCACCAAGGCCGTGAGCTTGATGCTGGTAAAAGCCATCATCACCAAGCCACCTATAGTGGTCACTGAAGAGCGCAGCGCCATCGACAGGCTAGAACCTATAACTGTCTGCAACAGAGTGCTGTCGGCGGTAAAGCGGGAGATGATTTCCCCGGTGCGCAAGCGGGCGAAAAACACCGGGCTTTGTTCCAGTAACCTGTGATACACCAAGCGGCGAATATCGTTGCTGACTTTCTCACCGAGCCAGGTCATCAGATAAAAGCGGCAGAACACGGCCACGGCACTGACCAGGGTAATCCCCAGAATAAACAACACAATTTCGTTGAGGCGCCCCGAGTTGTCGGCCATAAAGCCCTCATCCACTATCAAGCGAACCCCTTGCCCCAGGGCCAGCCAGGCCAATGACCCCAGCAGCAGAAACAGCAGCGCCAGGGCAACCCGCAAACGATAAGGCTTAAGAAAGCTCAGGATCCAGGGCAGGATCCGAGCCGAAGCAATTTGAGGAGCAGACAAGCGAAAATCCAGACAATGACTGTTAATCAGGATTGTGGCGCCAAAGCGCCGATGAGTCCAGCTCAGGCAGGTACGGCCTTGGGCGTTCCATGGTGACCATCACGCATCCAGTTGACATCCAACAACTCGGCACCGCTGAGACTGAACGCCTGGCCAAAGCCTTTGACATAGAGACCGCGCTCGGGCACCAGCTTAAACAAGTTGAAATCGGTCAAGGCCGCCAGGTTATCTATCATCTCACCGAAGCGCCCGGACAACACCTGTACCCCTTTGGCAAAGCTCGGGCTGTCTCTTGCTATCAGCTCGGCGGCGGCATCAAAGGTCAGGCGGCGGCGGGCAAACACGCTGCGCGCCTCGGCTTCGTCTTCCACCAGCATCACAGATACCCGCGGTGACTGTTTAAGGTTGATACCGTGACGCGCCAGATCGCTTACCAGAATATAGAAACCATCATCGGCCAGCGCGAACGGCGCATAACTGGCGTTGGGGATCCCGTTGGCATCCTGGGTCGCCAACTGCAAGGTGGTACGCCCCTGTTTGAACTCTTCGATTTCCGGCAGCAGTTTTTCCTGCAGGCGTTGGTTTTCACTGGTCATATTTCCCCCTTTTGGGCAGCCACTTCACCACGGTGACGCCAGTCGGCAAACAGTGCCAACTGTGGCGGCAGCAGCTTGCGTTGTTGATCCCGGCCCAAATAGACCTTAAAAACGATGACGCCATCAGGGCCGAAGAAATTAATCGAATGGCTTTCAGTGCCCCGAAATGGACGACTTATCAAGGCGATGGCACTGAAATTCTCCAATTTTAGATGGCCATGCAGGCCATCTCCCTTGCTGTAGAGGTTAAAATAGCCATGAGCCGTCTTTCCCTTGGGGAAGTCGCCTTTGAATTCAAATATCTGCCCGGCAACTGTGACTATGGTGGTCAACTTACCCCACTCAGGCAGTGCCTGCAGCAGGGCTTCCAGCCATTCCAGCGGCAAGAATTGCTGCTGCTCGGCCGGTAATGCCTGCACCACCTCAAGCTCAGAAATCCCCAGATTGGCGGCGGCATCGGCCGGCAACCACTCAGGGTGTTCCAGCATGGCGGCTGCTATCTGCAGGCGGCCAGCGACCGCCCTTGTTGTATCGCTTATCTGCATCTGTTGCTCCATCAGAAACGGTAGCGGGCCGAGAGCTTGAAGTTGCGCCCTTGATCCATAAGTGTTTGCCAGGCTTGGATGTACTCTTCATCGCCAATGTTTTCAATGGCAAAGTCGACCCGCAACCCTTCGAAGGTCCCCATGGCAGGCTCCCAGGCCAGATACACATCCCATAGGGTGTAGTCCTGGTAGCGGTTAACCGGGTTATCTTTGGGCACCCTGTCTTGACTGGCGTTATAGCTGACCCGGGTTCCCAGCTTCATATCGCCCGCCATGATCCCCTGCGACAAGTCGAGCACCAGCTTGTTGGCCGGAATATTGGCCAGATAACCTCCGTCATGCCTGTCCTTGCCTTCAGTCTGACCATAGCTGAGTGATAAGCGGGTCTGATTGATACGATACTTCCCCGTCAGTTCGAAACCGGTCAGCCTGGCCTTGTCGACGTTATCCCAACGGGTATTCTGCTCAAGCCTGGGAATACCATGCAATGGATTGGTCACCCGCTGCTCAATAAAGTCATCGACATCGTTTCTGAATACACTCAAGCTCAGCGCCAACTCATCGTTGCCCGCCAGCTCAGCAAAGCGCATATCGGCCTTCAGTTCCTTGTTCTTGGCCTTTTCAGCCTTGAGGCTTTCATTGACCTCGAAGGTATTACACAGGCCGTTGGGCAAGAAATTGGGGATGGATGGAATACAATAGTGAGTGCCGCTGGAGTACATCTCCTCCACTGATGGCGCGCGGAAGGCTTCATCGTAACGGGCACTGAGTGTCAGCCATGGCGCTGTCTTCCACACCAGTGCCAACGAGGGAGACAAAGCATCGTCATCACTGGAATGACCCAGGTTATTGCTTTCGTTTTCAAAGCTGTCGTAACGCAGCGCCGGATCCAATGACCAGTTTTCCCCCAGGGCGATATTGGCGGCCACGAAAGCGCCCCACACCCGAGACTCACCATCTATGTTGCCGGGACGCTGACCGCTCTGGCCGCTGTCATCACGGAAGGTTTCTATCTGGTCGCGGTAGCCATCCAGACCATAGGTTAATTTGAGCCCCTGCCATTGACTGCGATTGGCGATACTGAACCCCAGGGTTTCATATTCTGTGGTGTCGAACTGGCCCTTGGTCAGGCGATTCTCATCATAATCTGTCTTGTTCCAGTAGAACTTGGCATCCAGATCCAGCAAGGCATTGCCCCTTGGTGCCAGGCTGTAGTCCAGGGTCAGGTTGGAATCTTTGCTGTCACGGCGCACCAGAGGCACACTATTGCTGACACCTGTGGCCGGATTGCTGGGCACGGCCTCGGAGATCTCATTGATCCTGCCGGAAAGCTGCAGCCTTTGTGCCTCGTCCAACTGCCAACCAAACTTGGCCAAACCACTGCGGCTGCGGCTGGCGCTGTTTTCCAGGGTATTGTCATTACCGGCCTTGATATTGTCGCCGTCGCTGTAGCTGCCGTTCAGCAACCAGTCGATACTGCCCTTGGCACCATAAATGGCACCACTGCTCTTGCTGCGCTGGCCATTGGCTTCATAACCTTGCTTGAGATAACCACCAAAGCTCTGGCCTTCGTCGAGCATCTCTCTTGCCGACTTGGTATTTTGTGATACCACGCCACCTATGGCGCCACTGCCCCAAAGGCTGGAAGCCGGGCCGCGTACCACCTCGATAGAACTGAGCAGCTCAGGATCCATAAAGAAGGTGCCTCTATGGCCAGCGCTGGTGTTTTGCCTGGCACCATCTATGGTCTGCAATACTCTCTGGCCACTGAGGCCACGAATTTCCACCTGTTGGGCAGACGCCCTGGGGCCATTGGCGATATTGATGTTGGCTTCCGTTTTGAGCACTTCGGCCACCGAGTCGCCCTGCTTCTCAGCCAACTGCTCTTCGCCGACAACCACTGCACTGCGGCTGGACTCAGAGACTTTCTCCTGAATGCGGGTAGCACTTACCAGCACTTCATCAAATTCAGCTGTTTTTACCTGCTCGGCAACAGCGGCCAAACTCAGGAGGGGAGTCCCCAATGCCAGAGTAATAGCCATAACCAGCGGCTTTCTATTCATCATCTTTGATCCTCAAACAGATTATCAGGCTGTATCTCCAGCCTTTCTCATGGGAGTGGCATTACTGAAAATAAATTGAGCCCAGGGGCAAACAGCAAGCCCGGGATAACACCACTTACGCCGGCACTCTAGCTTAACTTTAGAAGATGATCAAATAGTAATTATTATCATTTGCAATATTATTTACTCTAATATATTTTAATCTGAAGAAAGGGAAGTTACTCGGGAAGCTAAGCCATTTGTCGGTACGAAATGCGGTGCTATTCAAACGGTAAAAGCTAGCCAAGCGGTAAAAACTGGTTAGGCAGTAAAAGTAGGAACCATGGAATGGTGGCGGCTCAGGGACAGAGCCGACCCAAAACAGAACAGCATTGAGCCTTACGGGTCCTTGCTTAGTTGAATTTGAACATTCACCCGCAGCAACAAGCGGTTGTAAACAGGAGTAACGGCGTGACCCCCAAGCGTTATTGTGGTTTTGCGCTCATGGCATTGTCACTTCAGAGTGCGGTATTGGCCTCTCAGACAGCCCCCCCAGATCCTTTGGTAATGCCCACCAAGGGCGGTTTGCAGCTGAGTTTCAGCGCAGCCCCTGCTGCAGCGCCCCAAACTGCCTCTGCCCAGACTCAAAACCAGGCTGCTACCGCCGAAAGCCACCCCGCGGCAAAGGCCCCATCCGCTAAGCATAAAGAAGCTGAACATAGCGAACCTCAATATAAAAAACCGTTGAAGCAGAATGTGGCAAACCCTGAGTCGCCAAAGTCTGAGCAACCAAAGTCTGAGCAGCTAAATGCCAAACCTGCCAAAGCGAGTCAGAAACAAGCCTCAAAGATGAGTAAGCCACAACCGACTCAGGAAAAACCGCGAGAGAGAGAAGATAAATCTGAACCGAAACACGCCTCAACAACTCAGCAAGAAGAGCCTGTGTCCCATGAGGAAAAGCCGGGCATTCCTTCGTCGCCGGTTCTAACAGCCACCACCTCAGGGCTGAATCACACAATAGAGCTGGCTGAGCCTGTTTTTGCCAGCCCGCCGACGCCACCGAACTACCCCAGACTCGCCCGCAAGCGGGGCTTTGAGGGCACGGCTCTGGTAGACATCTTCTTTGATCATCAAGGCAAAACCCAAAACGCCCTGCTCGTCAGCAGCTCAGGCTATTCCATTCTGGATGAAGCGGCATTGGCCGCCGTACGCCACTGGCAGTTCAGCATTCCTTCCCAAGCCTCAGCCGCCCGTTTCAAAGTCAGGGTGCCGGTTCGCTTCGCCCTTAATTAACAGTTGGAGACACGATGGAATTAAGTTTGTACCAAAGCCTGCACCAGCAACTTGGCGATCTCACTTGGCCTTTGCTCATCTGCGCCTTTCTGACCCTGATGATATTGCTGGAGCGCTTTGCCATCTTGTTGCCGAGCCTGTTCAGGCGCCAATCCTGGCTCGGCGAATTGCGCAGCGGCACACTGGATGAAAGCTGTGACAGCCTGCTTGAACGCCTGAAAGATAACCGGGGACTGATTTCCTGCGGTGCCCGCCATTTGCTGAGACAGGCCGCACAACCCAAGGCGCTGCGGGAAGAGTTGTTGTCACTTTGGCTGGCAAAGGAGAAACGCAAACTCCACGCCGGGCTCAAGTTGCTGCAATACATAGGTGCCATCAGCCCGCTTCTGGGTTTACTCGGCACTGTGCTGGGGTTACTGGAGATGTTCAATGACATTGGCGCCAATCAGAGTGACAGTATCACTCCGGCCTTGTTGGCTTCAGGCTTGGGATTGGCCATGTACACCACAGCCGCCGGCCTGTTGATCGCCGTACCCGCGCTGTTGGGCGCGCAGCTGTTCGGACTCTGGGCCGAGCGCTCAGTGGCCTCCTGCGCCCATGTACTGAATCAACTCAACCTTTGGCTGGAAGGGGTTCCACTGCAGGGCGAAGACAATGATTACGCTGCTTTTAACCTGACCAAACTCAGTCAAATCAATGGCAAGCGTCGCCATCCGGAGCCGCTGTCATGATTGAAATTAAGGAAGAGCATGGCCTGGATAGCGGCCTGGATCTAACCCCCTTGATAGACATCATCTTCATTGTGCTGGTGTTTTTGCTGCTCACAGCCAATCCCAAGTTATTGAGCCTGCCGATTGAAGTGCCGGATAACAGTGCCACAACTTTGAGCCCACAAGCACAGACTCAATTGACGGTAAGCGTGTTACCCCAGGCGCCGTTCTGGGCGCTCAACGAACAAAAATTTGCCCGGTTCGACGCGTTCGAGCAGGCACTGACTCAGGCGCTGGCCGACAATCCCGAACTGACTTTGGTGGTAGCCGCCGACAAGGAGGCAAGAGTCCAGCCGCTGATGCAACTGCTGAGTCTGCTGCAACGGCTGCAGATCAGCCAGACCAGGGTCCTGATGGAACCCTAAACAACTGATGAAACCTCAGACACAAGTCTGTGGCGATGAGTCCCTGAATTATTTTGGAGCTAGAATGAAAAACTCTCTTATCTTCCTCTGTGGCCTGCTCGCCATGCCGCTTTTTGCCGCAGAAGAACCTCCCAAGCGAGTGATCAGTGCCGGTGCCGGCGTCACTGAATTGGTACTGGCATTGGATGCCGCCCCACAACTGGTGGCTGTTGACGCCAGCAGCGCCCTGCCAGGAACGCTGAAACTGCCAAGACTCGGCTACCACAGAATGCTTTCAGCCGAGGGCATATTGGCGCAAAAACCGGATCTCCTGATTGGCACCTCTGTGATGGGACCGGCCAGCAGTATAGAGCTGGTAAAACAGGCCGGTGTGCCGGTTATCACCCTGAATGCGGCCGATACCGCCGAGCAACTACAGCAAAATATTCTCACTCTGGGAAAGGCTCTGAATAAGGAAAAAGCCGCCACCGAACTGGCCAATACCCTGGGTGACAGGTTACAGCAATTGGCGCAATCAGCGGCCAAATTCGAACATCCACCCAGAGTCATGTTTATGTTGTTGCAGTCAGAGCGTCCCGCCAGGGTCGGCGGCGCCGATACGGCCGCCGATATCATTATCCAGCTGGCCGGTGCCACCAACGCCGCCGACTTCAGCGGCTACCGCAGCCTGTCTCAGGAAGGCATTCTGGCGCTCAAGCCAGAGCTGATTTTACTCTCAAGCGCCAGCGAGCAACCCGAACCTCAAGCCGATAAGCTACTGAAGAGCATGCCGCTACTGGCCCATACTCCGGCCGGAAAAGCCGGTTTGATCCGGGATCTTCAACCTCAGGCATTGCTCGGGGGATTGGGTATCTCCGCCATTGAAGCGGCCGAATCCCTGAATCAGGAACTGCTGGAGCAATAATCATGGCTGCCGTGCTGCCCACCCACCGTCACCCCTGGCTCTGGCCAGGACTCGCCAGCCTGCTGCTGTTTTCCGCATTGCTCTCGATAGCAACCGGACCTGTGACCATAGGCTTGAGCGATATAATCGACTCCCTGCTTGGCTCAATCGCCGCCGGGCAGGAAGCCAATGCCCTGATAGTGCAAAATGTCCGTCTGCCGAGAACCTTGCTGGCACTGATTGTCGGCGCCCTGTTGGCACAGTGCGGCGCCGTAATGCAAGGCCTGTTTCGTAACCCTCTGGCGGATCCCGGCATCATAGGTGTGTCCTCGGGCGCGGCGCTGGGAGCCGCCATCTGCATAGTGCTACTGCCACATCTTGGCAGCTATGCCGTCCCCCTTGGTGCTTTTCTCTGCGGTCTGGCAACCAGTTTACTGGTTTACCGGCTCGCCACTTCAGGTGGCAGCACCTCAGTGGTGTTACTCTTGCTGGCCGGGGTGGCTATTACCGCCCTGGCCGGTGCCGGAATTGGCATGCTGACTTTCCTTGCCAACGACATGGCACTGCGGGATCTCAGCCTGTGGCAACTGGGGGCCATCGCCGGTGCCAGTTGGCAATCTGTATTTATCTGTCTGCCGGTACTGGCCTTGGTGAGTTGGCAGTTCAACAAACAGGCATTGGCGCTCAACGCCCTGTTGCTTGGCGAATCCGAGGCGCGTCATCTGGGCATAGAGGTAGACAGGCTCAAGCTGAAGTTGATCTTACTCTGCTCTTTGGGTGTCGGTGTTGCCGTGGCGGCCACCGGCATCATAGGTTTTATCGGACTGGTGGTACCACATCTGGTGCGGCTGCTCAAGGGGCCGGATCATCGGCAACTGCTGCCGCTGAGTGCCATTCTCGGCGCCGTGCTGCTGGCCTTGGCCGACTCAGGGGCCCGCACCTTGATGTCACCGGCCGAGATCCCTGTCGGCCTGATGACGGCTCTGCTCGGCGCTCCCTTCTTCCTCTATCTGCTGCTAAGTCAGCGACGTAAGCTTTATTGAGGTACTCCATGCCTTCACTCGAATCCGTGACCACAACAACTGCCGCACAGACACCGGCTATATCATTTGAGTCCACCGTAGTTACTGAGCAAGTACTGGAGCTCAAACATCTCCATGCCAGAGTCGACAACAAGCCCTTGCTGACCGATGTCAGTTGCCGACTGCAAAGCGGCCAATTTTACGCTCTATTGGGGCCCAATGGCGCTGGCAAGTCCAGTCTGCTGCGGCTGTTAACTCAGGAGCTCAAGGCCGATGCCGGGCGGATAAGCTTTCACGGCTCGCCTCTTGGGCAGTGGCCGAAACAAGCCTTGGCCAGGCATCTGGCCATGTTGCCGCAACACTCGAGTCTCAGCTTTCCCTTCAGCGTTCGTGAAGTGGTAGCCATGGGCCTGTATCCTCTCAGTCTCAGTGCCAGAGATGCCGCCCAACTGGTTGAGCAGCAACTCTGGCGTCTGGATCTGGCTCACCTGAGTGAGCGCAGCTATCCGGCACTGTCCGGCGGTGAACGCCAGCGGGTTCAGTTGGCCAGGGTTTTGACTCAATTGGCCCAGGCCGAGCACTCGCCTGTACTCTTGTTGGATGAACCCACTTCGGCGCTGGATTTGGCCCAGCAACACAGAGTACTGCGGCTCGCCAGAGAGCTGGCACATGAGCAGGGCTACACTGTATTGGCCGTGCTGCACGACCTCAACCAGGCCAGTCACTATGCCGATCAGTTGCTGGTTTTGGACAAAGGAAAACTCCTGGTTCAGGGCGAGCCTCAACAGGCTTTGACGCCTGAACTGATTTCCAGGGTCTGGCACTATCAACCGGGTACCTTCGCCGACGCGCAGGGGCAGAGACTCTATTTTTGAAGCGATCAAAATCTTGACAATAAAAGCCCTTGCAATATGGCCCTGCCATAAGAGCATTTGACCCCGAACAAGTTCAGCACCGACAAGCGCCTTTGATGTGAAGCCGTCTGTGGTCAGAACTCCAAGCAGGCAGGTATAATTCTTGGGTCAGCCATCAACCCCATCAGAGATGAACAAGAAGCCAGCGATTTCCAACGAAACCCAAACCGAAGCCATGCGCGTGGCCAAAGCCACTCAAAAGGCGGGGCAGACCAAGGAGCAAACCCGCCTCATTGCCCAGGGCATAGAGAAAGGCATTGCTGAATACAAGAAGCAACAAAAGGCCAAGGCCAGGGAAAGAGACAAGGCGCGCAAACAAGAGCTGAGGCAGAAAAAGAAACTTCAGTCCGGCGAAGATGACGGCGTCGCGGCAAGCGAAATACCTTCAAGCTACATCCCCAAGTGGCAACTCTTGTTACCTTGGACACTGCTCATTTTAAGCTGGATTTGGTTTGTATTTATATAACTTTATCAATTGCTTAAATTTTATTTGAGAGCAAGTAAGGCTATAAAAATAACTTCCTCACCGCGAGTTCAGCCACACACGAACAAGTTACGGCATGATTTAAGATACAATAATCCGTAAACTTTCTGCCGGTTAATGGCAACAGAGAAGCTCAGATGTCGCTAAACAGCAGAGTGCGGATCTGCTCCAGGTGAGTGCCAACCCAGGCACTGTTAATCGGGCCCCAGGTGCGGATGTGGTAGTGCCCTGAATTATTCCTGCGGCCATCCTGAATAAAGTCCACCTGAATACCTATATCGCCGAAGGCGGCAATGGCATCTTGCAAAGTGCGGCGCGGCATGCCGGTTTCCTTCTGTAAGGACAGCAGGTTATGTTGGCTATCGTCTATCAGGTGGGCCAGATAGAGCTTACGTAAAAAGGCAGTTTGCTGTTTGGATACCTTATCGGCTTGGAACATACTCATCGTCCTGATGGTTTACAGCCAGTAGCGGCGCGTTTGAGAAAACGAGCGCCACATAGGCAACAAAGTCTTGCAACCAAACTACTTGATATCCAGTTGTTAACACAAGTGCAATCGCTCAGGATCCGGAACTGCATCAAGTCTCTGCCATCCGAGTTAGCGGCTTGAAGCGACAAACTCTCTATTGCTATAGTCAGGTCAATGCCTCAAGGACTCAAAGCACATGGATATCCGCTCGCCCCACTCGCCCCTGCCTCAGCAGCAGTGGTTGGGCTTTGACAGCCAACCCTTGGCCCCCTTGTCTCCCCGCTACCGTCAACAATTGCTGTGGCAAAACCTGTTGCTGATGGCGCTGGTCATACTGCTACTAGTGCCTGCTTTACTGCTCAGCGCCAAGCTGAGTGGTCTTGGAGTCATCATCTCGGTCACACTGGCTCTGCTGCTTTTGGGATTCAAGACCTGGCTCAATCTAAAACAAGCCGAAGCCATGGCTTATGGCGTTTGTGAATACGGCATTTTGCTGCGTGAAGGGCTTTGGTGGCAGAGCCATACCGCCATGCCGGCCAGCAGGCTGCAACATGTGAGCCTGTCTCAGGGGCCATTGCAGCGCCATTTCGGACTGACAAGTTTGCGCTGCTACAGTGCCGGCAGTTCGGCGGCCGAGGTGAGTCTGCCCGGGCTGGATATTGAAGTCGCCGAAGCGCTGCGCCAACATCTGCTGTCTCTGGCAAGTAAAAATGTTAGTGGCACCTTGATGGAGACGCCGAATTGAGCCAGGTGCAGCAAGCCAATTGGCACTCACTCTCGCCTTGGGCAATCATCAGTTTCAGCCTCTCCAGCCTAAAGCACTTCCTCAGCAACGGCTATGCCCTGGTGCCTATTCTCTATACCGGCTGGCAGCAGGGATTTGACTCCGTCTGGCTGCCACTGGCACTGGCATTGACCCTGATAGTGATTTTTGCCCATGGGCTGTTGAGCTGGCGTAAATTCCGTTATCGCTTGACTCGAGGGCAACTCGAGGTCCACAGCGGCGCCCTGTTCAAACGTAAAGTCGAGCTGCCGATAGACAGAATTCAGAATGTGCGTCTGGAACAGCCTTTTTACTTTAAGCCTTTGCGACTGGGTAACTTGATAGTGGAAACTGCGGGTTCAGCCAAGGATGAAGCCTGCTTGAGCGCAGTCACTCAAGCTCAGGCCGAGTCACTGAGGCGGCAATTGATGAAACGGGCCGACACAGACGAAAGCGCCCCCGCCTCTGCACCACCAAACTCCCGCTTACTGGTGAAGAAGTCCCTGGCAGAGCTGGCACTCTTTGGCCTGTATCAAAATAATTTTGTTTGGTTTGCCGTCATCGCAGGCCCGGTACTCAGCCAGCTCGAAGGCAGTCAACTGATGGAGCTGGGGCTGACACAAGTCTTCGACTGGCATCAGCAGCAGCTCAGTGGCAACCTGCTGCTGGAGCTGGGGTTCCTTGTCGGCCTTCTGCTCCTTGGCTATCTGTTGTTTTCCTTGATCTCAATAGTCGCGGCGCTGCTGAAATATGTCCCCTATCGCCTGACCCAGGAGTCGGAGACCTTACAGCGTAGCGGCGGCCTGCTGTCCCACCAGCAAGACATACTCAAGCAGCACAGAATTCAACTCATCAGTTTGCAGCAGCCGTTGCTGGCCCGCTGGCTGAAACGCTGGACTCTGAGCTTCAAGCAGATAAAAGGCAATGAAGTGGAAGGCGGCAGCAACAATCACATGTTGGTTCCATCGCTCGGTAGAGGCGAAGTGCATCGCCTGCTGAAAAGGCTCAACCAAAGAAGCAGCAAGGCCGACGGTATTCCCAATCGTTGGCACCCCATTCACCCGAGCTGGTTTTACTATAGGGCGCTGTGGTGCTTAACGCCGGCGCCGCTGGCGTGGGCATTTATCGGCTCGGCAGTAGAGACCTGGTTGCTGTTGCTGGTCGGAGTGTTGGCTGTCCTGGCGCTTTATCTACGCTATCGTCAATGGGGTTTTTGGCGGGTTGAAAACGATCTCTGGATCCACAAAGGGCTCCTAGGTCACAGTTGGCAGTTGGTGCCGCTGGGCAAGGTGCAACATCTGCAGTTGATCCAAAGCAGGGGCCAAAAACGCCGAGGCCTCGCGAGCCTCAAACTTGGGCTCGCCAGCGGCGAACTGACACTACCAGCCATCCCGCTGGCCAAGGCGCAGGATATCGCGGCGCAAACCCTTGGGCTTATCGCCCATGATTACAGCAACTGGATTTAATCCTATTCAAATAGAAGGAATTGTCATGCCAGCTCAAATCGCTTCCGAGTACAGGCCACAACGGGTAATCCATTTTTGGTTTGAAGAGATAAGCCCCAAAGCTTGGTGGGACAAGGATCCTGAGTTTGACAACACAATTGATCGCCGTTTCGGCGCCTTGCTAAATGCGGCCCGTCAGGGCGAATTATGGCATTGGCGGCAAACGCCACAAGGGCGCCTGGCGGAAATTTTGCTGCTGGATCAGTTCTCGCGCAACATTCACCGCGATACTCCCGATGCCTTCAGTGCCGATCCCATGGCATTGGCTTTAGCGCAGGAGGCGATCAGCATTGGCGCCGACAAACAGCTGCAAGCCCCTATGCTGGCATTTCTTTATATGCCCTTTATGCACAGCGAGTCGGCGGTTATTCATCAAAAAGCCCTGGAACTGTTCGCCTCGGAACAAACCAGGGACAACTATGACTTTGAGTTGAGGCACAAGGCGATTATTGACAGGTTTGGCCGTTATCCCCATCGCAATGCCATATTGGGACGGCAGTCGACCGCCGAGGAGCAGGCCTTTCTCGAGCAGCCCGGCTCCTCGTTCTAGTACTCATTCAAGCAGTATCGACTTGTTACTTCACCACCAACACGGGGCAGCGAGCCTTGTTGGCCACGGCCTCGGCCACATTGGTGCTGAGAAAATGGGCCAGGCCACTGCGACCATGGCTGGCAATCACTATCATGCCAACATCGGCAGACTCGGCTTCGGCCAGGATCTCATCAACCGCGTCACCGCGGCGAATAACAGTTTCAATCTTCAGTGGGCTTTTCAGCTTGGCCAGCAACTCATGCATCTTCTCGGCCGCAGCCTTCTCCATGGTTTGCGCCAGTTCTTCCGGAGTGATGATCAACAGCTGATAGTTTTCATCACCGAAAGGCTGATCGACCACGTGCAAAATTCGCAGCCCCACATGGTAAAGATTAGCCATTTCAATAGCATATCTCAATGCGCTCGCGGCTGTATCACTGAAATCAGTGGGCCAGAGGATATCTTTGTTACGCATAGCGACCTCCTTGACACGACGGGCATCGACTAATGAGATACCTGCCGAATAATATCAACAAGTTATATTGCAAAACTTTTAAACACCCTATGAATACTTTACTCCATTTAACCGCTACCGTAAGCCTGTTGTCGATTTTTTTTACCCCAGCTTACGCCGAGAATGCTGCCAGTCTGGTAGAAGAAGCCAAGGCGCTGCAACAAGCCGGACAAAGCCAGCAGGCCAAACCGCTCTTTGAACAAGCCGCGGCCCTTGGCAGCAGCGAAGCCCACTTCATGCTGAGCTACAGTTATTCCTTACCTTTGGCCGAAGATATAGCCCATTTAAGCCAGGCGGCAAGGGCCGGTCACCCCAAGGCCTTCTATTACCTGACAGAGCGTCTGTTGACCCGCGGCGGCTCAGCAAACAGTGCCGACCCGCGCAGGCTGGCCGAGGTGTTAAAACAGTATAGAAGTCACCATCCGGACTTTAGCTTCGACTATCAAACCACACTGGATGCCTGCATCTATGCCGGCAAGCCCGACTTCAATCGGCTCAATGCCCTGAGCGCGCCCTTAGCGGAAGGCTATAGCTATCGTTTGTGGCAACAGGCCGAGAATCTCTCCAAACTGCAAGATGGCAACAATTATGATCGCCAGGTGCTGCAGCTCATCTGCTATGGCGCCGAGGTACCGGCCGAGCTGGATATCGCCGTCAAAGACAGGCTCAAAATCGCCTCAAATGCCAAACAGACCACTGAATTTGATCTCTGCAGCGCGATTACCAGCATGGGAATGGGCTTTTGTGCCTCACGGGAAGAGCAGCGACAGGAGCAACAACGCCTCGCCAAACTAGAGCGGATCAACCAAAGTATCAAACAACGCCTGGGGCTAGCGCCGCTTAAATTGCTTGAGGCGGCCAACAGTGCGTTCGAGCTGTGGTTGCAAGCGAAAACCTCAAGGGAGGAAGGCCACGGCGGCAGTGGTCGCAGCGCCTTTATTATCGGCTCCCAGAGCGAGCAGAGACAAAACTATCTGGCACGTTTGGAAATGCTCAGTAACGAAGAGCAACTGGTGAGCACTTTCCCTGACTTTGCCGGCGCCGACAAAGAGCTCAACCAGGTTTACCGCGCCTTGATGAAAAAACTGCGCCCGGCGGATGACCCCGAACTTTATATGTTTGAAGTGACCCAAGAAGACCTTCGCGCGGTGCAGAGGTTGTGGCTTAAATACCGCGACAGCAATGCGCGCCTATTTGCCGCACTTGAAGGCTCCACCAGTGAGCAGGAATGGCAGGCACTCTTGACTCAAGAGCGTAGCGAGCAGCTCAAAAGCCTGTTGGAATGGCAATAAAAAAATGCCCGCGCCTCCTCACAGGCAGCGGGCATTTCATGGCAAGGCAGTCTAGTCTTTCAGCCAGTCGATGGCATCGAGGCGGTCAACAAAGAACTTCATGTCCCCTGGCGTAAACCAGTCGGCCATCTTGGTCATCCATTCCTGCAAACTGGTATTGCCTATAATGGCAATCTTCTCGAAATGGCGTCCATGTTTGATCCCCAACTTGAGATCGTCCCACATGGCTCTGGCTTCCCAACCATCCATCTCGGTAACATCCAGCAAAGCGTAAATATCCGGATCCTTCACACCGGATATCGCCGACTCCAGCATAGGCACCATATATTCATAGTCTTCATGGGTCAGTTTTCCCACGGCTTTCATGGTGACAAAGAAATCGTCATCACCATAACGCTCAATTCCGATTGAAATACCATGCATGTTCAAGCTCATCATCAATTCCTTATGTCAACGATTTCAAAAACAAGGCCCCATCTATTCGATTTCAGTCTAGTTGGCGGCCGTGACGCATTCTGTGATCCATATCAAATATAGCCGGGTTATTGCCAATAGGCGCAGACTGAACTAACATCAGACCGACTAATCAGTCGGTTATTTTAAAGACAGCCTAATGGCTGCCAAAGGAGGCAATATGTCGCTTGTTAACCCAGAGCCGCTCACAGTGGAGAATCAGCAACTGCTGCAAAAATTCACCGTGCAGCGCCAGGCTTTCAGTGCCGCCCCCATGCCAAGCCTTGGCGAGCGCAAGGCCAAGCTCAAGGCATTAAAACAAGCCTTGCTGAAACACCAACAGGCCCTCACAGATGCACTCAGTCGCGACTATGGCCACAGGTCGACCGACGATAGCCTGATCTCCGACATACTGCCGGTCGTTACCCAGATCAACTACAGCCTCAGGCATCTCAAAGGCTGGATGAAACCCAGTCGCCGCCATGCCGGATTATTGCTGGCCCCGGCCAGCGTCAGGGTGGAGTACCAGCCCAAAGGCGTGGTGGGCATCATAGTGCCGTGGAACTTCCCTATCATGTTGTCCTTGAGTCCGCTGGCCACTGTGATTGCCGCCGGTAACCGCGCCATGTTGAAGCTGTCTGAATATACTCCCCACACCAATGCCGCCCTGCGCTCCCTGCTGGCCGAAGTCTTCGATGGCTCCGAGGTCTGTGTGATTGAAGGGGAAGCCGAAATAGCCGCCAGTTTCTCCGCCCTGCCCTTCGATCATCTGCTGTTTACCGGCTCGACTCAGGTAGGGCGCCATGTAATGCGCGCGGCGGCCGATAATCTCACCCCTGTGACTCTTGAGCTGGGAGGCAAGTCCCCTGTGTTAATCGCCCGGGACATGCCCATGGAGACAGCGGTAGAGCGCCTCATCTATGGCAAGTGCCTCAACGCCGGGCAAATTTGTGTCGCCCCCGACTATATTCTCTGCCCCAGTGGCAAAGAGGCCGAGTTTATTAGCGCCTATCGGCACCGCTTCCAGCAGTTCTACCCCGACTTTGCCAACACCCCGGACTATGGCCAGATAGTCAACGAACGTCAGGCCGCCAGGCTGGTCGCCCTCCTGGAAGATGCCACCGCCAAAGGGGCACAGGTATTTGCAGCCGACCGCGAGCAACCACTCCGCAAATTGCCCAGCGCCGAACAGCGCAAATGGCCCACCTTGCTGCTGACCAAGGTCAGCGACGATATGAAACTGATGCAGGAAGAGATCTTCGGCCCTTTGCTGCCCTTGGTCAGTTATCAAGAGCTGGGGCAGGCGCTCGACTATATCAAGGCGCGCCCCAGACCTTTGGCCCTGTATCTGATGAGTTTCGATAAAGAAGTGCAGCAAAAGGTATTGTCCCAAACCCACTCTGGCGGCGTCTGTATCAATGAAACCGTGTTTCATGTGGCCGCCGACGATGCCCCCTTCGGTGGCATAGGCCCGTCCGGCATGGGTCACTACCACGGCCAGGAAGGGTTTCGCACCTTCAGCCACGCCCGCACTGTGCTGTCCCGGGGGCGACTCAATACCGGCAAACTGGTGCATCCACCCTACGGCAAGGGGATCCAGAAGCTACTGTTGAAGGTGTTTCTCAGATGAAGCGCAGCAGAGAAGCAACCCGGGCAATAAGCGGCAAACAGGACAAGAAGCAGCAGATCCTGGGCAGCGCATTGCAACTGTTTGTCGAGCAAGGTTTCTATGCCACCTCGACCGCCAGCATAGCCCGCCATGCCGGCGTCGCCACGGGCACCCTGTTCCATCACTTTGCCAGTAAAGAAATCCTGATGGACCAGCTATTTCTGGCTATCAAGACAGAGTTTGCCGACGCCATTTCAGCAAGCTTGCCAAAGGCGCCGGCAAGTATCACTGAATTGCCGCTGCGGGCAGAAATGCTGTGGCAGGCCGGGCTGGATTGGGCACTGGCGCAGCCTCTGAAGCTGAGTTTCTTTGTGCAATACGCCATGTCACCCAGTGTTAGTAAAGCGGTCAGGCAGCAGGCAATGCATGGCATTCTCGGCTTTATCGCTGAACTGTTGGAGCAGGGCATCAACCAAGGGGTATTGGCAGACTTACCCAGAGAGCTGTTGCTGGAAACGTGCCACAGCCAGTTCCTGGCGGCGGCGCGATTCTTCTGCAACCAGCCTCAGAATGCTACCAGAGAGGCCAGAGACGCCAGCTTTCGCCTGTTCTGGCGCGGTGTGGCAGCCTAGCCCTTCAGAGTCAAAACCCCGGAAACCAGCCTCCTGAAATCGGCCTTATGAAATGAACCAGCTGAAATGAACGCCCTTGAATTAGTCAAACAAAGGGCCCGCAATTGCGCAATGTAGATCAGATAAGGATCGGTTGACCGATCCTTCTGATGAGAGACAATCGGAAACCTGTTTGTAGGTTTCCGATTTTTTATGTCTATTCAAAACTGCTTTGCCGACTTTCTTGAAGAGAGTCCTGTTGATGTCGCTCAGCTAACCACCTTCTCCGAGCATATTCCTGACGAGTGGATTGCTAAAGCGGTAACACTTTCCGATAAAGCGACGATTCGTCGACGTCGCTTACCGAGTGATATGGTTCTTTGGCTTATTGTTGGAATGGCGTTTTTCCGCAACGAACCGATTGCCGAAGTCGCACGGCGAATGAATGTCTGTGCCGAGGGGTTGGCTAATGAGGAGCTGTTAGCAAAAAGTGCTTTAACGCAAGCAAGGCAACGCCTTGGCAAAGCAGCCCCAGAATGGTTGTTTAGGCAATGCAGCCATAGGTGGGGGTTAGAGCGTTACCCTGAGGATACATGGCAAGGTTTGCAAGTCTTTGCTGTGGATGGCGCGCTTTTTCGAACCGCTGACACACCGGAACTAAGAGACCATTTTGGGTCAGGTAATACATCCAGCGACAGACAGACGCCTCATCCAGTATTAAGGGTGGTGACCATGATGAATGTTCGCTCTCATGTCATT
>NZ_NIJK01000052.1 GCF_002836975.1 Shewanella indica | reverse complement strand
GGTTGTCGTGTTTATCAAACTCAGTTTGATGCGACAAACGAACGCGCAGAGCTTGCTCGAAGCTGGCCATCGCCAGACGCCACTTTGGTTTTCACTTTTTACTCTTTATCAAAGAAATGAGTGAAGACAAAACAGTAACAAAAGGGCCCTAGCTAAATGCTAGGGCTTTTTTGTTTGTCTCGCTTCCAGCGAGCACGACTTAACATGCAGCCCAAAGCTGCTGGCANAAGGGCCCTAGCTAAATGCTAGGGCTTTTTTGTTTGTCTCGCTTCCAGCGAGCACGACTTAACATGCAGCCCAAAGCTGCTGGCACAGTGTGTGCCCCTCAGCTCGCAGCCAAGCTGCTTCGCGCTACAGCCATCTATCAAGCTGTGCTTGATGAGCAGATGTCTTTCGCCCCCATGTGAGATGCTGCTGTGGATATGTTGAGAATGGCTCGACCCGTTTATCTGGTCAGATTTATCGGGGGGATTACCTATCCAGTCTCTGGAGCACAGTGACTTCATCTGACCACTATCCTCAATAAAGGTATTCGAGACTCAAGCAGAGAAGCCACCTGAATCAGGTGGCTTTCTGTATTTGGAACGAGTTTATACCCACCTTGGGTTTAGTGCAGCTTGATTCAGTCAGATGGTTACTTATGGGGATCCATTTGGCTCTGTTTAGAAGCTGCCGCGAATACCCACGGCTATCTGGGTACCGAAGCGTTCCAGATAATTCACCTGATCTTCGCGCTTGACGTAACCGGAGTAGCGGTTGTTGGTCAGGTTGGAGGCTTCACTGAACAGGGTCAAGTTGTCTGTGATGTCGTAGCTGATGCTGGCATCCAATTGGCCGTAGTCGTCTATCCAGGCCGGGCCGCCCCAGGCATCCGGATCCACCAGGAACTTGCTGCGCCAGTTATAGGCAAGGCGCGCCTGCAAACCATACTGCTCATAGTAGAGCACGGCATTGTAGGAGTTCTCGGACATCCCCTTGAAGGGCAGATCCTTGGCTTTCAGCTCAGGATCGTCATAACTGCTGTCCACATAGGTGTAGTTAAGCTGCCAGCCAAAGCCGTTGAATGGCTCAGGCAACCACTGTTCGAGGGATTGTTGCCAGGCAATTTCAAAGCCCTGCACTTTGGCACCGTACTGACCGGAAACCGGCTGGCTTACCAGGTAACGGTTGCCATCGACCTCCATGGGGGTCTTTTCATCAGAGATAAAGGAGTCGATATCCTTGATGAATAGGGCGCCGCTCAGTGAACTGCTGTCGCCGTAATACCATTCCAGCGCTAGATCCGCCTGTTTGGCCTGCTCGGGTTCAACCCCGGGATTACCGCGCACCAGAGTTGGTAAGCCCTGCTCCTGACTGGTGAAGTTGGGCGCGGCCCAGACTCTGAGCGAGTAGAGTGATGGGCGGCTCAATACTTCGGCGGCCGAGATACGCAGCAGCAGATCGTCCTGCAGGTTCAGCTTGAAGTTGAGGCTTGGCAATATATTGGTATAGCTGTCGCTGTAGTTTACCGGGCTGACGGTGCGCCAGTCATCGTTGAGCGGCTGACCGGCATCATCCAGCACTACTTTGCTCAAGTCATAGCCAAAACCTTCGGAATCGACTTCGGTGCGACTGGCCCTGACCCCCAGATTGAGCATATAGGGCAGATCGAACAGCAGCTCTTCAATCGTTATCTGCACATAGGCCGAGGTCACAGCCTCGCTTACCTCATAAGTACCGGCCTGATTGGCACTGGCTACTATGGCCTCATTGGCGGCATCGGCGTTGATGGAGCGGTAGTATTCCAGCAACTTGTCATAGTCAAAGCTGGGCCAGGGATCCGGTGAGATGCTGTTTTCGCCGTCGAGGAAGTTATCGAAGTTGGCGGGAACAAACACATTGCCCGGAATTTGGAACAGCTCAAACTCGCCTTGAGTGAAGACTCCCGAGCCGTCAAAAGCATAACCGTCGCGGGTTAGATAGTAGCCGCCGCGACTGAATTGGCTGGGGTTTTTCGATCTGAACTCATTCTGGCTCTTGACCTGCTTGACATAGTTTATCCCGGCATCCAGCTTGCTGATAAAGCCGCTTTCCGGCAAATACTGGGTCATCAGCTTAAGATCCGTTACCTTGTCATCCACGCCAGTGCCACTGTTTAGGCTGTAGTGGGCACCATAGGTCTGCTCGCTGGTGAGTCCCGGGCCTATCACCACATCCGGCAGCATCTGACCATTGGTGTAGTCGATATCTATGCTGTCGACAAAGCCGCGGGCGACGATGAAGCGATTGTCGCCCTTGTTCTTGTTTTTGGCGGCCGAGTAGGCAAGATCGGCGGTGACCGACCAATTGGGGGTGATAAACAGCGCCGTATTCAGTGCCAGTTGGTAGGTGTCTGTCTTGCGCGGTGTGCTCAGGTTAAGCAGCTCCACCATAGTGTTGTCGCCCTGCTGACGCATGGAAACCACTCGCCCCAGCTCATCGAACTGCGCATCGCTGAACAGCGGGGTACCCGGTGTCCACTCCTCGTCATAGTTGACAAACCCTATCTGGTATTTGTGTCCATCGGTATTGTAGCGAGAGTAGAGGGCGTCGAAATTGACATCCAGATTATCCAGAGGCCGCCATTGCAGCGCCAGGGTGCCACCGATGCGTTCGCGTACGTCCTGGGCGTTGGCATAGTACATGTAACTGGGTATTTTGGAGGCGTAGATTTCGCCTTCATCAATCACACCATTGCCGTTGGTGTCTACCGGTACCCCGGCGCTGTCGACACCCCAGCCTTCCTCTTCATCGAAAAAACCATCGGCGGAATAGGTGTCGGCCCTGAGGGTTTTCTTGGAGTAAACGGCGGAAAACAGAGCGCCGAAACTGTCGTCATCGGACTTGTCGCCTATGATGAGAGATGCGTGCGGGTGCAGGTCTTCGGTGCGCGACTCATAGATACCCTTGGCCGAGGCCTGCAGGGTAAAACCGTCCAAATCCAAAGGCTTGCGGGTCTGAATATCCACAATTTCCCCTATACCTCCTTCGGTGAGCCGTGCTTCGGGAGACTTGTAAACCGCCAGCACATTGACCAGCTCCGAGGCTATGGTGTCAAAGTTGAAGTCCCGCCCGGCATTGTCCGACGCCAGCTTGCGGCCATTGAGGGTGGTGATGTTGTAGCCGTCCCCCAGGCCGCGGATCAGTATGTTCTGTCCCTCGCCGCCGTTGCGGGTAATGGTCACCCCGGGAATACGTTGCAGTGCTTCGGCCAGGTTTTCATCCGGAAACTTGCCTATGTCATCGGCCACCACAAGATCCACCACTGCGGTGGCATTCTGTTTCAGAAACAGCGACTCCTTAATGGCTGAGCGGATACCCGTTACCTGGATCCTTTCCAGCTCAGCATCCTGCTGTTGAGCTGAGTTTTGTTGTGTTTGAGCCTTGTTTTCCTTGTCGGACTCGTCATTGGCCGTAACCGGCTGTGTTGCCAGCGCACTGGCAACTGCCAGGGCAATTAGGGCTGGTTGGGTGGCTAAGAGCTTCATGGGTTCCCCGCTGTTTGTTTTTATCAGGCTTAATGCCTTTCGCTTTTGTTGTTTTTCGAAAGCATTGGAAACAGCGAAATACTTTCGATTGCTTATTTATAGCGTTAAAAACTCTGGGTGATCAATAAAAAAATGTAAAATGTCTTTTAATTGTTTTCGGTTTGGTGCATAGTTTAGCTAGTTGAAAGTGAAAATTTGTTGTTGGTTTTGGCTTAAGTCGTTGTGGTATAAGAATTGTTGTTATGATTTGACGACGTTGCTAGTAGATTGAAAGCTTTCGAAAGCCAGTGCAGGTTCACCTGCTCCAGAGCGCAACAAACAAAACAGGAAGAGTGCAGTGAATAATCTCAACACTATTGAGAGGCAGCAGGAGATAGTCCGGCTGACCCAGCAACAGGGAAAGGTGTCGGTCACCGAGCTGGCAAATCGCTTCGGGGTCTCGGAAGTCACCATACGCTCGGATCTGGCGGTATTGGATCAAAAGCAATTGTTGGTGCGCTCCCGCGGTGGCGCCATGGTCAACTCCGACCTTATTCGTGAACTGTCACTGAAAGAGAAGGGCCACTGCTACTCGGCACTGAAGCAGGAGCTGGGCAAGGTGGCGGCCTCTTTGGTTAATGATGGCGACCGCTTGTTGCTGGACTCGGGCACCACTACCCAGCAAGTTGCGGCCAACCTCCTTGAACATCAAGATCTTATCGTGATGACCAACGGCCTTAACATAGCCACTGAGCTGGCGCGTTCCGACGACGTTGAGGTGATGCTCACCGGCGGCTTGCTGCGTAAGAAGTCGATGTCTTTCTATGGTTCCATCGCCGAGAAGAGCCTCAGGGATTACAACTTCAACAAGCTGATCCTCGGGGTGGATGGTTTTGATCTCAAGGCAGGTCTCACCACCCATTTTGAGAAGGAAGCCAGTCTCAACCGCATGATGTGTGAGATTGCCAGCGAGATCATAGTGGTTACCGATTCATCCAAATTCGACCAACAGGCGTTTCATGTCATTTGTGCCAGTCGGCAGATCCAGCAACTGGTGACCGACAGCGGCATTCCCGAGCGCTATGTGGAAGAACTCACCAAGCAAGGGGTGCAGCTGCACCTGATAGATAAAAATAAATAACAAGGGGAGAAGTTATGTCTGGTTTTGATCGTCGTTCCTTTCTGAAAGCTTCGGTGGCCACAGCTGCTGCCTCGGCGCTGGCTGGCTGCGCCGCCAATGCCGGTTCATCTGCGCTGGCACCCAAGGCCAGTGGCCGATCTGTCATGGGGCTGGTGGTTCCGAAAATGGCTGAAGTGCGGGTGGGGCTAATCGGCGTCGGTGAGCGAGGTGTGGGGTTCATTCACCATTTCAACAACATAGAGGGCGCCAGGGTAACAGCTATCTGCGATACCGATCCCCTGGTCATAGAACGCGCCAAGAAGGTGATGAGTGACGCAGGCTTGGCCCAGCCCGGTTATTATTCCCAGGGCAAACACGCCTATCGTGAATTGTTGGCACGCCAGGATGTGGACATAGTGGTCATTGCCACACCTTGGGAATGGCACCACCCCATGGCCAAAGAGGCTATGCTGGCCGGCAAACACGCCTTTGTTGAAGTGCCTATGGGGATCACCATGGAGCAGCTCTGGGATCTGGTGGACACAGCCGAGCAAACCCAGCGCAACTGCATGATGATGGAAAACGTCTGCTACGGTCGCGACGAGCTGATGGTGCTCAACATGGTACGCCAGGGGCTGTTCGGCGAATTGCTGCACGGTGAGGCCGCTTATATTCACGAGCTGCGCTGGCAGATGAAGGAGATAGATCGCAAGACGGGCTCCTGGCGCACCAAGTATCACGCCTTGATTGACGGTAACCTGTATCCTACCCATGGCTTGGGGCCTGTGTCCCAGTACATGAATATCAACCGCGGGGACAGGTTCGACTATCTCACTTCCATGAGCTCTCCGTCGCTTGGGCGCGCAGCCTATGCCAAGCGTGAATTCCCCGCCGACCATGCCCGCAACAAGCTCAACTATATCTGCGGCGATATCAATACCAGTCTTATCAAGACGGTTAAAGGCCGAACCATCATGGTGCAACACGACACCACAACGCCGCGTCCTTACAGCCGCCATAACCTGATTCAGGGCACCAATGGGGTGTTTGCCGGTTTCCCCAACCGCATAGCGCTGGAGCAGGGCGGCAGTGGCAGCTTCCACCATTGGGACCAGGATATGACCCAGTGGTATGCCAAGTATGACCATCCGCTGTGGTTGCAGATGGGAGAGGCGGCCGAAAAGAACGGCGGTCATGGCGGCATGGACTTTTTAATGTGCTGGCGGATGATCTACTGCCTGCGTAACGGCGAGCCGCTGGATCAGGATGTGTATGATGGTGCGGCCTGGTCGGCGGTGCAGCCTCTGTCGGCGGCTTCAGTGGCCGATCGCGGTAACTCCAAGGACTTCCCCGACTTTACCCGTGGTGTGTGGCAGAGCGCCAAACCGCTTGGCATTGTAGGTTGAGGTAAGCATGTCTGCACTCAAATCCATTATTGAGGCCAACAAGGCCGGGCAGCAGGCGGGGATTTATTCCGTCTGTTCGGCCCAGCCGCTGGTACTGCGCGCCGCTCTGCGTCATGCGGCGCGGCAACGGACGCCCTTGCTGATTGAGGCTACGGCCAACCAGGTCAATCAGCACGGCGGCTATACAGGCATGACCCCCGCCGATTTTATCGCCTTTGTAAAGAGCCTGGCCCAAAGTGAAGGTGTTGCCGAAGCGCAGTTGCTGTTCGGCGGCGATCACTTGGGGCCGGTGGCCTGGAAGCACCTGACTGCAGAGCAGGCGATGGCTGAGGCCGAAGCCATGGTGCGGGCCTATGTCGAGGCGGGATTTTGTAAAATTCATCTGGATGCCAGCATGGCTTGTCATCAGGAACAAACGCCCCTTGCCGATGAGGTGATTGCCGCGCGCGCCGCCAGACTGTGCCGCGCCGCAGAAGCGGCCAAGGCGCCGGGGCAACAGCTCTGTTATGTGATAGGCACTGAAGTACCCGCTCCCGGTGGTGTCAGTTCGCTGGAGGAGGGGCTGCAGGTCACCCCGGTCGCGGCGATGAAACACACCATTAGCGCCCACAAACAGGCCTTTGCCGCCGAAGGGCTTGGGGCAGAGGTTTGGCAGCGGGTGATTGCGCTGGTGGTGCAGCCGGGGGTGGAGTTCGGCAATGCCCGGGTACATCAGTATGATGATACGCTCACCAAGGAGCAGAGCCGCTTTATTCGCGAGCAGCCCAACCTGGTGTTTGAAGCCCACTCCACAGATTATCAATTGCCGGAGCATTACGCCCAGTTGGTGGCCGGCCATTTTGCCATTCTCAAGGTGGGGCCGCAGTTGACTTTTGCCCTGCGCGAGGGGCTGTTTGCCCTGGATCATATCGAGGCCTTGCTGGTGCCGGCGGCGAAACGCTCAGGGCTTAGAGCACTGTGTGAGCAGAAGATGCTATCTGAGCCCAAATACTGGCAGTCGTTCTATACAGATCCTGCGCTGCGGGATTGGCAACTGGGATTCAGTTACAGTGACAGGATCCGCTACTATTGGCCCGAATTGTCACTGACCATAGACAAGCTGCTGGCCAATCTGGCAAACCCCATTCCCGAGCCCCTTATCAGCCAATATCTGCCGCTGGCCTATCCGGCCGTGATCAGAGGCGAGCTGCCTGCCACGGCGATTGAGCTGGTACTCCATCATATCGGCCTGGTGCTTAGCCGTTATGCCAGCGCCTGTCAGCCTGCTGCCATCGAAGGATAAATCAATGCAAGTCAGTGACCTATCAAAGACCCACTTGTATCCAAAATCTGTCGCCAACCCGCTTTGGCACGCGCCGGAGAGTGGTAAATGGACGGCGACCGAGATAGCCCAGCAGCCAACTCTCTGGCGCGAATTACAGGCCGATTTCAAACACAGGGAAGCGCAGCTCAGCGCTTTTCTCAATCCCTTGCTGGCCAAGGACAATCTGCGGATTATTCTCACCGGCGCGGGTACTTCGGCTTATATCGGCGAGGCGTTGGCAGCCTTTTTACAGCGGCAACTCAGATTGCCGGGCCAGAGGGTGGAAGCCTTGTCCAGCACGGATATTGTTTCTCACCCCAGGCTGCATCTCAACCCATTGCAGCCGACTCTGATAGTCTCCTATGGCCGCTCGGGAAACAGCCCTGAATCCCTGGCTGTGCTGGCGTTGGCCGATGAGTTGCTGACAGATGTCAGTCATCTGCTGCTGACCTGTAACCCTGAGGGAGCTTTGGCCAGCTATGCGGCCGAACACAGTCACAAGGCTTGTTTGTGGTTGATGCCTCAAGATAGCCACGACCGCAGCTTTGCCATGACCAGCAGCTTCAGTTGTATGTATCTGGCGACCCTGCTGTTGTTTGCCGAGGAAGACAAATCGCTATCCAGGGTGCTGACACTGACGGAGCAACTGCTCGAAACCCGGCTCGACGGGGTGCAGCAAACCGCGGGCCATTGCTGCAAGCGGATAGTGTTCCTCGGCGCCGGGCCGCTCAAGGCGGCGGCTCAGGAGGCGGCGCTCAAGTACCTTGAACTGACGGCCGGTATAGTGATCAGCAGTTTTGAGAGTCCGCTGGGGTTTCGTCACGGCCCCAAGTCACTGGTAAATGAAGATACCCAGATAGTGCTGCTCGGCAGCTCTGAGCCCTATGCCAGAGCCTACGATCTGGATCTTCTGGCAGAGCTGCGCGCCGATAAGCGGGCGCTGGATATCTGTTATCTGAGTGAAGAGGCTCTGGCGCAAGATGGTCAGGCCAGTCTGGAAGAGGCTTGGTTGACACTGCCCTTTATTGTTTACTGTCAGCTACTTGCATTTTACAAGGCGTTGGAGCTTGGGGTGTCACCGGATAATCCCTGTCCCAGCGGCCAGGTCAATAGAGTGGTGCAGGGGGTGAAGCTGCATTCGCTTGCGGTTTATACTCGGCCAGGCAGCCTGGATAACACAGAGGATTGAGCCATGTACTACGGTGTGGATATCGGTGGTACCAAGATAGAACTGGCGGTGTTCAGTCCACAATTGCGTCTGTTGGATAAATGGCGCATTGCGACTCAGGGTGACGATTATCAGAGCTTTCTGGCCTCACTCGCCTTGCAGATAAGCGAGGCCGACAGGCGCTGGCCGGCCGAGTCCGGCATCCCGGGCACTGTGGGGATAGCCCTGCCCGGGGTGATCCGCGCCGATGGCACTGTGGTCTCCAGCAATGTACCTTGCCTCAATCAGCGTAAAGTGGCCGAAGATCTGGGGGTCTTGTTGTCGCGTCCTGTGGCTCTTGGCAATGATTGCCGTTGTTTCGCCCTGTCCGAAGCCTTACTGGGAGCCGGGAAAGATCATGCCAGAGTTCTTGGGATCATACTCGGTACCGGGCTTGGCGGCGGGATCTGTATCGAAGGGCGACTGATCACCGGCGCCCACTGTCTGGCCGGTGAGTTCGGCCATCAGGGCATGGCGGCCAGCGTGCTGCTGCGCCATGGCTTGCCGCTTTATGATTGCGGCTGTGGCCTCAAAGGCTGCGCCGAAACCTATGTCTCTGGCACTGGCCTTGGTCGTATCTACCGGGCGTTTGGCGGCGAGGGTGATACATACGCTTGGCTGGCGGCGCTGCGCGCCGGTGATGCCATAGCCAAACGCAGTTTCGATGCTTATCTGGATGCCCTGGGCAGTGTGTTGGCCGGGCAGATCCTCAGTCTGGATCCGGACATCTTTGTCTTCGGCGGCGGCTTGAGCGAAGTGCCGGAAATTTTGGCGGCGCTGCCGCAGGCTACCGCCAGGCATATGTTCAATGGGGTGCAGTTGCCCGAGTTTTGCGCCGCTCAATTCGGCGCCGCCAGTGGTGTTCGCGGCGCCGCCATGCTGGGAAAGGCGCTGGCGACTAGAGTGGAACAGAGCAATAGCGTGAGCGCCAACGAGCAGGTAGCGGATATGGATACCCTGTTAACCGGAGGTTGGCATGAACAGCAACATTGACAAGGCCCCGTTCTGGATTGGTGCCGATGGTGCCCTGCTCGGGCCGCAAATGAGCCGCAGTAGTGAGGTTTGGCTGCGGATAGTCGATGGCCGTATTCATACCATTGCCAAGGCGCCCAAGGAAGGTGAGGCGGCAACTCACTATGCAGGCCTTCTGGTTCCCGGTTTTGTCGACACTCAGGTCAACGGTGGTGGTGGCCGCATGTTCAACCGGCAGGCCAGCGTTGAGACGCTTAAGCTGATGTTGGACGCCCATGGCCGTTTCGGCACCACCAGCATGTTGCCGACGCTTATCAGCGACGATATCAGCGTAATGCAAGCGGCACTTGCGGCGGCCATCAGCGCCAAGGAAGCCGGTCTTGACGGCATAGCCGGGATCCATTTTGAGGGGCCGCATCTGTCACTGGAGCGCAAGGGTTGCCACAGTGAAGCCCGCTTAAGAGAGCTTGGCGATATTGAGTTGGCGCTCTACGCCGAGGCTGTGTCCCAACTGGGTGTTTGTGTGGTGACTCTGGCTCCCGAGAGGGTAGGGCCTGAAGATGTTCGCCGCCTGGTGGCGCTCGGTGTCAGAGTGTCGTTGGGGCATTCCAATGCCAACGCCGAAACCGTGATGGCGGCGCTGGATGCCGGAGCCAGCGGCTTTACCCATCTTTATAACGGTATGTCACAGCTGGAGTCGCGTGCCCCCGGCATGGTGGGAACGGCGCTCAGTGACCCAAGGGCATTTTGCGGCATTATTCTCGACGGTCATCATCTGCACCCGGTCAGCGCCACTCTCGCCTGGCGTGCCAAGGGGAGTCGACGTTTGATGCTGGTGACAGATGCCATGTCGCCAGTGGGCTCTGAAGAGCAGGAGTTTGAATTTTTCGGCGGTAAAGTTGTGCGCCGCGGTACTGAGCTCAGGGATCTCAACGGCTCTTTGGCCGGCTCAGTATTGGAGATGACAACGGCGGTTCGCTATGCCGTCAAGGTGCTGGAGATCCCGCTGGAGCAAGCTGTTGCCATGGCCAGCAGTACTCCAGCGGCTTTTGCCGGGCTGAATGACAGAGGCATGTTGGCCGAAGGCATGCGGGCTGACTTGCTGCTGCTTGACGATGCCCTGTATCAGTCAAAGCGCTGGCAAGGCGGCAGGCTCGCAGCGGGCGCCGAAGTTCGCAGCAAAAGCGTTTGAAAAATAAGTAGCTTCAAGGGACATCTGTCCTTGGCAGCAGCTGGATAATCATTGACAGAGAATAACAATAACAGAGGAGATGCCGACAATGGACAATAACACCCTGAATAAAGGAGGCGGCACTTTACTGCCCATGGTGCTGATTGGAATACTCTTTTTTGTATTCGGCTTCGTAACCTGGCTCAATGGTGCACTGATCCCTTTTCTGAAAATCGCCTGTGAACTCAATGAGCTACAAGCCTATCTGGTGGCCTTTGTATTCTACATCGCTTACTTCGTGATGGCCTTGCCTATGTCCGGGCTGTTGACCCGTTTCGGTTACCGTGCCGGGCTACAGATTGGCCTTGGGGTAATGGCGAGTGGCGCACTGCTGTTTATCCCGGCGGCGCTGAGCCACACCTTTGGCCTGTTTTTACTGGCGTTGTTTGTTCTGGGAACCGGCCTTACCATACTGCAAACCGCGGCCAATCCATACATTGTTTGCATTGGTCCGCGAGAAAGCGCCGCCATGCGCATCAGCTGTATGGGTGTGGTCAACAAGGGCGCCGGTTTTATTGTTCCTCTAGTGTTCAGTGCCTGGGTGCTGACAGGTATGGATGCTTTTACGCCGGAAGCGCTGGCACAGCTCAGTGAGCTTGAGCGCACTGCGGCATTGGAGCAACTGTCTGCCCGCTTGGTGCAGCCTTACCTGGCGATGGCGGTTGTCTTGGCTCTGTTGCTGCTGTATGTGCGATTTTCGCCTCTGCCCGAACTGCAACTTGAACAGGACAGCCAGGCCAAAAGCTGTGACAGCTTGGTACCGAGAACGGATTGGCGCGCCATTCTGGCCTATCCCCAGGCTATTCTCGGAGCACTGACACTCTTTATGTATATAGGTGCCGAAGTGATTGCCGGTGACAGCATAGGCCTCTATGGCCAGCATCTTAAAGTGGCCGAATTTGGCATTCTGACCTCCTACACCATGGGATTTATGGTGCTTGGCTATTTGCTCGGCATACTCTTGATCCCAAGAGTAATGAGTCAGCGCAGCGCCTTGGTGGGCTCGGCACTGGCTGGGTTGGTGTTTACTTTGGGGATCATGCTTGGAGATGAAACCAGCACGCAGCTGTCGAGTCTCTTGCTCGAACCTTTGGGGATAATGCCGCTGCCGGATCCCTTGCTTTACCTTGCGCTACTCGGCTTTGCCAACGCCTTGGTCTGGCCCGCTGTCTGGCCGCTGGCGCTGGAAGGGCTCGGCCGCCTGACTGCTGTGGCCTCGGCACTGCTCATCATGGGCATAGCCGGTGGTGCCTTGCTGCCCTTGCTCTATGGCGCCTTGGTGCACCAGGGTGTGCCCCATCAAAGCGCCTACGGGATCCTCCTTCCCTGTTATGGGATGATCCTTTATTACGCCGTTGCCGGCCACAAGCTGCGGGCCTGGTCGGGAGCGACCGCCACCAAAGCCGTGATTGACTGAGACCTCAGTAGATCCAGAAAAATACCGCCATGCTGACGATAGTGGTCAGCAGGGTGTTGCGGGTCAACAGTGCCAGTAAGGCCGCCAGCAGGGCGCAGCTGAGGTAGGGATTGCTCAGGCTCAGTTGCAACTCGCCGTCTCGCAGAAACACTATGGGGGCGAAGATGGCGCTTAATACCGCTGGCGCCGAAAAGCCAAGGAAAGCCTGGGTTTTCTTGCCAAGTCGTATCGGTAGCCCGGGCTCAAGCAGTAAATAACGGCTGAGTATCACCAACAGCGCCATGGTCAGTATGGTTAACCAAATCATGCCTGCTCCTTGCCTTTATCTTGCGTTGTCTCAAGCGGTTTAACTGGACTGCCGCCCAAGAGGCTTTGATAGAGATACCCCACAGCCATGGCGGTTACGGCGGCGATCAGCAGGCCACCCGGGATAGCCAGCGCTTCACACAGGACGCTCAGCAACATGGCCGTGAGCACACATAAGGCGGTGGCAATATTGACTATCCTCGGCACCACCAAAGCGATAAAGGTGGCTGCGATGGCAAAATCCAGTCCCAGAGAGCCGAGATTATCCATAGAGCTGCCGGCGAGAATTCCGGCCAGGGTTGCCAGATTCCAGCCAAGATAAAAACTCAAACCAGCTCCCAGGGCGTACCAGGGCCTAAGGGTACTTTCCTTGCTTTGATTGGCTACCGCAAAGAGTTCATCCGTGAGCAGAAAACCCAGTGTCAGGCGCCAGCGCAGTGGCAAGGGGCTGATGGCTGGACGCATCGCCATGGCATACAGCAGATGACGCGAGGTGATCAATGCCGTGGTAACCAAAATGGCCAGTAGGCTTGAACCTGCCTTTATCATTCCGAGGGCGACCAATTGCGCCGAGCCTGCGAAAACAAACAGGCTCATGGCTTGGCTCTCTAAGGCGCTGAGGCCGGTTTCCAGTGCCAGCGAACCGGCCAATATTCCCCAAGGGATAACAGCTAAAGTCAGCGGCATTACCGCCAGGGTACCCCGTAAAAATTCGCGGCTCCGGTTAAGTTCCTGAATGCGTGATGATTGCTGATTGTGAATGGTCAATCTTGACTCCATCTTGATGATTTTTCTGTTTTAACAAATTGGCCCGGAGTGGTGCCGAATGCCCGTTTGAATTGACGGTTCGAATACATCCGTCATTGCCAAGTCTAAAGACTCTGATCTTATGGTTAGGTTTTTGCTTTTATAATCATAACACTTTGAATTATAGTGGATGAATAAGTCAATGTTCCCAACCTTTGGCACCTTGGGGTGGTACAAAAAGGTGGTACAAAAGAGATGGCATTTATGATTCAACCTAAGCCCGATCCTAAGACCGGTGTATACAAGGTCAGGAAGGTCATTCCCGTCGAACTCAGACCCTTCCTTGAAGGTAAATCAGAGTTAAAACGCAGTCTCAATACCAAGGATGCCAAAGAAGCAAAGCAAAGGGCATCTGCAGTAGTTGCGGAATTTGAAGCGTTGGTTGCAATGGCGAGGATCAGGCTTGCTAACCAAGAGCAAGAATGCACCATCAGTAATAGCGACTTAGATGCTATCGTATCTCGTTGGGCGACTTATGAAGCCTCTAGGCTTCACCAGCCCGAGATATTGGCCCGTTACATCAGGGAGACTGATGAAGGAGTTGAGTACAATCATGACTTGTTTGAGGAGCTTGAAGAAGCAGCTCTCAGCAATTACTACGGACATGACAGGGAAGCCGTAGAGAAGAAATTTGTTGAACATATGGCATCATTCATCGATGAAGCCCTGATGTTATCTGGGCTCAGTCTATCTGCTTTCAAACCGAGGTTCTACCTTGCCAAGGCTCTTGCAAAGCAATGTAAAACGCTTTGTAGTTCGGCTTTTGATAGGGAAGGGGTGGCACGTCGTGATGCAATACGAGGCTTGCCCTATCGGGGACCTTTCACTCAAACATACGCTGTTTCTAACCAGTCGACTCTGCTAAAAGGTATTCATCAAGAATTGGCCGACATGGGATTTACGGTCCTTTCTGATGCAAACGAGTCATACCGAGCTCAAGTAGATAGTCCAGAGGGGGCTATCTCTAACCAGTCAACCCTCCGTCAACTGTTTGAATGGGTTAACACCCAAAAGGGAATGACTTTTGATGGTTTCAAGTTACACAGATGGTTGCAAGATAGGACGCAACCTTGTAATCGAGCAGTTGAGTTCTTCGGTGATAAACCTATAGGTAGCATTGGCAAGCTTGAGCTCCGGAGCTTCTTTACCTTTATCATTACATGCCCAGTAAAGCCTAAAGCAGATATCAGAAGGTTGCCTTTTGCAGAGCAAGCCAAAGCAGCCAAAGCTCAAGGGCTGGCTACGATCACAGTTGCTACGGCTAAGAAAGAGTTAAATCTGATTTCAGGATACTTCCAAGAGGCGGTGAGGTTAGACGTTATCCCTTCCAATCCGTGCCATGGTGTATCCCCTAAGCCCCAAACCAAGTCATCATTGAGAGAGCGAGGCTATTCAGAATCCGAGGTGGCCAGGATCTTCTCCTTATCCATGTTTCGTGAGCTTGAACCTAAAACACTGGCTCGATATGGTGCAGCACCTTATTGGTTACCCGTTCTATTAGCCTACACGGGTGCTAGAGCTGAAGAAATCGCACAGCTATACGTTCGTGATATCGAGCAACTAGAGGCTAATAACTCGTTTTGGTACATCCACATTCGTGACGCTAGAGAAGGGCAGTCAGTGAAAAATAATGAAGCGAGAAAGGTGCCGATATGTGATGCATTGATTGAACTCGGTTTCATTCGGTACGTTAAATCACTTCCGCCAAATGGTCGCCTGTTCCCGCTCTTGAAAGCAAATGCGGCTGGTAAGCTTCACAATGGGGTCGCGGTGTACTTAAAGCGGAAGTTTCAGGAAGCCAACATCGAATTGTTTGAAGAGCTTAAGCCTTTGCATGCGTTTCGCCACCGATTTATTACCCAGGCCCGTCAAGTTATGCGGGAGGATATTCAGAATGCAATCACAGGTCACTCCAATGCCGGTAATGTTGGTAGAAGATATGGAAGCTACGCAGATCTACACACCGCCATCAATAAGATGCCCCGTATAGCAATCCCTCAAATGTATTAGGAATACTAAGTGCTGTCAGGGGGCCTTCCCCCCTGACGTACACTTTATTACCAATCTTTAGGCATGGTATTTAGGCTCAGGTGCAGTAACAACAGAGCTGTAGAAGTCATGGTTACCTTCCATCCTGGGTTTTAACATCAATCCCTGAATACAGGCCTTGTTCTGCTTCCTAACCTTGGTAAACCCTTTATCCTTTAGCCGTTTAGTCATGATGTTGCGAGTCATCTTCCAGTCACTATCTCTCTCTGCCCAACGACGGAAGGCGTCGTATAGCTCATCTGTTGCGATATAGCTCTCCGGCTCGTTTATGGTCATTTCTTCCAAGAAGTTTGCAAGCAGATCTGACTCATGACGATACTCATCAATTCCTGCTTGAATACTTGCTGGTAATGAGCCCTTAATGCTTCGCTCAAGCCACATTTGTACTCCCTTAATGGCCCAGTTGAGGATGCCCGGCAGCTCTGCGTAGAGCTTTTCCATAAGCTTTGGGTCTAACTGGTTACCAGTAAAGCTGGCGTTAAAGGGGAGCAAAATCATCCGTCGCCACATCCCAGGACTGGTATCACGGATAACCGGTTTGTGGTTACCGATTATCATCAGGGTGAACATGGGTCTGTACTCCAGCTCATGCTTGGCGTAGAGGTGCCTGGCAACAATGATGTCATCCCCAGTCATGGACTTAACCAAGTTCTCATCCATACGAGAGCCTTCAGGGAGCTCGTTGGCCACCACCAGCCGACTACCCACCAGCTTGGCAAGGGATGGATTGGGACCTTTACCACTGCCATTGGTTTGCAATAGCACATCACTGCTTATCTGGTGGTAGTAACTCCCCATCAGTCGTTGCAAGATGTTCATAAAGGTGCTCTTGCCGTTACAGCCATGGCCATGCAAGAAGAACATCACTTGCTCATCAGTACGGCCGGTTAAAGTGTAACCAACAATCCGTTGCAGTAGCTGGCCATACTCCTTATCCCCACAGGTAATCTCATCGATAAACTGCTCCCAACGAGGGCAGATAGCCGATTCGTCATAGCTGACCTCGCTACAGCGGCTAATATACATCTCTGGGCTTGGTGCCAAGGGTTTTGCTGTATTGAGGTCTATGACACCATTCCGGACACCAAACTTCATTGGATCACAGTTAAAAGTACTCGCTTTGATCTGGTGGCTCGATTTGTATATCTCCAGCATATCCGCCAGCTTCTTACGCTCTAGGCTTTTGCGTCCAAACTGAATGTATTTATCGGCGAGTTTGAAAGCCTCCTCCTCATTGGCTGCTGCCGCTGCACACTTTTCCATCATACCGTGCTTGATGATATTGTTTCCTACCTCGCTGGCTGCCTGTAATTCAGAATCCATTGTAGGTTCCCAGATGTGGTGCTTGAAGCGATACATCTGACCAAACTCAGTAACAAAAGCAACGACGCGACCCCATAAAGTACTGAGCCGTTTGGCATTGCCAACGTCATTGAAGGTGTTTGGGTCTATGGAGTCCCAAATACTTGCAGTGGCTGCTGGTGTATCTTCAGCCTCAGCCGACGCTTCCTCTGGGCTGGCTTCCGCTGGTGGATAATGCGTACCGCACGTGCTGACTAACTCTTCAAGACTCAACGGGCTCTCGCCGCGAAGGTATTCATCGATATCCTTGCCATGGCCTTCTGGCAAGGTCACTTGGATTAAGGATGGCAACCCTAGAGCGGCGACTCGTTCTCGATACTTGTTACCGGCATCATCATTATCGAAGAAGGTAACCAGTTGCCGATCTTTTAGTCGTTCAGCGAGCCAATTCAGTTGTGACTGACCCAACTGGCCATTGGTTGCCAGCACAGGACCTTGCCAGGCATGCTCTACCAAAGCCAGTAGGTCATGTTCACCTTCAACCAAGGCAACACAGCCCGAGCGGTCCATTGTATCTTGCCCATAAAACTGGATGTCGTTCAGCCAGTACTTCTTGGGCAATTGAAACTGCTTGGCTTTAGTAGGATCCTTAAAGGTAAAGCGGCAAATGTGTTTCTGCTCATCATAGTGAGGGAAGATGTAGACATCCTTGGGGAAGTAGTCCCTGGGGCTAAATTGGCCTTTTTGCACCAGTCCAGAATCATAGAGCTCATCAAGATCGTATCCTTTAGCTGTTAGATGGCGCCAGAGTTCACCGCGGCTGTATCCAATTCCTAGGTCAATCAAAGTGTCTGAACTCAGCTTTCGCTTAGCCATCAGCCACGATAACGGCTTGCTGTCTTTCTCAATCATGGGTTCCCAATAGTACTCCCATGCATCCTCCAGCAACGCCTGACGTTGCTCCAACTGCTCCGGGGTCAACTGAGGCACGTTTTGAACTGCTCTGGTGGTTTGTGGGCGGGGCTGGGTGTTGATGGTAACCCCTTTAATCTCACCACTTAGCAGCTTGTTGGCGGCATCATAGGCATTTTTAGCGAGCTTACAGGTTACTAAAAAGCCAAAGATGTCCCCATGCTTATTACATGAATAGCAGTGGTAGTGCTGCTCTTCAGAGTCGGTATGGTAAATCTTAAAGCAGCCTTTATGACCACAGAAGGGGCATACATCGTCGTCAAGTTGGCAGTAGTCGGATTGCGTTGGCTTGATCTCACTGCCAGTTAACTGGCAAATCAGTTCTGGCAGATCGAACATGGCCTTAATGCCATCATATCCGTGCTCTTTCAGCATCAGAGGGGTGTTGCTAGGGTTAACTTTATATAGTGATGTCATAAGGACATCTCCTTGGAAATAAGGCCAGCAGATTAAAATAGTTATTGAGAAAACCTGCTTTTTTGTGGCCTTCGAGCCTTGTTTGGGCTCTTCCCCGGCAGGATCACCTTCCTAGGTTGCCTGCTGGGGCATTTACACCTCATCAATCGAATCTACGTTGATAAAGGTTAACCGACTGCATTCCGGCAGCGGTGATACTAGCCTGTCTGGTGATTAAGCCAGCCAGTTCCAAACGCCTGATATGACGCCTGGCAGTTCTTAGTGAGTATCCACAACGCCTGGCCAACAGTTTGGCGAGGCTGATATTGCCGGTTTGCAGTAATCCACTTTGGACTGGCAATCGGCTAACCTCGAAGAGGGTCTTTCCCAACTGGTTCTTCAACAGCTCAAAGGGCACTTTGAAGTTATCAGTTGTATTACCTTGTACCGACACCTCCTTGCTAACATCTTGATTAAACATAGTGATCTCCCAGAGGGCATTTTGTGTCACCCCCTTGTTACTTATAGTTTTAATCGATTTTGACAAGCCATGAAAGCCCCTAAATGACGTTTACAGGAGGATTCGGCAAAACCGCAAGCTAGACTTGGAGATTTGCTTATATGAAATTTATTCATGAATATGAAGCATGATTTTCGAAATGGTTATAACGCAGGTATCACAATGGGTTAGCGGAGTTGTAGGTCAGTTGATGTCATACCTTACTCAGCCATCCTGACCCTCTGCTGAAAAATCGGCAATCTGACTAAAGTATTCTTATCTTTATTCCCTTAGGGACTTTTAAGAAATCATTAGAAAATCGGCAGAGCAATGCCCTAAATCCTTCAAAATGCTGACTACTCTTGGGTTTTGGGGGAACAGGCTCCAAAGCAAAATCGGCATAGGCTGACTTGGGGAGATTGCGGGGAGAAGTGAGATGTGTCCATAGGGAAAATCTGTGAAATAACAACTGGTCAGCAAAAGGGGCTATTGGTAGACTTCCCGGTTAACATTGTCGTTAGAATGCTGCTCCCGGTGTCACCACATACACTGGTAGAGCTGTCAGCAGGAACTCCATGGAACACACAAGCATTAGCTCATTGGCCAGTTTTATCTGGTCAGTTGCCGACCTTCTTCGCGGTGACTTCAAACAATCACAGTATGGCCGCATCATCTTACCCTTTACCGTTCTCCGGCGTTTGGAGTGTGTGCTGGAGACAAACAAGGAAAAGGTACTGGCTCAGTTTGAAGCTACTAAAGATATGGCGGAGCTTGCTCGGGAAAAGCTACTGCTAAATGCCTCTGGTCAGTCTTTCTACAACGTCTCCAAGATGGATCTGACTAAGCTTGGTGAAACCAACACAGGTGATAACCTCGATGCCTATGTCAGAGCCTTCTCCAAAGATGCCCGTGAAATCTTCGAGCACTTCAACTTTGTCAATACTATCTATGCCCTTGATGATGCCAACCTGTTGTATCAGGTAGTGAAGAAGTTTCGAGGAATAGACCTGTCTCCGGACAAGATAACCAACTACCAAATGGGATTGGTGTTTGAAGAGCTTATCCGCCGCTTTGCAGAGAGTTCCAATGAGACGGCCGGGGAGCACTTTACCCCCAGAGACATAGTAAGACTCACCACTTCTCTGGTTTTCAGTGCCGATGATGAGGCCCTTACTAAACCCGGGGCGGTTCGTTCTATCTATGACCCTACAGCAGGTACTGGCGGCTTTCTGTCATCCGGTATGGAGTACCTCAATGAAATCAATGGTTCAGCCCGTTTGGCTACTTTTGGGCAGGAACTGAACCCTGAGTCCTACGCTATCTGTAAGGCGGATATGCTCATCAAGGGACAGGAGATCAGTAATATCAAGCTGGGTAATACCCTGTCAGATGACCAACTCAGGTTCGAGCGGTTTGATTACTGCCTCTCTAACCCACCATTCGGAGTAGATTGGAAAAAGGTTGAGAAGCAGGTTAACGATGAGCACAAGCTCAAGGGACATGAAGGCCGTTTTGGTCCGGGTCTGCCAAGAGTGTCCGATGGCTCTCTCTTGTTCCTGATGCACCTCATCAGCAAGATGAAGCCAGTATCCGATAATAGCCCGGGAAGCCGCATAGGCATTATTCTTAACGGCTCGCCGCTGTTTACCGGCGGGGCAGGTAGTGGTGAGAGCGAAATCCGTCGTTATATCCTTGAGCGTGACCTCTTGGATGCCATAGTCGCACTGCCCACTGACATGTTCTACAACACAGGTATTGCCACCTACATCTGGGTGCTGTCCAACCACAAACCGGCTGAGCGTAAGGGTAAGGTGCTGCTGATTAACGCCAGTGACATGCATTCAAGTATGCGAAAGTCGCTTGGCAGCAAGCGTAAGTTCCTTGATGATGCAGCCATTAGCACCATTGTCGAGCTCTACAGCCGTTACGATGGCAAGGCGGTCGATAGTGCAATCGCCAAGGTGTTTAACACCACCGACTTCGGTTATCGCCGGATTACTGTGGAGCGGCCTCTTAAGCTTGCCATCTACCCCAAGGATGCAGTGAAACTAGAGACCTTACAACAAAGTAAAGCCTGGGAAAAGCTCGATGAAACCCTAAAAGCTACGGTACTTGAGGTGCTCTCAAGCCTCTCCAATGATAAGTTCCTCTGCCGTGAGGAATTCAAAAAGGTCTTCACCAAGGCGTTCAGTGCCATGTCAGCCGACAAGCTGCCAGCGGCAGTGCTTAAGCTGCTGTACTCAAGCCTGGGTGAACAGGATGACGCAGCCAAGGTCTGCCTTGCTAAAGGGGCTCCAGAGCCAGCCTCTGAGCTAAGAGATAACGAAAATGTGCCCCTGAATGAGGATATCAACGCTTATTTTGAGCGTGAAGTGTTGCCCCATGTGCCCGACGCCTGGATAGACACTAGCAAGACCGACCCGCTCGATGGCAAGGTGGGTATGGTTGGCTACGAGATCCCCTTTAATCGTCATTTCTACCAGTACCAGCCACCAAGGTCGCTACAAGAGATTGATGCTGATTTGGATACGGTGGCGAAGGAGATAATGAAGCTGCTCGCCGAGGTGCACTCATAATGGGAAAGCATAAAGCGTACCCTGAATATAAGGGCTCGGGGGTAGAGTGGATCGGTCAAGTACCTAACCATTGGGATATCCATTCTCTAAAACGGACAGTCAAAGGCTGTGTTAATGGTATCTGGGGGTCAGAACCAGATGGTGAATCTGATCTCATAGTTCTGCGTGTAGCAGACTTTGATCGAGTAAAACTTGATATTCGAGATGACAAACTTACATATCGTAGTATCCCAGCTAAGGATAGGAAGTCTCGTCTACTGAAATCGGGTGATCTTCTTATCGAAAAGTCAGGGGGCGGTGAGAAGACACTGGTTGGTTGTGTTGTCCGTTTCGATAAAGACTATCCGGCTGTAACCTCTAATTTTGTGGCAAAAATGTCGCCGTTGACTGGATACGACAGTGCATTCCTAAATTATGCGTTTGCCCACTTGTATTCAGGCAGGGTTAATTATCCCGCGATAAAGCAAACTACTGGTATCCAAAATTTAGACTCTGACGCCTATCTGATGGAGCGGTTTGCATTTCCGAGCTCAGAAGAACAACGCACCATAGCCGCCTTCCTTGACTACGAAACCGCCCGGATAGACAGCTTGATTGACAAGCAGCAGCGGCTGATTGAATTACTCAAGGAGAAACGTCAGGCGGTCATCTCCCACGCCGTCACCAAGGGCCTCAACCCCGATGCCCCCATGAAAGACTCCGGCGTCGAGTGGCTCGGCCAAGTGCCTGAGCATTGGGTTGTGGGACCCTTAAAATATCGCATAACTTCAATGGATCAAGGCTGGTCTCCACAGTGTGAGGCTAGATTGGCAGAGGAAGGCGAGTTCGGGGTATTGAAGGTTGGTGCTGTTAATGGTGGCATTTTTAAACCAATGGAACACAAGGCGTTGCCTTCAGAGTTAGAGCCCAAACTTCGATATCGGGTTACAAAGGGAGTTCTACTTATTTCTCGTGCTAATACCCGAGAGCTTGTGGGGAGTGCCGCTGTTGTAAATGACGATTACGATAACCTACTCGTATGTGACAAACTATATCGTCTGACTCTAAATCAAGACACTGATGCTGAATTTGTGGCGTTAGTGTTAGGAGTCCCGGCTTACCGTGAGCAAATAGAGTTATCCGCTACCGGAGCAAGTGACTCTATGCAGAATATTGGTCAGGGAACGATTCGAGAGTTAATTATAGCCATGCCATCCAAGCAAGAGGCGAAAGTGATTGTTGAATCGGTAGTGTTGATTAGTGAGAAATACTCTCGATTGATTGAATCAGCCTGTAAACAAATCGTGCTGTTAAATGAACGCCGTACAGCACTTATTTCCGCTGCTGTGACTGGCAAGATTGATCTGCGTGAATGGGTGAAGCCGACATGAGTTCGATTACATCAACCGTGAAGAGTGTTTCTGAGTATCTGGAATGGACAAGAGACAGTAAGCGAAAGACTGTCCATGTATTGTACAGGGGGCAACGGAAGCCTTGGAAAATGCTTCCAAGCATCTCGCGTATTGGAATGCCATCGGCCCTTCTAGAACACGAGAAGACATTATTGGAATGTTTTAAACGAGAGGCGGCTCGGTGTTTACACAAAGTCCCTGATAATGATTGGGATTGGTTGGTAGTAGCCCAACACCATGGGTTACCAACCCGTTTACTCGATTGGACGAGCGATCCCAAAGTCGCTCTGTGGTTTGCGTTGGAAAAGACTCAGGTAATCCCAGATTCAGAGCCGGTAGTGTGGCAACTCTGCCCGGATGCAAAGGATTATGTTACCAATCAGGCCAGCGGACGACCATTCCACGGAAAGCGAACCAAGCTATTTGAGACCACTTTTGATATCCCAAGAGTTCGTGCCCAGCAAGGATACTTTTCCCTTTCTAAACACAGTACTAAATGGAAATCAGGTTTTGTTGCATTGGAAGAGAATCGCTATTTGAAGGACATGCTGACTGGGGTTAGGGTTTCCTTAAAGTACGCCAGTTCGATGCTTTCTGAATTAGAGTCAGAGGGGTATACGAGGAATAAGATTTATCCTCCTCGAGTTGATGCAATTGCAAAAATGGTTAAAAACCATGTGATTAAGGGATTGGTCCAATGAGTGATATTAAGCTGTTTAAGTACCACTCAAGTGGGGTAACTGAATTAGAAGGCAAGGCAGCTGTGGTCGAGAGAGACTTACAGCAACTGATTGAGAGCAACATGGAAGCCTTCCTGGGTGTACGATTTCTCGCTAAAGAGTACAACACAGGTAAGACTCATAGGGGGCGTATCGATTCGCTGGGGCTCGATGAAAATGGCTGCCCGGTGATTATCGAGTACAAACGCCACACCAACGAGAACGTCATCAATCAGGGGCTGTTTTACCTGGATTGGTTGCTGGATCATCAGGCTGAATTCCAGTTATTAGTGATGAAGACGCTGGGGAATGAGGCTGCCGAGAGCATAGAATGGGAAGGCACCCGCCTTTTATGTATCGCCGGGGACTTTACCAAATACGATGAACATGCGGTGCAGCAGATAAACCGCAACATTGAACTGCTTAGGTACAAGCTGTTTGCCGATGACTTGCTGATGCTGGAACTGGTGAACGTGGTGGCTGTGTCGGGCCAGTCAGTTAAACCTCAGATAGGATTAACTGGTACTGACGCTGCTTTCGCCAAACCCAAATCCTCCTCCGTGATGAAAACTCACCTCGAACAGTTGGAGCTGGCTTCTGTGTCATTAAAGCAGCTCTATGACGGCGTAATCGACTATACGGCAAGCCTTGGGGATGACGTTCACTACAAGCAATTAAAGCTCTACGGTGCCTTCAGACGCCTTAAAAACTTTGTGTGCATCATAGTGCTGCCTAAGCAAGACCCCAAGTTGCAATTGCTGGTGCGGCTCGATCCCAAAACCGTGGATATGGAAGAGGGGTTCAGCCGTGATGTGAGTGAGATTGGCCATTGGGGGACAGGCGATTTGGAACTGACAATTCGCACAGTAGATGACTTGGAGAAGGCCAAGCCATTAATCAAACGAGCCGCTGAGGAAAACTGATGAGTATGGAAGCCAAGGCCAGGGAGCTGGCGTTTCAGAACTACATTATCGATGCACTGGCCACCCAGGGTTGGCTGGTGGGCGAGTCGGCCAGCTCTGATGGTGGAAAGTATGATAAAGAAAGGGCTCTGTACCCAGAGGACTTGCTGGCCTACGTAAAAGAGAGCCAGCCTGCTGCCTGGGAGGGCTTTTGTCGCATCTATCCCCAAGATACCGACAAGCACCTTTTGAATGCCGTTGTAAGGCATTTGGAACACCCAGACAAGGGCACCCTGTGGCTGCTGCGTAACCCATTGGAAGACCGAGGGGCGAGGCTCCGGCTTGCCACCTTTAAGCCCGACCATGGGCTCAATCAAGAGCTTATTAATCGCTATCAGGCTAACCGCTTAAGGGTCGTACCAGAGCTGATTTATAGCCCCAACGGTTACGATGGTCGCATAGATTTAACCCTGTTCTTGAATGGTTTGCCGGTAGCTACACTGGAGCTGAAGTCCTGCTTTAAGCAAAGCCTGGAGAATGCTAAACAGCAGTATCGTAAGGACAGGCTTCCCAAGACTGGCAACAAAGACGAGCCGCTGCTGAAGTTCCGCAGGGGGGCACTGGTGCATTTTGCGGTGAATCAGTTTGAAGTGGCGATGACCACCAAGCTTGCCGGTGACAGCACCTTCTTTTTACCGTTTAACCGAGGTACTAAGGCGGGTGGGGCGGGGAATGACCTGCCTGATGAAGGGGCGGGCTTTGCTACCAGTTATCTGTGGGATGAAATCCTCACGCCTGATAATTGGCTTAAGATCCTTGGCCGCTTTATCCACCTTGAGGTGAAAAAGCAGGAAGATGCCCTTGGTCGTATCCACAAGAAAGAAACCCTGATCTTCCCCCGTTATCACCAGTGGCAGGTGGTCACCAAGCTGCTTGCCAAGGTGCAGGAGGAAGGCACTGGCCATAAGTACCTTATCCAGCACTCGGCAGGCTCGGGTAAGTCCAACTCCATTGCCTGGCTGACCCACCAGTTGGCCTCACTCTACGATGCCAATGGCGATAAGTGGTTTAAGTCGGTGATTGTGATTACCGACCGCACAGTACTCGACAGTCAACTACAGGAAACCATCTCCCAGTTTGAGCATGCCGAAGGAGTGATAAGCCGGATTAACCGGGATGAGGGCGAGGGCAGCAAGTCGGCCCAGCTGACGGCCGCACTGGCTATCGGTACACCCATCATTGTGGTGACCATTCAGACCTTCCCTCATGTGCTGAAGGCGATTCAGGAGTCCACCAGCCTGAAAGACCATACCTTTGCGGTAATTGCCGATGAGGCCCACTCGAGCCAGAGCGGCAGTACCGCACGGCAGCTGCGGGAAGTGTTGATGGCTGAGCAACTGGATGAAAACGAGGAGCTGACCGCCGAGGATGTGATGAACATGACTCTAGCGGCCCGCCTTGGCAGTAATCACATCAGCTACTTCGCCTTTACCGCCACCCCCAAGGGCAAAACGCTGGAGCTGTTTGGCCGGCCAGATAACCCGGCAATGCCCCTAAGTGACGACAATAAGCCCAAGCCCTTTGATGTGTACAGCATGCGTCAGGCCATTGAGGAGGGGTATATCCTCGATGTGCTGCAAAACTATACTAGCTATGGTTTGGCCTACAAGATGGCTATAGCTGGAGCCAAGGCGGAGCAGGAAGTAGACAGCAAGAAAGCCAAAAAGACTCTCGGTAAGTGGTTCAGGCTGCACCCCCATAACATTGGCCAGAAGGTGCAGGTGATAGTGGAGCACTTTAAGGCCAATGTGGCACATTTGCTGAACCAGCAGGCGAAGGCGATGGTGGTCACCAGCAGCCGTTTGGAGGCCGCCAAGTATAAACTCGCGTTCGATAAGTACGTGGCCGAGCAGGGCTATGGCAACATCAGGGCCATGGTGGCCTTCTCAGGTGAAGTGACAGATCCGGACACCGAGATTGCCCACACTGAACGCAGCATGAACCCCGACCTTCATGGTCAGGACATGCGAAAGGCATTCGATACCGACAGCTACCAGTTGATGCTGGTGGCCAATAAGTTCCAGACCGGTTTTGACCAGCCGAAACTGTGTGCCATGTACGTGGACAAGAAGCTCACCGGCGTGGACTGCATCCAGACGCTCTCGCGGCTTAACCGTACCTATCCGGGCAAGGACCGTACCTTTGTGCTGGACTTTGTAAACAAGCCCGAGGACGTGCTGGAAGAGTTCCAGAAGTACTTTGAAACCGCTACCCTGGAAACCGCCTCCGACCCCAATCTGGTGTATGACCTGAAGCACAAGCTGGTGAATGAGGGTATCTTCCTGTGGAGCGAAGTGGAGGCCTTTGCGGCATCTTACTTTGACCCCAAGCGGGGCACCGAGGGCTTACTCCATTACCTGGCACCGGGGCGAGACCGCTTCCTCAAACGCTATCAGTTGGCCATGGATACCCTAAGGGCTGCCAAACGTCAGTTCAATGAGATTAAGATGCATGGCTCCGAGGTGGAAAAGAGCAATGCCGAGGAGCGAATTGCTGCCGCTGAAGAGGCCCGTAACCAGTTGGTGATGTTCAAGAAGGATTTGAACAGTTTTATCCGCTTCTATGAGTTCGCCTCGCAGATCACCCCATTTAATGCCGTTGATCTGGAACAGCTCAGTACCTACGCCAAACACCTGCTGCCCCTGCTACGGGAAGAGGTGCTCGAAGATGATGATATCGACCTCGACGGGCTAGTGCTGAGCCACTACAAGCTAAAAGAGAAACGCACCCAGGACTTGCAGTTAAGGGAAGGTAGGGGAGATGGGCTTTATGGTGTTACTGGGGTTGGTTCAGCCAAGCCCAAGCAGGATAAAAAGGACTTTCTGTCAGAGATCCTCGCCAAAATGAATGAAGTCTTTGGTGAAGGAGTGACTGAAGGCGATAAGCTTGATTGGTTACAGGGGATGGCGAGCAAGATAGCCGAGAACGAAGCTGTGATGGCCCAAATCCATAACAACGACCGCAAGGCCATTATGCAAGGTGACTTTCCCAAGGCTGTTGATGAAGCTGTAATCAGTCGTATGGGGACTCAGGAAGAGATGTCGATGGATTACCTGTCACGTCCTGATACTGCGAAGATACTGCAAAACCTGCTGCTGGATCTTCTGTTGAAGGGGCTTGGCCGGGAGCTTAGAGGGTAACATCGCATTGCAACTAAAGATTTGCTGCGATATGCTGAAAACATATTGACGGTCTGGTCAGTATAGGGAAGTTAGGCTATGATATGCAGCCGTTCAACTGAGGAGGTTCATCATGTCTACTACTTCATTTGACAGAGCCTTTGTTGTTGCCGATAGCGATGCCATTGCACACTTAAAGAGTGACATGCAATCACCCAGGAAAGTTAAGGTGAAGCATCGCGATCATAAGAAAGATGCCGAGAAAGGTATTAGGCTATTAAAACAACGCTTGTCAAAATAAGTGACCTATTAAACACCGAGGAGCTCTCTGAAGCAGATGTCAGAGAGCTGCTTAGTTCCTTTACGTGTCCCAAAAATGCTGATGTGGAGTCGTTCCTTCACAATAAGGCAATCGATTTTGAACGTAGGGATGCGGCCAGGACTTATCTTTTAGTCAGCCAAAATGGTGATATCTTGGCCTATTTCTCCCTGTCATTTAAAGAGTTGCAACTTAACGGCACCTCGTTGTCAGGGGCTCAAGTGAAGAAGCTCGATGGCTTTAGTAAACTGGCAGAGAGAGTCAAAGCTTATTTGATCGGTCAGATCGGCAAGAATTATTCTGTTGTGCCTAACCCTATAAACTTAGAATGTATACTCGATGAAGTATATATGGTCATTGATGAGGCTAGAGCTTTGCTTGGTGGTCGAGCTATCATTCTTGAATGCGAAAACACCCGTCGATTGATCGAGTTATATCAAACCCAAGGCTTCAAACTGATACATACAACTAGCAACGAGAAAGGGTTAGTTACGATGTACACGGTCGTGTCTGGATGAATAGGGTATGGAACGATGCCTGAAGTCCAACATCAGAAGAGAGGATATGTGATTAACAAGTTTCTCAACAAGTCCACAGAGGCGGCCCCTAAAAGCAGTAAACTGTCGGACTTTGTACTGCATGCTTCTTCCAGAGACAAGAAGAAGGTGTTTACACAAGTACTGAAAGCATCCTCTGCAGAGCAGCGAAAAGTGATTGAACGAGCTGCTGCCATGCAGTGAGGATGTTTGATTACACATCGCAAAGGTAGCCTCAGGGCTGCCTTTTCTTTTATGTGGCTCTTATTGATCCGGATAGTCGTGATACCAGTACAGTATGTTTAGCCACTCACCTGTAGCCTGAAAGTGGATAAGCAACCTTACAACCCAGTGCATGAACGGTAGATGTTCCTTTGGGTGAGTAGCGTAAAGCGTTCCACCCGTAATCTTGATTGACTCAGGGTTAAAGCCTTTGTCAATAAGGAATTGCTCAACTTCACCCGGTTCCCTGAAGCCTCCGCCAGGTATTGTCCCCTTGAGATGCATCTTCTTTTGTCGGGTACCATAGTTATCTGGGATTATCTCGGTTTCAAACCTAGGTAACCTCGCTTTCCGTGCTCCCTTGACTTGATGCCTTCGCTCAGTATCACTGAAACGACCCAGAACCAGCAATGGTTGATAATCCAATACGACCTCTTCAGGCCAGCGAATGTCTCCTCTACGAGTATTGGATGGTGATGCCAGATATCTGGCAGGTGTACTAGATGTAAATGTCATAATGGCCTCATTGAGATTGGTGGGGCAGAATATGTCACCCCTGTTATTACTAGTTTAATGCGAGCTGGCGGTCTCCAAGCTTCTTATACCGTTAATTAATCGCACCCCTTTGAGGCATAAGAAACCTGAAATAAATCAATAGGAAGGGTTTGCTATGCAACTGACAATGAAACCGGGAGCCTCTAATGAAGGCAATGGTGAATACCAAGAGAGGGTCATTCGGGAGGCGATAAGTATCCTGGAGTCCCGATATCAGGACCACAATGTCAAAACAGCGGTGTTTACCTCTCCGCCTCTGGTAAAGGATTACCTTAAGCTCCGGATGGCGGGGTACGAGAGAGAGGTGTTTGCCGTTCTGCTACTGGACAGCCAACACCGATTGATTGCTTGTGAAGAGCTGTTCTTTGGCACTATAGACGCCGCTGCTGTATATCCCAGAGAGGTGGTTAAGTTGACTCTTTCACGGAACGCCGCAGCGGTTATATTTGCCCATAATCATCCTTCGGGTATACCTGAGCCTTCCTCAGCCGACAGACGTATTACAGAGCGTCTGGTGAACGCTCTGGCCACTGTGGATGTGCCGGTACTGGATCATCTGGTTATCGGCCAGGTGGATGTGGAGTCGTTTGCAGAGAGGGGCTGGTTATGATTGACAGTAAGCATATCGATTTGACCGAAGCTCGCCGGTGGCTACCCGTAACAGTCACTCTGAGTGGCATCTTACGGAGAACACTGGAGGAACACCCTAATGAGCGATGTTCTGACGGCGTAACCCTCAATTTCCGAGACCCCAATTACTCAGTGGAGCATGGGGGCTATCACCCGGTTGAAATTCGACTGGAACGCTCTGACTCGGCTTCTGGATGGCGTTTGGTGTATATCACTGACTTTGCCTTCTTTGGCCAGGTTTATCCTGAGTTGGAGAAAGAGTTGGACTTCAATCTATCAAATGGAACAGGGTATCAGGCTTACACGGGGGAGTATCCGCTAAACAACTTCCGAGGCCTTTACCGGATTTGGGAGTCCAACTTCCGCTACTACCTCGGGTTAGGTGTCTATCAACTAACCGTCACTTGGGACTAAGCCTAAGACGTCCCTAACAACCAAATTGCAGTCAATTCGTCACTACATGGACCCATGTGGTGAGCCTTTGGCTGCCTGTTATCAACCCTCAAAAGGAGAACATCATTAACGAACTACTCAGACGGGTCGCTAAAGCCGCACTACTGACCATAGTGCCGATACTTATCCAGGCCTTCACCGAACGCTATTTGTCCGACGAGGAAGCTTGGGAAGAGCCTCTTGATGAAGGAGATCAAGAGAACCGTAACTAACTGTATGCAAAGTCATTAAACCAAGCCTATGTGACACGGTGGTAGAAGGACCCTTTCCCCGTGTCACATGGGTCCCTTTGCACCTTCTGAAGGGCTTGGTCAGTGTACCTTGCCCTATTGAACAGGAGTTATCTATGGCCGAAATAGGGTACGCCCGTGTATCGACTACGGGACAAAGCCTAGACGCACAACTGAAGGCATTGGCTGACTGCGACAAGGTATTTCAGGAGAAGGTTAGTGGAGCAGAGGGCGACCGACCTCAGTTAAAGCTGATGTTGGAGTTTGTCCGAGAAGGTGACGTCGTGATAGTCACCAAGTTGGATCGACTTGCACGGAACACTAAGCATCTACTGGAGATAGCAGAGCTCTTGGAGAAGAAGAGAGTCTCCCTTCAAATCCAGAATCTGGGAATTGATACAGGGACCCCAACAGGAAAGCTAATGCTGACGATGGTTGGTGCTATCGCCACCTTTGAACGCGAACTGATGCTGGAGAGACAAGCAGAGGGGATTGCCTTGGCCAAACAACGAGGCAAGTACAAGGGACGAAAGCCAACAGCCATGCTTAAACGAAACCAAGTCATACCGTTGTTAGAGGAGGGACTGCCGAAGCCTGAAATAGCCAAGCGTGTCGGTATATCTCTGTCGAGTGTGCAACGGATAGCAAGAGAACAGCAATAGAGGTTGTTATGACGAGAAAGAAGAAAGTGATTATTGGGTTGATAGCGTTTATGGCGTTCAACATATACATCTATAAGGGGGCTCATGACGTCCCGACTGGTAAGATGCGAGGGCTTAGTGATGAGTGCCAACTATTGGTTGGGCCTCCCTCACGAAAGTATCCGTTTGCAACATACTACATAGCCAGCAAAGACGATTTTGTAAAGGAACTGCGAAACCTGAATATTGTTATTCAGACAGATCTTCAGTGTAAACGTGATGATGCTGAATGCTTCTTTGCAACTTACTGGAATTCATCCAAAGCTGTCGCTTCGGTAAAGACAACTGTCATAGATGGGATGAAAATCGCCTTGGCCAGAGATAGACCAGTCAATGGGATACAAGAGTACTCAGATCGTTGCCTGGAACATCTAAGAGACATTAGTTCGAGCAATGCTCGAAGATTGGAGTCTGATGCTTATGCTAGAAAAGAGGGGTATGGGTGGCGGAACGTGTTCCCACCATTCCACTGGTACTATGAGACATTCCTAAAATGGTAAGAGCAATTAGACTATTCCTCTTTCTTGTTCTTGTTATTGTTCAATCATCTCCAAGCTATGCGAACGATTGGATGGAACAGCTCAAGCGTGTTTATGCCTGGAGGGAGGTGGCTAGCCTGTGTCTTGATAAGGCTCCTAAATATCAAGAAGACTGGTCTCTCATGGTTCAGCTCCATGACAAACAGATCATCATTTGGCAACGTATGATTAGGGATGAGCTCAGAGCCGCTTTGGCTCCAGAGCAAAGAGCAACGTTTTGGTTTGAACAACTGGAAAACCTTGCCCAGGTCTGGGCACCAACGCAAGTGAGAGGTATGGATTGCGGCCCAAGTGATCTCGAGTTTCTGGCAAACCGGATGACTCAAGACCCGACATTCTTCACAGCCATGGAGTTGGTCAAGCAAGAAAGAGGAGGGCGCTAGGCCCTTCTTTTTACCCATCGTAAGGTTTAGTAAGGATTAGGCGTTCTAGCGGCCATTCCCCCCTGCAGTTTTATTAAGATAAGGGGAGTGCCTCCTTATTTGCTCTTTTTCAGCGATGAACAACTGGATGATGCTTGCTTCCCTCTTGGCAGTTAGGACTTCAAAGCTCTCGCTATGTTCATTGAACAACCCTCTGCGAGAATGCTCTTGGCAACGCCGACGCATATCGATGGTTTTACCAATGTACTTATAGGCACCTTCAGTGTCTCTGATACGATATATACCGATCAGTCCTTTCTTTATGGACTCACAAGACGAATGTTGACAGGGCCTGCCTGGTTTAAGTGCTGAGCCGACTAAAGGTGTTGGAATAGTCTCCGAAATAATGTCGACGCTGGGTATTTGAAGGGATTGTTCTTTGCACTTGTAAACATTCTTCTGACTTGCTTTACAGCAGGCTGGTTTTTTTTGGGGTCTAGAAGCAACGCCATTAACAAGTCCAGAACCCACCGCTCCAAGTATACGCAGTAAGTATGGCGTTATAACGTATATAGTACCAGCTACAACTAATACACTCCCAACGGCTATAGCAGTTGCCGTTATTGGATGTTCTTTACCCCAATTAAGAAGTTGTTTTAATGAGCTAGCCATTCTAACTCCAGACACTTAAGATAGGTTATGTCAGTATAGTTCTTCTGTTGTTCACTGTTGGTTATAGGGTGGTACAAATACAGGGTACATACTGCACAAGTAAAGGTGTGTAACACTATGATTCAAAAGAGTTTATTTTTTGATTGATGAATTGACGGTTCAAATGGCTTTGGTCGCAAAATCCTCAGTCCTGTGCCACCTGGATGGGGAAGCGCCCAGCCGCAACAACGTTCGCGCCAGAATTAATCTTGCCTGGGTTTGAGCCAAATTGTGCCCTGAACTGCCTGAGTAACACAAAAGGCGCAGTTGTACCAGACTGGCCAGTTCCTGGAGTGAGGTGTTACTGCTGCAACTGTGTTCCAGAAACTGTCTGGCCCTATTCAGCTGGGGGGCTGCCTGGACAGCTGCAGCGGGCTTCAGCCGACCGTGACGCAGCATCAACAGGCTGAGGTTAAGGCATTCAACAAAGTCATAAGACTGGGTATGCCTGTTCGCCAGAAAATCTCGTAAAGCAGCTGAAAGCCTAAATAAGTGTTCCTAATTGTGCTCCACTTTCATGAGACCATGCCCGCCACCAGGGAATGGTGAAGCATGATCCATAAAATACTTAACCCGCTCCATCAACTTCCAGATGTTTTTGCACTGATGGTTTCGGGTAACGGTTTCATGTAGTGCGTGCCACAACTGCTCTATTTTGTTGACCCAAGGTGAGTAAACCGGCTGAAACAACAAGATAAACTTTGGGTTTTACTTGAGCCAAGCTTGAGTCTTTTTACTCTTGTGGATGATGTAGTTATCGATAATGAGCGTAATCGTTTGGGCTCGTCTGTACTGTCTTTTGAGCAATTTCAGCATTGAAAGAAATAGCATAGAATCTTTGCTGGAACTGGCGACATAACTGACTTTCCCCGTTCCTGTGTGTAGCGCACCTGCCAAGTATCGTTTGCTATTCTGTCCCGGCGTTGTCACTCGTTTTTGATGGCCTTTATGCATCCATTCTGCGCCGATTTTTGGATTGAGATGGATATCAACTTCATCTTCATAAAATACGGGATGGTTTATATTGCAACGCTTCAAAGCTGCCTTAATTTCCGCAAGCTTCTCATCTTTATGAGGATCTTTGATATGCAAGGCGGGAGCGGCTCTACGCCAAACAACGCCAAGTTTAGGCAACCACCGCCGAATCGTTGAGGGATGAACCTGCAGCGAAAATAAGCGGTTAACCTCAAGAGCTATTAATTCAGTACTCCAGCGGGAACGTTGGTATCCAAGCTCTTGGGGACAATTGAAGCAGTAGTTTGATTACACTCGTTATTTGTTGGAAAGGAAGCACACAGGAACGGCCTCTGGTTGAAGACTCCAGCCCCTCAATGCCACATTCAGTGTACCAACTGACCCATCTGTTGATTGAAGAACGCGCCGCAGCTATCAAGCCTGATACTTCAGTAACAGTACGTCCAGATGCCAACAAGAGAATGGCATTCAGGCGACGGCACTCGTCTTTATCTCTGGTTTTATACATCTTTTTTTGTATTCGACGTCTTTCAGAGCGGGTTGGTAATGTTAGAATCATGATCTCGGCTCGGTTTGTGTGAGTTGGTTGGTTTGGCGATTGATCAGATCGCTTGAATCGAGCCGAGTTCCTTCTATTTTCGAAACTCAGTGATCTACATTTAGGAACAGCTATTTAGTACTTCCATTATGGGAGGAACTATTGGGGTAATCGCTGGAGGAATTTTTGGGCCTGCAGGTATGGTTGCTGGAGGTTTTTTTGGTGCTACAACAGGGCAAAGGTTCGGTTTGGCAATGTGTTCGATGTTATAAGAGGGGAAGAGAAAAATGCAAGAATTAACAGTTAAAGATACAGAGATAGTGAATGGTGGAATAAATTCTGGAGTATGTTCAGCTGCAATTGTCTCAGGCTCTGCACTTGCCGGCGGCATAGCTGCTGGATACTTCTCTCTGGGTCTAGGGTTCACTGGTGGGGCATCGGCTGGTGCCTTTTTCGGAGGATTTGTAGCAGCTGCGGTGTGCTATAGATAATCTTATGGGAAGGGGGGAACCCCTTCCATTAACAGATAAAGTTAATTATGAAAGATATAAACTTATATATTATATTAGCGTATGTTTTACTTGTTTTTATTTTGATTTTCCCAATTGGCACTCTTTCTAAGATTGTAATTTTTATTGTAGGGCACGTTGTTATCTTGCTAGCTTACATTTTTAAAAGAGGTAAGTAGAAATTATGTTCTAGGATTTGCTAGTTTTTTAATGTTTTTATATATTGAGTTTTCTATAGCTTTAGGATTTTAGTATTCCTCTTGCGATATTTCAGTTTTTGAAAAAGTTAATGTTAGCTGTCGTTGTTATCCATTATTTCATAGGTTGTTTTTATTGGTAATATTAGTAATTGTTTTAGCCAGAGTTTACATGTCATACATTATTGAGTGTTGGAGGTGGAAATGAAGTGGTTAAGTAAAGTGAAGGTAGAAGATCTATTCCCTACAGAGTACGCTTTGGTGGATTCATTTGGGTTGAGCATAATTTTTAAGTTAATCATTTTTGTGGTAGCATTTTCTTGGCTTGGTTTTATTCTTTTTGTTATTGTAAAGTTGTTTTTAAATTAATATGATTACTGCTGAAGTTGAATTCGCGGTGGGTTCTATCACGAAAGGAAACGCTTATTCTCAGTAATGCAACGATTAAATTAGTTAGCGGAGGAGGACTCTCCTCAGCAGGATATAAGATGTTAAAATTTATTTTAATCGGGTTTGTAGTGGTAGGTTTAACTATAATAGGCTTTAGGCATAAACTAGATTTTAGAACGAACACAAAAGGTTTATTTTTAGGGTTTTTATTTATTTCCATTGGATTAACTTTAATACTAAATAACTGATCCTATTTGTGCTGCATCTTGCTGAACTATTGTGGCGCAAGAGTTTCCGGATATGTGATCCTGAAGCCCACCTCATTAGGCTGGTGTTCTAACTGCGTCAAGTTACTACTTGGAGACGATATCGGTTCAGTGATCTACTTTTGGAGCAGTTATTTAGTTTGTTAGTGTTTTTTCTTTGTGGATTTCTTCATAAATTAACCATCATCTGTTGCCAATAGAAATTCTCGATTTAGGAAAGGGAACAGGCAAAGCTTTGGAGGCAAGTTTGGTTGAACAAATAAGAGAATTTACAGCCCGGCTTTGGCCAGTTCGGTCGCCATCTGTTCAAGGCCGCTCAGGCCCTGGATATCGGTTTCCTTGAGTGGCAGTCGAAAGCGGCGCAGTTTGCTAAAGTTTGCGTCTATCTCTTCGAGGTGCACGGCTTCCTGCTGACGGCGTTTGGCAAGAAAGCTGCCGTCGGCTTCGGGTGGCAGCAACCGATTGATTACCAAACCTGCCAGCGGTAACTGCTCGGCCTGCAAACTGGCCACGGCGCGGCGGGTTTCCAGAATAGGCAGCTTTTCTGCGGTCAGGACAAACAGCAGCCCTGTTTGCTGCGGATCTTTAATCAGCTCACGGGTGCGCTGCAGCAGCCGTTGGCGGGCCAGTAAGGTTTCTGCTATGGCCTTGTTGCGCGGCGCCATTCCGGCTGTGGCGTGCTCGGCCGGATCGTCGAAGGGGTTATCGACATCACGGCCCCGCCCGGGTGTCAGATGCGACAGCATGGCGCCGAGCTTTTCTGATTTCTGATTGGCGCTCAGCATACCTTGGGTCCAGGCGGCCATCGCCTCAGGAAGGCTCAGTAGCCTAAGCGTATGGCCGGTGGGCGCGGTATCAAAAATGATCAGATCGTATTCACCGAGGCCGCTTTCCAGGGTCTTGGCAATCCGCTCCAGCAAGGCGGCTTCCTGGGCACCGGGAGACTGTCGGGTGAGACGCATCTGCCGCTCAATTTCAGCAAACATCTCCGGGCGGGTAAAACTTTTCAACTGTTGGCTGACCCGGTCGAGATGTTGGCGCACTTCCTCATCCGGGTCGATTTCCAGTGCATCCAGATTGGGTGCCAGCCGGGTGTAGTGATCGCCTATCTGCTTGGCAAAGGCATCGCTCAGGCTGTGGGCCGGATCTGTGGACACCAAAAGGACTTTCTTGCCGCGTCCGGCCGCCAACAGGGCCAGTGAGGAGGAGACAGTGGTCTTGCCGACACCGCCTTTGCCACCCACCCACAGAATACGTTTGTCGGTCAGCTGCGCCATAGCCCGTCCTTAATTAACATCTTGTTTCAACAGCATCTGAACTGATCCAGCGGTGAGTGGGGCATACCCATACGCAGGTGCCAGTCATGGAACTTTTCCAGCATCAAGGGCTGCAGCTCCAGAGTGTAGTAACTGGCCGGGTTGGGTACCCCCATCATTTCGGAGAAGATCAGCAGCATAAAGAGATCGTCCTGCTCCCTGCGGGCGCGGGCGACTGCCGAGCGAAAAGGGGCGTTATACGCCTCTTCCGCCAGGTGGCTCAGGTCTTTGACCAATGCCTTGATCTTCGCCAGCTTCATCAGTCGTTCTCCGCTGCGGTTTTACGCGCCTTGAGCGAGCGGCTCAACGTGGCACTGCACTCCAGTGAAATGACTATGGCGGCGATCAGTACCACCAAGTCCAGAGTGAACAGGAACCAATCCTGCTTGTCGTAGAAGCCCTTGAGCTGAATAAGTAGGCCCATGGTGGTCATCACCAGCAGGAAGATAAGCGGAGCCAGGGTATACCACATGGGGCGACCCAGTTTCACCAGCATCACTGTGATTACCAGCAGTGTCAGGCCAGCCAGCAACTGGTTGGTGGTGCCAAACAGCGGCCAGATCAGCATGCCACCCGAGCCGTCACCGCCGGCACCGAAGGCCAGCAGCAAGCAGGTACCCACGGCCAGCAGAGTGGCGACGGCGCCATTTTGCATCCAGTTGAGGTTATAGATGCTGCCCCATTCCTGGAAGATGTAACGCTGTAGCCGTAAGCCTGTGTCCATAGTGGTACCGGCAAACAGCACTACCATTACTGTCAGCAGGGTTTGCGCCATGGTTTCATCCATGCCTATCCCGGATTCGAGGATATTGGCTCCGCCCTTGATAAAGGCACTGACGCCCCCTTGACCAAAGGCGTGATAGATGGCCTGCCAGTCGGCCAGAGTCGCAAAACCCGCAGTGGCGGCTATGATGGCGGCCAGTGCCAGAGAGCCTTCGCCTATGGCGCCAAAGTAGCCGACAAAACGCACATCCGGCTCTTTATCCAGTTGTTTTGAGGTGGTTCCGCTGGAAACCAGGCCGTGGAAGCCGGAAATCGCACCGCAGGCAATGGTGACGAACAGCAGCGGCACCAAGGATGGAGTGCCTTCGGGTACATCGGTATTAAAGGCCGGCGCCACTATATCAGGCGCGCCCAGAAGCACGGCGCCGTAGAGCAAGCCTAAGCCGATAAACAGCTGAATACCATTGATATAGTCCCGCGGTTGCAGCAGCATCCATACCGGCAGCAGCGAGGCGATGGCGGCATAGACAAACAGCAGGATGATCCAGCTCTGGTTATCCGACAGCGGCCCCAGGGTTTCCGGCAATGCCAGCGGCATGGACGGGCCGATATAAATGAGTGCGTACAGTGCCGCCACGCCGATAATGGACACCACCAAGAGGTTGATAAGACGGCGGTAGATTAGCTGACCTATGATGAGAGCCACCACAATGGCGCCCCAAACCGGCAGGGTGGCGCTGGGGAAGTTGATCAGCTGCTTGGCAATGACAACGGCAAACACGGCGTTAACCATGAGCAACACTAAAAATATCACCACCATAAAGATGCTGCGGGCCCGCTCGCCGATAACATCACCCGTGACCGCACCTATGGATTTGGCTTTGTTGCGGTTACTGGCCCAGATGGCGCCGGCATCGTGCACCCCGGCAAAGAAGATGGTGCCGAACACCACCCAGAGGAAGGCCGGCACCCAGCCCCAGATAACGGCAATGGCCGGGCCGATAATCGGCGCAGCTCCGGCCACTGAGGTGAAGTGGTGGCCCCAAAGCACATATTTATTGGTGGGCACATAGTCGATACCATCCTGCATCTCATGTGCAGGTGTCACGAAGTTGGGATCGACTTTGAAGATTTTTTCGCAGATGAATTTTGAATAGACAAAATAGCCGGCCGCCATCGCGCCCAGGCCCATTAACATCAACAGCACAGCATTCATGGGACACCTCTTGTTGTTGTTTTGATGTATTGATGTTAATGGAAGGTGGTTGTTGCTGATATCAGACTAAAGTCCTATTTGGTCGCGGCTGTCAATAACAGCATTTTTGCTGTAGGCGTTTGTCTGCAAAGTAATAATTGCCCGTAATATCGCGGTAGTTCTTGTTTCTTTATTGCGTGTTTCGCTGCTTACAAGGACTTTCAAGCTTATCCGGATGAGAGCCAAATAGGGTAGTGATTACCTTAAGTGAACAGATACTGTTCTTTCTCTACCGTTTTTGCTATTTCGCGTGGCATTATGGAGCGCATAGCGCCAGATTTGGCGCTAGAATGGCTCGGTGCTACCGGTTGGTTGTGGCACAGATAATATCAATAACATCGCAAAGGAAGCTGGATTGTGACGAAGAAAATTATCCTGGATACAGATCCCGGTATTGATGATGCTATGGCAATTCTGTTTGCCGAAGGCCATGCAGCTGTGGATCTTATCGGTATCACCACAATATTTGGCAACGCCACCATTGAAAACAGCACTAGTAATGCACTGTATCTGAAACAGAAATATGGCATGAAGGCAGACGTGTCCATGGGAGCGGATAAGCCGTTGTCGCGCCCTCCTGTTGGCCCTACCACTATAGTTCATGGTGAAACCGGTTTTGGCGATCTGCAAGTCAATGCCGCCGATGTCAGTCTGAGCGCCGATCCCCGTCCGGCTTGGCAATATATTGTCGAGCAGCTCAAGGCGCAACCGGGGGAGATCACTCTGGTGGCTGTTGGGCCTCTGACCAATCTGGCACTGGCACTGCAGCATGAACCCGGGATCACCAAATTGGTAAAGGAAGTGGTGGTCATGGGTGGAGCCTTCGGGGTTAATGGCCATCAGGGCAATGTCAGTCCTTTCGCCGAAGCCAATATCCATGATGATCCTGAAGCGGCCGATATCGTATTTACCGCCGACTGGCCCGTGGTGATTATCGGTCTGGATGTGACCCATGAGAGTTTCTTTACGCCCGAGTATCTGGATAAGCTGCGCGATGAAGCCGGTGAGCCGGGACGCTTTATTCACCAGATAAGCCGTTTCTATCTCGACTTTTACCAGCGTAGCCTGGGGATTTCCGGCTGCCACGTGCATGACCCCTCGGCCATTGCCTATGTGATTGACCCCAGTCTGTTTACCCTGAGAAAGGGGCCTGTACGGGTGGTTTGCTCCGGACCGGCCATTGGTCACACAATGCAGAAAACCTATGAGCGGCGCCATCCCCACGATGATTGGAGTGATATGCCGCCGCAGAGTGTTGGGGTAGGGGTACGCGATGAGGCTTTGCTTGAGCTTTATCGCAACACTCTGATAGATTTCGGTCGTCGGTAATTATCTTCCAGGATCACCGTTTCGGCTTATTTGTGCAATTTGGCCGAAACGGTACCCCTGGGCATTTATTCTTTACCACTCATGGCTTGCGGCTCAGGCAGTTTTGCAGCAGTTTGGCGAAGAATTCGCTGCCCTTGCGGCGGGCAAAGGCGATGTTGCGCTCGGGAATCGACTCAGGATCATCATATTCGGCCAGGGCCTGTTCCATACTGGCTTCACGTATGATGTGCAGAGTTGGATAGGGCGCTCTGTTGGTATAGTTGGCGGCATCATCCTGGGCCTCCCCTTCGAAACAATAGTCGGGGTGAAAGCTGGCCAACTGGTAAACCCCTTCATAACCTTCTTCGAATAACAGCTGCTCGGCAAAGGCCAACAGATCCAGATAGAGGTGAAAGCCTTCAAAGCCCCTCGGCAGAATGAACAGGCTGGTTTCCGCTTGTGGGTGCTCATCCAGATATTGGCACTCGTCCAGCAACGCCTGCAAGGCAGTATCCATGCGGCTTTCTTCGCAAACTGTGTAACGAATCGAGTCGCGCTCGACTTCCCGTCTGGCGAAGGGGCAGATGTTGTACTTCATGATCACCTCCTTGACCCAAGCCTGGGTCTGGGCGGCGATAGTCTGGGATCCCATCATGGAGTCTGTGGCCATATTCTGCTCTGTCTCTGTGTAAGGGCGTTATTGGCGGCCATCATAGGCAGCCTCTGGGGTACTGGCAAGCACCAAAGGTACTGAGCAATCAAACGGCGCCCATTCCAGCGGCGCCGTTTGTTTGCTCAAATTAAAAAATCAGTAGCTGACTTCCACTTCATAAGAGGTAAATTTGCGGATATTGATTACTCCGGTATCGAAAAGCAGGTACTGCCCCTTGATGCCCATCAGAGTGCCGCTGACAACGGCTTCTTTATCAAAGTTATGGGACTTGATCTTCTTGGGAAACTCACTGACCGGGTAGTGAATTTGCGTCTCTGTCTCGGTCAATCTCTCTATCTTGTAATCACCGCGGCTCATTGCCAGCTCGTGCAAGCGGGTTTCGATACTCGGCAATAGCGTTTCGGCCTTGGCCTTGAGATCTATCTCGTTGTTGTTGCCCTTGAGCATCGCCTGCCAGTTGGTCTTGTCGGCAATCAGTTTGGCCAGTTCGACTTCGATAAGGCCGGAAAGCTGCCTGCTGCTGACCTTGAATATCGGCAGCCCCTGGGTGGCTCCCTGATCCAGCCAGCGGGTGGGCAACTGGGTGTGGCGGGTAATGCCGACCTTTATTCCCGAGGTATTGGACAGGTAAACATAGTGGGGCACCATGCAATGGGTGTCACCCCATTCGGGTTCGCGGCAGGTTCCCTGATCATAGTGGCAGGTTTCCGGTTTCATCACGCAGAGATCGCAGCTGGCGAGTTTCTGCATACAGACATAACAGTGGCCCTGGGAGTAACTCTTCTTGGTCTTCTTACCGCAGTTGCAGCAGAAGATGTTACCCGTGTGACTCAGGGTTAAACTCTTGCCTATCAAAGGGTTCAACGCCAGGCGCTGTTCAGCCACTCTGAGGGTGTATTGTGCCAGATGGTTCTCGTCTAGGGCGACGGCCATCTTATCCAGTGTTCCAAGCATAACGACAAAACTCTGTTCTTGTGATTTTCGCCAGTGTATCAGTTTTCCTAACAGGAATTATCGATTGCACATCGGTTGCTGCTTTTGCAGGCACTCAAGAGTCAGAGGTCGGGTAGCTGCGGTATCGGGCTCAGGTCAGATTCAGCTTATCCAGTACCAGATCATCACCTATGCAGTAGAGGGATTCGGTCAGGCGCTCCTCCTGCATAGGGTCGGTCAATCCCAGGCTGATGGTGGCCCGAAACAGGGCGATGCCGGTATGGCCCGCGGTTTCAAACTTGCTGCTGAATTGCTCGATATTGATGCCCAGGGCATTGATCCTGTTGGAAATGTCCAGCACCAGCCCGGGCCTGTCGTAGGCCACCAGGTTAAAACTCAGGCGTTTGATATATTTCTGCTGCTGGCCGGCCCTGGCACTGGTGAGCGCCATACCATCTATGCACTCCAGGGCATCGAGCAGGTCATCCCAGTGTTCGCTGGGAACCTCAAGCAGCAAAATAGCGGCAAAAATCCCGTCTATATGACGTAATTCCGAGTCGAGCCAATTGCCGCCGTGGCGGCTGACCGCATGGGCAATCTGCTCAACCAATCCTTTTCTGTCAGGGACTTGCAGTGTGATAAGGTAACGAAGCATGGTAGACAGACTCCTGAATAATGTTAAAAAAAGCTATGTAACACTATTGTCATTTTTGCGTCATATAATCCCAGCCACTCGATAAGAGATGGTCTTACCTGGGTTGGCCGAAACGCAATAACGTACGGTTAATTCGGTAAAAAAGCCTAACAGCTATTAATAATAGAGGTTCTTAATGGAAAGTCAGGTCATTCAGCCTGCTTCTGCGTCGAAAGATCTGTTGGTGAGCAAGGGCTCCGGCCGCAGAGCCTTCAAGGATAAGGCCGCGCAGATAGGGGTAACAGTGGGCGGAACCATGGTGTTCGTCGCCCTTTTGTTGATCTTTTTCTATCTGCTTTACGTGATTAAGCCGGTGTTTGACGGCGCCAGTGTTGAACCCGTCACCGAAGTGAGCCTGCCGGCCAGTTCAGACAAGACGCTGATGGTGGGCAGTGACGAGCAAAATGAACTGCTCTATCGGGTCGGTGACCAAGGCGTGGTGGATTTCTTCAGGGTCAAAGGCGAACAGCAGCACCAACAGGTGAAACTGCCTGTGCCAGATTCGAGCAAAGTGGTCAGCAGCGCAGTCAGTGCCCCAAGCCAGCAGTTGTTTGCCCTCGGACTGGATAACGGTCAACTCTTATTGGCCGGGGTCGAGTTTGGTGTCAGCTATCCCAATAACCAGCGCCTGATCACTCCCAAGGTTAAGTATCCACTGGGGGAGTCGGCACTGACGGTTGCCGAGGATGGCTCGCCACTCAAGAATCTCGCCTTCGGCTATAGCTCGGAGAGCATGAGCTTTGCCTACCAGGACAGCCAGAATCGCTGGCAGCTGACCAAGATGGTCGGCGAAGAGAACATGATGACAGAGGAAGTGGAGTGGAACACACAAACCATGCCACTGCCGGATGCGCCTTCCCGTACTGAACATCAACTCATGACCCCGGATCAGCGCCAACTGCTGCTGCAGTCCGGCAGCAAAATTTTTGTCTACAACATTCAATATGTGGATGAAATCTCGCTGCAACAGGTGATAGATGTCGAGAAAGCCAAGGCCAAGGTCACCAGTTTGAGCCTGCTGGCGGGCGCCAGTTCACTGCTGGTAGGCTACGACAGCGGTGTGGTGGCCCAGTATTTTCAGGTGGCCAGCGACCGCGGACGTGTCTATCAGGAGATCCGCGAGTTTAGCGGTTTGGGTAAGGTGGACACCATAGCCTCTGAGTTCTACCGTAAGAGCTTTGCCACAGTAAGCCCCGAGGGTGAACTGTCTTTGCTTTACACCACGAGTGAGCGCGAGCTGTTCGACAAGAAGTTCGATCTCAAGGCGCCGGGTGTTATGGGCTTCAGCCCCCGCTCCAATGCCTTAATCATTGAAGATGGTAGCAAGCTGCACCTGTACGCGGTTGATAACGACCACCCGGAAGTTTCCTGGAGCGCCCTGTGGAACAAGGTATGGTATGAAGGTTACCCTGAGCCGCAGTTTGTCTGGCAGTCCACTTCCGGCTCGGATGATTTTGAAGCCAAGCTCAGCCTGATGCCGCTGGCATTCGGTACGCTCAAGGCGGCGTTCTATGCCATGCTGTTTGCCGTTCCTCTGGCGATTGCCGGCGCCATCTATACCGCCTATTTCATGTCGCCCAAGGTGCGCAGCATAGTCAAGCCTACCATTGAAATCATGGAAGCCCTGCCCACAGTGATCCTCGGTTTCCTGGCCGGTCTCTGGCTGGCACCGCTGATTGAAGAGCATCTGCCCGGCATTCTGGCCTTGCTGCTGCTGTTGCCGATAAGCATAGTGACCAGTGCCTATGCCTGGTCCAAGCTGCCGGGTCGCATCAAGGCGATACTGCCGGAAACCTATCAGGAACTGATGCTGATCCCGGTTATCTGTTTTGTCGGTTGGTTCTCTTTTACCATCAGCCCGGCAATCGAAGTGGCCTTCTTCCACGGCGACACCCGCCAGTTCATCACCAATGAGCTGGGGATCACCTTCGATCAGCGTAATGCGCTGGTGGTGGGAATTGCCATGGGCTTTGCCGTCATTCCAACCATCTTCTCCATTGCCGAAGACGCCATCTTCTCTGTGCCGCGTCACCTGTCGAACGGCAGCCTGGCCTTGGGAGCGACCCCCTGGCAGACCCTGACCCGGGTAGTGCTGCTGACCGCAAGCCCGGGGATATTCTCGGCAGTCATGATGGGCCTTGGCCGCGCCGTGGGTGAAACCATGATTGTACTCATGGCCACGGGGAACACCGCCATCATGGAGTGGAGCGTGTTTGAAGGGATGCGGACCCTGGCGGCCAATATCGCGGTGGAAATGCCGGAGTCGGCCATCGGCAGCTCCCATTACCGGGTATTGTTCCTCGCAGCCTTTGTGCTCTTTATCTTTACCTTCCTGTTCAACACTGTGGCCGAAGTGGTACGTCAGCGTCTGCGCGACCGCTACAGCTCACTGTAACGGGAGATAAATTATGAATAGAACACTAGATGTTTCGCCAATCACCTTAAGGGGTTTGTGCAATGGGTAAGTGGTTTAAATCAGGCTCTCCCTGGATCTGGATGACAGGGGGCGCCGTTAGCCTGAGTTTGATTGCGGTGTTGGGGCTATTGTTACTCATCGCCTGGCGTGGCCTGAGCTATTTCTGGCCCGCGGATATCTATCAGTGGGAGATGCAGGATGACAAAGGCCAGCGCTACACCCTGATAGGAGAGCTGTACGACAGAGAAGAAGTGCCGACCGAGCGGTTGAAATCCGCCGGTTATCACTTCAACTCAGAGCCGGGTGAGTTTGTGACCCGTTATCTGGTCAAGACGGGTAACCGTGAGTTTGTCGGCCTGGATTTCCGCTGGATTCTGGAGACAGATATTGTGTCGCGCTCCACCCCGGAAGGCTTGGCCATGATAGAGCGTACCAAGAACGGTAACTTCTACGGCTACCCTGTGGCCGTGATTGAGAAGGGCCAGCGGCTGGAGCTCGGCGGCGATGTGCAGAACTCACTCGAGGAGCATATCGAGCGCGCAGTGGACCTGGCCGATCAGGCGATGACACTGCAGAAGCAGGATATAGGCGCGGTTAACTATGAGCTCGAACGTCTGCGCCTTAAAGAGCGTGGCTATGAGCTTGACAATGCCCTGACGCCTGAGCGCAAGGCCGAGCTTGAGTCCAAGCGTCAACAACTGGATCAGCATTATCAAGGGTTGGAAAAGCAGCTGTTTTCTCTGCGTGAGCAAGCCGGGCGCGACTCTGTGATAGTACGCGACATGCGCGGCGAAGAAGTGACCCTCAGCTTGGATTCGGTGCTCGATGTCAGCTATGTCAACCGCATGGGCTTTATCGACAAGGTTGGCCACTGGTTTGTTGGTCTGGGACGCTTTATCAGTGACGATCCCCGCGAAGCCAACACAGAGGGCGGGGTGTTTCCGGCGATTTTCGGCACAGTATTCATGGTGTTGTTGATGGCCGTGATAGTGACACCATTCGGTGTGGTGGCCGCCATCTATCTGCACGAATACGCCAAGAAAGGGCCGATCACCAAGATGATACGTATCGCGGTGATCAACCTCGCCGGTGTGCCTTCGATTGTGTACGGGGTGTTTGGTCTGGGCTTCTTTGTCTATATGTTGGGGGGCTCGCTGGATCAGCTGTTCTATCCAGAGGCGTTGCCGTCGCCCACCTTTGGCTCTCCCGGGGTTATCTGGTCGGCACTGACTTTGGCGATTCTGACCCTGCCTGTGGTGATAGTTTCCACCGAAGAAGGCTTGTCACGTATTCCAAGCTCAGTGCGTCAAGGCAGCCTGGCACTGGGGGCCACCAAGGCCGAAACCCTGTGGCGGATTATTATCCCCATGGCCAGCCCGGCGATTATGACAGGGCTTATTCTGGCTGTTGCCCGCGCCGCCGGCGAAGTGGCACCCTTGATGCTGGTGGGGGTGGTCAAGTTGGCGCCTACCTTGCCTGTGGATATGAATTTCCCCTTCGTGCATCTTGAGCGTAAGTTCATGCACCTCGGGTTCCATATTTATGATGTCGGTTTCCAGAGCCCCAACGTAGAAGCTGCCAGGCCTTTGGTCTATGCCACCTCGTTCCTTTTGGTCTCTGTGATCGTGGCACTCAACCTGACGGCTATCAGCGTGCGCAACCATCTGCGTGAAAAGTACCGCTCGCTTGAACACTAATTGACGATTATCCTGAAGTGATAGGACAGAATATGATTTCGATAGACTCATCGGTAATGAATACTGAGACGCTGGATCTGGCGAACCTGCCTGCCGAAGAGACGGCGCTGGAGATCCGTAACCTGGATTTGCGCTATGGTGACAAGCAGGCGCTGTTTGATGTTTCCATGAAGATCCCCAAGAAGAAGGTCACCGCCTTCATCGGCCCCAGTGGTTGCGGTAAGTCCACCTTGCTGCGCTGTATCAACCGGATGAACGATCTGGTGGATAACTGCCATATCGACGGGGAGATTTTGCTCCATGGCCAAAATATCTACGACAAGAAAGTCGATGTCGCGGCGCTGAGACGCAATGTGGGCATGGTGTTCCAGCGTCCCAATCCTTTCCCCAAGTCCATTTATGAAAATGTCGTCTATGGCCTGCGCCTGCAGGGCGTGAGTAACCGCCGTGAGCTGGATGAGGCCTGTGAACGTTCACTGCGCGGCGCCGCCATCTGGGACGAGGTGAAAGACAGATTGCATGACAACGCCTTCGGGCTATCCGGTGGTCAGCAGCAGCGTCTGGTGATTGCCCGGGCGATAGCCATTGAGCCTGAAGTCTTGCTGCTCGATGAGCCAACTTCGGCACTGGATCCTATCTCGACCCTGACTATCGAAGAGCTGATCACCGAGCTCAAGTCCAAGTACACAGTGGTGATAGTGACGCACAACATGCAGCAGGCGGCCAGGGTATCGGATCAGACTGCCTTTATGTATATGGGCGAGCTGATCGAGTACTCGGATACCAACACTATCTTTACCACGCCAAAACAGAGTAAGACCGAAGATTATATTACCGGCCGCTACGGTTGATAAACGCTGCGTCCGAGCAAGGGGAAGCAAATGGAAAACAAGAACCTGAATAAACATATCTCAGGCCAGTTCAATGCCGAGCTGGAAGATATCCGCAACCGGGTGCTGGCCATGGGCGGTATGGTGGAGCGGCAGTTGGAACAGGCGCTGGATGCCCTGGGCAGCCTGGATACCGAGTTGGCGCAGAAGGTGATCGAGGGCGATCACAAGGTCAACGGCATGGAGGTGATGATAGATGAAGAGTGTACTCGCATCATTGCCAAGCGCCAGCCGGCGGCCAGCGACTTGCGTCTGGTGATAGCCATCTCCAAGACGATTGCCGATCTTGAGCGCATCGGCGATGCCTGTGTGCGTATCGCCAAGGCGGCACAGGAGAAGCGCAGCAATAATCAGCAGCCGCTGCTGGTCAGCATTGAGTCCATGGGGCGTCATGCCACCCGCATGTTGAATTCGACCCTGGATGCGCTGGCGCGGATGGACGCCGAGTCGGCGTTGGAGCTGCATAAGGAAGATGCCAAGTTGGACAAGGAATATGAAGGCATCATTCGCCAACTGATGACTTATATGATGGAAGACCCCCGCTCTATCCCCGGCGTGCTGGATGTGCTCTGGGCTGCCCGTGCAGTTGAACGGGTAGGGGACCGCTGCAAAAACATCTGTGAGTACGTGATTTATTACGTAAAAGGCAAAGACGTACGTCATGTCTCCTACGAGGAGATGGAAAAAGAGCTGTAAGCTCTTATCCGGAAGACTCTGTGAAAGCCGCTTACATTCAAGCGGCTTTTTTGTCGCTGTTTGGGGCGGTGCAGCCCGGTAGGCTGCACCGCGCGGTCAACAGAGCACTTAGTCAACGGAGCTCTTGGTCAACCCCTGCTTAGTCAAAACGCAGCCTAGTCAACGCGATATTCTGCCAGCTCGATCAGGTTACCGTCAGGATCGCGAATATAGACTGAATCTATCGGGCCTGTGGCGCCGGTACGGGCGACGGGACCTTCTTCGATGTCAATTCCCACGGCACTGAGATGTGCCATAGTATCCATGAGTGAACCACAGGTGATAAAACACAAGTCCGCCGAACCACTTTGGGCTTTGGCGGCATTGGGGTAATATTCGCGGCCAAGTTGGTGCAGGTTGATTTTCTGATCGCCAAATTGCAGCGCCGTTCTGTTATCGGCAAAGGTTTGGCGTTTCATGCCCAATTTTTGGTAGAAGGCGACACTCTGCTCTATGTCGCGGACGGTCAACACCAGGTGGTCCAGTCGGGTTACGCGCATGCTGTTATTCTCCTTATCGCGCCCGAGAGACCCTGCGGCCTTTCGGGGTAATGCACAACATTTTGCTATCGATTTGCGTCTCTGTCAGGATACAGAGTTGAGCGCCTGTTGGGGAAGGGGCAGCCGAGAAACCTTCCTTTGAGCCTCTGTCCTGTGCCTTATACAGTTTTAAATATCAAGAGGAATTCAATGAAACAAACCCTGATCCGCGGCTTGCTTAATCTGCTGCCCATGGCGCTTAGTCTCTGGCTGTTCTGGTCCCTGTTTGAATCTCTCGACAGCCTGGGCAAGTTACTCTTTTCTTTGCTGGGCATGGACACTGTATTTACCGGAGCCGGTTTTATATTGGTCACAGCCTTGGTGTTTATTGCCGGGTTACTGTTTTCTGTCAGCCCCATCGTCTGGCTCTGGAGCTGGATTGAACGGCAGTTGATGCGCTTTCCTCTGTTCAAGTCTGTCTATGGCAGTATCCGCGATATCGCTTCTTTGATGAACCGTGATGGCAGTAAGCCCAAGTCGCAGCAGACGGTATTGGTGCGTCAGGCCAACGGCGGTTTTGTGGTTGGCTTTATCATGACAGACAAGCCACCTCAGCCGCTGCTCGATGCCTTGCCCGAAGGGGACTGGGTGCCTGTGCTGTTTCAACTCTCCTATCAGATGGCCGGAGTTACCAGCCTGGTCAAGCGAGAGGATTTGATCATGGTGGATTGGTCATTCGAGGAGGCGATGCGTTTTAATCTGACAGCGGGTATTTCGCAAACACCCAAGGTCGTGAAGGATTAAAGTGATGATTCTTTGAGCGGGAGTTGCTATAGATTCCCCATTTTATTCATTTTTGTGTATAATCAGCGCCGATTGTTGCCAAAAGTAGCAGTTTGTGTCTGAGTCGATTGCCATTCAATATGCCACGGTAATCTTGTCTGTCCCGCCAACACATTGATCCCGGTGGGTCCTATTTCTTCCATTTTTATCAAGCCGAGAGCTTGTCCGCGGAAGGGTGTCACACACTGCACATAAACACCCTATAAGCTTTTGGTGTGGCTTTGGATAAGCGTTGTCCCCGGCCGAGTTCCGCTATAATTTAGGAACTTGCTCGTAAGTGGCGCTATTTATCCGTAAAAAGGAGCGCAAAATTTGATTAAGTCGAGTATTAATCCTCCGGTGTTTTTTTCATCACTGATCTGTATCGCTATTCTGGTGTTTGTCGGCGCGGTTTGGCCGAATGAGGCACAGGAATTGTTCAAGGCAGCTCAATCCTGGCTGGAGCTAAAGGCGGGTTGGCTCTACATCATGGGCGTGGCGATTTTTCTGGTATTTATCATCTTTGTGATGGTGAGTCGCTTCGGTGATATCAAACTTGGGCCGGATCATGCCGAGCCGGATTACAGCTACAAGAGCTGGATTGCCATGCTGTTCTCTGCCGGTATGGGAATAGGCTTGATGTTCTTTGGGGTCGGTGAGCCAGTGATGCATTATCTGGCGCCGCCTGACGCCGATCCCCATACAGTTGAAGCCGCCAAAGAGGCGATGAAGATCACCTTCTTTCACTGGGGCATTCACGCCTGGGCCATCTATGCGGTAGTGGCCTTGAGTCTGGCCTACTTCAGTTATCGGCATAAGTTGCCACTGCTGCCACGAAGCGCACTTTATCCTTTGATTGGCGAACGTATTTATGGCCCCATAGGCCATTGCGTCGACACTTTTGCCGTATTGGGTACCATGTTTGGTGTGGCTACCTCTTTGGGTTTCGGGGTATTGCAGGTTAACTCTGGGCTTAATTATCTGTTGGGTGATATATTCCCTATCAATACCGGGGTGCAGGTAGCACTGATCATAGGTATTACTCTTATCGCCACCGGCTCTGTGTTTTCCGGCTTGGATAAGGGCGTAAAGCGCTTAAGTGAGCTCAACCTCGGGCTGGCTTTTTTGCTGATGATGATAGTGCTGCTGTTTGGGCCTACAGTCGCTCTGCTGCAGTCTTTTGTGCAAAACACCGGTAGTTACCTGAGTGAGCTGGTGAGCAAGACCTTTAACCTCTATGCCTACGAGCAGAAGAATGACTGGCTCGGCGGCTGGACTCTGCTTTACTGGGGCTGGTGGATCTCCTGGTCACCTTTTGTGGGTACCTTTATCGCCCGGGTCTCCCGTGGCCGTACCATTCGTGAGTTTCTGGTAGGGATTTTGTTTGTTCCCAGTGGGTTCACCTTCCTGTGGATGACGGTTTTCGGTAACTCGGCGATTGATGCCATCATGAATCATGGCGCTGAATATCTGGCAACGGCGGTTTCCACCGATGTGTCGGTTGCCCTGTTTACTTTCTTTGAGCATTTGCCGCTGTCTAATCTGCTGTCCATTATCGCCGTGTGTCTGGTGGTGACCTTCTTTGTGACTTCGTCGGACTCAGGCTCTTTGGTGATCGATAATCTGACCTCTGGCGGTGATGCCGGCGCACCTGTATGGCAGCGGATTTTCTGGGCCCTGATGCAGGGGGTAGTGGCTTCTGTACTACTGCTCGCCGGTGGCTTGCAGGCGCTGCAAACGGCGGCGATTGCCAGTGCCATGCCGTTCTTGTTGGTGATGCTGCTTATCTGCTTTGGCCTGTTCAAGGCGTTGCAGGATGACTGGCTCAAAATCAACAGTGTGCAGCTGCATACCACCAGTGTGCAGTACGCCAGAACCAGCGTGTCCTGGGAAGACAGGATAGATGTGTTGGTGTCGCATCCCTCCTACGAGCAGGCGCGGCGTTTTGTCGACAACGTGGCGACACCTGCGTTGTCCAAGGTCTCTCAGGGATTTTTATCCCGCGGTATCAATGCCGATCTCCAGTACGATGAAGACAGGGTGAGGCTGGTCATCGAAAATGAAGAGGTGCAGACCTTTGTCTATGGCTTGCGGATCCGTGCCTTTACGCTGCCTGTGACCCATCAAACTCAGGCAGAAGCTGAGGATGAGTCACAAAATAATTACTTCCGGGTTGAAGTCTTCCTCGAACACGGTGGACAGTATTATGATGTGATGGGTTATACGGAAGAGCAGATCCAGGCAGATGTGGTGACTCAATATGAGAAGCACCTGCATTACCTGCATCTGTCCAGCGCAGAATATGTAGAGGGCCCTTAAGGGCCCGTTCACCGGAAAATAAAGATGGCAGAACAGAGTAAATTGGATCGGGTGCTGGCACAGGCCCGTGAGTATCAGGCGAGTCGTGAAAAGGGCTATCGGGAGCAGGCACTCAAGCTGTATCCCTGGGTCTGTGGCCGCTGTGCCAGGGAGTTCACCCACAAGAACTTGCGTGAGTTGACTGTGCATCACAGAGATCACAATCACGACAATAACCCTTCAGATGGCTCTAACTGGGAGCTGTTGTGCCTCTACTGCCATGACAATGAGCATTCCAGGTTTGAAGAACTGGTGCAGTACGGCGACACCAGTGAAGCCAAACAGGCGCCGGCCACTTTCAATCCGTTTGCCGATCTCAAGGCGAGAATGGCAACCAAAGATTGACCGCCTATCTTGCCCGGCCTGATAAGGCGTAGGCTATTCAATGGAAACCGTCCATCCAAGGGCGGTTTTTTTATATCAAAGGCGCTGATAAAAGCGGTTCTGACCTTGGCTTTGCGGTGATTTTGATACTGATAAATATTCTCATTAACCAGTAAAAGACCTTGTTACAGCTAGGTTTGCTCCGTTTTACTCTTTTGAATAACCCAGCATTGTTGAAAAAGTCGCCAATGGAATTTGAGCTGAGTAGGAGAATTGCGACAAAGTGTGTTTTGCCCCAGAGTTTGCGTTGGATTGTGCGGCCTGCAGTTTTATACTCGTCTGACAATTATTTCAAATCAAGATGGAAGCAAGCAAAATGACATTAGGGTCTCCTAAGGTAAGTAAGACACATTCTTTTATGACTGTGTCACTTATCGAGCTATGGGAACGTTTCGGTTATTACGGTATGCAGGCGCTTATCGTGTACTTCATGGTACAGCGTCTAGGGTTTGAGGACAGTCGCGCCAACCTGGTATGGAGTGCCTGTGCCGCATTGATTTATGTGTCGCCGGCGATTGGTGGTTGGGTCGGGGATAAGATCCTCGGTACCAAGCGCACCATGTTGCTCGGTGCCGGTATTCTGTCTCTGGGTTATGCCCTGATGACAGTGCCAACCGAAAACACCTGGTTCCTGTTTTCGGCTCTGGGGGTAATTGTTGTCGGTAACGGTTTGTTCAAACCCAATGCCGGTAACCTGGTGCGTAAAATCTATGAGGGGGACGACTCCAAGATAGACAGCGCCTTTACCATCTACTACATGGCGGTGAATGTAGGTTCTACTTTCTCCATGTTGTTGACTCCCTGGATTAAAGATTACGTCAACGCTAACTATGGCAACGAGTTCGGTTGGCACGCGGCTTTTGCCGTTTGCTGCGTGGGCTTGCTGGTGGGACTGGGCAACTACGCCATGATGCGTAAAACTCTGGCCAACTATGGCTCAGAGCCGGATACCCGTCCGGTGGAAATGAATAAGCTGTTTGCGGTACTCGGCCTGGCGGCTCTTTCTGTAGTGGCTTCAGCCTTTATCCTTGAATATGAAGATGTGGCCCGCGCCTTTGTTTACACCGCAGGCGCTGCCGTACTCGGTATCTTTATCTACCTGATTAAAAACAGTGAAACCAGTGAGCGGGCCGGTTTGATAGCCGCCTTGGTTCTGACGGTACAAACTGTATTCTTCTTTGTGTTCTACCAGCAGATGTCTACCTCGCTGGCGCTGTTTGCCCTGCGTAACGTCGATTGGAACTTCCAGGCCTTTGGTGTCGATCTGTGGACCTGGTCACCGGCGCAGTTCCAGGCCTTGAACCCTATCTGGATCATGTTGCTCAGCCCTGTGCTGGCCTGGGTTTATGCCTCTGCCGGACGTAACAACAAGGATATTTCCATCGCCGCCAAGTTCGCACTGGGTTTTGCCGTAGTGGCGCTGGGTTTCTTTATCTACAGCTTTGCCGGTATGTTCGCCGTCGATGGCAAGACCTCTTCCTGGGTGATGATCTGGGGTTACGGTGCATACTCACTTGGTGAGCTGCTGGTCAGTGGTTTGGGCTTGGCGATGATTGCCCGTTACGTACCTGAGCGCATGGGTGGCTTTATGATGGGGGCTTATTTTGTCGCCTCGGGCATCTCTCAGTATCTGGGTGGTGTGGTGGCCAACTTCGCCAGTGTGCCGAAGAACATTACAGATCCGCTTGAGACTCTGCCTATCTACACCAGCTTGTTCAACAAGTTGGGGATTGCGGCGCTGGTTTGTACCTTTATCGCGTTGGCGGTATTGCCGCTGATGCGTCGTCTTACAGAAACTCACCATTCCCATAACGGTAATGGCGCTGCCGGCTCAGCGCAGTAATGTCTGAGTGACCCATAAATTCCAAAAAGACCGCAATAGCGGTCTTTTTCTTTATTGAAGGCTTGGTTGCCTTGAACGCTTGAAGTTGTATCACGCTTTTTTTGCTTTGCTCTTGTCGCTGCGTGCAAGCCTGGCCTCTGCCTCGAGGTATTTGGCTCTACTGATAATGCCGCTGTTTTCCATGCCCGAAAAAGCGCGTTTTCGTTCCGGGAGTTTGGCAATAATGGCGCGTTTATCTTCGTCCGGGCAGTGGCTCCAATTGACGATTTCATCTATATGGCGCAGGCAGCCCATACAAAAGTCGTCTTCATTGAGGCCGCAGCGCGCCACACAGGGAGATTGGATCATTCAACATCCTTCTTATCAATATTCTGTTCAGCGGCTGAGTGTAGTGCCGTGAATTGGCGCGATTGATTTCGCTCGACCGATTTCACTCGACCATTTCGTTAGATTGAGTTCGTTCGATTGTTTTGCCAGCTTGAGGGCACCAGTCTATTGTGGCAGATGCCGCGGTAAAAGCTTTGAGCAAATTTATACCTGAAAACAGCGGCGGCAGCTTTCGTTGCCAGGCCGCCAGGAAAAATGATGACTCGGGCTTTAGGCATAGTTTATTGAAATAATTATCCAGTTTTAATCAATTTGTTATGTGAATTTGTCTTTACTGCTGGTATTTCTCTATGACTGTAAAGCTTTCAGCAAGCGGGAGACTCAACCCCAGCTTGCGCAAAGGCTTTGCCCCCAGTTTGCTGCTTTGGAACGCTATTTTCCTCAAAGGCAGCCAGGGGCTATAATGCAGCCCTTTTAAGTTAATCGGGCCAGTAAAATGTGTGACTGCCAACAGAATTCCTCCCGGCAAGCCGAGCCAGTGGCTTACAGGGTTGAAACCCGGCTGACGGCAGTTGATTGCAGCTTGCCCGAGGTGAAATCAGAGCTTCAACAGCTCAGTCAATTGTTGCTCTCAAGCCGCGAGCTTTGGAGTGTCAGAAGTTTCGAGCATCAAAAACTTCCCTGGCAGCAGCGTTTTGCCAAGCTGGCCGCAGCGCTTTGGGCATTGGATGACGATGCGCTCGAGACTGTCGATGCCAGTCAGTCATTGTTGTTGGCAACCCTCTGGCCGGCCTTGGCTGCAGATTTGAGCGAGCAGGAATTGGCCCTGTGGGATAAGAGACACTTTGCCTGGCAGCTCTTTGATTATCCGGCACCTGCAAAGGATAACGACCAACCTAAGCTTTGCGCGGCAACCGAGGCCCGGCTCAGTGCCGGTATCAAGGGCCGAAAATGGCAGCAGATAAGCCGCTTTGCCAATACCATAGCCACCCATAACAACCCCTTTCCTTTATTGGAGTGGTGCGCCGGGAAAGGGCATCTCGGGCGCCTGCTCAGCGCCTTGAGCGGCAAGGCGGTATTGAGCCTGGAGTGGCAAGCATCTTTGTGTGAAGCCGGCGAGCTAGCGGCAAAAAAACGTAACTTGCCGCAGCAATTTGTCTGCGCCGATGCCTTTGCTGCCGAGCCTTGTTATCTTAAGCCCAAACAGCATGCCATTGCGCTGCATGCCTGCGGTGAGCTGCACCTGACGCTGCTGCGCCGCGCAGTTGCAAGTGGTACTGCCGTGGTCTCGGTTTCCCCGTGTTGTTATCATCTCTTGCCCTCCGGCGATATCACTCCCTTGAGTCAAGGCGCCCAAGAGCAGGCGCTGCGACTGGATAAGACGGCGCTGCAACTGCCGCTTAATCACAGTGTTATTGCCAATCAAAAGGCGCGCGCCGACAGGATCAAAGAGGTCAGTTGGCGGCTCGGATTCGATAGTCTGCAGCGTGAAGTGCGCGCTCGGGACACTTATCTACCACTGCCTGCTGTGCGGCAGAGTCAGTTGTCCGGCAGCTTCAAGGAGTTCTGTCTTTGGGCCGCGGCGCAAAAGGGAGTGCTATTGCCTGAGACTGTGGATTTTGCCGCCTATCAGCACCTGGGGGAGCAAAGGCGCAGATTAACCGCCCGTATTGACTTGGCGGCACATCTGTTTCGGCCGGTTATTGAACGGTATCTGCTGCTTGACAGGGTATGTTTCCTGTTGGAGGCCGGTTACCGGGTGCAGCTCGGCGCCTTTTGTGAGCAGGCCACCACGCCGCGCAACGCTTTGATCCATGCCTGGTTGCCTGGCGGCCGATAAATGAAATAACAAGGCCCGCTTGGACAGAGATGTCTCGCAAGCGGGGAATTAGTCGGCGCCAGGTACCGGCTTAATGCGTTTTTTATTGAATACCCCGCCATTTCTTGTTCAAATGGCGCCAGCCTGGGGCATAAGACTTAATTATCACGACCCCAAAAGATAACAAGGGCACAGAGCGCCCGAGAGAGCGATTGGCTTTTCATGAATTATTCCCGTGTGTATATCAATAGTCTGGCTTATGAGTTGGCGCCGGAAATGGTGTCCAGCCGCGAGTTGGAATCCCGGCTTGCGCCGCTTTATCAAAAGTTTCGTATCCCCATTGGACAACTCGCTGCCCTGACGGGTATTGAGGAGCGTCGTTGGTGGCCCAAGGGCTTCAAGGTCTCCCAAGGCGCTGTGTGCGCCGCCCAAAAGGCGCTGGCCGAGACTGGGCTGGATCCCAAAGCGCTTGGCGCCTTGGTTTACACCGGCGTGTGCCGTGACCAGCATGAGCCGGCCACGGCTTGCGCTGTGGCTTCTGCCATAGGTATCGGGCGCGGCTGCGCCGTTTTTGATATCAGCAACGCCTGCCTGGGAGTCCTGTCCGGTATTCTGGATGTGGCCAACCGTATTGAACTGGGGCAGATCCGTGCCGGTATGGTGGTGTCCTGTGAATCATCCCGGGAGATAGTCGAGGCGTCCATAGAGCAGATGCTGGCCGAACCCAGCATGGCAAACTTTGCGGCGTCTCTGGCCACCCTGACCGGCGGCTCAGGTGCCGTGGCCGTTGTCCTCACAGATGGCAGCTTGCCGCTTACCACCTCCCGCAAGCATCAGCTGCTCGGTGCCAGTCAGTTGGCGGCGCCGGAGCATCATCAGATGTGTCAGTGGGGCTTTGTCGAAGTCGGTAACCGCCTCTACCGCGAGGTGATGCGCACAGATGCCGTTGCCCTTTTGAAGGAGGGGGTGGAGCTGGCACGCCAGACCTGGGAGCAGTTTTTGCAGCAGCGCCAGTGGCTTGCCGGACAGGTGGATAAGGTTATCTGTCATCAGGTGGGGGCTGCCAACCGTAAGCAAGTACTGGGCGCCCTGGGCATTGCCGAGCACAAAGAGTTTCCCACCTTTGCCCGCCTTGGCAATATGGGCACTGTCTCTTTGCCTGTGTCGGCGGCGCTGGCCCACGGTGAAGGCTTTTTGCAGGCAGGCGACCGGGTGAGCTTTCTTGGCATAGGCTCGGGGCTCAACTGCATGATGCTGGGGCTGCGCTGGTAAGCCCTTGATACAGGTTTTAGACAATGCCCATTCGACAGGGCCCATTAGAATAGTGCCTAAATAACCAAAATTAACAACAGGATAGCCAATGGCCACCCTAGATACACTCTTCCCGTTCAAGCGTCATTTCATCACGCTCGGCGGCCACAAACTGCATTATGTGCATGAAAAACCCGCCGGAATTAACGGCCGACGCCCCGATGCCGTGGTGATGGTGCACGGTAACCCCAGTTGGTCTTTTTACTACCGTAACCTGGTGCAGGCGTTAAGCGACCAATATGAATGTGTGGTGCCGGATCATATAGGTTGCGGCTTGTCCGACAAACCGGGCGATGATGCCTATGACTACACTCTGGCGCAGCGTATCGACGATCTGGAAGCACTGCTGGACAGTCTGGATATTCGCAGCAATATCACACTGGTGCTGCATGACTGGGGCGGCATGATAGGCATGGGCTATGCCGCCCGCTATCCCGAGCGGATTAAACGCCTGGTGCTGCTCAATACCGCCGCCTTCGGTTTGCCAAAGAGCAAGCCCTTACCGCTGGCGCTAAAAATCTGCCGCGATACCGCGCTTGGCACCCTGCTGGTGCGGGGCTTCAATGCCTTCTCGTCCGCCGCTTCCTATGTGGGGGTCAAACGTGCGCCCATGGCCGCGGATGTGCGCCGTGCCTATGTGGCACCATTCAACTCCTGGCAAAATCGAATCTCGACTTTGAGGTTTGTACAGGATATTCCGCTCAAGCCCGGCGACAGAAACTGGGACTTGGTACAGTCGATTGATGCCAGTTTGCAGCAGTTTACCCAGGTGCCGACCATTATTCTTTGGGGCCTCAAGGACTTTGTCTTTGACCGGCACTTCCTTGAAGGTTGGCAGCAGCGCTTGCCCAAAGCCGAGCTGCACGCCTTTGCCGACTGCGGCCATTATATTCTTGAAGACGCCAGTGATGAGGTGATAGCCCATATTCGCCGCTTTATCGCTGAAACGGCCGTGGCTGAAAGCGCCGACGAACAAACATCTAACCCTGAAGAAAAGGCATCGGCGGAAATCACCCCAGCCGGGAGCGCTGACTGAGATGCTCCCACCCGCCGAAGACTCGCAAATGGCTGCCAATGAACCGGCCCCGGAGGCAAACTCCGCCAAGGGGCACAACCTGTGTCGCCACCTGAAACAGGCGGCCATCAGCCAGAGCGAGGACCTGGCGGTTGCAGTGCAGCGCCGCCGCGCTGGCAAGTTCAGTTACCAGGAGCTTGATTTCAAGACCCTGGACAGCGACAGCGACCGACTCGCCAGCGCCTTGCTCGACTATGGCTTCAAGCCCGGGATGAAAGCCGTGCTTATGGTGACTCCTGGGATAGAGTTTTTTGTGCTTACCTTTGCCCTGTTCAAGGCGGGGATCATCCCTGTGATGGTGGACCCAGGTATGGGGATCGCCAAGCTCAAGCAGTGTCTGGCCGAAGCCGAGCCCGACGCCTTTATCGGGATCCCCAAGGCCCATGTGGCCAGATTGCTGTTCGGTTGGGGCAAACCCAGTATCCGCTTGTTGCTGACGGCAGGTGAAGGCTTTCTTGGCCGTAACCCTCCTTGGGGTGGCAGCAGTGTCAGCCGTTTGTTGGCCAGGGCACCCGAGTCAGTCACATTTCCCATGGCGAAGCTCGGCGCGCAGCAGATGGCGGCCATCTTGTTTACCAGTGGCAGCACCGGCACTCCAAAAGGCGTGGTTTACAGCCACGGTATGTTTGAGGCGCAGATAACCGCGCTGCGACATGACTATGGCATTCGTCCCGGCGAGCGGGATCTGTCTACCTTCCCACTGTTTGCCCTCTTTGGTCCGGCGCTGGGGATGGCATCAATTGTGCCTGAAATGGATGCCAGCAAACCGATAACCGCCAGACCGGAAAACCTGTTTGCCGCCATAGAGCACTATGCCTGCAGCAATATGTTTGTGAATCCCGCCTTGCTCGACCGTTTGGGACAGGGCGGAAACGGGTGCCGGCTGCACAGCTTGAAGCGGGTGATATCCGCCGGCGCACCGGCCGACCCCAAGGCGATAGCGCGTTTCTCCGCCATGTTGGCCGAGGATGTCGAAGTGCTCAACTCCTATGGTGCCACCGAATCCCTGCCTGTCTCCATGATTGGCAGCAAGGCGCTTGGCGCTACCGCCGCCATCACCGACAAGGGGGGCGGCATCTGTGTCGGTAAGCCGGTATCCGGAATAAGGGTCAGTATCATAGGGATCAGTGAAGAGGTCATCGACAGCTGGTCGCCGACTCTCGAGTTGGCGACGGGGGAGATAGGCGAAATCGTCGTTGACGGCGCTGTGGTCAACCAGAGCTACTATCGCCGCGAAGGCGCCAACAAGCAGGCCAAGATTGCCTATGAAGGCAGGCAACTGCACCGGATGGGCGATCTCGGTTATCTTGATGCCGAGGGCCGCTTGTGGATGTGTGGCCGTAAGGCCCACAGAGTGGATGTCATTGAGGACGGTGAGCTGCAAAAGCGCTATCTGTCTATTCCCTGTGAGCGGATTTTCAATACCCATCCTCAGGTTAAACGTTCGGCATTGGTTGGCGTTGAACTGACGCAGAATAAGCCTGGCGGCGGTGGGAAAGTCCAAGAGAGCACTTTCTCTTATACTACTGGCGCTGAGAGCACTTTCCTTGATAGCACTTCTCTTGATAGCACTGTGCCCGAAAAAGTACCGCTTATCTGCATCGAGCTTGAGCAATTCCTGTCGCCAACTGAGCAGCAACAGCTGTTTACCGAGTTGCAGGCACTTGCCGACAAGCAGCCACTGACCCGGGGCATCAGGCATTTTATGTTGCATCCTGGTTTTCCCATGGATGTGCGCCACAATGCCAAGATATTTCGCGAGCAACTTGCCGTTTGGGCGCAAAAACAGTTGGCTGGAAACGGCTGGAAGCCAAAATAGATAACAGAGACAGAAACCCACTATGGCCACATCTGCACCGCAATCTCAATCACCTGAGTCAATAGCCTCGTCATCACAGGACTGTTCACCGGCCTCGTCGCAGGATTTGCCCGCGGCTTTGTCACAAGAGACTGCGGCTTTATTACAAGAGACAGCGGCTTTGTCACAAGAAAACGGGCATGATGAACTTCATCCCGAGCTGTTGGCGCTGGCCCGGGAACTCGCGACCCGAGTCAAGCGGGTGTTGGTGACAGGCGCCGGAGGCTTTTTGGGAGAAGCCATATGTCGGCCGCTGCTGGCCGCCGGTATTCAAGTAGTGGGGGTGGCCAGGGGCCATTATCCGGCGCTCGAGGCCATGGGCGCCACCATGGTGCGCGCCGATATTTGCGACAAGCAAGCATTGAAACAAGCCCTCGATGGCTGTGAGCTTATCTTTCACGTTGCCTCCAAGGCTGGAGTCTGGGGCAGCAGAGCAAGCTATTTTCGCCCCAATGTGTTGGGGACAGAAAACATCATCGCCTGCGCCCGTGAATTGGGGATTGGTTATTTGGTTTATACCAGCACGCCGAGTGTCACCTTCGATGGCAAGGATGAGGCAGGTATCGATGAGTCGGTTCCCTACGCCAGGCGTTATCTCAACCATTACGGCGCCTCCAAGTCGGAAGCGGAAGAGTTGGTGCTGGCCGCTGCCCAAAACGGCTTGAAGACAGTGGCTATTCGGCCGCACCTGATTTGGGGGCCTGGCGATCCTCATCTGGTGCCCCGCGTGCTGGAGCGAGGTCGCAAGGGCCGGCTCAAGTTGGTGGGCCGTGAAGACAAATTGGTGGACACCATCTATATCGACAATGCCGCCTTTGCCCACCTGAGTGCGGCCAGAAGCCTGCTGGCCGAACCTAGCCGCTGCAATGGCAAGGCCTATTTTGTCAGTAACGATCAGCCCCTGACTATGGCGGCCATGCTCGACAGCATTCTTGCCTGTGACAATTTACCCGCGGTGGAAAAGCGGGTGCCGGCCACTTTGGCCTACGCCATTGGCGCCATGCTCGAAGGAATATACCGACTGCTGGCTATCAAGCAGGAGCCACTGATGACCCGCTTTGTCGCCAAACAGCTTTCCTGCAGCCACTACTACGACATCTCAGCCGCCAAGCGGGACCTGGATTACAGGGTCATCGTCAGTATGGAGCAGGGAATGAATAAGCTAAGGCGCTCTCTTGGTCACTCGAGCTAAGGAAGGTGCGAATAAGTCCTCGTGGCCTTCACTTTTGTAGAGAGTGGCTTACACAGCAATTGGCGTTCAAGGCATCTGACTGAAGGCATGCCGGGGCAAGTCGAAGTCGGCTTCCCTAAGCTCAAGAAAATCATAAGCAAATGATATGTTGCAGCTGTTGTCCGGCACAAAGCCGGCGCTTATTTATATCGAATTCAATGCCAAACGTATCAGGCTCACCCTTGCCGACAGTCGCCTTAGCCTGGGACAAGTCAGCCTTGAGCCCCTTCCTGAGGTGGCGCTGCAAAAAAGTGAAATAGTCCAGCCAAGGTACTGCACATAGCATAATCCATCACCGGCGACATTTTTTGGAGCGCGAACCAGGGGTGCCCGCTCAGGATAATCAATGTATCTGCTAATTCTTCTTGATGATGCCTCGAGCCGTTGGCAAACGGCACAAGAGAAAGTGTCCAGTAAAAGGTTATCGGTGTTAGCGAACAAAGTATGTTAAATGTATGATTTTTTGTTACAAGTTTTGCGGGTCGCAAGGTTTAAATCATGCTAGCTTGGTCATCATTTATCTCTCCGGCATGAGGAAACTATGCTCAGTATCGAAGCCCTAAGCAAGACCTATGATAACGGTGTTAAGGCACTGGATAATGTAAATCTACAGGTAGAGAAAGGGATGTTTGGTCTGCTCGGTCCCAACGGTGCAGGCAAATCCTCTTTGATGCGCACCATAGCCGCATTGCAAAGTGCCGATAGCGGCAGCATTAGTTTCGACGGCATAGACATTCTCAAACAGCCGCAAAAATTGCGCCAGACCCTGGGGTATCTGCCGCAGGATTTTAATGTTTACCCCAGGATCAGCGCCTGGGACTTGCTCGATCACCTGGCTATTCTCAAAGGGATCAACAACAAGGGTGAACGGCGTGAGATGGTGGATGGCTTACTGGCACACACCAACCTTTATCAACACAAGAATAAGGCGGTCAGCGGTTTTTCCGGCGGTATGCGTCAACGTTTCGGGATTGCGCAGGCGCTGCTTGGCGACCCCAAACTGTTGATTGTTGACGAACCCACTGCCGGCCTGGATCCTGAGGAGCGCAACCGTTTCCACAACCTGTTGGTGAGCCTGGGGGAAGAGAAGGTGATTATCCTCTCGACCCATATAGTGGAAGATGTCTCGGAGCTTTGCGCCAATATGGCGGTGCTCGCCGCTGGTCAGATCCTGCTGCAGGGTAATCCCATGGATTTGGTGGCCTCTTTGGAGCAAAAAATTTGGACTCGCACCGTTAGCCAGGCCGAGGCCAGCGAGCTTGAACAACAGCTCAATGTGATTGCCAAACGCCTGTTTGCCGGTCGCACTGTGCTGCATGTCTGGGCCGATTCGGCGCCGGAAGGTTTTACTCAGGCAACGCCGGGGTTGGAAGATCTTTATTTCAGCACCCTGCATCGCCACCGCAACAGCAAGCCGGCTCAGGCTGCCTGAGGAACTGCCCATGTTTGTTTCCATGTTACGCTTTGAATGGCGCTACTATCTGCGGCAGCCATCTTTTTATGTTGTTTCTTTGCTGTTGTTTTTAATCAGCTTTCTATCCGTTGTATCCAACAATGTGCAGATAGGTGGTGGTGGAGAGGTGCTGAAGAACAGCCCCTTCAGCATTGCCCAGACCCTGCTGATCATGAGCTTTATCTCCATGTTTGCCGTGGTCAACTTTGTCGGTAGCACAGCGGTGCGCAACCAGCAGCACGGGATGGAGGAACTGATCTATTCCAAACCGCTGACACCGCTGGCCTATCAGTTGGGGCGTTTTTTCGGCAGTTATCTGGTGGTCATGGCGGTGTTTTCTATGGTGCCGCTGGCGATGTGGCTCGGCTCTTTTATGCCTTGGGTCGATGCCAGCCGTTTCGGTGAAAATCGGCTCAGCTATTATCTGCTGCCCTTGCTGCTGTTGGCCGCGCCTAGCCTGTTGCTGATATCGGCGCTGTTTTATGCCATGGCCAGCCGTTTTCGCTCCATGATGGGTTTGTATCTGACCGCCGTAGCACTGCTTATTATCTATAACCTCACCGGCGAACTGGCCAGCCAGCCGCAGTTTCGCACCCTGGCGGCCATGTTGGATCCCTTTGCACTGCGCACCTTTGCCGACCTTACCCGTTACTGGACCATAGCCGAGAAAAACACCCAGTTGGTGGAGCTGACCGGTGTTATGCTCAGCAACCGCGCCATGTGGCTTTCTCTGGCTGTCATCTTGCTGCTTGTAGCCAAGGTTTGGCGCCAACCAACACTTACTCGCAAGAAGGACAAACGCGCCGGCAAGCAGTCTGCAACCCCGACATTGCAGCCTTTGCAGCAACTGAGCCGCGCAAGCTCGCCATCGACTTCGGCGCAGTTCAAGGCTCGAGTCGGCTTTGAAATCCGCCAGGTGCTCTACACAGCACCGTTTGTGATTTTGGGGCTGCTCACCGTCTTTAACCTGGTTGGGCCCATGTTCGGTGATTTTGGTTGGTATGGTACCTCCAACTGGCCGCTGACCCAGGACATGGTCGATAATATTGCCGGGGCCACCGGCTTGTTGATGGTGATAGTACTCATCTACTACAGCGCCGAGATTGTCTGGCGTGAGCGCAACTCCGGAATGGGGGACATAGTCGACAGTCTGCCTGTGCCGAACCTGGTGTTCTGGGCTTCCAAACTGGTGGCTGTGGTGTTGGTGATGGCGCTGCTGTACCTGTTGGCGACCCTGACTACAATTACGTTCCAACTGTTCAAGGGGCAGTACAATCTCGAATTGGCTCAATACGCCATCAGGTTGGGCTTTTACTATCTGTTGCCACTGCTGATGTCGGCGGTTCTGGCGTTTTTCTTTCAGGTGCTCAGCCCGAACAAGTATGCCGGTATGGGGCTGTTTGTCGCCTACTACCTGACGACCTTTGTGATGGCCAGTTGGGGATTTGGTCATTCGCTGTATAACTTCGGCGCTTCCCCTTACCTGGTTTATTCGGATATGAATGGTTACGGCTGGGGACTCTTGAGCCACAGCCTGTATATGCTCTATTGGGGCGGTTTCTCACTGCTGCTGTTTGTGCTCGGTTATGGTCTCTATCACAGGGGGCCGAAACAGCCTCTGAAACACAGGTTTGCGCTGCTGGGCAGTCAGCTGGGGTCCAAGGGACGCTTGCTGGCGGCCTTTGGTGTGCTGCTGTTTGTTGCCAGCGGCAGCTATATCTTCTACCAGACCAAGGTGGTCAATCATTACTATACCAATGATGAGGAAACCGACCTGCGTGCCGACTATGAGAAGAAGTTCAAGCAGTATGCGTCTTTGCCCGTGCTGACCACCACTGCGGTCAAGGCCGACATTGATATCTATCCCGAGTCACGGCGAATCGAGGCCGATATCAAGCTTGATTGGGTCAACAAACAGGACAAGCCGATAAGCAAATTGCTGGTCAGTCTACCGTCCCACACCCGCGCGGAAGATCTCAGTATCACCTTACCGGGGGCGACTCTGGGCGAGTTTGACGATAAGTTCAATATCAGTTGGCTGGTGTTTGACAAGCCGTTGCCGCCGGGGGAGAAAATCAGCGGCCGCATTCATTTGATTCGGGAAACCCAAGGGGTTGAAGAGTCCAACTTCGATCTGTCCATGGTCGAAAACGGCACCTTTATCAATAATATCGAGCTGCTGCCTCAGTTTGGGTATCAGGAAGGCTATGAACTCAGCGATCGCCACGAGCGTGAGAAACGTGGTCTTGAAGACAAACCAAGAGCCAATAAGCTGGAAGACACGCGCTTTTATCGGCAGAACTTCTTTGGCGTAGACGGCGACTTTATCGATTTTGAAGCCACGGTTTCCACCTCAGGCCAGCAGATGGCACTGGTGCCCGGATACCTGCAGCGGCAATGGCGTGAAAATGGTCGCAACTTCTTCCATTACAAGATGGATAGCCCCATGGTTAACTTCTATTCGATCCTCTCCGGACGTTTCGAAGTGGACCGGCAGAAGTACAAGGACATAGTGATCGAGGTGTACTATCATTCGGCCCACTATTGGAACGTGGAGCGAATGATAGAGTCGGTGAAAGACTCTATCGACTATTACACCCAGGCTTTTGGTCCCTATCAACACAAGCAACTGCGTATAGTAGAGTTTCCCGGTTATCGCTCCTTTGCCCAGAGTTTTGCCAACACTGTGCCTTACTCTGAGCGTATCGGCTTTATCGCCGACCTGCGCAACTCGGACAATATTGACCCCGTCTATTATGTGACGGCCCACGAAGTGGCACACCAGTGGTGGGGGCATCAGGTTGGCGCTGCCGATGTACAGGGCAGTGCGGTTATCTCCGAGAGCCTGTCGCAATACTCGGCGCTGATGGTGATGGAGCACAAGTATGGCCCGCAGATGCTGCGCCGCTTCCTCAAGTATGAGCTTGACCGCTACCTGCGAGGTCGCTCATCGGAAAGCAAGGGCGAACAGCCGTTGCTGCGCAGTGAAGGGCAGGGCTATATCCATTACCAGAAGGGCTCGGTGATCATGATGGGGATCCGTGACCGCCTGGGTGAAGAACGGCTCAATGCCAATTTGAAGGCATTCCTTGAGCGTTACAAGTTCCGCGGCGATCCTTTCCCGACCACTCTGGAACTGCTCAGCTATCTGAAACGGAATACGGACGGTGCCGAGGCGCGTTTCATTGAGAACTCCTTCTCTGAGATCAGTCTCTATGACCTGCGTCTGACCGAGGCCAAGGTAACCGAAACGCCGGAAGGCCAGTTTAAAGTCAGTCTGGATATCTATGCCCAGCGCCGGGTCGCTTCAGAGAAGGGCGCCGAGCAGGAAGTACCGCTGGATGAATGGATTGATATAGGCGCCTTCAAGGTCAACCCGGACAAGCTCAAGCAGGATGATCAGGTGTTGTCGCTGCAGAAATATCGGCTCAAGAGCGGAGAGAACCATCTCGAACTGGTGCTGAGCGAAAAGCCTGCCTATGTCGGGGTCGACCCCTTCATCAAGCTGGTGGACCGGGATTCAGGGGATAATATTTTCAAGTTTTAGAAAACCTTATAATAATTTCTGACGTTTTGCTAAATGCCTCGCAATCAAGTTTGCGAGGCATTTTCGCCTCATGTATTCCCCATCAATTCAGCTGTGCAATTCGGTTTGAAGGCTATTCAACTCCTTAGTTTGCTGTGCTCGACTATAGTTTATGAATATAGCCAGCCGATGACTAACTAACTTGGCTCGCCATAGGCACTCTATGCCATCGCCAATTTGGCTGGGTTTCAAACGGCTGACAAAGCTTTGAGTGGCTCAAACTTCTATAAGGAATGGGATTATGTCTATGGTCAGTGCCAAAGAGTTTGCCGACTGGCTTTACAAGCGCTTCGAGCAGGTAGAGCATGGGGTAAGCATGAGCCGTGAGGATATCAACCAGCTAACCGGGCGGCAGAATTTCTCCATGGTGTTTGTCCATGATATCCACTACGAATTGATGCAGCACGGTATGGCGTTTGTGACAGACACTTCTCGTGAGCAGTTCTTTCTGGTGCGCGTCTGTCCCATGCCCTGGCGGCAGCAACTGGAGCAGCAATTTGACAAGGAGATCTTCAACAATGTCATCTCCATTAATATGTCCCGCTGAAATAGTTGCACCTATCTGTTTGTAAGTCACAGGTGTTATGAAAGCCGAGAGCTCAACCTTCCTTAGTCCTTAATTGCCGCTGTAGACACCCCAAACTGACGACAAACAGCTAACTTAAACCGGAAGAGGGGCTCTAAAGCCTGAGCAAAATCATAAAATTAATGCAAATTCACTTGTCGCGGACCTGAGATTTTCTTACTTTGGAATGAAACTGATTATCAAAGAGGCCACCCTATGAATACTCATCTGGAGCTGCAACTGAAACATTGGCTGGAGATAGATCCCGACCCTAAAACCCGGGATGAGCTATTGAGTCTTAAAGCCGAAGGCAATGAAACTGAATTGGCCGCCCGCTTTGCCGGCCGTTTGGCCTTCGGCACCGCCGGTCTCAGGGGCGTGGTCGGCGCCGGTCCAATGCGAATGAACCGTTTGGTTATCCGCCAAACCACAGCGGGCCTGGGGCAGTATCTGCTCGCCCAGGTTAAAGATGCCGCCAGCCGCGGTGTGGTGATAGGTTTCGATGGCCGCCATGATTCACGTACCTTCGCCCATGATGCCGCTAGCGTGTTGACCGCCATGGGGATTAAGGTGCGACTCACCGCCAAAGTGGCCGCCACGCCGCTGGTAGCCTTTGGGGTGAAACACTTTGAAGCTGCCGCCGGCATCGTAGTGACCGCCAGCCATAACCCGCCGCAATACAACGGCTACAAGGTTTATTGGGGGAATGGCGCGCAGATCATTCCGCCACACGACTCAGGTATTGCAGCCTGCATAGATAAGGCTGCCAACGAAGAGCTGCCTTGGCTGGAGCAGAGTGAAGCCACCAAGCAGGGTAAACTCATCTGGCTGCAGGATGATTTCTATCAGGACTATCGCCGCGGTGTGTTCCATGCCGATGTGTTGCAGCACAAAACGGCGCCCGAAAGGGTGAGCCTGGCCTATACCGCCATGCATGGTGTTGGCGCAGAAATGGCCAAGACAGTGCTCAAGGATGCCGGTTTTACCCAGGTTTATTCTGTCGCCGCCCAAGAAAAACCGGACGGTGACTTCCCAACGGTTAAGTTCCCCAACCCGGAAGAGAAGGGCGCCATGGATCTGGTGATTGCCGAGGCCAAGCAGCATCAGGCGCTGCTGGCCTGTGCCAACGATCCGGATGCAGATAGGCTGGCGGTGGCCGTGCGCCGTGATGACGGCGAATATCAAATGCTTACCGGCGATCAGGTGGGAGCCTTGCTGGGCCACTATTTATTGTCCAAGGCGCCGGCCAATCAGCGTCTACTGGGAACCACCATAGTCTCTTCAACCTTGCTCTCCAAAATCGCCAAGGCCAAGGACGGTGAGTTTTATACCACGCTCACAGGTTTCAAATGGCTCACCAATGTTGGTATGCAGCGACAGAGCGACAGCAATAAATTCCTGTTTGCCTATGAAGAGGCGCTGGGCTACACAGTGGGCAGCATGGTGTGGGATAAGGACGGCCTGTCGGCGCTGGTGGCTTTTGCCCAGCTGACTGCCGAGCTGGCGGCACAGGATAAAACCATCTGGGACAGACTGGAACAACTCTATCGCGACTATGGCTTGCACCTCAATACTCAGGTGAGCATAGCGCTTAAGCCGGGAACGCCGGATATCGGTGCCCATCTGCGGGCCAATCCTCCCGAGTCCATTGCGGGCATGGCGGTATTGGTGACCGAGGATCTCAAATCGGCCGAGCGGCGTTACGCCGATGGGCGGCGGGAGATCATCGAATTACCGGCCAGTGATGTGCTGACTTTCCATCTTGAAGGCGGTGCCCGAGTGATAGTAAGGCCTTCGGGAACCGAACCCAAGATCAAGTGCTATTACGAAGTGGTTGAGCCTATGAAGGCAAGCGACAGCCTGGCTGATGCTGAAAGCCGCGCCAGAACAGCATTGGATGCTTTCGTCAGTGGCCATCAGGCATCGTTACCCAAGTAGATACTCGCACCGGCGATATTTTACATAGGAATTGATTCATTTTGAGAGTGAAAGAAAGGCATTAACGAATACAAGCGCCAAATGCGGATTAGTTTGCCACTTCTTTAGATAATCAGGCATGTTCGACTCACAACTTGGCCGAAAAAATAAAACGGCGTTTTAATAGGCAAACGATAGAGACAACGAGGGCTTTAGAGGGACTTTCAAACTCCTTCTGAAGCCCTCAAGTTTATTGATGTTCGCTTAACTGATTTGCATCGGGTTTTTTTATCCGTAAAAGGACTGCTAGAATAGCGCAATTTTGTGTGCTTTCTCGCAGTGAAAGGAACCCCTTAGTGGAATTTTTATACGAGTACGGACTATTTCTTGCCAAGGCGATTACCCTGGTGGTTGCTATCGGCGCCATAGTGGTGATTGTGGTGGCTTCGGCAGTAAAACAAAAGAGTGACAGGGGCGAGTTGAAACTGACTCATCTCAGTGATGAACTCAAATCGCTCAAGCATCATCTCAAGGCTGAACTCTTGGGCAAAAAGGCATTCAAGGCCTATGAGAAACAACTCAAAGCGGAGCAAAAAGCCCATGACAAGGCACTGGATGCCGGGGACGTCAAAGATCCCAAGGTATATGTCGTCGAGTTCAAAGGCGGCATAGAAGCCGCCGAAGTCGCATCGCTGCGGGAAGAGATCAGCGCTATTTTGGCGATTGCCGAGGAAGGTGATGAAGTTGTAGCCAGTGTTGAGAGTGGTGGTGGCATGGTTCATGGGTATGGCCTGGCTGCCAGCCAACTGGACAGGATCCGCAGTGCTGGATTGCCGTTGACCATATGCGTGGATAAAGTGGCTGCCAGTGGCGGTTATATGATGGCCTGCGTTGCCGACCGCATTATTGCTGCACCGTTCGCTATCATAGGCTCCATAGGTGTTGTTGCCCAATTACCTAACTTTAACAAGCTGCTGAAGAAGCATGACATTGATTATGAACAGCATACCGCCGGCGACTTTAAGCGTACCCTGACACTCTTTGGTGAGAATACTGATGAAGGCAGAGCCAAGTTTCAACAGGAACTGGAAGAAACCCATTTGCTGTTCAAGGACTTTGTCGGTCGCTATCGGCCGCAACTGGAACTGGACAAGGTGGCAACAGGTGAGCATTGGTATGGTCAGCAAGCTATAGAGCTGGGACTCATAGATGAAGTGGGCACCAGTGACGATCTCTTGCTGAAGCTGGCCTCGGATCGGACTGTGATCAAGGTAAAATATCAGCTGCGTAAGAAACTGGCTGACAAGTTGGCTCACAGCGCTTCTTTGATGCTTAATGCCTGCTATAACAAGTTGGCTGAGAAAAATCGACCAATCTAACCCTTGATATCTCGCTAACTCGATAATCAGACCCCGGCTTCCCGGGGTTTTTTATGCGGTACGTCTTTAATTCTCTTGCTGGATACGCTAAAACAGTTTTGGGTGATTAACAAAAAGATAACAATGGCAATGCAGATCAAATACCGAGCCAATATGATGGTTGGGGATCAGGCGTACCCGGCTTTTGAACTGGCCAACCTTATTCGTTTTATTCAGTCACAATTGGGAACCGAGGCTACCGAAGAGCTATGCCAGCACATAGGCACGGGTATCAATGAGCTCAAGGAGTGCCAATGGGTAAGGGTTTGGCAACTCAGCGCCACGATAGCGTTTTTAATGCAGCGCAGCCGACGTGAGGATGTTAGCCTGCTGGCCGGTCTCTACACTCGGGTAACTGACTTGGGCTTTCTGTTGCCTTTGCTTGGAGAATGTCGGAGTCTTGGTGAGTGCCTGGAGTTTGTGCTAAATCATCCCAAGTGGGTGGGAAGTTTTGCTGATCTTTTACTGCTGGAGGATGAGCATCAAATCAGCCTGCGCTGGCTCAATACCGGCCGGGCCGAGCCGTTAATCTATCGTGGCGAATTTCTTCACAGCATAGGCGCACTGCTGAGTTTAGCGCGGGAGTTGACCGGCCAAGAGATCGTTTTTAACGCTATCAGTATTACCGGCACCTTGAGGCCGTCTGCAGGCTTGGCAAAACTGGCCAAGCGGGTGGAGTTTCAGAGTGATTTCAATGAATGGCGCCTCGACAAATCTTGGTTGGCGCTTGCAGTGGATCTGACTCAGTTCTCGGCTCGCAGTCAAAACTTTGAGCAGCAGAGTTCGCTGATTGAAAAAATTATTGACGAACTTGATGGCGATTTCCCCTTTGTGCCAACGCTGGAAACCATGGCACTCAGGCTACACATGAGCAGTCGTAGTTTGAGGCGCAAGTTGGCAGCCCTGGGCAGCAGTTATCAACGCCTGGTGGATCAGCAAAGGTGTCAGCGAGCGGTAAGCTGGATCCTCGAAGGCCAATTGTCGGTGAGCGAGATTGCCGAGCGTTTGGGGTATAGCGATAGTTGTCACTTTCGTCAAAGTTTCAAGCATTGGCTCGGGTATCCACCCGGTTATTTCAGCCGTTTGGGGCAGCAAAACTAACCAAGGCCAGGTTCATTTTATCCTGGCCAGTTTAGTCATCAATAATCTGCTGTTGAGACCTTTGCGATTCTGCGATAAACCTTTTGCAATGATTCAGTGGATCTCTCTGACACTGGAAAGTGTGTTGTCTTGCTGTTCCAACTGATGGGTCAGGGTTTCAACATCAATAAACAGGGTTTCGGGTTTCAGTTCTCTGCTGGGTTGGCAAATACAGGCCGCCAGGCGGTAGTCCAGCTGCAGGTGATGAAATTTGTTATATTCTTCGCTGAACTTGTTGATTTTCTCATTAATCCGTTCAATTACCTTCTTGGCTCCCATCTTATCGACGTTGAATAGACCGAGGGCGAACAGATGGTGGTTCATGCGTCCCATTAGGTCGGTATTGCGCAGCAAGGCTTCTTGTATCTGTTTGGCAAAGAATTCCAGCAGGTGAGGTTGGTTAACTGTTTCATGTATGTGAGGGCAAAGATACAATAGCGCCAGACTCTGGTGATCTCGCAGATGGCGATACCATTCGCGGTGGAAGACTTCCATAAAATAGGTCCGGTTATAGACCCCGGTTTCCGGATCCCTGAAACCCGAGTTACTGAAGGAATAAATCATGGGTTGGCTCCGAGCTAATGAATGTTACAAGTATAGTTAACCAATCCATCTACTGAGTTGTGACAGGAGAATGACGACAATGAAAAAAGGGTTTTTGCTGTGCTCTATTATTTTGGCGTTGAGCGGTTGCTCCAAAGAGGAGAGCAGTTTGGTGACTCAGCCTCAGGCGGAGCAACAGCCCGCTGCGGTAATGGTACAAACGGCAGAGCAGGCTTATCTCGCCATGGTGGATCAGTTCTTCAAGGACTACCTCAAGCTTGAGCCCATCTACGCCACCTTTGTTGGGGTCAATGACTATAACGATACTTTCGGTGGCGACCTATCCGAGGCCTACCTCAAACAGCGTCATGAACTCAACAGCCGCTACGCCGCCCAGGCCAAGACCATAGACAAACAAGCCTTGCCCGAACAGTTGCAACTCAGTTACGACATGTTTGTCTATGACAGGGATATGGCGTTGGTGGATGAAACCTTCCCCAGCCGTTTTATGCCAATAAGCCAGTTCTACAGCACAGTGATTACCATGGTGCAGCTTGGCAGCGGTGAGAGTGCCCAGCCTTTCAATACCCCGCAGGATTACGCCAACTGGCAGCAGAGGGTGAAAGGTTTTGTCAATTGGACAGAGCTGGCGAAACAGCGTATGGATGAGGGCATTGCCAGCAAGGTTGTGCTGCCACGGGTATTGGTCGAGCGGCTTATCCCTCAGTTGCAGGCACAGTTGGTGGATAAGCCTCAAGACAGTATCTTCTACGCCCCTGTGACCAAGATGCCTGAGAGTTTCAACGCCGCCGAACGCGCCTTGATTGAGCAGGAATATCAGCAGATGATCAGTCAAGAATTGCTGCCGGCTATCGCTTCTCTCAAGCAATATTTTGAGCAAACCTATCTGCCGGCCTCGCGGGCCACTGACGGTTGGTGGGCGCTGCCTAACGGTAAAGTTTGGTACCAACATCTGGCCAATGCTCATACCACAACCACTATGGCGGTGGACGATATTCACCAAATCGGCCTCAAGGAAGTGGCGCGGATCCTCGATGAAATGGACAAGGTGCGCCAGCAAGTGGGTTTTGAAGGTGATCTCAAGGCCTTCTTTGCTTCACTGTCATCCGAGCCAGAGTACTTCTTCAGTGACAGGCAGGGCTTAATTGACGGCTATATGGTGCTTAAGGATAAAATCAATGCCGTATTGCCCGGTTACTTCAATGTGATGCCCAAGGCCGACTATGTGGTGAAGCCGGTTGAAAGCTTCCGTGAAAAATCGGCCGCGGGAGCTTCCTATGAAGCACCGGCCGTCGATGGCAGTCGTCCAGGGGTGTTTTACATCAACACCTATAACCTGAAAGCTCAGCCCAAGTGGGGCATGACTACCTTGTCATTGCATGAGGCGGCGCCGGGTCACCACTTCCAAATAGCCATCAAGCAAGAGCTGCAGGGCGTGCCTGAGTTCCAACGTTTCAGCGGTTATACCGCCTTTGAAGAGGGCTGGGCCCTCTATGCCGAATATCTTGGAATAGAGATGGGTTTGTTTGAAGATCCGTACCAATATTTCGGCAAGCTCTCGGATGAAATGCTGCGGGCGATGCGTCTGGTGGTGGATACCGGCCTGCATGCCAAGGGCTGGAGCCGCGAACAGGCGATTCAGTATATGAAAGACAACTCTCCACTGGCGGAAAGCGACATCATCGCCGAGGTGGAGCGCTATATGGCAATTCCTGGTCAGGCACTGTCTTATAAAGTTGGTCAGCTGAAGATCCTGGAGCTCAGAGCCCGGGCCGAGAAAGCCCTGGGGGATAATTTCGACCTCAAGGCCTTCCACGATCAAATTCTCACCACAGGTTCCTTACCCATGGCGGTGATGGAAGCCAAGATAGATCTCTGGATAGAAAAACAGCTGAAGCAAAAAGCATCAGCCTGAGACTGAATTAAAGTCGAGTCTTTGATAAGCAAACTCAAAACGCCGTCATCTGACGGCGTTTTTTATCTTTGACTCACGGCCTGCCATTATTGTTGTGTCAGTTAACTTCTGACACAGAATGATATTATACTGGCCGGGTTTGTTCGGTGACCGACCGAAAAAAGGCCACTTGGCCAAGATTACTGAGGAGCAAATTATGGTACAGGCAACAGCAAGACATCTACTGGTAAAAACCGAAGCAGAATGCGCCAGCTTGAAACAACAGATTATCGATGGCGCCGATTTTGCCGAGTTGGCCCGTCAACATTCTGCCTGTCCTTCTGGTGCACAAGGCGGCGAGCTGGGCTCATTTGGCCCGGGAATGATGGTGCGTGAGTTTGATGAAGTGGTGTTCAGCGCGCCGCTCAATGAAGTACAGGGGCCGGTGAAAACGGCTTTTGGTTTTCACCTGCTTGAAGTTACCAGTCGCGGTTAAGCTGTAAGAGTTTAAGCAAGTGATAGAAATCTATACCGATAGACTCAGGCTCAGGACTCTGAAGGAGCAAGATTGGCCGGCGTTTCTGGCACTGCATTGCGATCCTGAGATGGGCCGCTTTGTTAGAGATCCCGAACCCGAACCACTGCTCAAAGCCAAGTTTGAGCAGCGCAGCCAGCCTTGGCATTACGAGTCCGGCGACTGGCTGACGCTGGTGATTGAAGAACTGGGCAGTGATAGCTTTGTCGGCTTGACCGGCTTTTATTGCGTCGATCCTGAGCTGGCGCAGGCCGAGGTGGGTTACCTGTTGCATCCAGATATGCAGGGGAAGGGCTATGCCACTGAGTCGCTGCGCGGGGTAATAGATTGGGGCTGTTTGAGCTTCAATATTCATAAGTTCATCGGTCACTGCGCCAATGATAATCTGGCTTCGGCCAAGGTCATGGAGAAGTGCGGCTTCGAGCTTGAGGGAATATTGCGGCACAACTTCCGTATCGGCGGTCTTTGGGTGGATGACAGAGCTTATGGCCTGCTCAGTGATGAGCGTCGTTGACTTCTCTCCCCCAAGCGGATGCTTGCTGCTATAATCCGCCCCAAATCGAGTCAATTCCAGCAAGGCAAGGTCACAGTGACACAGAAAATGAGCGAATTCACCCTCAATAGCGGCGATGAGTATATTGAGCTTTATAAGGTGCTGAAGGCAGAAGGCATGACCAGTGCCGGCGCCGAGGCCAAGCATGTGATTGCCGAAGGGCTGGTGCTGGTCAATAACGAAGTTGAAACCCGCAAGCGCAAGAAATTGCTGCCGGGCGATCTGGTCAGCTTCAACGGCGAAACGGTTAAAATAGTGGCGGCACAATAAGCGCAAGGGGAACAAAATGCAATTTCCAGATGATGACAACGGCAAGATGCTGCAGGCAATGCAGGAGTCGGGTATCGACCTGAGCAAGCCTTTGGATGTGGACTTTTTCCTGGTGTTTGATGATCAGCGCGACGCTGAATCGGCATTGGAAGATTTGAGCCAATCCGAGCAGGCAGGCGAAGTTGAGCTGCAGTTCAACGAAGAGATAGAAAAGTGGGAGCTGATTGTCTGCATCAATATGGTGCCCGAGTATCAGGCATTGGTGGCGCGCGAAACCGAACTGAACAGTTTTGCCGCCGAGTTTGATGGTATGACAGATGGCTGGGGTGTGATGCAGCATCAGGACGGCGATGACGAGTTTGCCGATGATGACCATGAGTGTGATGAGCACTGCCACCACTGAAGATAAGTGAATTTTCCTAAGCCACCCAAATTTGGGTGGTTTTTTATTCTCTAGCTTTTTATTCTGCCCCCACTGATTGCCAATCTCAGGGAGAGTGATATGGCCAAACACATCAGTTTTGGAACCCCGGTCAACGACGCCGAGCGCTGGGCCTTTGAACTGCTGGGTGATGAGTTACCCAAAGATTATCTGCTGCTGACCAATATTGAGATCCCGACTCAGTCCGGGCAAGCGATGGAGGTGGATGTTCTGGTGGTCGGCGAGTGGGGCGTGTATGTCATCAATACCGCAGCCTGAGCCGCATCTATCACCCCAATGTGGAGCGGGTATTGGCCTTTGGCGAACTTGGCGGCAGCGACCGGGTCTTCATTGCCAGGGCCTGGGAGCGGGGCGTTGCTTTGGATTGCACCGAGATCCAATCGCCGCAACAGGTGATAGGCTGGTTTCGGCAGTTGCTGACGGCGCTGCAGTATCTCCACAGATTGGATATCTTCCATCGAGCCATCTGCCCGAAGAATATTATCTGTAATGGCGACAGCGCCGTGCTTTTGAACTTTGGCCTGGGTCAGGACATAGCGGCCAGACACTATGCTGCTCAATATGCCGACCCGGATCTCTGGGCCCTGGAAGGGGATGCCGAACGGGATCTCTATGGTTTGGTGGCCAGTTTTATTGACGTGTTCACCCCTATAGAGCTCAAGGGCGATGCCGGCCCTGCAGGCATGCTCAGGGCCCTCGAGGCTTTTGATCCCCGTTGGTTGGGAGAGTCTTTGTTTGCCATGTGTTACAAGGTGCTGCGCTTAGAGGTCAACCCAGGAGACAATAATGACTATATGCCGCTATTTGGTTTTAACTCATAAGCAGCACAACTACGAGTGACGACTGAATATGAATGCATCATGCACAAACTCACTCGATTTTGGGTAAATGATTATTTTGGGCATGGATGATAAGAAACAAGAAATGTGACGCCTGTGCAATCAAGGTGATTAAGTTATCCAACGAAACTGCATGGTCATAGTGTTGAACTCCTAATCCAGTCTCTGGCTTTGAGTCTGAGAGGAAGGATGTTTATACCTGTCGTCATTGTAATACCGAAAAATATTGTAATTGGATCTTGAGTTTGCTGATTATCTCGGGAGTTAACATCCACATTACAAATAGCCAAGCTACTACAGGGAGGTTTTATGGCACTTATTTATGAGGTTCAGGTTCGGGGAGCGGCCAAGGTGCTGGTATATGAAGTCAGCTCCCGCGCGGCCGCCGATCTATTGGTTTATCGAGTCGACAGCCGCGGCGCTACGCACAATCAGGATAGTCTCTGGTATCAGGTGGCGAGCCGCTCAATGGCCACGTCACTGATTCATTGGGTCAGCCATCGCAGCGCCGCTGATCTGCTGGTGTATTTTGTCAGTAGCCGCGGAGCCAGCGGTTGGCAAACTCAGCACCCGCTCAAAGGCCGTTTGTAACCCGGCGCTTTTAAATCCAGGTAAAGAGGACGCCGGGAAGGTGAATACAGACTTTTGGCAACGACGGATGCCTGCGGTCATCAGCTATTGACCGACAGCCTTTCATCCCGCGCCGGCCGACCTTTGAAAGCCCGTTAAAGACGTTTTACTGACAAGGATTTCCATGAGATTTGTATTTTTGCTTTGTGCCTTGCTGCCTCTGACTGTATTGGCCGAACAGCAGCGTTTTACACTTGCGGCCGGGCTTATCGATGAAGCCGTGACAGTTCAGATTGCTTTGCCCGAGAGTTATCGACATTCAGACAGTTTTCACTACCCCTTGCTGTTGGTACTTGATGGTTCGACCCAGTTTCATCATGTGGCATCCAGCGTCGGCTTTTTGAGCACATACGCCATAGTGCCGGAAATGATAGTGGTGGGCATAAGCACCCGCGACAGACTCAAGTACTTTACTCCCACAGAGCCGGAAGATTTCGCCGCAAGGGCGGGAAAGGCTGATGTTTATAACCGTTTTATCGCAGAGGAACTGCTGCCTGCATTGAGTGAACGTTACCGTCTTGCGCCTTACCGGACGATATTTGGCCACTCTTTGGCCGGGCTTTACAGCAGTTATCAGGCGCTCGGTCCGGCGTCTTCCTTCAATGCCGCGATAGCCATTAGTCCCAGCCTCTGGTGGGACGATGGCGCCTTGATTACAGATTATGACAAATACCAGGCTCGCGAGCGCAAAGCGCCCATGCGCTGGTTTCTCAGTATGGCGAGTGAGCCAGGCGAGATGGCGCAGGCCTTTGACGCCATGCTGCAAAAACTGGAAACCAAACAGCCGTCAAAGCTACAGGTTTTCAATGCCCGTTTTGCCCGAGAAACCCACGACAGCAAGCACCCCCTTGATTGGCAATGTCGAGGGGCTTAAAGCCATCTTCAGTGGCTGGAACGCGGTACCGGAAGTTGATGTGATGTCGCTGCAACAACTGCAGGCGTTCTACAGGGGAAAAACTGCCGAGTATGGCTATATCTTTCCGTTGTCGGCACATCAATTCAATGTATACGGCCTAAAGGCCGCCTATGAGGGCCAAACTGCCTGGGGCGTTGCCATATTGGAGCAAGGAGTAGAGAAATTCGCTCGCTCGGAAATCCTTTGGGACAGCTTGGCAACGGCCTATACGCTTAACCAACAGCTCGATAAGGCAATGGCGGCTTCTATCAAGGCGCTGCAATTGGCCAGGCTGCATGGTTCGGTTTTTCTCGAAGAGATTATGGCTCAGAACCGGGCGCTTGAGCAAAAACTGAGTCAGCCCTAACTCAGGTCTTTTACCTACCTGGCCCGGGATTTCCCGGAGAAGATTTACACCTGTTATGAGAGAAATGCCGTGTTTCGTGGATTAAATGAGATAAAACAACATATTGAAGAAGGCAATCTGGACTATTTGCGCCAGCATATGCCGAAAGCCTGGTCCCAATATATGTTCAGGATAGAGAAAGACCCGGCCGGGCTTGAGATCATCTCTTATCTCAGGGCGAACGCCGTTATCAAGGACTATCAAATCTATTACCTTATGTATTGCCGTGTGACGTATTATTCCGAGCCGAAGCAGTTTACGCCGCTATTTGACATCATCAAAGTCAACGGCCCGGATGGCAGCTTGGTCGAAGACGACCCTGAACATCTTTACCGGCTGTGTCACGATGTTTATCTCGGTTTTATTAGCGCGTTTATTTCAGTGGGTGGCCGCCTGGACCATAACCGGTTGTTGGAATTGGTCTTTGCAGGAGAGTCTGACGCTTACGCCATTTTTAATTTTCTACTGCCCAGATACGCCTTCTCCCATGAGGCACTGGCTACGGCGGCGGCCTGTTTGTTTTACAATGAATACCATTTGAATGGAGCCGGTGAACAGGCTTTGGCTGCCTTGCTAAGTCGGGGCATAGCGTTGGATTACTGCTTTGATGATGACAGTGAATTCGGCGAATATGCTTGCTTGGCGGCATTGATCTTCGGTCACAACCCAAAAAGGTTTAACCAGCTGTATGCCGATGGTGTCGAGCAGGCGCTTGTCGACAGTTTCGATTGGTCGTTCCTGCTTACCGAGCATGAACTGACTCTTGAGCATATTGAATCCCTTAAGCTGTTGTCCCTCAGCGCTACGTTACCCATAGATGAGATTGGCGAGTGCCTGTTAGAAAGAGAAGATGAAGCACTGCTGGCTGCTTTTGACTCCCTGCGCTGATGTCTTGGGCTGAAGAACTTTATCAATCACGGCGCGAATGGCCGTTGAGGCTGTGAGCGGGAAACTCAGGGTGTTGTAAGAAGTTGCCGACTTTCAAGGAGTGAAAAAGTATGAATCTACTGCTGCTCAGTAATCACCAAAGCGCAAGAGGCCGTGAGGCGCTTGCGTTTGTTATTGAGGCTCTGGGGCTTAAAGGGCAAGCGGGTGGTTACATAGGTTCAGAGCCTGATCCCGAGGGGGATTTCTACCGGCCAACACAGGCGTTTTATCAAGGCCTTGGCATAGGTCTCAACACCTACCTGGATTTTGAACAGGGTTTTAACAACACTGTGATGCAGAGGTTACTGGATAAGCCTTTAGTGCATCTCTCGGGCGGGGATACTTACCGTTTTTTACATGGCTTGCATAGTCGCAATCAACAGCAGAAACTCAAGAGTTATGCTGCATCCGGACATCTCTTGGTTGGTGTCAGTGCCGGCGCCATGCTGCTGACTGCCAACATAGAAACCGCGGCGCTTTGTGGTGACAGCAATACAGTGGGCCTTGAAAACCTGAAGGCGCTGGGCTTGGCCGACCTTTTATTTGTGCCCCATGTGGTTCATTCGCAGAGCCGAGACCAATCCCATGGCCTCAGCCAAAAACGGCGTGCAAAGCAATTGGCAGAGCGGCATGGTTTGCCCGTTTATCTCTGCTCGGATGAAGACGCGCTGGCCATTATTGATGGCTATCTTCACAGTTTTGGCGCGCCGGAGATCATCCTGCCAGAGGCTATCGCCTGAGCCCTGCAGTGCAGCAGTGCCTGTTCATCGGGATGACAAATCCCATTTATTGGGGTAGTTTGAACATTATTGATGGCTTATGCCAACAAGGCCTTAAGGAAGCAAGGCATCACCCAAGAGGAAGCAAGGATGGCAGCAGAACTGATCAAATCGTCAATGACTACAGTGCAGAACGGAGTGGCCAAAGCCGATGGCAAGATTTCTTTGACCGGCAATGAACTCAAGTTTGTGCCTTTCAATCAGCAACTGGGGCTGGGGCCCTACACTCTCAAGCGAGATGATATCTGCGCGGTAGAAAAGTGTCTGGCTACTGGCGGCGGTATTTTTCCTATATCGGCAGATGCGCTGCGGATCATTCTCAATGATGGCAAACGCTATGAGTTTATTCTGGCAGATACCTCAGAGTGGCTTACGCTGCTGTAATTTTGTGCCTCTTTCGGCAAAAGCGGCATAATCGGGAGCTGAGTATGAGAGTACTGGCGATGGCTCAAGGGCAATGGTATTTGTTGGAGCATGAAGGGCAGCTATATCTGGACGTGCTTTGCCAACATAACAACCGCTTTATGGTCCAGCTCAATGAGCGGGAAGTGGCAGAGTATCGCCGCTCCGGCAATGCCTTTCTTAAACAACAAGCCCGTGATATTCAATATGCAGTACCTATTCGCAAGGGGACTCGCTGCGGTTTGCAAGGGCGGGATCAGCGTCGTCAACTGGGGGAGTTGGCTAATACCGCGGAATGTGAATGGCTGGCGGCTAAAGAAGCTGAGCAGTGACCAACGGAGGTACAGCTTCAAAAAAAATTTTATAAGGAAAGCCGTGCAAGCAGTATTTAAGCAAACCGAGGGTGATTACCTCTAAGCCGTTATTGAAGTGGCGGGGCAGCCGCTTACTGTGATGGATGAATTCGGTGGTGACAGCCTGACTTATGGTGGAGGGCTTTGTTATCGGAAGATGTTTCCGGAAAAATACTGATACTGTCGCAGCGATTTTTGGGCTCTGTGTATAAGCCGGTGCGTCTCTCGGGATTGCAATCATGCTATCAAAGGCCGCATAATCGAAGCCGGCCTTATCCAGGTCTTATATCTATACCTAGGTGCCTTAAGGCTTTCAAATCAAGGTCACGGAAAACCCAAGGTTTTGTGACAGTTATTCTGATAGGAAAAAGGAATTTTACCTCAATGCTTCTGCAATCTTTTATCGACCATCTGCCACCCGGCGCAGATATCAAATCAGTATCGGCGCCAACTCTTGCCAAATATCAGGAGCATTTGCCCGAGTGCTTATTGGAACTGTGGCAACAACATGGCTTTGGCCACTATGGTGATGGTTTAATCCAACTTATTGATCCGGATGAATACCTGGACAATCTCTGGGGCTGGCTGATGTTGGATGAAGACATGAGTCGCATCCCGTTCGCTATCAGCTGTTTTGGCGACATTTTTTATTATCGGCTCCTGAGCGATGAAGGGGATGAAGATATCGCTTTTATCGATCCCCACACTTCACAGACAGATGTGCTCACCTGGAACATGGAAGACTTCTTCAACGACTGGTGTTGTGACGATGAAGTGCAAACCAGCTTCTTCAGGAAGAGGGAACTTCAACAAGTCAGCGACCAGCAAGGCAGGCTGCAGCCAAACCAGATCTACTTTTACACCCCGGCACTGCGTCTCGGGGGTGAACCAGCTATTGATAAGACTCAAAGAGGCGATGCCAGAGTGCAACTGGACTTCTTGCTGCAGTTGGCTCTGGAAGCCTAGCCGCGAAACCAGGATGAGAAATTGAACCGGGCTGTGGTCATAGTTTACTGCCTGGTCTGATACGCTCGGCAAGCTGGTTTTATCGGCGACAAGACGGAGCGCCATGAACGTATGCTGGTTGGCCGCCGGGCTTATCTTTATTTACGGTTTGTTGCGGATTCTGGGACAAGGCTCAGGCGGCGCCGAAACCATCATGACAGGTTTGGGTGTGGCGTTGCTGTTGTTTTATAGCCTGATCATTAACTTATTTGCCGCGCCATATCTGTTTTTTGGTGCTGCTCGGCAAGTGGGATCCAATCAGGCTTTGAGCACAAAGCGGCATATTGGAGAAGCGAGCCAAGCAGAGTGAGTTCTTATGTTTGCCCATCTGTTTCGAAAACAAAAAATAAAGCAATATGCCCGTAGGCTATCCAGGGATTTGCTAAAGCATTATGGCAAGAAGAGATATTACTCCAGAAATCAGCTGGAAAGGGCCTTAATCAGACAAAAGCTCAGGCGTCCTCCCAGAGCCTGTGATAGTCATGGCGGTATTTCGACCAACGAATATTATGCCTATGCCATGTACTGCTCACCGGCCGAATTTTCCCGCATTTCGATGCAAACTTCCATAACTCAAGGTTCCAGTGAGCCGGACTATGGTCAACTGAGAAGGGAAGCTGCGGAGGTTATCTTTGGCCGGCCACAGGATTTTACGGTCGCTAGCCTGCATGAGGCCAGTGCCGGCCATAGTGCAGCGGAAACCGCCGCTGCGGATCCGGGGTGTGATTCTGGCAGTGATTAAGCTGAAAGTGAGCGAGTTGGCCGTGGGTGCTTGACCTTTGTTTCTGCGATGACCACTCCTGGCTGACAGGCGATCTCCGGTCAGCGCTGTAAATCGGGTAAAAGGGTTGGAAGCTTATACTCAGGGAGAGGGAATGCCGGAACTATTGATCCAGTTTGTGCTGGGTTTTGCGCTGTTGACGGGCGTTTGGGGCTGGTTTGCCTTGATGTTTGCCTCGCTTCCCTGCGCCGAGCTGCGTCGCAGTTTGTCTATGCGTCTGGTGCGAGGATTGTTCTACAGCTATCCCCTTTGGGTGTTGGTGCCGCTATATCAGCTTAAATACACCATGGTAGCAAGCTCAATGGGTTTGCTTTGGGGGATAGTTCCAATGCTGCCTTTGCTGTTAGTCTGGTTGATATTTACCCTTCAGGGGCGGGAGCTTAAACGGCGGCAACAATTAAAAGCGGTATCAAAGCCCAGAACCAAACAGGAGTAGAAGGGCAAACATGGCTAAACCAGAGGCTGTTAATGCTCAAGTGATACCCATGGCCCATTGATACCGCAAGATTGACCAAATAATCAAGGAGGTTTAGATGGTGACTATCGCTGAGCTGCAAGCTTTTATCGAACGCGAGCTGCCACAGAGCGGTATTGTGATTGAACATCTGGGAGATAAGTCGGCCAGAGTGCGTAAGCCGATAACTCAGGTGCACCTGCGCCCCGGCGGTACTGTCTCAGGGCCGGTCATGATGGAGTTGGCCGATATTGCCATCTATATCGCCTTGTTGGCGGAAATAGGCATAGTGCCTCTGGCAGTAACTACCAACCTGAATATCAACTTCCTGCGTAAACCCAGCGCCGAGTGTGACATAGTTGCCGATTGTAGGTTGCTGAAACTGGGTAAATCATTGGCGATTGCCGAAGTGTCTGTGTTTTCAGATGGACACAGCGAAGTTGTGGCTCATGCCGTGGGCACTTATTCTATTCCGCCGACGAACTAGCCCCTAACTCCATTCAAAAATTGTTGCTGCCCTTGTGATTCGATCCTTCCTGGGGCTTGGGCCTTGCTCAATGCCGAACTCGATAACTGTGATGTATCGTTTTTTGGGCCTTCGGCATCCAGGGAGTATCTGCAGCCTGGCCAAGTGTTTTCTGGATAGATGCTGTAAAACTATGCCTACTTCATGTGGTTTGCGGCTCAGTCATGAACCGGCTTTGAAACCGTAACCCTTTGTCAAAGGGGCTTCAATAAAATTAAAAAGGCTCCCTTTGGAGCCTTTGGGCTTATCTAAGGCTAAAACCGGTAGGTGACAGAGACCCCAAAGTTACGGGGATCGACTATTGCCGCATAGCCATCCGGGTAGTTACGGGCAGCCGGAGAGCGACTCAACACGGCTTTCTCATCAAAGGCGTTGTTGACGAAGGCGTTGAAGATCCAGTTGTCTGTCTCATAATTGAGCGACATACGTGCCAGCACATAGTCACCGGCAACTCGTTCCTCCGTGTTCTCAAAGTCACCATAGTACTCACCAACATAGTTGGCGGAGACACTCAAGGTAAGCTGATCTGTCAGCCAATACTGGGCACCGAGATTGGCGGTCATTGAGGGGGCCGAATCCAGTTCATTGCCCTTGGCAGAAGCATAACCTTCTCCCGGTTCCTTGATTTCCGAACTCAACAGCCCAAGGCCGCCGTGCAGGCGCAGATCCCGGGTCACCATGGCTGAGGCTTCAAACTCGGCACCATAGGTAATCACCTTGTCCATGTTGATAACCCGTCTGGCAGAGCCAGTGGCCTGATATCCGTCGTAGTCGTTGTAGAACAGGTTGGCGCTCAGGTTGATATTACCGCCATCCAGGCTGGTTCTCAGCCCAAGTTCATAGGCGTTAACGTACTCTTCATCGTAGAAGTAGAACTCATTTTCCGGGAAGCCTATCGCCGCACCGGCGGCGTTGTAGCCACGGCGACCGCTTAAGGAGACTGTGGTCTCGGCATTGATATCGTACTGCAATACCAGCTTGGGCAACTTGATGGTCTTACTGTTGTCCAGGGTATCTTCTATGGGCGTTTGCGGCTGCTTCATCCAGAAATTACGCAGTTGGGATTCCCGTTCAACCCGGCCTCCGGCGGTGATCCTGAAGTCATCGGTGACGTTATAGGTAAATTCGCCGAAAACCGCCTTGGAGTCACTATTGTCGTCGCCGCGATAAACCGTACCGCCGCTACTGTTGAAGTCTTGATCGCGCTTGAAATAGTAGAGGCCGATAAAGCCGCTGTAAAGCTCGCTGTTAAGGCCAAAATGCAGCTTGGTTTCAGCCGTGGTGTTGGACTCCTCCATACTCACCACTTGCTCGGTAGCAGGATCCTTGTCATAGGTATCCATCACCCAGTGGTAGTTCATTCTGGCCAGCAAGAAGTCGACCGAAAAATTGTCACTGATCCTGTAGTCCAGCTTGATGCTGCCGGTATCTGATTCAGTGTCCATGTTTCTGGGGTTGATGGGCTGATACTTAAAGGGATCGTCACCACTGAAGTATTGTCGTCCCGTGTTGCCGCGCTCATGGTTTTTGGCATAGCTGAGCATGGCCTTGAGGCCGTCAATGGCTGCGGGCTCCCACAGGAGTTTGGCTCTTATTCTGTCTGTGTTGAGCTTATTCAGATCAAAGCCCGGCGGGTTAGCTTCATGGATAATCGGGTTGGCGTAAGTTTCACCATCGGTATGCTGCGCCGATAGGCGAAAGGCCAGTTCATCCTCAATCAAAGGGCCGGAGATGGCGGCGGCCGAGTCTATATATTGGCTCTCACTGCGGTAACCCACCCGAGCGGCACCCTGCCAGTCAAAAGTCGGATCCTTGGTCTTGATAAACATGGCGCCACCTATGCTGTTGCGGCCATTACTGGTGGATTGGGGACCACGGAACACTTCAATCTGCTCTATGTCCCACATGCCGGTATCGCCGGTCAAATCCGCCATAAAAGGTTCTGCCACACCATCGGTTATGGTTGATACCCGGGTCTTGGCGCCGCCGGAAACCCCACTAAAGCCGGTGGCGGCGCCGTTACCGGAAATCCCGCGGATATTGGGCATCTGCCCTGACAGCACTACCAGGTTGGGTATTTCAGAGATGGCTTCATGCACCGACAGGTATTGCAGCGTCTTAAGCTGCTCCTCGGTGATGACAGATACAGATGAACTTACGTCTTTCAATGATTTCTCTGTCTTTTCCCCCAAAACGACAATTTTTTCGATTGATTGATTTCCGCGCTCGACAGCATCGTCGGCAAAGGCCGGTGATGCCAGCATAGCGAGCAGCAGGGCATTGAGCTTAAATTTATAGCTAGGCATGAGTATCTGTCCTGATTAACAAATGAAGCGAATGAGCAAATAAGCGTTAAGTGGGGGACAAAGTTATAGACCTATAAATACGATCGCAAGTGATAATTGTTATCATTTGATAAAATGTGATCGAATGCCGGAATACCTTTTGTAACCGGGACAAAATGGATACACCAAATGAGCTGTTGCAGACGAAAGGATAGATGGAGCAAGTATCTGAGCGCTCACAAGGTGAGTTGTCAGAGTTAAGTTTGCTCTTGGAGGGAAAATACGAACAAAAGGCTTGCCGTCGCTTTGATAATCAGGCCTTTGCAATTGTTCGGGCGCAGTTGAAGTTTACGGCTACTTGAAAGCCACACTCCGGATAAGTGAGCATGGCTTACCTGAGAATTTATAACAGTATGGCGCCCGAACTCCATTTCGGGCCAAGCCCAAGGAAAACAGACAGTTATTAAACCGTCTGCTCGGTCTTGGGCGCGCGTTTGTGCCGTTTATGCCTTGATTGTTTATCATTGGGAGGCCGATTCTTTGACGGTTTTCCCATTGGTCTGTTGGGTGAATGTGTCGCTTTTTTGCCTGTAGCTTGTCTTGGGCTTTTGCCGTCGGCATCCGGTTTTCTTCGTAATCGGCAATGTTTGGGAATTCTGGCTATCACTTCGGCAAACAGGTTTCTGTATTTCCCGGCGGCGCCAGGGCGACTCAGAAACTCGAGATCGCCGAAGAAGAGCAGGCTTTGCTTGGCGCGGGAGCAGGCCACATTGAGTCGTTTCCAGTCGAGAATAAAGCGCAGGTTGCCCCGGGTTCGCACTGTGGAATAACAGACTATCTCATCTTCGCTGCCTTGAAAGCTGTCCACTGTATTGATGCGGATATTGAACTGACCCAGGCGATATTCCCCACTTGCCGCGGGCGATGATAACTCGCTCATCAGGGCACGGATCAGTCGTTTTTGGGCGCCATAGGGGGTGATGACGGCGATGCCCAGAGGCGTGGCAGGCTGATGAGTCACCCGGCTCTCAGTGGTGTTTTCCTGGAGATTATTTTTGTCTGCCAGATTCTTGATAAAGGTGACTATCGCCTCGGCTTCTTCGCGATTGTACTTACTGGTGCCTTCTTGTTGCTGTTGACCGGCGACATCTTTCCAAATCAAGGTGTGCGGCAGGACGAAGTCTTGTTCATTCAGTTGTCGGCCGTTGAACAGTTGTCGCTCACCGTCCGAGCTGTAAAAGAGCTCGGCGACCAGATCGCCTATCTTTTCCGGCATTCTGAACTGTTCAGCCAAAAAGCTTTTGCTTGTGGGCGGCAATTGTTCATAAAGGCCTTCAAAGAAACTGGTTTCCAGGAAACATTCGTTCAAAAAGGGTAATTCGTCATTGGCTTCATCTGTTTGCAGTAGCGGCGCAACGCTGGGAGGCAGTTGGAAATGATCGCCAATCAGTATCACCTTGCGGGCTCTGAGCAGAGGGATCATGAGTTCGGGTACCGTGGAGCGACCGGCTTCATCAATGATCACGAGGTCGAACCTGAGCTGATCTATGCTTTGACGTCTGGAAGCCAGTCCAACGCAAGTCGCGCCAACCAGATTATGATCTGCCAGTAACATCCAGTTGAGCTCTTTATCAAGCCTTTGTTGTTCCTGCTCTGTGCCCAAAACGCCGTAAAGCCAACGGTGAGCTAGCTCAGGCAAAGGTTCGGCTTCGGTTGTACAGGCCAGGGCACTGCGGCGACTTCGCTGTTCAAAGTCATTCAGCTTTTGTTTAATGGTGTAGTCGCTGAGTTTGCCACTGACCTTGTCATCAGCCCCAATTCTCAATAGCCGTACCTCTTGCTGCTCCAGCAAGGCTTGGTGTAAATCAATAAAGCGTGCCAGGGCGTTGTCCACCGCCGCATGTTGCTGCGATACCAATAATACCCGGGTCTCTGGACTATGGTGGAAAATCTGGTGCAGCATCTCCACTATGCAGGTGGTCTTGGCGGTACCGGGTGGCCCCTGGATCAGAGCAAGATACTGCTCACTGAGTGCTGTGCGGATAACCTGCTTCTGGCGTTCGGTCAGTTGGGTATTTTGCCAGCAAAGATCTGCGCGCAATCTGTGTTGCCAGAATGGATCCTGTTGCGGCGTATAGCTGCCCGGTGCCAGAAGTATCTGCTTTAGCCTGGGCTCGACCAAGGCATCGTTACGAAATGCATCCAAAGCCGCTTGTTGTCGCTGAAGCGCATCGTCAAACAGCTTGAGACTGAGCCGCAGGCATGTTTTTGTTGAACCGACCTGAGTGGATTGCAGCTCTTGTGCCCATTTTTGCGGCAACCTCAGCTGCATACTACCGGAATCGATAGTCACTTCGAGGCGGTTTTGTTGCCGGGCGGGAAGGGGATTGAGCCAGACAAATTCGCCTGCGGCGGTTTCGCCCCAGTATTCGAGGGTGCAACGAGGCGAAAAACCACTGCTTTGCTGCGCTTTGAACCCGGCTTTGAAATCCGCCAGCAGCTGGTGCTGACTGCCATCGACGATAAAGTGCAGCAGTAAGTCCTGCTCTTGCTCCTGCAGCTTGTCGGCCCGTCCCACTAAGGTGATATCCAACTGCGCCTGCTGATAATCGAGCACGCTTTGCCACTGACACAGCATTTTCAGTTGCGCCATCCGCGTCTGGCTGTCGGCTTCACTGCTGCTCAAGTGGTTGATAAAGGCGACAAGGGCACTGATACCATCCGGATTGGCCAGCACACTGGACTCAAGAGCACTGTCTGCCGGGATCAACATAAAGGGCAGCTCATACCCCTGACCTCTGTCTTCAAAGTCTTCGACATCGCTGACCCGCAAACAGGCTTGCTTGGTATCAATTTGGCAGTTCAGCGCCAGAGTGTGGCGGGCCAGTCGCAAGTCACCGCTGTGCTGTTCCATATCGGAATGGAGCAAGCGCCAGGGCGTTGGATCATCCGCCCGCAGCGCCATGAGCTCCTGCTCAGAAAATAGCTCTGAAGGCAGGTAAAGATAGAGTGAGCCTTCATCTGTGCCGCCGAGTTCGGCCGTGTCCAGCATATTGAGTTGAATTCTTCCCCGGGATTGCTGCTGGCCAGGGCTGGCGTCTAGCGTCAGGTTGTAAAGCTCTGGCCAGGCTTGTATCTGTTGGCCCGGTAGCAGTTCCAACATGGGGTTGGGGGTCATCTGCCTTGGCAGAAAGGCGGATATGGCCTTGCCTTGAGTATGGGCCAGATAACCTTTGGCTACCCGGCGTTCAATTTCGAATGCCATTGGCCTGGCCGCCATTATCGCCTCTACCCAGGCGACACCTCTGGCGACACAGGCATAGAATAACCGGGTGCCATTCTTGCCGCTGCGTTGGTGAGTTATTTGCAGCGGAATGGCTTGTGGATCGTCATAGCTGAAAAACAGCTTGCGCTGCAGGTCGTTGCTCCAGCCCTGCAAGCCCAGGTTATTGCCAAGATGCAGCCTGCTGTTGAAGGGCAGGTCTGTATCCAGTTCATCTTGCTCTACCAGCACCACTTTCCCGACATAGAGCCATTCTGCGGGTAAGGTCGGGCTCGGTGGCGTAAGCTCATCCAGGTGTTTTTTGAGTTCAGATACCGAAGGCTCGGTGTCGAGCGTATCCCGCACGGCTTTGAGTTGTGCCAGATACCAGTCGAGATAGTCTTTGTAGGCCACCAGGCGGCTGCGGGCATCTTCTACCTGACAATAACTTTGCTGCAGCGCCCGGCGCCGATAGGGGCTCAGCCCCTCATCATTGAGCTCTGTGGCTATTTGCTCGGGTAACAGTTGGAGTTCGGCGTCTATCAGGCTGACTTTATTCAGCAGCTCATGATATTGAGCTTCCATTTTGGAGAAGAGTTGCTGCAACGATTGACTCAACTGTAGAGCTTGCTGCCTGTCGTGCTCTGCCGCCATGCGGCTATAACGCCGATTGAGAGCGTCTATGTCTCCGCGCAACTCGTCGTGGCGCTGATGCTCTTTAGCTGTGGCTCTATCGAACAACCAAGCGGTCGCAGTTGCTGTGACAGTAACCCCTATGCCTATGATGATGGCTGGCAGCACTCAATAAACTCCTGGATTAAAGGTTTGGCAATTTATGCAGCAGTTGCAGCAGCTGATATTCTTCATCGCTGGCTTCACCCAAACTCACCTTACGGCGCAAAATCTCAATCGTTTGCTCGCGACTTTGATGATTCTGTTGCCAGCGTTGATGGGCCAGTTCATTGAGTTGATGTTCATTGTCGGCCTTGAGCCTGTCGAGGGCGATTTCCTGACAGCGCTCCTGATGTTTGAGTTGCGCCTGACGTAATTCGTTGTCGGACAGCTCTATCTCTTTTAACGCTTCGGCTTTTACTCTTTCAGTTTCCGCTCTGGCAGTTTCCAGTTGGTTGTAACTCTGATAAGCACTGACCGCCTCTTTGGCTAGTGCAACGACTTCTGCGCCGCTTAGCTCCGGGGTTTTGCTTTGTGGTTTGGCCGGGGACTTGGTGACAATTCGGCTGGGAGTTTTCATTTGTGTATGCCCTCTGAACTTCAATAGCCTTGATTTAGGTGAATTAGGGTTGACGATAATGAATCGCAAATCTTTAACTAAGCTTGGTGTTACTCAAAAGCGCTGACCAAGCACAAGAGTTGTGCCTTCATTAACTCATCGGTCAGTCTGCTGAGTCGTCTGAGCTCTGGGCACTCACGGCGAGCGGTACTTCTCAGATGCTGCAACTGTCCAAGAAATAGCTCCAGACTCTGGCGGCGACTCTGTAGTTCTGCGACAAGTTGAGTCGTCAGGTGATTGTCGTGCTGTAATCTGTGTTGCAGCAGTGTCATGCGCTCCTCGGCCTCCATTTGCCAGAGCGTTTGCTCCAGTGCCATCTGTTTGCTGAGGTTTTTGAGTTGATGCTGCAACGTACGTTTTTGTGCTTGCAACTGCTCGGTGACTTCTTTGGCACGCTGCAGCTTAAAATAGGAGTTGAGGCAGTCAAGTACCGAAATGGCGGCATCGACCCACACCAATACAGGGTTAACCCCTTTGGCGCCGCGCATCAGTTGGTAACCTATTCGGCCAGCCTGGTAGAGCCTCGCCTGCCGGGCACTGCCAATTTCCAGGGTCTTACTGGCAAACAGTGAAACAGTTTTCATTGGTTTGGCTCCAACGAGGTTTCAAATTGTGCCTTGAGTGCCGCCATCAGCTGCGGCTTGTCGAGTCGCAGTGGGCGCAGGTTCTGGTTCAGCGTGATGTGACGACTAATGCCGGTATCAAGGGGCTCATCTTTCGTGCCGATGACCTGCAACAGTTCGCTTATGGGCTTTTCAGCACTCTTGGGCCAACTAGCGTTGCCTTCAACTCGCTCGCTGGTGTTGATAATGGCGCCGCTCAACTGGCACAAGTGGAGTCGACTGGGAGGGGGACTTGCCAGTGTTGAATCGAGCAGGGGCGGCACAGTGTAATTAGCTTGATATTCGAGTATCGGGGCTTTTAATAGCAGTGTGCCGCGTTTTTCCGAAGTTAATGATGTTTCGCTATCAAGCTCGACCCAGGCATAACGAAGCTCTGTTTCATCGCCGATAATCTCAAGCAGTGGCTGCCAGGCAGTACGCTGCTCCTGGAGCATCCTGTGATACTTGGTCGGACAAAGCTGTTGCATCAGCTCTGTTAGCTCCCCTTGATTTTCCAGGCTGGAGGCCAATCGGCGGTTCAGTCTTTGCTGTTGCAGCACCGTCTGAATATTCCAGTCTGTTTCGTACTCTCTCAAGGTCATCCAGGGTTCGGAGGGGTTATTTTTCAATAATAGTTGTTCATCGTGGCACCAAACGGGATTGAGTTGCGGATCCATCACATCAAGCCACAGCACAAAGCTCAGCTCGGTCAGCTCACAAGCCAGCGCCATCTGACTCCCTTGTGGGGTCAATTGGCGCAGATCATCTTCCAGCCAGCCGAGCGCACATAAACGTTCGAGTAGTGGCGTCAGTTGTGAGCTTGTCAGTGCCGTAACTTGCTGGATCTGTTCCTGGGTTACACCGTATAAGGTAAAAGATTGCAGCAAAAAACGTGAGACCTTACCCAGGATATCCAACTGTTGATGACGAAAGCTCAACCGATAACGACGCATGGGCAGAAGAATATTCAAAGGGGCTGGAAGGCTATTTGTATGGGCCACTGTTGGATCTTACTTATCTGTTTGAGCTGGAGGTTTATGTCATGAGAGACGGCGCAAACCTTAACACGAAAGTTGAAATAAAAAACCAGATATTGAGTGTTTTTTTGAAAAAATATTAATATATGCAACAGCTTGCATAAAATTGATTCAATATGATTTCAAAGCTTGTCAGCGAGTGTGTTATTGCGCCTACCATGAATCTGTGTCGATAGCAGTTGCCAGTGAGGTGTTAAGTAATCATTGAACATTCGTTGCGCCAAGTGCAGCTTTACTCTTTGCCAAAGACTGGGAGAATTGTTGAGTCGCAGTAAGATTTGCTCCTTGAGCCATTGTTCATCAAAGCCCGCCCATTCACCACAGACGTCGAATAAATTGGGGCCACAAACAGGCGCAACTTCCCGATAGAGAATATGCTCCAGTTCTTTTAGGGAATAAGGAGAAAGAGCACATACCCGGATAATGCCGGGGTAGTGCAGAGTGACATCGGTATCGAGAAACAAATCCGACATTGCGCTCCATACCGCTTGGCGGATGGGGAGTTTTGCTGTTTCCTCCAGCATGATATGGAAGGGGGGTTCAGCCATAGGATCCTTCCTTTAGGGCTGTTATTTATGCACAGAGGGTAACCAAAGGCATCAGAGACATCAAGTTATCAAGCTCTAATTGCTAATTTAGCTGGGTAGATCCAATAAAAAGGCCACGGAAGTGGCCTTAGGGGGATTTATGGATGTGAGTTTATTTGACTCTCATGCCCGGCTGAGCACCTTCATGGGGCTCAAGGATCCACAGTTCTTTACCACCAGGGCCCGCGGCCAGCACCATGCCCTCAGACAGGCCGAAGCGCATCTTGCGAGGAGCCAGGTTGGCCACCATTACTGTCAGTTTGCCTTCGAGATCTTCCGGCGCATAAGCCGACTTGATACCGGCAAATACCTGACGGGTTTCGCCGCCGAGATCCAGCTGTAATTTGAGCAGCTTGTTGGCTTCAGGGACATGCTCGGCCTTCTTGATAAGCGCAATCCGCAGATCCAGCTTGGCAAAGTCGTCAAACTCTATGGTTGGGCTGATAGGGTCATCCGCCAATGGACCACTGGCCTTGGGGGTGTCTTCGGTTGCTTTGAGGCTTTCCTTGGAGGCTTCCACCATGGCGCTCACCTTATCGAGCTCGATACGTTGCATCATAGGCTTGAATGGGTTGATTTGGTGACCGGCCATATCCATTGCCAAGCCGCTCCAGCTGAGTTCCAGCTTGAGGAAGGCTTCAACATCGGCGGCCAAGCGCGGCAGTACCGGCTTAAGATAAGTCACCAGAATACGGAACAAATTCAGCGCCACTGAGCATACCTGATGGGCGCGGGCCAAGGTTTCTTCGTTTTTCACCAATTGCCAAGGAGCTTCATCGGCAACGTAAGCGTTGGCGACATCGGCCAGCGCCATGATTTCACGCATCGCCTTGCCGTATTCGCGACCTTCATACAGCTCGGCGATCAGCTCCTGTTTGGCCAGGAAGGATTCGGCCAGGCTGTTGTCTTCCACTTTGGCCAGTTTGGCGTCAAAACGCTTGACGATAAAGCCGGCGGTGCGGCTTGCCAGGTTAACCAGCTTACCGACCAGATCCGAGTTGACTCTGGCGGCAAAGTCTTCCAGGTTCAGGTCCAGATCGTCAATGCGGCTGGAGAGCTTGGCGGCATAGTAGTAGCGCAGATATTCAGGATCCAGATGATCCAGGTAAGTACGGGCCTTGATAAAGGTGCCCTTGGACTTGGACATTTTGGCGCCGTTGACCGTGACATAGCCGTGGGCATAGACACTGCTTGGCTGACGGTAGCCGGCACCTTTGAGCATGGCCGGCCAGAATAGACTATGGAAATAGACTATGTCTTTGCCGATGAAGTGATACACCTCAGCTTTTGAGTCGGCATTCCAGAACTCGTCAAAGTCCAGCTCCGGGCGCTTGTCGCAGAGGTTCTTGAATGAACCCATGTAGCCCACAGGCGCATCGAGCCAAACGTAGAAGTATTTGCCCGGCGCATCGGGGATCTCAAAGCCAAAGTAAGGCGCATCACGGGTGATATCCCACTGCTGCAGGCCTTGCTCGAACCATTCATCCAGCTTGTTGGCCATTTCACTCTGCAATGACCCTGAATGGGTCCACTCTTTGAGCATGGTTTCAAAGGCAGGCAGATCGAAGAAGAAGTGCTCTGTCTCTTTCATGACCGGGGTGGCACCGGATACCGCAGAGCGCGGATTGATCAGCTCGGTTGGGCTGTAGGTGGCGCCACAGGCGTCGCAGTTGTCGCCGTATTGGTCTTCAGACTTACACTTGGGGCAGGTGCCCTTGACGAATCTGTCCGGCAGGAACATGGACTTTTCCGGATCGAACAGCTGGGAAATAGTCTTGCTCTTGATATAGCCGTTATCGCGCAGTTTGAGGTAGATCTCGTTGGCCAGCTGGCGGTTCTCTTCGCTGTGGGTGCTGTGATAATTGTCAAAGGCAATATTGAACTCGGCAAAATCCTGCTGATGCTCTTGATTGACCTTGGCGATCATCTCTTCGGGTTGGATCCCCATCTGCTGGGCCTTGAGCATGATAGGTGTACCGTGGGCATCATCGGCACAGATATAATGACACTCATGGCCACGAAGTTTTTGAAAGCGGGACCAGATATCTGTCTGTATGTACTCGAGCATGTGGCCCAGGTGAATGGGACCGTTGGCATATGGAAGCGCGCTGGTAACAAGGATTTTACGTTGTGTAGTTGCCATCTTTTCTCTGTTAAATCTAGGCCCTGAAAGAATGGCATAGATACTAACCGATTAATCCGGCTTTTTCATCAAAACCTGACATGAGTGGGTTAATTCTACTCTAATAATCGCATCATTATCTGGTACACTTGGCGAAATTTATCAAAAGGGGATTGCGTTTTGTCTTCTGCTTCTCAGGACTATCGTCTCAGTGACGATCTGCTCGGTCCGGTTCTTGCCATTCTCAATGCGTTTCAGGATCCATACCTGGCCCAGGGTTTAGTCGATGCCGGTTGTATTCGTAAGTTGGATTTGGATGGTAAAAGGCTGCTGCTGACCATCTTGTATCCATATCCTTGTCAGACCCAATATCGCGATACTGTGATTGCGCTGACCAATGAGTTGTCCAAGCTCGATGCCATCGACGAGGTGGAGTGCGAGATTGGCTTTGAGCCTTTCAGCTACTCGGCCCTTGGCAATATAGCCCCTATTCCTAACGTGAAGCAGGTGATTGCCGTTGCTTCCGGTAAGGGTGGTGTGGGTAAGTCTACCACTGCGGTTAACCTGGCCTTGGCCCTGGCGGCTGAAGGCGCCCGGGTGGGTATTTTGGATGCCGATATCTATGGCCCCTCCATTCCATTGATGCTGGGGATCCCGACATTCAGACCAGTATCCCCCGATGGCGTGCATATGACAGCCGCCACGGCTCACGGTATCAGCGCCCAGAGTATCGGTTTCATGCTGACCGATGATCAGGCCGCGGTATGGCGTGGTCCAATGGCCGCCGGCGCTTTGGCGCAACTGCTCAATGAAACCCAATGGCCTGAGCTGGATTATCTGATGATTGACATGCCTCCGGGCACAGGGGATATCCAACTTACCCTGTCACAAAAAGTGCCGGTCAGCGGCGCTGTGATAGTCACAACGCCTCAGGATATCGCCCTGGCCGATGCCAAGAAAGGTATCACCATGTTCCAGAAGGTGAACATCCCCGTCGTCGGTATTGTGGAAAATATGAGTTTCCATCTGTGTCCTGCCTGTGGTCATAAAGAGCATCCTTTCGGTACTCACGGCGGCAGCAAGATAGCCGAGCGTTATCAAGTGCCTTTGCTGGGTGCCTTACCTCTGCATATCAATATCCGTGAGGATATGGATAACGGTGAGCCGACTGTGGTGGCCGCGCCTGAGGGTGAAGTTGCCGCCATTTACCGGGATATCGCCCGCCGTGTGGGTGCCCAACTGGCAAAACAAAAGAATCACAGCGGTATTTCAATCGCAATAGCAGATGATGAGTAAGGTTTTCGCAGCATGAATTCGCCACAGTGTGTCGTTATCGGGATAGCAGGGGCTTCGGCGTCAGGTAAAAGTTTGATCGCCAAGACCATATTTGAAGAGCTATGCCGAGACTTAGGGACAGATCAGATAGGGGTTATCAATGAGGATGCCTACTATCGGGATCAGAGCCATATGTCCATGGAGGAGAGGGTCAAGACCAACTACGACCATCCCAAGGCGTTGGACCATGAACTGCTCAGCACTCACCTGGTAGCGCTCAAGCAGGGGCAAGCAGTGGACATTCCCTGCTATAGCTACGCCGAGCATACCCGCACCAGCGATACCTTGAAGATGACCCCTAAAAAGGTCATCATTCTCGAAGGTATTCTGCTGTTGACCGACCCTAAGCTGCGTGAACTGATGGATGCCAGCGTGTTTATGGATACACCGCTGGATATCTGTCTGCTGCGACGTCTGACCCGTGATGTGGCCGAGCGAGGCCGCACCATGGAGTCAGTGATCAGCCAATATCAGAAAACGGTAAGACCCATGTTTCTGCAGTTTATCGAACCCTCAAAGCAGTATGCAGACATCATAGTGCCAAGGGGCGGCAAGAACCGGATTGCCACCGATATTCTCAAGGCCAGAATCCAGCATTTGCTGGCGAAATAACCACAAGAATCCAGGGAGCTAGAAGGCGAAATGCGATTAACTGATATCGAAATTGAACAATGTCTGGACGAGGGCAGCATAGTCATAGATCCCCGTCCCGGCATAGAGGCCATCAGTGGCGTGAGTGTTGATGTGCGTCTGGGTAACCAGTTTCGGGTGTTCAAGGATCACACTGCGCCTTATATAGATCTCAGTGGTCCCAAGGCCGAAGTGCAGGCCGCGCTGGATAGAGTGATGAGCGAGCAGATTGATATCGCCGATGGCGAAGCCTTCTTTCTGCATCCGGGCGAGCTGGCATTGGCGGTTACCTATGAGAGTGTTCACCTGCCTTCCGACATAGTCGGTTGGCTTGATGGTCGTTCATCACTGGCGCGTCTGGGCTTGATGGTGCACGTAACCGCGCACCGTATCGATCCGGGCTGGCAGGGGCGGATTGTGCTTGAGTTTTACAACAGCGGTAAATTACCGCTGGCATTGCGTCCCATGATGACCATAGGGGCACTGAACTTTGAGCGCCTGTCTCGTCCTGTGGCCAGACCCTACAATACCCGCAAGAACGCCAAGTATCGCGATCAGCAGGATGCGGTCGCCAGTCGGATCAGCCAGGACTGAGCCCTGGATTGCGCATGAGTGGTGTCTGGGTTCAGGGAAAAGAGCAGGATAGCGTCTGCGTTCGCGATCGAGGCTTTACCTATGGTGATGGTCTGTTTGCAACCATGGCGGTAGATGGTAAGGGACAGATAGCCTTTCTGAATGAACATCTTACCCGCTTGACTCAGGGGGCGCTGCGTTTGGGTTTTGTCTGGCAGGCATCGGATGCCTTGCGCTCAAGCCTCAAGCGTATCGCCGCCGCCAATCCCCATAGCTGCCTTAAGTTGCAGCTCACCCGGGGAGAGGGGGGACGTGGTTATACGCCGCCGGCAGACGCTTTAGTCACCGAAGTCATCAGCCTGGCGCCATTGCCGGCGCATTACCCAGATTGGCAGCAAAAAGGGATTGCCCTCAAGACCTCATCCATCAGGCTTGGCAAACAGCCTAGGCTTGCCGGCATCAAACACCTCAACCGTCTGGAACAGGTGCTTATCAAGGCGCAGTTATTGCCTGAAGGCTTTGATGATTGGTTGGTACTGGATTGCGACGATTTACTGCTCGAATCCTCGATGGCCAATCTGTTTCTGCTACTACCTAATGAGCAAGGTAAACTGACGGCATATTCACCGGCCATGAATTACTCTGGTGTCTCCGGAGTGATGCGACAGCAGTTGATCGTGGCCTTGCTCGACCTGGGCATTGACGTGCAGCTGTGCCCTATCAAAACAGAGATGCTGCAACGGGCGCGGCACCTCTTTATCAGTAACAGCCTGTTGGGTTTGGTCGATGTTATTGCTGTGGATCAGCAAAACTTTGAACTCTGGCCCGGCAGCACACCTCTTCGCAAGGCACTTGCTATCCAATTATGAAAAAATGCTTAGTTGCGGCCCTGGCCTTTGTGTTTACCCTGATGACTCTGGCGCTGGGCGTCGGCTTTTGGGGTTATAGCGAACTCAACCGCTTTGCGGCCACCGAGCTGAAACTGGACGAACCCAGAGAGCTGCTGCTGAAACGAGGCACCTCCTTTTACCAGTTGGGGCAAGAGCTGCAAAATCAGCAGCTGTTGGAGTTTGACTGGCACTGGAAGCTCTGGGGTAAGCTTTACCCACAGATGACCGCCATTCGCAGCGGTCTCTACCAGATTGAACCCGGCGATACACCAGTGTCTTTGCTGGAGCGGCTGGTGGCCGGTGACGAGAAGACCTTTACCCTGACGCTGGTAGAGGGCAAGACTATTCGTGAGTGGCAAGCGTATCTGCAGACCCTGGCGCATCTAAAAGTCAGCGACGAGCCGTTTATCGATGTGCTCGAAGCCCAAGGGGATAGCAGCGGCTTGCCGGAAGGCAAATTTTTCCCGGATACCTATCAGTATCGTGCCGGCACTGAGCTCAATACGTTGTTGACCCAAAGCTTTATCAAGATGCAGCAACAGTTGGAGAGTATCTGGCAGCAGCGGGATCAGAGTATTCCGCTCAAGAGTCCCTATGAACTCTTGATCCTGGCTTCCATTATAGAAAAGGAAACTGGCCTGGCAGAGGAGCGCGGCAAAATAGCGGCGGTATTTGTCAATCGCTTGAAAAAAGGCATGCGTTTGCAGACAGATCCCACCGTAATTTACGGCATGGGTGAGCGCTTTGATGGCAATATCACCCGTAAAGATCTGCGTGAAAAAACGCCATTTAACACCTATCGTATTTTTGGACTGCCGCCAACGCCTATTGCCGCGCCCGGGCGGGAAGCCTTGCTGGCGGCCGCACACCCGGAAGCCGTAGAGTACCTCTACTTCGTTTCCCGCAATGACGGCAGTCATGTATTTTCCCGTACACTGGCCGAACATAACCGCGCCGTGAACCAGTATCAGAGAAAGAGATAATGCCACAAAAAGCCACTGCAAAATTTATCGTTATCGAGGGCCTGGAAGGCGCCGGTAAGTCCAGCGCCATCGCATTGGTGCGAGACTTTATCGAAAAACATACCGGTAAGGCACCTGTCTGTACCCGTGAGCCGGGCGGTACCCCGTTGGCGGAGAAGATCCGCGACTTGGTGAAGGTGGCCGATGCAAGCGACCCTCTGTGTGATGAATCTGAATGTCTGCTGCTGTATGCCGCCAGGGCGCAACTGGTGGCCCGAGTGATCAAGCCGGCACTGGCCGAGGGCAGTTGGGTACTCGGCGACAGACACAACCTGTCGTCCCTGGCTTATCAGGGCGGTGGTCGAGGTTTGATGCCATTGGTCAGCGCAGTCAGTGCCGCCACCCTTGGGGATTTTAAACCAGACTTGACCCTATATCTCGACATAGAGCCAAGCCTTGGGCTAACCCGCGCCGCCAACCGTGGTGAGCTGGATCGAATCGAGCAGCAGGAACTGGCCTTCTTTGAACGCACCCGTGCCACCTATCTGAGCCTGGCACAACAGGACGACAGCATAGCGGTTATCGACGCCAGTCAGAGCATGGCCGAAGTACATAAAGATATTCTGGCTGTGTTGCAAACCAAAGATTGGTAAGCACGCGGTATAAGGAGTGATGAAAGTGGACATGCCCTGGTTGAGTGACGCCAAAGCCCGTTTTATGCAGCAACTGCACTCGGCTCAGATGCCTCATGCCTTGCTGCTGGGGCTTTCCCAGGGCTATGGCGGCCTGAAGCTTGCCGAAGAGATAGCCGCGGCGGCCTTGTGCAGCGAACCCACAGCTTGGGGAGAGTGCGGTCATTGCAAGAGCTGCCAACTGCTGCTCGCCGGCAATCATCCCGATTTTCATCTTCTCGAAGCCGATGGTAAACAGATAAAAGTGGATCAGGTGCGGGCGCTTTGTCAGGATCTCACCTCCACGGCCCAGCAAGGTGGGCGGCGTGTGGCGCTTATCGCCCAAAGTGAGCGCCTCAATCAAGCTGCGGCTAATGCACTGTTGAAAACCCTGGAAGAGCCGGGGCAGGGGACGCTGATTATTCTTCAGACCGACAGCACCGCCGGGCTGCTGCCGACCATATCCAGTCGTTGTCAGAGAGTGCAGGTAAAACTGCCGGACAAGAGTGCCATTCAGTCCTGGTTGGCGCAGCAATTGCCGCTGCCGGCCGATGTTACCTGGTGCTTGCCCGTCGTCGGCGGGCCGCTAAAATTGGCAGAGGTTTTGCAATCTGACAGATACCAGACCTTATTGGATTATCGCCGCGATTGGCGGGCCAGTTTGTTAACGGGCCATCTGTGTGCTAGTTTGTTAACAGTAGGTGAGGAACAAATCTCTGATGTACTTAGAGTTTTATACTTGGTGTTACATAGAGAGCTGTTAACCACCGAAGGGGAGGACCCCTTGCTACGGACGCGAATAGCGACCCTGGCTGCCAAGGTGATGGATACCTGTAATCGTCTGAGCCAGATGCCGAGTGTCAACTACTTGGCGCTTTGCCAGAATTATGTCTTAGAATATAAGAGACTGAAAACTTAAAAAGTATCCTATGGTCGATCTGACAGTGAATTTTGACACCCTGCACCAGTTGTATCGTGCTTACATGCCTTTTATTCAGCCGGCGGGCCTGTTTGTGGCAACGACCGAGGGGCATTTCCTCGGTCAGGAGATCCAGATAGGTTATCGTTTGCCGGGCTCCACTCATGTCAATGAGTTTCAGGGGGTCGTGGTGTGGATTAACCCGCTCGGCGCTTCCGGAGGACGGCCGGCCGGAATAGGGGTTAAAATTCTCTCGGATCCCGAATCACACAAGCATCATATCGAAAAACTCCTCTCCAGAGAGCTGGCCTCGGGCGATTTGACCTGCACTATGTAGGGCGCTATCCTTGCCGTCCTTTTCTATTTTGGGTGGATGTTCAAGTGTTAGTTGATTCCCATTGCCATCTCGACCGCCTCAAAGCCGCGCCGGATCCCGACAGTCTCAGTCAGTTGCTCGATGCCGCCAAGGCTCGGGGGGTAGACTATTTTCTTTGCGTCAATGTCCGGCAAAAAGGTTTTGCAGAGATGAAGGCCAAAGTCGCCGGGTTTGAGCAGGTGTTCCTGTCTTCCGGGGTGCATCCTCTGGATGTGAAAGAGGGATTGGATCTCAATGAACTCAAGCGTTATGCCGCCGACCCGAAAGTTGTGGCCATTGGCGAGACAGGGCTGGATTATTTCTATGCCGATGATACCAAGGCCTTGCAGCAACAATGCTTTGAGCAACAAGTGGCGCTGGCAAGAGAAGTGGCCAAGCCTTTGATTGTTCATACCCGGGATGCCAGAGAAGACACCATAGCCATATTGAAGAACGGTGGCGCTGAACAGTGCGGCGGGGTACTGCACTGCTTTACCGAGAACTGGGAAATGGCCAAGGCGGCGATGGATCTGGGTTTTTATATTTCGGTTTCCGGTATCGTCAGCTTTAAAAATGCCGGTGAGCTACGAAGTGTTATCCGTAAAATCCCCAAAGACAGGCTGCTGGTCGAAACCGATTCGCCTTATCTGGCACCCGTGCCTCACCGGGGAAAAGAGAATCAGCCAGCCTTTGTTCGTGATGTCGCCGAGTTTGTTGCCGAGCTCAGAGGTGAGTCCTTTGAAGAGTTGGCCCAATACACCACAGATAACTTTTTTACCCTGTTTAAGGATGCCGCTAAACTAACAGGTAGAAGCTAACTCAATGAAACAGAAAGGCTCTTGCGTATAGCAGGAGCTTCTGTTTTGCGTTGTGAGTAAATGGCCTGTGAGGCAAGGTGGGACAACCTACTCAGATGACGGTCAGATATATTCGCCTTTGTCAGGACAAGAGGCCAGTACTCTGATCTCGCCGTCATCCTCTTTCTGCTCCAGGGTTACATCAAATCCCCACAATCTATGCAGGTGTTTGAGTACTTCCCGGCAACTGTCTGCCAGAGGAATGCCGTTACTGGGGATATACCTCAGTGTCAGCGAGCGATCGCCATTGACCATGACATTATGAACCTGAATATTGGGCTCATTGTTGGACAGATTATATTGTGAAGACAAAATTTGCCTGATCTCCCGGTATCCCTGTTCATCATGGATGGCAGATACCGACAGATAGTTTTTGCTTTCATCATCGAGTACGCCAAACAACTTGAATTTGCGGATCATGGTGGGGGATAGATACTGGCTGATGAAGCTCTCATCCTTGAAGTTTTCCATGGCAAAATGCAGCGTTTTCAGCCAATCGCTGCCGGCGATATCCGGGAACCAATATCTATCTTCTTCAGTTGGCTGTTCGCAGATGCGGCGAATGTCGCAGAACATATTGAACCCCAGGGCATAGGGGTTTATGCCGTTGTAATAAGGGCTGTTGTAGGCGGGCTGAGCCACCACATTGGTGTGACTTTGTAAAAACTCCAACATAAATCTGTCGGTGACCAAGCCTTCGTCATAGAGATGATTGAGCAGGGTGTAATGCCAGAAGGTGGCCCAGCCCTCGTTCATTACCTGGGTTTGACGTTGCGGGTAAAAATACTGCCCCATCTTGCGTACGATACGCACCAGCTCCCGTTGCCAGGGCTCCAGCAATGGAGCATGTTTTTCGATAAAGTAGAGGATGTTTTCCTGTGGCTCTGACGGAAAACGTTTTTGCTGTTTGGCTTCCTCCTTGGTCTGCTGTGAAGGGATGGTGCGCCACAAGTCGTTGACCTGGGTTTGCAGATAGGCCTCGCGCTCTTTCTGGCGCGCCTGCTCTTCACGAAACGAGATTTCTGTTGGGCGCTTGTAGCGGTCGACGCCATAATTCATTAAGGCGTGGCAGGAGTCCAACAAGTTTTCCACCTCATCTATGCCATATTTACGCTCGCATTCACTGATGTATTGCTTGGCAAAGACAAGATAATCAATGATGGAACCGGTATCTGTCCAGGTGCGGAACAGGTAGTTGTTTTTGAAGAAACTGTTGTGGCCAAAGCTGGCGTGAGCTATCACCAAGGCCTGCATGGTGAGGGTGTTTTCTTCCATCAGATAGGCGATACAGGGGTTGGAGTTGATGACTATCTCATAAGCCAGCCCCATCTGGCCGCGCTTATAACCCTGCTCGGTTTCAATAAAACGCTTACCGAAGGACCAGTGAGTGTACCCTATGGGCATCCCAATGCTGGCGTAGGCGTCCATCATCTGCTCGGCGGTGATCACCTCTATCTGATTGGGATAGGTCCCAAGACGATAATGCTCCGCGACCCGGGCGATTTCCTTTTCATAGGTTTCCAGCAGCTCAAAAGTCCATTCAGGCCCGTCGCTCAGTGGCTGGCGTGTTTTCATTTTGCTCATAATCGCTTCCCCTTAAACCGCCTGCTTCTTGAACAATTCGCGGAAGACGGGATAGATATCCTCCGCCTGGCGAATATGTTGTACCGCCATATTATCGAATTGTTTTTGCAGGGTTTCATATTCACGCCAGAGCGTCTGGTGCGCCCTGTTGGTGATTTCTATGTAACTGAAATAGCGTACTACGGGTAGCAGTTGTGTTTCGAGGATCTGATAACAGGTGGGCGAGTCATCTGCCCAGTTGTCGCCATCGGATGCCTGGGCGGCATAGATATTCCATTCATTGGCCGGATAGCGTTCCTGTTGAATTTCGTGCATCAGTTTCAGCGCACTGGAAACTATGGTGCCGCCTGTCTCCTGAGAGTAGAAAAACTCATGTTCATCCACTTCTTTGGCCTGGGTGTGATGACGGATATAGACGACCTCTAGATTCTTGTAAGTGCGGGTTAGAAACAGGTACAACAATATATAAAAGCGTTTGGCCATATCCTTGGTGGCCTGATCCATAGAGCCGGAGACATCCATAAGACAGAACATCACCGCTTGACTGGTGGGCACTTCCCGTTTGGCAAAGTTGTTGTAGCGCAGATCGAAAGTGTCAATAAAGGGCACCTTGGCGATGCGCTGTTTAAGCTCCTCAATCTCCTCTTTGAGTTGCAAAATCCGCTCGGCACTGGCTCCCGGGGTGTTTTCCAGCTCTGCCAGTTCGTTTTCCAGCTCCAGCAGTCGCCGCTTCTTGTCTGCAGACATGGCGGTGCGCCGCGCCAGAGACGATCTCAAAGAACGGACGATATTGATATTGGAGGGCACACCATCATTGGTGTAACCGGCTCGGTAAGTTTGATATTCCACCAGTTTGTTCAGGCGGTTTTTCTGCAGGTTGGGCAACTCAAGATCTTCAAACAAGAGCTCGAGGTATTCATCTTTGGAGATTTGAAATACAAAGTCATCCTGACCCTCGCCTGAGTCCGAGGCATCGCCCTTGCCGCTGCCACCACCACCGCCGCCCTGAGGCCTGTCTATCTTGTCGCCGCGGGTAAATTGGTCGTTGCCCGGATGCACTCGCTCACGCACGCCGCCAGGGCCTTGATGGAACACGGGCTCGCTGATATCCTTGGTGGGGATACTGATCTTTTCTCCCTTGTCGACATCTGTGACGCTGCGGTGAGTGACGGCATCACTGACCGCTTTTTTAATTTGTTGTTTATAGCGGTTAATAAACCGCTGACGGTTAACCGTGCTCTTTCCTTTGGCATTCAACCGCCTGTCGATAAAGTTCGCCATACGCACCTCCCAAAGCAAATACCGGGGCCCGAGAGCCCCGAAAGGGCACAGCTATGAGGACTTACGTACCCGTAAGTACCACTCGGACAACAGGCGCACCTGTTTCTTGGTGTAGCCTTTCTCCATCATACGATTGACGAAATCATCATGTTTGCGCTGATCGTCTGTGGAGGTCTTGGCGTTGAAAGAAATGACTGGCAGGAGATCTTCCGTATTTGAGAACATCTTCTTCTCGATCACGGTTCTGAGTTTCTCATAGCTGGTCCATTGCGGGTTGTTGCCATCGTTATTGGCCCTGGCCCTGAGCACAAAGTTGACTATCTCATTGCGGAAGTCTTTGGGATTACTTATCCCGGCCGGCTTTTCAATTTTCTCCAATTCGGCGTTGAGTGCGGCCCGGTCAAACAGTTGGCCGGTTTCCGGATCTCTGTACTCCTGATCCTGGATCCAGAAGTCGGCATAGGTGACATAACGGTCGAAGATGTTCTGACCATATTCCGAGTAAGATTCCAGATAAGCGGTCTGGATCTCCTTGCCGATAAACTCAACATATTTAGGGATCAGATAGCCCTTCAGAAACTCCATATACCTTTCTGCGGTATCGGAAGGGAACTGCTCCTGCTCTATCTGCCGCTCCAGCACATAGAAGAGGTGCACTGGGTTGGCGGCAATTTCAGAATGGTCGAAGTTAAAGACCTTGGAGAGGATCTTGAACGCGAAGCGGGTCGATAGTCCGTGCATACCCTCATCGACCCCGGCATAGTCACGATATTCCTGGTAAGACTTGGCCTTGGGGTCGGTATCCTTGAGGCTTTCACCGTCATAGACCCGCATCTTGGAGTAGACGGAGGAGTTCTCCGGGGTCTTGATCCTTGAGAGCACGCTGAATTGAGCCAAGGTCTCCAGTGTGCCTGGGGCACAGGGCGCCTTGGTCAGTTCTGAATTGGCGATAAGCTTGCGGTAAATCTGCATCTCTTCCGACACCCGCAGGCAGTAGGGCACCTTAACGATATAAACACGGTCGAGAAAGGCTTCATTGTTTTTATTATTTTTAAAGCTGCTCCATTCAGACTCGTTGGAGTGAGCCAGAATAATGCCGTTAAAGGGCAGGGCCGATAAACCTTCAGTGCCGTTATAGTTTCCTTCCTGAGTGGCGGTTAGCAGTGGGTGCAGCACCTTGATCGGTGCCTTGAACATCTCCACAAACTCCATCAAGCCTTGGTTGGCACGGCACAATGCTCCTGAATAGGAATAAGCATCAGCATCATTCTGGGCAAAGTGCTCCAGTTGGCGAATGTCGACCTTGCCCACCAGAGAAGAGATGTCCTGGTTGTTGTCATCTCCTGGCTCAGTTTTGGCGATGGCAATTTGATCCAGCACCGAAGGAAACACTTTGACGACTCGGAAGCGAGAGATATCGCCGCCAAATTCATGCAGGCGTTTGACCGCCCAAGGCGACATGATACTGCGCAGATAACGGGTCGGGATCTGGTACTCTTCCTGCAACAACTTGCCATCTTCCTCGGCATCAAACAGGCAGAAAGGGTGGTCGTTGACCGGACTTCTGACTCCATCGGCGCTGAGAATATAGATGGGCACTTGTTGCATCAAGGCCTTGAGCTTCTCTGCCAGCGAAGATTTACCGCCACCGACAGGTCCCAGCAGGTAAAGGATCTGCTTGGATTCTTCCAGCCCTTGGGCCGAGTGTTTAAGGTAAGAGACTATCTGCTCTATGGCATCTTCCATGCCGTAGAAGTCTTTAAACGCTGGATAGCGAGAGATTAAGCGGTTAGAAAATATCCGGCTCAGAACCTGATTTTTGGAAGTGTCGATCACTTCCGGCTCACCGATGGCGATTAGCAGTCTTTCTGCTGCCGAAGCGTAGGCGCTGCGATCTTGCTTACAGATTTCGAGAAACTCCTGTAATGTGTATTCTTCATCGAGTTTCTTCTCATAGCGCTGTTGGTAGTGCTCAAATATGCCCATGTTAAACCCCCTGAAACGCCAAATATGTCTGGGAAGGGAACTGTCTTTGGCAGTCACCTACCATTAATCTTAGACACTAATTTGTGTTGCATGTCAAAAAAACATAAATAAAAACAAAGGCAAATAGTTGCAAAAGCAATAGTTGCACTTGTGGCGTGAAGGGGCGTTATGAGCTTACGATGGTTGGATTTGTCGGTGAGGAAGTGTTTGTGAACCATAAAAAAGGAGCCATCAGGCTCCTTTTCAGTGACTCAGTTTGATGAGAATTAACCGGCGAAGTTCTGGTTAACAAAATCCCAGTTAAGCAACTGCCAGAAGTGCGCCATGTAGTCAGGGCGAACGTTACGGTAGTCGATGTAGTAAGCGTGTTCCCAAACGTCAACGGTCAGCAGTGGGGTTACTGAAGCATCAGTCAGCGGAGTAGCTGCGTTGCTGGTGTTAACGATAGCGACAGTGCCATCCGCCTTTTTCACCAGCCAGGTCCAGCCGCTACCAAAGTTGTTGACCGCGGACTCGGTGAACTGAGTCTTGAAGGCTTCAAAAGAACCGAAAGCAGCATTGATGGCTTCGGCTACAGCACCAGTGGCTTCGCCGCCGCCGTTAGGCGCCAGACAATTCCAGTAAAAAGTGTGGTTCCAAACCTGAGCTGCGTTGTTGAAAATACCGCCGCTGGAGGTTTTTACTATCTCTTCCAGGGTCTTGCCGGCGAATTCAGTGCCTTCGATCAGACCGTTCAGCTTAACCACGTAAGTGTTGTGGTGCTTACCGTAGTGGTATTCGATGGTTTCCTGAGAAATGTGGGGTTCCAGTGCGTTCTTGGCATATGGTAATGCGGGTAATTCGAAAGCCATTAGTATCTCTCCATGGACTTGGTTTATCATTTTCAGACTTGCTCACTGCCACCTATTGTACCGATAAAATTTGTGAAGTGAATCATTGTTTGAGTGATTGAGCAGATTGACATCATTGAAAAATCAAATGGCTAAATAACCTTACAAATAGTGTGATTTTGTTCTGCGTTTCTCTCGCGTACAATAGCGAATCAAATATAGTGTCGTACTCAGGAACGTAAATGGAAACTGTTGAAAAAATTAAGCAGCAAATTGCTGAAAACCCCATCATCCTTTACATGAAAGGTTCGCCCAAATTACCCAGCTGCGGTTTTTCCTCTCAGGTGGCTCAGATCATGATCAATATCGGCGAGCAGTTCGCGTTTGTTGATATTCTGCAGCATCCTGATATCCGTGCTGAATTGCCCAAGTATGCCAATTGGCCGACTTTTCCTCAGCTATGGGTAGAAGGTGAGCTGATCGGCGGTTGCGATATCCTGACCGAGATGTACCAAAAAGGGGAGCTACAGACCTTGATCAAGGAAACTGCTGCCAAGTACAAGCAGGATGAAGCCTGAGATTAATCTCAGCGCTTTATAAGCGCATCAGTGCAAGAGGCCGGAGATGTTCCGGCCTTTTCTTTTGTCACACTGAATTCACCTGCTATGGAGGTGAGCGTTTTTCTCGGCTTTACCGTCGCGCTTATGTTAAATACTGCCACCCATTAGCTGATTTTATGAAAGGGGGCAACAATAAAGCGGTTTGTATGAGAACTGGCCAGAAATATCAGCTGCAAGCAGGCTATAACCCTGGTTGGGCGCAGCTAGCTCAATGCTGTTAGGAAGTAGGTCAAAAGCCACCGGCTTTGCCGATGGCTTCTTTACATTTGCGTTGTTAGCCCAAGCCGTTTTCAGCTGAACTCATTTGAATGAGCTCGATTTTGTAACCGTCAGGATCTTCCACAAAAGCGATTTCAGTACTGCCACCGGCCACTGGGCCCGGTGCACGGATAACTTTGCCACCGGCTGCGCTGATAGCTTCACAGCGAGCATAGATATCTTCTTCACCTATGGCGATATGACCAAAGGCATTACCCATATCATATTGCTCTGTACCCCAGTTGTAGGTCAGTTCGATGACGGCCTGACCGCTTGATTCTTCGCCGTAGCCGACAAAGGCCAGAGTGTATTTATATTCAGGATTTTCCGATTGACGCAATAGCTTCATCCCCATGATTTCAGTATAGAAATGGATGCTGCGTTCAAGGTTTCCCACTCTAAGCATGGTATGCAGAACTTGTGACATTACTACCTCTTTTGGTTCTATAGCGGAAACTGAATGAGTTTCCGTAGCGTGGATAATCAAGCAATATTCAGCGAACTGAGAATCTCTCCCAAATGGATTGGCTCTGACCGCTGCGAACTTGATAGCCAGTTCACAAATCCATGAAATAAACATGGTATTTGTGTCTGCTTCATTAATAATGGTGTCAACCCTATCTTAGCTGGATGCAGGAGACAAGCATGACTACAGAATTGAAAATGGCTATTGGATCTACCTTGGTAATTGCAATCGTTTTCGCCGCTATGATTGTACAGATGTTCTGATTGGCGTTGAGCAAGAATACGTAAGACAATGCCGCCTTCGGGCGGCATTGTCGTTTCCGGATCAGTCATCCGGATAGATTTTTTCTTTGAATTCACACAGATCTTCAATCAGACAACTGCCGCAGCGGGGCTTTCTGGCAATGCAGGTATAGCGCCCGTGAAGAATAAGCCAGTGGTGGACGTCAACCTTGAACTCGGCCGGCACCACTTTGAGCAGTTTATCTTCTACTTCCTGAACATTTTTCCCCGGCGCAAAGCGGGTGCGATTGCTGACCCGGAAAATATGAGTGTCGACCGCTATGGTTGGCCAACCAAAGGCGGTGTTGAGCACCACATTGGCCGTCTTACGGCCGACCCCGGGCAGTGACTCCAACGCCTCGCGGTTTTCAGGGACTTCGCCGTTGTACTGCTCGACAAGGATCTTGGACAGTGCCACCACATTGATGGCCTTATTGTTATAGAGCCCTATGGTCTTGATATACTCCTTCAGCCCATCAACCCCAAGGTCTGCGATAGCCTGTGGGGTATTGGCCACCGGAAACAGCTTGTCAGTGGCCTTGTTGACACTGACGTCGGTTGCCTGCGCCGAAAGCGTTACCGCCACCAGTAATTCAAAAGGGCTGGAATAATTCAGCTCTGTCTGGGGATGAGGATTATTGTCCCGCAGGCGTTCGAGTATCGCCCGTCTCTTGTCTTTGTTCACTCAATGACCTCAGTTGACTTTGGTGATCCTGGCGCGTTCCACTGGCGCAGTTTGCTCTCTGGGTTGACGATCGGCGAGTTTCTTGTCGATTGCGTTTTTCAGGGCAATCAGCAGTCCCATACCCAAAAAGGCACCGGGAGGCAACATCGCCAGCAGGAAGGGGGTATCGACTTGCCAAACTTCAATACGCAGGCTCGCAGCCCAAGGCCCAAGAAGCAGATCGGCGCCGTCAAATAGGGTGCCTTGCCCCAGTATTTCCCTGCCGCCACCGAGCACCATCAATACCAAGGTAAAGCCAATACCCATCATCAAGCCGTCAAAGGCGGCATCCATAGGTGAATTACGCGAGGCAAAGGCTTCGGCGCGGCCTATGATGACGCAGTTTGTTACGATAAGCGGCAGGAAAATACCGAGAGACAGGTAGAGGCCGTAGGCGTAGGCATTGATTAGCAACTGCACTGCGGTTACCAGTGCGGCAATGATCATCACAAAGATGGGGATGCGGATCTCTTTGGGGACAAAGTTGCGCACCAGGGATACTGTGGTGTTGGAACCAATTAACACTACTGCGGTAGCGAGTCCGAGCCCCAGGGCGTTGGTAAAGGTAGAGGTCACCGCCAACAGGGGGCAGAGTCCCAACATCTGCACCAGTCCGGGGTTATTTTTCCACAAGCCTTGCCAGGCGATATCACGATATAAACTCATTGGCTTGCCTCACATGTCTGTGATTGCGAAAAGAGGGCCTGCTTATTGGCTTCAAAGAAGGCCAGGGTATTTCTTATCGACTTGACGTAGGCCCTGGGGGTAATGGTCGCCCCGGTAAACTGATCGATTTCACCACCGTCTTTTTTCACATGCCAGGCCTTGTCATCACTGCCCTGAAGCTTTCTGCCGATAAAGCTGTCCACCCAATCAGATTTTTTGCGCTCAATCTTGTCACCCAGCCCAGGGGTTTCCTGATGCGACAGGGTGCGAACCCCAAGCACAGTGCCGTCAGTCTTGATACCTATGATCAAGCGTATTTCACCATTGTAGCCATCTGGGGCTATGGTTTCGATGGCAATGGCGACTGGCTGGGCATTTTGGGTAGCGATATAGGCCGGCATGGGCTGAGTCGTGCCCAGGGCGTCTCTGTCCTGCAATAGAATGCAGCTTTCCTCGAGCGGATTGTCGTGCAGTTCATTAGGGATGATCTGCTCCAGGGTGCGTTTGAGCTCCAACTTTTGCTGAGCCATAATCGCATCCCGGGTACTGTCATTGACAACCGCCACCACAGCGGTGCATATCAGGGCAAACAGGCCCAAAAGCAGGCCATTTTTCAACATGGATTTTTGCACTGTCTATCTCTCTTGCTATCAATGTCCGGCACGATGGCCATAGGCTCGGGGTTTGACATAGTAGTCGATCAAAGGGGCGCACAGGTTGGCCAGCAGCACCGCAAAAGCAAAGGCGTCAGGGTACCCGCCAAAGCTTCGGATAAGGTAAACCACCAGGCCGATAAGGGCGCCGAAGATCAATCGGCCCCGGTTACTGGCCGGCGCGGTTACAGGATCTGTGGCAATAAAGAAAGCCGCCAGCATGGTGGCGCCACTGAACAGGTGAATAAGCGGGCTGACATGGGTATCTGGCCCAAGCGCATAGGCAAAGCCGCTACAGATAAACAGCGACGCCAATACACCAACACTGATATGCCAGCGGATAAGCTTCATCTTCAACAGCGCCAGGCCGCCGCACAGGTAGGCCAGGTTGACCCAGAACCAGCCACTGTTGATAGTGCCGGCAAAAATCGGTTTTTGCAGGCTTTCGGTGGTGGTCATTCCCATAGAGAGATCCGTCTTCAGCGTATCAAGCGGTGTCGCCATGGTGACACCATCGATACCGAGCTGGAAGTATTCGGCAACGCTGCCTTGGCTGGCGCCGAAAATCACCTGCAAGCTGGTGAGAAAATCCGGAGAGTGCTGGGCAACCGTCGCCGGAGCAACCCAACTGGTCATCTGTACCGGGAAGGCTACCAACAGCAGCACATAGGCGGCCATGGCCGGGTTGAACAGGTTGTTCCCCAAACCGCCATACAGCTGTTTTGCCATGATGATGGCAAAACTTGTGCCTATCACCACCATCCACCAAGGGGCGAGCGGCGGTATGGCAATACCGATAAGAACCGCTGTTAGAGCCGCGCTGTTATCCGACAGCGTCGAAAGTACCTTGCGTTTGCGCAACTTGAGGATGGCGGCCTCTGAAATCAAAGCGACCATCACCGCCAGCAGTACCTGAATAAGGCTGCCCCAGCCAAAAAATACACACTGGACTACCAAGCCGGGCAGGGCGCAGAGCAGCACCCTTTGCATCACAGTGCTGGTTTGCAGCGGCCGGCTGACATGGGGGGAGGAGGCTATTTTAAACGCCATATCAATCTTTCTCCTGTGCGCTGAGCGCCTTCTCTTTGGCCTTTTGTTTGGCTTTGGCTACAGCCCTGGCAATACGCGCCTGTTTGCTGTCGTCGTCTGCGGTTTGTTTTGTCGCTTGGCTTGCGACTTGGTTTACTTCGGCACCTTGCGCTGCTCCCACGTCATTATTATCGGTCGCAGTTGATTCAGATGCCGCCGCAGCTTTTTTGGCCTTGGCTTTGGCAAGCGCTGCCGCGATACGGGCCTGTTTGCTGTCATCGCTTGCGGTTTGACTTGTAGCTTGACTTGCGACTTGGTTTACTTCGGCGCCTTGCGCTGATCCCACGTCATTATTATCGGTCGCAGTTGATTCAGATGCCGCCGCAGCTTTTTTGGCCTTGGCTTTGGCAACCGCTGCCGCGATACGGGCTTGTTTACTGTCGTCGCCTGCGGTTTGTTTTGTCGCTTGACTTGCGACTTGGTTTACTTCGGCGCCTTGCGCTGCTCCCACATTATTATCGGTCGCAGTTGATTCAGATGCCGCCGCAGCTTTTTTGGCCTTGGCTTTGGCAACCGCTGCCGCGATACGGGCTTGTTTACTGTCGTCGCCTGCGGTTTGTTTTGTCGCTTGACTTGCGACTTGGTTTACTTCGGCGCCTTGCGCTGCTCCCACATTATTATCGGTCGCAGTTGATTCAGATGCCGCCGCAGCTTTTTTGGCCTTGGCTTTGGCAACCGCTGCCGCGATACGGG
>NZ_NIJK01000003.1 GCF_002836975.1 Shewanella indica | reverse complement strand
CATGTCGAATGTAGGTTTGGTCATTTGAATATCCTTTTGGGTGTATATTACTCAAATGACACAGATTTATGAACACTACCACATACTGAGTCGAAATTCCGCTGACTTCTTCCCCCACATTATTTATCTTCGTTCTAAATGCCTGCTGTGTTGTGCTTCTTGCAAAGGACTAGGGCTATTTGCTGCGAACCACGTCTTGTATTCAGGCCCGTAAGCCAATGCAGAGCACACATGGGGCTTGTTCGCACAACTGAGTGATCGAAAATAAACATACCTAGAAACAACAAAGGCTTAGCTAAATTGAGTTAGCTAAGCCTTCGAAAAATATGGTGGCCCCTCCCAGACTCGAACTGGGGACCTAACGATTATGAGTCGTGTGCTCTAACCAACTGAGCTAAGGGGCCGGCTTAAGGCAATCGTCATCACCAGAAGCGGGAGAGAGTATACGAAGTTTAATTGCGCTTGTCACCCGTGTTTTGCGCATTATTGATGCTATTGCTTTCAAGTGGTTATCTGTTAATCAGACTTGAGTCTTAAAGGCAATAAAAAACCCCGCGATGCGGGGTTTTTGTACAAAAGCTTGTTTACTCGTCCAGGAAGGACTTGAGGATTTCCGAGCGGCTCGGGTGACGCAGCTTACGCAGTGCCTTGGCCTCAATCTGACGAATACGTTCACGGGTAACGTCGAATTGCTTGCCCACTTCTTCCAGGGTGTGGTCAGTGTTCATGTCGATACCAAAACGCATTCTGAGAACCTTGGCTTCACGGGCTGTCAGGCCAGCCAGCACCTCATGAGTGGCGCTCTTGAGGCTTTCGCTGGTGGCGCTGTCCAGTGGCAGCTCGAGGGTTGTATCCTCGATGAAATCCCCCAGATGCGAATCTTCGTCGTCCCCGATAGGGGTCTCCATGGAGATAGGCTCTTTGGCGATTTTCAGCACTTTGCGGATCTTGTCTTCCGGCATCATCATCCGCTCGGCAAGTTCTTCCGGAGAAGGCTCGCGTCCCATTTCCTGCAGCATCTGCCGCGAGATACGGTTGAGCTTGTTGATAGTCTCTATCATGTGTACCGGGATACGTATGGTACGGGCCTGGTCCGCGATGGAGCGGGTAATGGCCTGACGGATCCACCAGGTAGCATAGGTAGAAAACTTATAGCCACGACGGTATTCAAACTTGTCTACTGCCTTCATCAGACCTATGTTGCCTTCCTGGATCAGATCCAGGAACTGCAGGCCACGGTTGGTGTATTTCTTGGCGATAGAAATAACCAGACGTAAGTTGGCTTCAACCATTTCCTTCTTGGCACGGCGAGCCTTGGCTTCACCTATGCTCATGCGGCGGTTGATGTCTTTGATTGAGGCGATAGACAGACCCGTTTCGGCTTCGATGGCTTCCAGCTTGGCGCGGCAACGCAGCACGTCTTCCTCGACCATTTTCAGGCCTTCGGCGTATGGCTTGCCGGAGTTCATCTCAGCGTTGAACCAACTGATGTCGGTTTCGTTGCCGGTGAAGAGCTTAACAAAGTTCTTCTTCGGCATTTTGGCCTGTTCAACACAAAGCTTGAGGATCAGGCGTTCCTGAACCCGCACTTTGTCCATCATGCTGCGCATGCTCTTGACCAGACGGTCAAACTGCTTGGGCACCAGACGGAATTCTTTAAAAATTTCGCCGATGTGGAACAGAGCCGCGACTGACTCGGGGTGATCGCGTCCCTTGAGTTCGATGAGCTTCAGTGAGTTTTCATAGACGGCACGTAGTTGGCCGAAACGCTCACGGGCTTCTTCCGGATCCGGGCCTTTTGAGCCTTCATCTTCGGAATCGCTGTCGTCATCTTCGTCATCGTCGTCCATATCATCTTCATCATCCAGGTCTTCATCGGATAACTCTGAGCCAATATGGGTGGCGCTTGGGCCTACATTGTCTTCATCGGGATTGACAAATCCAGAGATAATGTCGGACAGGCGGATCTCTTCGGCCTCGAACTGATCAAACTGTTCGAGGATCATGGCGATTGCCTGTGGGTACTCGGCGACTGAGCTCTGTACCGTGTTGATGCCTTCTTCGATACGCTTGGCGATCTGAATTTCGCCTTCGCGGGTCAGCAGTTCCACTGTGCCCATTTCACGCATATACATACGCACTGGGTCTGTGGTGCGGCCCAGCTCGCTCTCGACTGAGGCCAGAGCTGCTGCGGCTTCTTCGGCGGCATCTTCATCCGTGCTGTCTTCCGACATCATAATGTCATCGACATCCGGTGCTTCTTCAAACACTCGGATACCCATGTCATTTATCATCTGGATAATATCTTCGATCTGGTCAGAATCGACCATATCTGCAGGCAAGTGGTCATTCACTTCTGCATAGGTTAGGTAACCTTGCTCTTTGCCTTTGGCGAGCAACAGTTTAAGTTGCGACTGCGGAGTTTGATCCATAGATATCATCCAAGTTGGGTAACTGTTACAACGATGGGCAGCGGCCTTGGGCTCTTGCCGCACAAATCGTCAATTATAGCCATGTGCGCATCCCTGTGCTAGTCCGGCGACCGGACCCATAAATTGAGAGAGCTTATTGGCAGCTTTTCATCGCTGCGATTAGCTTCTTAAGCTGTATTTTCTCTTCTTTAGTATGGGTCTGTTTCAGACTTAATTCCTGGTAACGTTGCTCAATGTATTGATTGTTCAGCCATACCAGGGATTTTTTGAACTCTTGCTCCAGGTTTTCATCCGCCACTTGATGCTCCCATTGGGCTAGTTTTCTCAGGGCAGAAAATTCGTCCGTATCCCTGAATTGCTCAAGTAGTTGTGCGCTGTTCATCTTCTGGGCGCGAGTCAAATCCAGTAATTCGACCAGCAAGTCTATGCCGGCCATCTGCAAATGCTTAAGAGCCGGTTGGGGGATCAAATTCAGCCCCAACTGTGGGTGTTGTACCAGCAAGGCGACGGCGAGTCGCAGCGGGGTACCCCGGCCCTTAAGCGCTTTATGCCGGGCAGAAGCCACCCCTTGGGGGCTCTTGAATCCCAGCTTCTTCTTCAGATCATCTGCGCTGTTCATGCCGAGCCTGTGTGACAGGTCTTCGAGCAATAGATTTTGCAGCACAGTATCTTGAATCTTTTCAATCAGAGCTATGGCCTGTTTCGCCAAGTTGCCCTTGTCTGTCCCGTATTTAGTGGTCAGGGTATCGAACAGAAACCCTGTCAGTGTTTGCGCTTCATCTATCAATGCCTCGAAGGCTTCTTTGCCTGTCTTACGCACCATGGAGTCGGGATCTTCCCCCTGGGGCAAAAACATAAAGCGCACTGTATCGCCGGGCTTAAGCAGTGGCAGGGCGGTTTCCAGTGCGCGCCAGGCTGCTTCTTTTCCGGCGTTGTCACCGTCATAACAGCAAACCACTTCTTTGGCGCTGCGCAGCAACAACTGAAATTGTTCGGCTGTGGTCGAAGTCCCCAGGGAGGCTACTGCATAATCGACCCCAAATTGAGCCAGCGCCACCACGTCCATATAACCTTCGACAATCAGCACTTGTCGGGGTTCTCTGTGAGCCTGCTTCAGTTCATAAAGACCGTAAAGCTCGTTACCCTTATGAAATATGGGCGTTTCCGGAGAATTCAAGTACTTGGGGGTACCATCTCCCAATACCCGGCCACCAAAGGCAATCACCCGGCCGCGTCTATCGCGGATCGGGAACATCAGTCTGTCACGGAAGCGGTCATAACGCTTACCGTTGTCGTTGCTGATAATCATCCCCGCAGTCAACAGTTTGTCCTGCGACTCCTGTTGTGAGCGGTAGCGACTCAGCAAGCCATCCCAGCCGTCGGGGGCAAAGCCTATGCCGAAGCGCTCGACCACCTGGTCTGATAATCCACGAAAGGCCAGATAGTCCAACACCTTCTGTTTGTCCTGGTGTTGTCTGAGCTGGCTTTGGTAATACCTGTTAGCCTCTTCCATCAACTGATAGAGATCGCGGCTGAGCCCTTCGTCACGACGACGATTGGGGTTATTCTCCCGCGGAACCTCCAGCCCCAGTTGGCTTGCCAGCTCCTCAATGGCATCGAGAAACTCGAGACGGTCATACTCCATGATGAAGTCGATGGCATTGCCATGGGCACCACAGCCGAAGCAATGGTAAAACTGTTTATCTCTGCTAACGGTGAAAGAGGGTGATTTTTCGCTGTGGAAAGGGCAACAGGCAGAATAATTCTTACCCGCTTTTTTAAGGGGTACTTTGTGATCGATTAGATCAACTATGTCTGTGCGAGCAATCAGCTCATTGATAAAATCACGAGGTATAGCCATCAGACTGAGTCATGCACCCTTGACCGATGTAAACAAACAAGCCGCGCAGATGCACGGCTTGTTCATACGTGGAAACCCGCTTATTGCAGTTTGGCACGGATCTGGGCACTAATTGCACCCATGTCTGCACGACCCTGAACTTTGGATTTCAACGCTCCCATTACTTTGCCCATATCCGCCATAGTGCTGGCGCCGCTATCTTGGATAGCCGCATCAATCAGCGCAGCGATTTCGCTTTCGCTCAGAGGCTGTGGCAGGAAAGTTTCAATAACTTGAATCTCTGCTGCTTCGACTTCTGCCAACTCCGGACGACCCGCTGCCTCATATTGGGCAATGGCATCACGGCGTTGTTTCACCATTTTGGTCAAGACAGCTATTATCTGCTCATCATTCAGAGTTTCGCGGGTATCCACTTCAATCTGTTTGATGGCAGCTAATGCCATACGAATCGTACCCAGGCGGACCTTCTCTTTGGCCACCAAGGCTTGTTTCATCTGGTCTTTCAGCTTATCTATCAGGCTCATAAGGAATTAGTATAAACGTACGCGACGTGCGTTTTCGCGAGAAAGCTTCTTGGCCAGACGCTTAACTGCAGCAGCTTTTGCACGCTTACGAGCAGTAGTTGGCTTCTCGTAGAATTCACGAGCACGCACGTCGGCCAGGATACCGGCTTTTTCACAAGAGCGCTTGAAACGACGCAGAGCTACGTCGAATGGTTCGTTTTCACGTACTTTAATAATTGGCATACGCCATCACCCCTTAGGTGTAAGTTTGTATTGAGTCAATCACTTGACCCAAGTGGATTTAAAATGGTGCGGAATTTTAAACCGACAGGCACTGAATGTAAAGTCCCTAAAGTAAATTCACTTTAGCCTACAACTGGAGAAATCTCCTGGTTAGGGGTAGAATTGGCGCCCCTTTTCAGGTGGAAAGATTTCATAGATGCGGGTTTTAGGTATTGAGACATCCTGTGATGAGACAGGAATAGCGGTTTACGACGAAGAGCAGGGGCTGTTATCCCATGCACTTTACAGTCAGGTCAAGTTGCATGCCGACTACGGTGGCGTGGTGCCTGAGCTGGCATCACGGGATCATGTGCGTAAAATAGTGCCACTGATCCGTGAAGCACTGGCCAAGGCCGATACCCGTATCGAAGATCTCGACGGTATTGCTTACACCAAGGGGCCGGGCCTTATAGGTGCGCTTTTGGTGGGGGCTTGCGTTGGTCGCTCCCTGGCATTTGCCTGGAATAAACCTGCTGTTGGTGTCCACCATATGGAAGGGCATCTGCTGGCGCCCATGTTGGAAGAGGATGCACCTGAGTTTCCCTTTGTGGCGCTCTTGGTTTCCGGTGGTCACTCCATGCTGGTGAAAGTAGAAGGCATAGGCAGCTATGAAGTCTTGGGTGAATCCATAGATGATGCGGCCGGTGAAGCCTTCGACAAGACAGCTAAACTGATGGGGCTGGATTATCCTGGAGGCCCAAGATTGGCTAAACTCGCCGCCAAAGGGGAAAAGTCCGGTTATAAGTTTCCCCGCCCTATGACTGACAGGCCGGGTTTGGATTTTAGTTTCTCGGGACTGAAAACCTACGCAGCCAATACCATAGCCGCCGAACCGGATGATGAGCAGACCCGTGCCAATATCGCCAGGGCATTCGAAGAAGCCGTGGTCGATACCATGGTTATCAAGTGCCGCCGCGCATTGGAGCAAACCGGCTTTAAGCGCTTGGTTATTGCCGGTGGTGTCAGTGCCAATACCCGTCTGAGAAGCTCACTGGCCGAGTTGATGCAAAGTCGTGGCGGCAAGGTTTTCTATCCCAGAGGCGAGTTCTGCACAGATAACGGCGCCATGATAGCCTACGCAGGCTTGCAGCGCCTCAAGGCCGGCGAGCGTGAGACGTTGGCGGTGAAAGGGCAGCCGCGTTGGCCGCTGGATACCCTGGAGGCGATTTCCTGAAGGAGCCTAGCTAACTCATCCTCTGTAACCTGAAAAGTAAAAGGCGCCAATGGCGCCTTTGCTGTTTTTGTGACAGTCGTTACAACCGTGCAATTGCTTCTATTTAGTGCGCCTGGAGCGCGACATTTTGGATTCTTCCCCCTTGAGCAGGCGGCGAATATTATCCTTGTGGCGGATAATGATCAGTGTCGATAGCATGGCCACCGGCAGGGTAAATCTGTCATCCAGCCACCAGGTATATAAAGGTGCCAGCAGGGCGGTAACCAGGGCCGCCAGCGAGGAATAACGGGTCAGTAAAACCACCACTAACCAGGTGCCCATCAAACACAGCGCCAAGCCTTCACCTATAGGCGCCATGGCACCGAGCGCTGTGGCTACGCCTTTGCCGCCCTTGAAACCGAAGAAAATCGGGTATATGTGTCCCAGGCAGGCGGCAATGGCTATCACCCCAAGCCAGACGGCATCTATCCCCATCAGATAAGCGGTATAAGCGGGCAGAGCTCCTTTGAGCATATCAAAGAAAAACACCATGGCGGCGGCCCAGGTGCCACCGATACGCAGCACATTAGTCGCGCCTGGGTTGCCGGAGCCTTTGCCTCTGGGATCCGGCAGACCCTTGAGGCGGCACACCAGCACGGCGCTGGAGATAGAGCCGAGCAGGTAAGCGGCCACAATCATCATTGGGGTCAGTACCATGGTACTCAAATTGGTTTCCTTACTCGTCTTAAGGTATTATCGCGCACATTGAAAAATGCAGCCCTTGCCCGGATAACCCAAGGTGAAAATCTTGACCACTTAATGGTGGTTGGAAATTTCGGGTTCATCTTGTCCTTCAATGCCTTATCCTACTTAAGATTGGGCCAGGTAGAAAGGGGCTGCCGTGAATATCTCCGGAACGCGTCGGATTATAGCGGTTTTATTGACGTTAGCTTATCTGACCTCAGGCCCGGCAGTTGCTAAGGGGGGATTTTATGGACAGAGTGCTGATACGGGAATTACAGATAGAGACGGTTATTGGGATCTACGAGTGGGAAAAACAGATACACCAGACACTGCTTATTGATCTGGATATGGCTTGGGATAACAGAGCCGCTGCAGACAGCGATGATTACAGCCAGGCGCTCTGCTATGAAACCGTCAGCAAGCGTCTTACCGACTTGATTACCGCAAAGCCTATTGAGCTGATTGAAACCGTCGCCGAAATGATAGCCCATTGCCTGATGAGTGAATTTGCAGTGCCTTGGGTCAAGGTGCGGGTGATGAAGCCCGGCGCCATTCCTTCGGCCAAAGCGGTCGGTGTTGAAATTGAGCGTGGTATCTAACGGCAATATGGCACATATCTACATCAGTCTGGGCAGCAATATCGACCCGGAACGTTATCTGCGTGCAGCTATCCACGAGCTGCACGCTGCTTTTGGCGAGCTGCTGTTGTCATCGGTTTACGAGAGTGAATCAGTGGGATTCAAGGGCAGCAACTTTCTCAATATGGTGGTGGGCGCTCATACGTCACTCGGTATTGCCGAAGTGGTGGCCTGTTTCAAGCAGATAGAGCTGCGCCATGGTCGGCTCCCGGGTGCCAAAAAGTTTGCTCCGCGGACTCTTGACTTGGATCTACTGCTCTACGATGACAAGGTCTGTCAGCAGCCCATTGTTTTACCCAGAGCCGAGATCCTGACCAACGCTTTTGTGCTTTGGCCACTGGCTGAACTGGCACCGCAAACCAAGCATCCTCTGGCACAACTCAGCTACCAGCAGTTGTGGCAGGAATATGATAAGGCCAGTCAGAAGCTCTGGCCTATCGCTTTCGATTGGGGCCTGTCGGCCTGATTTTTTAAGGACAATTATGGACACATTACAGGTCATTATCCTTGCCCTGATCCAGGGCCTGACTGAATTTTTGCCTATTTCCAGCTCGGCGCACCTTATTTTACCCTCTCAGTTACTCGGCTGGGAAGATCAGGGGCTGGCCTTCGATGTGGCAGTGCACATAGGCTCACTACTCGCTGTGGTACTCTACTTCCGTGCTGAAATCATAGCTATGCTGAATGCCTGGTTTGGCAGCATATTCAAGGGCAATCACAGCGCCGAGAGTAAACTCGCCTGGTGGATTATTCTGGCTACCATACCTGCAGTCATCTTTGGTTTTATGGCCAAAGATTTGGTTGAAACTTATCTGCGGGGGCCGGGTGTTATCGCCATTACTACTGTGATATTCGGTTTGCTGCTCTGGTGGTCAGATAAGATGGCTCGGCTTGAACTTACTGAGTATCAAACCGGTTGGCGCAAGGCATTGATGATAGGTTTTGCCCAGGCATTGGCGCTTATTCCCGGCACCAGTCGCTCGGGGATCACCATGACCGCGGCCCTGATGCTGGGGCTTAATCGCGAGGCGGCGGCGCGTTTTTCTTTTTTGATGTCGATTCCAGTGATCCTGGGCGCGGCGCTGCTGATGGGCAAAGATCTGCTCGAAGGCGGGCATGTGATTGACTGGCAAGCCTTGATTTTGGGTGTGGTGCTTTCTTTTGTCGCGGCCTTCACCTGTATTCACCTGTTTTTGAAGATCATCAGCAAGATGGGCATGCTGCCTTTCGTGATCTATCGTTTGGCGCTCGGCGCACTTCTGTGCGGCTTTATTTTTCTGTGAGGCTTTAAGATGAATTCAGTGCAATTTCAGTGCCCTGTTTGCCAGAGTGAACTCAGGCAACATCTGGCATCCAGAGGTTTTTACTGCGCCAACAAACATCACTTCGATCGCCAGGAAGACGGCTATTGGCTGCTGGCCAAGCCCAAGAGCGCGGCGGTACATGCCTTGTCGCGCCAGGCGTTGCGGGCCCGGCGTTTTTTGTTGCAGTCTGAGTTGATGGCGCCTTTGCATCAGGCGCTCAATCTCAAGCTGACCAGACTTGCTGAAAACTGTGAAGCTGTACTTGACCCCAACGCCGGAGACGGCGCTTTGCAGCAGATGTTGCAACTGCCGGAAGAGCTGCAACGCCTGTTAATCTGTGATGCGCAAAATGCAGCCTTCGCCGCAGCCAAGGCATTGCCTGAGGCGCAGGTTTTTCTCAGTGTTGCCAAACGTTTGCCCTTCGCAGATGCGCAGTTTTCACTGGTGACTCTGCTCGATGGTCAGCTCAAGGGCAAGGAGATCCCCAGGGTGATGAAGCCGAGGGCACATCTTATGATGTTGGCACCCGGGCCCAGGCACTTATGGCAGTTGCGTGAACAATTGAATGCTGACCTCAAGCAGCGGGAGTTCAGTATCAGCCTGCCGGCAGAGTTGACTGTGCTGGAAACCGAGAGCTTGAGTTTTTCGCTGGATGTCAGTGGCGAACAGGCGTTGACGCTTCTGGAAACCACCCCTTATGCTTGGCGTGCCGGTGAAAAGCAGAAACGCTCGATTGCCGGACGGGCCATCAAGGGATTGGAGCTGGATTACCGTTTGTTGGTGATTAAACGAAACTGAGTTTGAGCCTCGGATTTAGGCTGAAAAGTGAAGGTTAGCTGGAATCTTGAACAGGACTGACTGGAAGCCATTGTAGGCTTCAGCGAAAAGCAAATCGGCAACACCTTGGTGTTGCCGATCCGGGACTGAATTACTTCTTGTAACGAGAAGCAACGTTGTCCAAGCGGTCGTTAGCACGCTTAGCTTCAGACTGAGCGTCCATAGCAGCAGCTTTGGCATCTTTAACGTCAGCAGACAGTTTGCCTTGCTCTGCTTTCAGAGAGCTAACTTCGGCTGATAATTGATCAACTTTGTTGCCCAGGTTAGCAACGCTTTCTTCCAGAGCAGTGGTGTTGGCACAGCCACCCAGCAGAGCAGTCATTGCTACGCCAGCAATCATCAGTACTTTTTTGTTCATGAAGAAATCCCTTTAGATAGGTTGGATTTTTAATGGCTCGACTGCAAAACAGCCGACACCGCCTAATTATGTCATAGTCAATTTATTTTGCTACGAATATTCACGCACAGGCCACTTTACCTTATCGAATACTCATTGAATTGCCAAGTCTTTGGGAAAATAGCCAGTTTTTTTCGCTATTTTTTTAACATAACTGAAATTATCACTGTCAATATCTTGCCTTTCTCTCAGGAAACGGCGGAATTCAGTAACAGTTGCTTTTCTTGACGTACTGCAGCAATCCGCTGCTGAGCAAGTTCTACCCTGATGGCCGGGCCCTTGTGCCCTGCTGCTACTATGGGTTTGACATCTATCGCTGCTGCCACCGCAAAAAGCTGCCTCAACGCCTGCGCCTGAGGGTAGGGCGCTTGTTCAAGCCCGGTGCGGCCTCTGGCATCGGCCTCACAGGCCAGCGCCAGTTGCTCCAGGCGCTCTGGCTTGCGCCAGAAATCGGCTTTATCGAAGATTTTCACTATGGTTTCCGGTCTGAGCTCCACCAAATTATGAATATTTTGATGCTGATCGCTGACCAGCAACGCCAGATCTCGATACTCAGAAGGCACTCTGAGCCGCTCACACAGATTGCGGATAGGTGCCAGACCTTTCTGGCCGTGACCGTGATGTTTGGGCAGCATGTCGGCCGAGGTCAAAGCCTTACCGAGATCGTGTACCAGCGCGGCAAAACGCACCGCTTTGTCCTGGGTCAGTCTAGCGGCTTGCTCCAAAACCATAAGTGTGTGAATACCGCTATCGATTTCAGGGTGCCATTTGGCCGGTTGCGGTACGCCGAACAGGGCATCGATTTCCGGCATCAGTGCTTGTAAAGCCTTGGCCTGACGTAGAACTTCAAAGAACACCTGGGGCTGCTCGCAGCCGAGCACCTTATCCAGTTCCTGCCATACCCGCTCCGGCGTTAGTGCGCCAAGCTCGGGGCCAGCGGCAATTTCCTGCATCAGAGCCAGGGTTTCTGGGGCGATACTGAAACCTTGAGGCGCAAAGCGGGCGGCAAATCTGGCCACTCTGAGTACCCGTAGCGGGTCTTCAACGAAAGCGGGGGAGACATGCCTTAGCACCCTGGTTTCGATATCCTTTCGGCCGTTGTAGGGGTCGTGCAGTTCGCCATCCTCACTTTGGGCTATGGCATTAATAGTCAAGTCCCGCCGCAATAGATCTTCTTCCAGCGTGACGTCGGGCGCCGCATAACAGGAAAAACCGCCGTATCCCAAGCCTGTCTTGCGCTCGGTTCTTGCCAGGGCATATTCCTCTTGGGTTTTGGGGTGCAGAAACACAGGGAAGTCCTTGCCCACCTGCCGGTATCCCAGTGAGACCATCTGCTCCGGAGTCGCTCCGACGACCAGATGATCCCTGTCTTTGACAGGCAAACCCAATAGCTTATCGCGTACCGCTCCGCCAACCAGATAAATCTGCACGCTTGTGAATTCCTTATAATCGACTGCTTTGGTAATGGCCTCAGGATACCATGAGAGCGGGCCGCTGGGGACTTTCCTGTGCATCACATAAATGGCGGCCGGGGTTTTACAATTTATGACCTTGCCTTAAACTGAGCTGTCTCTAACAAAGAAGGATGGTAGTGCCTATGTACAAGGCCTTTTATGGACTGAACGATAACCCGTTTTCAATTGCACCCAATCCCAGTTACCTGTTTCTCAGTGACAGACACAGGGAAGCCTTGGCGCATTTGACCTATGGCCTGGGAGAGACGGGGGGCTTTGTGCTGCTGACGGGCGAAGTGGGCACAGGAAAAACCACAGTTTCCCGCTGTTTGTTGCGGCAACTACCGGATAACACGGATACTGCCTTTATCCTCAATCCATCTCTAACCGAGCTTGAGCTGCTGGCCACACTTTGTGATGAGTTGAAAATTCCTTATGGTGAGGCACCTACCCTTAAGCAGTTGACCGATCATATCAGTGGTTTTCTGCTGGCTAACCATCAGGCCGGACGTAATACAGTATTGATCATTGATGAGGCCCAACATCTGCGGGCCGAAGTGCTTGAGCAACTGCGCCTGCTTACCAATCTGGAAACTGATACCCGTAAATTGTTGCAGGTGATCCTCATAGGTCAGCCCGAGTTGCAGCAACTGCTCAAGCGTCAGGAGTTGCGGCAACTGGCGCAACGTATAACCGCCCGGTACCATCTGTTGCCGCTCACTGAAGAGGAAGTGGGTTTCTATGTGCAGCACAGGTTGCAGGTTGCCGGACGTAGCGAACCCCTGTTCAATCGCGGCGCGATTCGGGCGCTGCATAAATTCAGTGGTGGTATTCCAAGGCTTATCAACCTCTTGTGTGAGCGAGCACTGATGGCGGGTTATGGTCAGTCGCGAACGCCTATTGATGCCAAGATGGTGGCCTCTGCCGCCGAAGAGGTGCTGGGAGAGAAAATCAAACAGCGTAATTATTGGTTACCGGCTTCTGCTGCCGCTATGCTGCTTTTGGCATTTGCCGGTGGTTACTATTTCCTGGCGCAGCCGGAGAAGGCTGTGGCCCAAGATCAGTCCGGACGCCAACTTCATTCAGGGACAGATGCCAAGCAGACTCAGGTTTCCGGTAATCCAGCTGCTGTTAACCATCCTTCTGTCAATCCAGCTGGCGCAGATAAGCCCGCTGTCAACCGGGCACAACGGATCCTGACGCAGGCCATAGATCAGAGCCGCAATATCGATACTGCCTTCGCGGCGCTGTTTGCGCTTTGGGACAAGGTGCCATATTCAGGCATCAGCGCTTGTCAGGCCGCTGAGCAGCAGGGGCTTGCCTGTTATCAGCAGCAGGGTAATCTCAACTCCTTGCTACGGCTCAATTATCCGGCTGTGGTCTATCTGGAAGATGAACAACAGCAGCCTTTCTTCGGCACTTTGGTTACTAAAGATGGTGAACAGTTACTGCTACAACTCAATGAACAGCAACTTTGGGTCAGTGTTGATTGGTTCAACCGTCATTTCAGCGGCACTTTTGAAATTATCTGGGATGCCCCCAAAGATCCGCTCAAGGCGATAGGCCCCAGTGCCGGCTTGGCTCAAGTGCAGTGGCTGGAAAATACTCTGGCGCAGGTAGATGGGCGCCAAGCCAGATTAATGAGCTATTTTGACAGCGAGTTGGAGCAGTCGTTGCAACAGTTTCAACGTCGTCATGGTTTGAAGCCGGACGGTATTGCCGGTAGCCAGACTTTGGTTCAGCTCAACCTGTATCTGAGCCATCAAGGGCCCAGATTGTATGCGGGGGGAGAGAGCTGATGTCTATTCTTCTTGATGCGGTGACCCGGGCCAAACAGCAGGAAATGGGAGAGCAGTTGGATCCTGTGTTGACCCCCAGGGCGCAATATCGTCAACCTTCATCTGGCAGAGCCTATTTCAAGCCGCTGGCAGTATTGGTAGTCGCTGTACTGGCAGGAGGGGGGCTGGCTTGGGGGTGGCACATGTTGGATAACAGCAAAAAGATTCAGTCTCCCGAGACATCTTCAGTTGAGGCGCAAGCCTCGCCACAGGGTGCCCAGCAGCAAGCCAGGAAACAAGATAATCCTCAAAGAGACAAGCAACCAAACCAAGCGGCCGAGAGTGCTGCTGAGGTGCGTTTAGCCGGAAAAGTTGCTTTGCCTCTGGCTCAACCTATACCTCAGGCTCAAGTGGTTCAATCTCGACTAACCCAATCGCAAACTATACAGCCGCAGAGCACACAGCCTCAAAATGCCCAAGCTGTGAGTAGCACAAATCTAAACCAAAGGGGCGAAGCCAATCAGAGTCAGGCTTTAGCGAGTACTGAGCTTAATCATAATGATACGCTGGCTGCCAGTGTGGCTGAAGCGGCCAAAGAGCTGCAGTTTGAGCAAGTTCAGTCTGGCAGTTCATCTTTTGCAAATCAGCGGCAAGCGATACAGGCAGCGGATGAGGAGCTGATTATCCTGGGAGCCAATCCCAACCGTCGCGGACTTGAAGTGCTCGAGTCACTCAAGCGCCAGGTCAATGATGCGGCTGAGGATGTGGGACTATCCAGTGCCGAGAGTCGCCGCCAGGATGAATTGGTGGCTCAGTTTCAGGCTGCATTAGCCGATGTTGAGCACCGACACTCGGCGGAAAAACCTGTATCGCCTCCTGAATTGGACCCCATTCCCAAAACTGAGGAAGAGGTGCCTCCCTATGGTGGCTTGCCTGCCGGACTGCAACTGCAAGTGCCTGAATTTGATATCAGTGCCCATGTATACGCTTCTGAGCCTTCCAAGCGTTGGTTGAATGTAGACGGTGCCGAATTGCAGGAGGGCGATAGTATCAAAGGAATATTAAAGGTTGTTGAGATCCGTCCAAGAGACGTGGTGCTGGAAATTCAAGGGCAGAGGTTTAGGGTACCGGCAATCTGACCTGGTTTTAAACTGGCGATGAACCTGAAAATGGACTTTCAATGGGGCGGATAGTCTCTGCATCCAGAGTCAATCTTCACCGTCAGGCCTGTTCAAACAAGCACTCCGAATGATGTTTGTTTGAACAGGCCTTTAATACCAGGTTCAGCTATGGCTCTAAGCTATATATGACTACGACATGGGGAAGATTAATGATTAGAGACAAGGAGTTGGGCCGGTAGAGAGTTACAGAAACAAAAACGCCACTCGGTGAGTGGCGTTTTTGCTGTTTCATGGTGCCGGCACCAAGAGTCGAACTCGGGACCTACTGATTACAAGTCAGTTGCTCTACCAACTGAGCTATGCCGGCTAAATTGTGGTGCCCGAACCCGGAATCGAACCAGGGACACGCGGATTTTCAATCCGCTGCTCTACCAACTGAGCTATTCGGGCAACTGAACTGAGTGTCAGTCATCTACTTCGAACCGGGGGTTGAGGCCCGTGTCGTTCGGAGTGCGCGTATAATATAGTTCTGAATTTTTTCCTGCAAGTGCTTTTTCGGCATAAATCCTGTGTTCGCTCAGTTAATGCTCAGAATTGGGCTTTTTGAGCTGAAATCAAACTGATATCGCTTGAAAAGCCAGCAGGCCGCCCATTGCATCAAACTATCTTTGCCTCAATCTGCCGTGTTACCCGCAGCACTGTGGCTCTTTAAGCCCACCTTTTGTCCTTCTTTCTAAAATTTCGAAATAAATAGCCAATATTTAATGATTTTAGTTTTCATTTAGTTTCCATATGATGTGCTTAAGACATAGCTTAAGGATAGAAAATGCTTGCCAACACTCGTCAGGGCTACGGCCTTGTCAGCATTTTGAACCACTGGTTATCGGCCATTGCCGTGATAGGCCTGTTTGGGCTCGGCTACTGGATGGTTGATTTGACCTATTACAGTGCCTGGTATCAGAAGGGGCCGCATCTGCACAAGAGTATCGGCATTTTGCTGTTGGCGCTTACCCTGGTCAGATTGTTGTGGAAACTGCTGAGCCCGTCGCCACAGGCGATACCGGACAAGCCTTTACTGCAGAAGGCGGCCCGTTTGACGCATTGGGGACTCTACCTGTTGCTGCTGCTGATTATGCTGAGTGGCATATTGATCTCCACCGCCGATGGCCGGGGTATCGCGGTATTTGACTGGTTTGAGCTGCCGGGTGTCGGTGAGCTGTTTAACAATCAGGCCGATATCGCCGGGGCGATACATAAATACGCCGCCTATAGCTTGATAGCCTTGGTGGTGCTGCATGCCTTGGCGGCGCTGAAACACCATTTTATCGATAAAGATCAGACACTCGTCAGGATGATTAAACTCAAGAGAGGATAGCAAAATGAAAAAGACCCTGTTTGCCGGTTTGCTTGGCAGCGCCCTGTTATTGCCTTGCGCCGTGAATGCCGCCGACTATGTGATTGATACCCAGGGCGCCCATGCCTCTATCAACTTTAGAGTCAACCATCTTGGCTATAGCTTTGTGGTCGGGCGTTTTAACGAATTTGAAGGCAGCTTCAGCTTTGACAAGGCCAACCCGACAGATGCCAAGGTGAATGTGACCATCAACACCCAAAGCCTGGATTCAAACCATGCCGAGCGGGACAAGCACCTGCGTTCGGCCGACTTCATCAATGCCGGCAAGTATCCCAAGGCCAGCTTCAGGTCCACCAAGGTGGAGGACAAAGGCAATGGCGAATTGGCGATCACCGGTGACTTTACTCTCAATGGGGTCACCAAGCCGCTGACCATAGATGCCAAGGCTATCGGTGAAGGGCAGGACCCTTGGGGTGGTTACCGCGCCGGGTTTATCGGCTCTACCGAGTTTGCCCTCAAGGATTACAAGATTACTACCGATCTGGGCCCGGCTTCCACTCACGTCAAACTCGATCTGGTGGTTGAAGGGGTTAAGCAGTAACCCACAATAGTTTTTACAGAAGGCGCCGTCGGCGCCTTTTTCTTTTTGGCCTGTAAACTGGCTGCGAAAGTCACCGAAAGCCAGCGCCGATATGGCACAATGAGCGCCAATACAAACAATAGAGCCCGGGTACTTGGGCTGCCGGTGAGTTGTGAGCTGAAACCATGTTGAATATCGAAACCCTTGAGCAGCTTAAACAACTGCTCGAAAGCCAACCCGCGGTATTACTGCTGTTCGGCGGCGAGCATTGCGGTGTGTGTCAGGCGTTGAAGCCCAGAATAAGCGCCATGTTGGCCGACGAGTATCCACTATTGCAGGCGGCCTATATCGATTGTCAGGGCCCTGGCCAGCAGCTGTCTGCCCAGATGAGTATCTTTAGTTTGCCCGTGGTGCAGGTCTATTTTGACGGCGAAAAGTTTGCCGAGTTGCAGCGGGTATTTTCTCTGGCGGATCTGCGAGAGGCAATCGACAGGCCCTATCGGCTCAGTTTTGAGTCGTTTTAGCCCAAACAATGATGTGCCAGTATTCGATGCTTGTTTGATTAAGCTATTAAATATAGTTTCAACGCAAGTCGCACCTGCGCCTGGGATTGAGGTTAGATTATGAAGAGAGCAGTGAAGGCAGTCCAATTATCGCTTGAATAGATTCTTAGCAATAATTGGACGCAAAAATGAATAGAAACAATATCTGGAATTACTCATTCTTATACTCTTTGGTACTTCTGGTACCTTTTGATCTGCTTGCTTCACTGGGGATGGACTTATACCTTCCGGCAGTGAATGAAATCGGCACAAGTTTCAAGGTAGGAAGGGAGCAGGTTCAGCTGACGCTGACCATGTATATGGCACTCCTAGGCCTTGGGCAATTGCTGTTTGGCCCCCTCTCGGACAAGTTTGGCAGAAGGCCGATAGTCGTTATTGGCGCTGTCTTGTACTCATTGTCCAGCCTGGCTATTCCCTTAAGTCCGAACTTCGATTACTTTCTGGGACTGAGATTGTTACAGTCGCTGAGCGCGTCTGCACTATTGGTTGCGGCGTTTGCCACGGTCAGAGATGTATTTGCAGAAAGGGAAGAAGGCGTAGTCGTTTACGCCATCATGGGTTCAGTGTTGGCTTGTGTACCGGCAGTGGCACCGTTTCTGGGCGCCTTGATAGAAAAGCAGTGGCATTGGCAGGGCATATTTTACTTCCTGGGAATATTCGCTGCCGTGGTTGCCGTGCACACAGTGTTTAAATGGCCAGAAACCCGGCCGGCCAAAACCCAGCCGTTTCGTTTCAATAGCTTGTTCACCATCCTGGGGTCCAAGACTTTTATCGGTTATACCTTGGCTTATGCAACGGCAATGGGAACCTTCTTCGCCTACTTTTCCACCTCGCCCTCGGTGCTGATGGATACCTTGAGCCTGAGTAAAGTCGAGTTCAGCCTCTGGTTCGGCTCGGTGGCGATTGTGATGATACTGACCACCAGGTTCGTCAAGCCTTTGGTTGGGCGTTGGGGAATAAGCGGCACAGTGTTTCGAGGGCTGGCGGGGCTATTTGTCAGTGGGCTTATCCTCTATCTGTGCGAGTGGCTCTTTGGCGTTACCCTGCTGGGCTTTATGCTTCCCATGTACCTGATTGGAGTCAATATTGCCTTGACTTGTGCAGTCTCGGCCAACGGCGCGCTGCACGCCTTCTCCGCTTCGGCGGGTTTGGCAACGGCGCTTTATTATGCGCTGGAAAGCCTGTATTTAAGCCTGATGGTCAGTGTGCTGATAAAGCTGATCCCGCCCGGAACCTCGGCCATTATAGCCGTGTATATCCTTATCTCTTCCCTGTTGGCTGCGGGCTTTATCCTGCTGGGGCGGCGGCAACAAGGCTAGCTTGGACTTGTATAACTAAAGAGTCCCCCGGATTTTTGGGGGACTTTAATAGTCAAACGTGGATTTGAAAGTTTCAAACGTTGGCATTGGCGCGAGCTTATTGAGCGCATAGTTGCCCGTTAACTGCTATTGTAATTCTGCCAGTGATGAGCAGTGTAGTTTCCGAGAGTAAACGTCTCGTCGGAGCAGAAACCGAGGAATACCTGTGGCTGCTATCTAAAGATGGTTTACTATCGTAATAGCTTGAAAAAAACAATGGCGACTTGATTAGCGATGTCGATATCCAACTTATTAAGCTCTAATGGTTAAGCTTTTGAATGTAAATAGAAGTGGTGAAAATATGAAGATAGTTACACCAGAAGTACAAATAGACAATAAGACTGGATTTGAGCCATCGATTGATATTTTCGAGCGTAAAGAATTTGGTGAGCGGTTAGCCAAATTAATAGAAAATTCTGAGAGTAATCCCGTGATTGCGCTGGATGCAGGTTGGGGGCAGGGTAAGAGTACCTTTATCAAAATGTGGCGGGGTTACTTGTCGCATCAGCGGGAGAAAAAAATTCAGTCAGTGTATTTCGATGCCTTCGAAAATGATTATCAAAAGGACCCATTTTTGGCGTTGGCATCTGAGATGTATCAATTGATCTCAAATACGGATGAAGAAAAGCAAACTCAATTCAAGGATAAAGCGATTAAGGCTGGTAAGTCTCTAGCCAGAGGCGCAATAAAACTGACAGTGAGAACTGTTACCGCTGGTGTAATCGATGGTAGTGCCGTTGATGCGGTGGAGAAAGATTTATCCAATCTAATTGCAGACCAAGTGGATGATCTTGTAAAGGAAAGGTTTGAACATGCCCAAAAGGACAAGTTGGCACTAAAAGCGTTCAAAGAACATCTGTCAACATTTGCAACAGAGCAAGGGGATGGGGGGCCAATAGTTTTCATTATTGATGAGTTAGATCGCTGTCGGCCAGATTTTGCCCTTGAGTTATTAGAGCAAGTAAAACATCTGTTCTCTGTTAAGGGAATCACCTTTATCCTTGTCACTAATCGGGTGCAATTAGAGCAGTCAATTAAGGCTAAATATGGGGAGAGCAATCCTGTTAACTACCTGCATAAATTTATCAATGTATGGTTAACCCTGCCAAGAGCAACAGACCAGTATAATGATCATGGTTATAGATATTTACAATATGTCCTGCGGGAAATGTCAGGTGAGAACCGAAACACTAATCTCAGAGAGTGCGAGAACGTATTGGTAGAAGTTGTCCAATACTACCAGCCATCATTTAGAGAGATTGAGAGGATACTTTCTTATTTTTCTATATTGAGCAATATGTTAACTAAGGAACAGCTCAATAGTGAGTATCAATCTGTAATAGCTATTGTCTGTTACCTCAAAGTTTGCAAGCCTGACTCACTAAGACCTGTAGATGGTAAGATTAGTTACGATAGGATTGTTGCTGCAGCCAATTTTACTGATATTCAACAAACTGAGTTTTGTGAACTAGATCGCGTAGTTCGCGTGGTCAATTTTGACTTTGGTGATAAGGCAACACAAGAGAAGATGATTATGGATAAAGAAATATCAAATTATAATCTTTTTGGTCGAGAACCACCTAATCGCTTGTTGATTGTCAACCAGTGGTTAACTAACATCTCACTATAACTGACAAGCTCGAAACCTTTACAGGCCTGCAGTCACAAACAAACCGTACCAAGAGTGCTGTCCACACAGCACAGATGCTGTAAGGTCCCAAGTCCATTGCCAACCGAGTATATCGCCGGTGAGCCCTGGATGGTGCCTGAATTCGCCACGAACTGGCCGATAAATTTCGTCGCGACAGCAAAAGATAAAGGCCCATAAGGGCCTTTTCTCATTTCGCTCGCTACAGCTATAGCGGCTTATTCATCTTCTGCCGGTGGCACGTAGCCTTCAATCTGTACTTCCTGACCTTCGAACAGGAAGGCGACCATCTGCTCTTCCAGAAGTTTGCGATCATCGACATTCATCATGTTCAGTTTCTTTTCGTTGATCAGCATGGTCTGTTTTTTCTGCCACAGGCCCCAGGCCTCTTTGCTGATGCTGTCGAAAATGCGCTTGCCGAGTTCGCCGGGATACAGTTGGAAATCCAGGCCATCGGCTTCTTTCTTGAGATAGACGCAGTTAACTGTGCGTGCCATGTTTACTCCTTGGTCAGACTCGGTTCCAGGCTGGCCAATACCCGCTCTGTTGCAGCGGCCAGTCCCACCCGGGAAGGTTGGTTTAAGTTATACCAGAGACAGGGTTTGGGTTCCATTATCCTGTCTTTACTCTGGGCGCTGTGACCTTGGTCCAGCAGCGTGTCTGTGGCTACTTTGCTCTTTAGCCGCAGCAGCATAGGCTGGGCGTCCAGGTGAAAGTGGCTGAAGGTGTGACGAAAACCGGGTAACTCTGTGATGCTGTGCTCTGCAAGCCCCAAGGCTTTGGCGGCTTGCAGCAGGTTTTGTCTGTTGCTGAACTCGGGGAAACACCAGAGGCCGCCCCAGATCCCAGCGGGTGGCCTTTGCTGCAGCAAGATCTCGCCATTGTGTTCCAGCACCAGTAGCCAGGCTTCTTTGGCCGGAATCGCCTTCTTCGGTTTCTTGCCGGGGAATTCGCCCTGGCGCCCCATAAGCTGCGCCTTGCAGTCGCGGGCGACCGGGCACTGGTCACAGGCGGGGCGGGAGCGGGTGCATATGGTGGCACCTATATCCATCATCGCCTGGTTGTATTTTTGGATCTCGGCCTTGGGCGTGAGTGCTTCAGTCAGCTGCCAGAGTTGGTTTTCCACATCCTTTTGCCCGGGCCAACCTTCTATGGCGCCGTGGCGGGCGAGTACCCGTTTGACGTTGCCATCCAATATGGGGTGATGTTGCCCCAAAGACAGCGACAGTACCGCCCCTGCGGTTGAGCGGCCGATGCCCGGCAGTGCCAGTACCGAGTCGAAGTCGGTTGGAAACTCGCCTTGGAACTCATCACGCACCTTGATGGCGGCCTTGTGCAGGTTACGGGCACGGGCGTAATAGCCCAAACCTGTCCACAGATGCAGCACTTCGTCCGTGTCGGCATTGGCCAGGCTGACGACATCGGGGAAACGGGCAATGAATTTTTGGAAGTAGGGGATAACAGTCGCGACCTGGGTCTGCTGCAACATGATTTCAGAAATCCATACTTTGTATGGGGTCTTTTGCTGTTGCCATGGCAGAGTCTTGCGACCATTCAAGTCGTACCATTTTATGATACGTTCTGCGAAAGAGGCTGTTTTGTTCATCGGCGCAGTGTAGCCGCAGCCAAGGGGCGAAACAAGGAGATTGATGCCCCCAAATGATTGACTTATTTCGTTCTTGTGGATTGTTGGTATACTTTTTCAGCATCAGGGCTTGCACTGTATGGTGAACTTTGGATAATGCCCTTCTTTTTTCAAACCTCTCTAGGGGCAAAAATGAGCGAAGTCACAACGGCCGAGTTTAACGAAGAAGGCAAGTATCTGCGCAAAGTAAGAAGCTTTGTGCTGCGTGAGGGTCGCCTCACCAAGGGCCAGGCCCAGGCCATAGAAGCGCATTGGGGCAGCATGGGGCTGGATTATTCCCCCGAGCCGCTGGATTTGAACGCCGTTTTTGCCCGTGAGGCAGACACAGTGCTGGAGATAGGTTTTGGTATGGGTGCCTCACTGGTGACCATGGCCAAGGAAGCCCCCGAGCTTAACTTTATCGGTATCGAAGTGCACAAGCCTGGTGTGGGCGCCTGTCTTGCCGATGCCGGCGAAGCCGGAGTCACCAACCTGAGAGTATTCCATCACGATGCCATGGAAGTGCTGGAGCACGCCATTGCCGATAATTCTCTGGCGCGGCTGCAGCTGTTTTTCCCCGACCCATGGCACAAGAAACGCCACCACAAGCGCCGCATAGTGCAGCCGGCCTTTGCCGAGTTGGTGCGTCGTAAACTGAAAATTGGTGGTGTGTTCCACATGGCTACCGATTGGGAAAACTACAGCGAGCATATGCTGGAAGTGATGAATGCCGCCCCTGGCTATCGTAACCTTTCCAGCGATGGCACTGTAGTGCCACGCCCGGATTACCGTCCGTTGACCAAGTTCGAGGCCCGCGGCCAGCGCCTGGGGCACGGTGTTTGGGATCTGATGTTCGAACGTACAGAGTAATTACACCTGAGGGAGAAGCAGTATGGCTATTCGCAGTCGTCGTTTGCGCAAGAAGTTGCGTGTTGATGAATTCCAGGAGTTGGGATTTGACGTTAGTTGGCGTTTTGCCGACTCTGTGTCGGAGGAACAGATAGATCCCCTGGTCGACCGTTTTATTGATGAAGTCATAGAACCTAGAGGCTTGGGCTTCCACGGTGGTGGCCACAGAGAGTGGGAAGGCATTATTGCCACTCAAAGAATTGGCAAGTGCACCGAAGATGACAGAAGCGCAGTCAAGGCATTCTGGGAAGCTCAGCCAATCAGCGAGTTGGAAGTCACTGAGCTGTACGACATTTGGTGGAGCTAATCCCGGACGAGGCCTTGCTTGAGCAGGTGCTCGACAGGGTTCGCCCTCTGATTGGCCAGGGTAAGGTGGCGGATTATATTCCGGCCCTTGCCCGGGTCAATGCCAACAAGCTGGGGATTGCCGTTACCATGGCCGACGGCACCACAGTGGGGGCAGGGGATTATTTAGAGCCTTTTTCCATTCAAAGTATTTCCAAAGTGTTCAGCCTGACACTGGCGCTGACACTCTATGAAGAAAGCGAAATCTGGAGCCGGGTAGGCAAAGAGCCGTCGGGTCACTCATTTAATTCTTTAGTGCAGGTGGAGTTGGAGCGCGGCATTCCCCGTAATCCCTTTATCAATGCCGGGGCACTGGTCATCGCCGACTTGCTGCAGAGCCGCCTCGGGGCGCCCAAGCACAGAATGCTGGAAGTGGTTCGCCGTTTGGCGGGTAATCCGCATATCTGCTACGACAAGGTGGTGGCCGATTCCGAGTATCAGCACAGTGCCCGCAATGCTGCCATTGCCTATCTGATGAAGTCCTTCGGTAACTTCAACAATGATGTGGATACTGTGCTGCGAAGCTATTTCCATTACTGTGCCTTGAAAATGAGCTGCGCCGATCTTTCCCGGGCTATGATGTATCTGGTCCAAGGCGGTAAGGCATTGGATGGCAAAGCGCTGATATCACCGCTGCAGAGCCGCAGACTCAATGCACTTTTGGCTACATCCGGGCTTTATGATGGCGCCGGTGAGTTTGCCTACCGGGTCGGCATGCCGGGCAAGAGTGGAGTCGGTGGTGGCATAATCGCGGTGATCCCCGGTGACATGTCCATCTGTGTCTGGTCGCCTGAGCTTGACCGCAGCGGCAACTCACTCGCCGGAACGGCAGCGCTGGAGCAACTCAGGCTGGCCGTTGGCCGCTCAATCTTCTGATCCCAAAGGCAGCATTCCGCTGCCTTTGTTTTTACGCCATACCATAGTTTTCAGCCTAAAGTTGCACATTAGGCGCTTGCCGGTTTTCCGGCCACTATGTAGCCCATTACCTGCGGTGCGCTGGCCGTTAAACAGGGAAGTTGCTGTGAATACGTCCCTGTTTTCGACGGTCACAGTTCTACCGGTGCCTTGAAATAGGTGTATATCTGCAGATCTCTCATATGTTTCCAGCTATTTAGTGCTAATAGAATTGCACCAAATCCCCTTCGGAGCCGCCGCTGGTGTTGTTGCAAATTGGCGTAGCCGAGACAGGGATGTCGAGGCTCGAAGGTCGAGCATGGATGCGAGTCCTGAGTGTAGCCAATTTGTTTCATAAGCCAGCGGGGATTTCGGCTACGTCGGGGTGTCCTTGGGGATGCAAGGGGCTTTGGACAAGCAAAGCCTCTTGCTCGGTGTGGTGTGGAACACCACGACTTTAGGCCGCTGGCACAGCGGCTATCAGGCTTTGAACCAAATCCCACCAATAAACCTGGTTTTAGCTGCCAGCTAAGTTGCAGCCCATCACCTGCGGTGCGCTTTCGCACAGGCGATCCTGTGACTCGCTGCAAGTACATCCCTGTAAGCTCTGCCTCGCCATCCCTGGCTCGGAAGGTCACAGTTCCGCCTGTGCCTGAAAATGAGGTGTATGTCTGCGGGCATATAGGTCGCTTCAAACAAGTTAGCTCTTACAGAATTGCACCGACTCCCCTTCGGAGCCGCCGCAGGTGTTGTTGCAAATTGGCGTAGCCGAGACAGGGATGTCGAGGCTCGAAGGTCGAGCAAGGCGAATGTTGCGAAGCGACAAGTTCATGAGCGCGAGCCAAGGAAGGCGAGCTGGCCGTTATGTATGGATGCATTTGGCGAGTCCTGAGTGCAGCCAATTTGTTTCATAAGCCAGCGGGAATTTCGGCTACGTCGGGGTGTCCTTGGGGATGCAAGGGGCTTTGGACAAGCAAAGCCTCTTGCCCGGTGTGGTTTGGCGAGAGTTGCGTAGCAACATGCTTTCGAGCGCGAGTCATGGATGACGAGCTGGCCCTTGTACATGGATGCACTTGCTCCACGACTTTAGGCCGCTGGCACAGCGGCTATCAGGCTTTGAACCAAATCCCACCAATAAACCTGGTTTTAGCTGCCAGCTAAGTTGTAGCCCATCACCTGCGGTGCGCTTTCGCACAGGCGATCCTGTGACTCGCTGCAAGTACATCCCTGTAAGCTCTGCCTCGCCATCCCTGGCTCGGAAGGTCACAGTTCCGCCTGTGCCTGAAAATGAGGTGTATGTCTGCGGACACTTCAGATGTTTCAAGCTACTCCATTCTCACAGAATTACACCGACCCCGCTCGAAGCTCCACGACTTTAGGCCGCTGGCACAGGGGCTATCATGGCTTTGAACCAAATCTCACCAATAAACTTGGTGTTAGCTGTAATCTAAGTTGCAGCCCATCACCTGCGGTGCGCTTTCGCACAGGCGATCCTGTGACTCGCTGCAAGTACATCCCTGTAAGCTCTGCCTCGCCATCCCTGGCTCGGAAGGTCACAGTTCCGCCTGTGCCTGAAAATGAGGTGTATGTCTGCGGACACTTCAGATGTTTCAAGCTACTCCATTCTCACAGAATTACACCGACCCCGCTCGAAGCTCCACGACTTTAGGCCGCTGGCACAGGGGCTATCATGGCTTTGAACCAAATCTCACCAATAAACTTGGTGTTAGCTGTAATCTAAGTTGCAGCCCATCACCTGCGGTGCGCTTTCGCACAGGCGATCCTGTGACTCGCTGCAAGTACATCCCTGTAAGCTCTGCCTCGCCATCCCTGGCTCGGAAGGTCACAGTTCCGCCTGTGCCTGAAAATGAGGTGTATGTCTGCGGACACTTCAGATGTTTCAAGCTACTCCATTCTCACAGAATTACACCGACCCCGCTCGAAGCTCCACGACTTTAGGCCGCTGGCACAGGGGCTATCATGGCTTTGAACCAAATCTCACCAATAAACTTGGTGTTAGCTGTAATCTAAGTTGCAGCCCATCACCTGCGGTGCGCTTTCGCACAGGCGATCCTGTGACTCGCTGCAAGTACATCCCTGTAAGCTCTGCCTCGCCATCCCTGGCTCGGAAGGTCACAGTTCCGCTTGTGCCTGAAAATGAGGTGTATGTCTGCGGGCATATAGGTCGCTTCAAACAAGTTAGCTCTCACAGAATTGCACCGACTCCCCTTTGGAGCCGTCGCTGGCATTGTTGCCAATTGGTTCGACGGGGCGACCTGGCCCTTGTGCATGGATGCACTTGCTCCACGACTTTAAGCTGCTGGCGCAGCGGCTATTATGGCTTTTAATCCCGAATGCAGTGAAGAAAGGGAATAGTCTAGGCCATCCTGAGTATTCCCTGTTAAACCTTTCTTTGGTTTCTTGTGTCTTATTCATCATAACGGCTACAAGTTGGCAAAATTTGCCACTCGTAGATGGTGGATTTTCATATTTTGCAGCCTTTCTTGATATTAATTCTTTTAATATCAGTTAATTATAACTTTGGCACAAAGTCTGCTTTATTCTGAGCCATAAGCGGTAATCAAGTTTACTCGGCAGATTAAAACGAGAGGGAAGACAGAATGAAACAAGCGATTGGTGGAATATCTTTGGTGTGTGCACTGTTTGCGGCGGCGCCTGCTATGGCGATCAACTTTGAGCCAAGAGATGAGCAATGCGAGATGTCGCTCAACTACGACATCTCACTGGAACCCAAGAAGCTGAGTGTCAGTAATCAAGGGAAAGAACACTATCGAATTGAGCCGGGCCGCCTCTATGTGGAAGGTGAAGAAGTGGTCTTGAATGCCGAGCAGAGCAAGCTTGTCAACGAGTACTCGGATGCCATGGCTCAGCAGTTACCCGAAGTCATCTCTTTGGTGGAAGATGCCGTCACCATGGCGAGCGAGGCCGTGAGCATGGCCCTGACACCACTCTTGGGGGATGCCGCCGCTGCCAAGTTGGATGAAACTATGGGCAGTCTGCAACAGAGAGTCTATGAAGTGGCTCATCGCAATGGTGACCAGTACTTCCTCGGGGCCACTGAAGAGTCGTTGGAAAACGCCTTTGGTGATGAGTTTTCCAAAGAGATAGAGCAACTGGTGCAGCAGTCGCTAGGCAGTTTAATGATGGCTATGGGCAGCGCCATGATGTCAGGTGAGGGCGAAACCTTTGATGAGAAGATCAATGCCTTTAGCCAGAAGATGGAAAAGATGGGCAAGGATATTGAAGTGCAAATGGAGTCTCGTGCCCAGGAGATGGAGCAGAGAGCCGACGCGCTTTGCGACAACTTCCAACGTTTGCTGGTGCTGGAAGACAAGTTACGCAAGCAGATCCCTGAGCTGGGCGAATTCCAGGTATTGTCCGGCAAGGTTGAACTGCAGCAATAAGATTTAAGCTGGTGATTCCCCCTGTATCTTCCCCTCCCTTGATACAGGGGTTTTTTATTGGTTGTCTGTCGATTATGCCATCACTGCGGCGGTTTTTTTGGCTCAAGGCTATCCTTGGGTTAGAGTCAATAAGAAAGAATTGGTATACTTCGCAAAAATAATAAAACTGACACCCAAGTCAGGACTCAGTGACTCTACCCAGTGCGCTTTCCAAAACCCGGCAGCCCACACCCCATTTTGGGGTCTTGACGGTGAGGCCCGTCGCTTTTCCAGGAAAGCTTTTACCAGTGTTGTAAACGGCTTAAGGCGACTTTCATGTTAGAACTGTTAGAACCTATCGCTATTTTCACTCATGTCGCCCGTGCCGGCAGCTTCAGTGCCGCGGCGCGCAGGCTTGGAATATCCAAATCCAAGGTCAGTACCCAGGTTGCCGATCTTGAACATAAACTCGGGATCCAGTTGATCCAGCGAACGACTCGTAGTTTAAGCCTCACCGAAGCCGGTAATCTGCTGTATGTGCAGGGGGAAGAACTGCTCCGGGATGCGGATCAGGCGGTGGCCAGTGTGCACAACCTCAATGATGCCACCCGAGGCGTGCTCAAGGTAGGGATCTCCCAGTCGTTCGGCACCATGCATATTATTCCGGCACTGCCCGAGTTTATGACCCGTCACCCGGATCTCGAGCTGCAGGTGAGCCTGTTGGACCATAAGGTTGATGTGGTCAGTGAAGGCCTGGATCTGCTGCTGACCATGTCAGAGCAACTGCCTCTGGGTATGGTGGCCCGCCCGTTGATGAAGTGTCAGTTCCTGCTGGTGGCTTCCCCCGGGTATGTTGCGGCCCACGGTATGCCGGCCCGTCCGGAGCAGCTGGTGGAGCACAACTGTTTGGTTTACCACGGTGAATGGCATGAGCACAGCGTCTGGCAATTCAAGAAGGGCGATGACTACTGTGAGATAGGGGTTTCGGGTAATTTCAGAGTCGACAATGCGCCGGCGCTCAAGTCTGCCGCTGTCAGTGGGCTTGGGGTGGTTTATCTCGCCAGTTATCTGTTGGAAGATGAAATAGAAAAAGGCACTCTGGTGCCCCTGCTTCCCGATTGGCAACTGACCCATCATCTGCCGCTGCAGGCGGTTTATCCCAGACGTAAACACTTGGCCCCCAAGGTGAGTGCCTTTATCGAGTTCATCAAGGATCATATAGGTACGCCACCTTATTGGGACAAAAAATATGCAGATCTGTTTGCCCAACGCCAGGAAAAATAAAGAAATATCGTTCTCATAATAGAACAATGAAAAACACTCAAGTTCCGCTTGGGTGTTTTTTGTTTATATATCATATGGATGTTAGGATTTTATTGGTTTATTCAACCGCTTTATTATTTGATGGGCTTTAAAGATTTTTAATAACCCAGTTGCAGTCTGTTCTGAAATCAATACAATGGTTGCAGTTGATTCGGGTGGAACCAACATACGGGTGTGCCGCGGGACTGACCCCTCCTGCTGTAGACTGCTTGGTTCAACACAGAGTGTTAAGCCCTTATCAATGCCGACCCAGGTTTTCGAACTAAAACAATGTCGGCCTTAAAACCATCATCCTGATTTTGGTTTACCCCGGCCCAGGTGGTCGGGGTATTTTTATGTCTGTTTTCAGGACGGAATCAAGCGCATAAAAAGCCGCTCATGGGAGCGGCAGTTGATTCAGTTTCAAGCCTGGCTTTGCGCGGTTACCCAGTCTTTTACCTCCTGCTCCAGTACATTCAGCGGCAAGGGGCCGTTTTTCAAGACCAGAGTGTGGAAGGCGCGAATGTCGAAACGCTCACCCAGCGCCTCCTTGGCGTAGGCTCTAAGCGCAAGTATCTTGTTCATCCCCACCTTGTAAGCGGTTGCCTGCGAGGGCATAACTATGTGCCGCTCAACCATTTTTACTGCGTCAGATTCGGCATTGGGAGTGTTATCCATGTAATAGGCTATGGCTTGTTCTCGAGTCCATTTCTTGGCATGGATCCCGGTATCTACCACCAAACGGCAGGAGCGCCATAGCTCCATCGCTAATCTGCCAAAGTCTGAGTAGGGATCGCTGTAAAGCCCCATCTCCTTGGGGAAGTACTCACTGTATAGGCCCCAGCCCTCGATATAAGCCGTGTAAGAGCCGAAGCGACGAAAGCTGGGAAGTCCTTCCAGTTCCTGGGCTATGGCTATCTGCATGTGATGCCCGGGGATCCCTTCATGGTAGGCCAGTGCCTCCATTTGGTATTTGGGCATAGCCATTATGTCATAGAGGTTGGCATAGTAAGTTCCCGGGCGACTGCCATCGGCCGAGGGCTGGTTGTAGAAAGCCTTGCCGGCAGACTTCTCCCTGAAGGCTTCCACCTGTTTGACTATCAAAGGCGCTTTGGGCTTTACCTTGAATACTTCATCCAGGCGCGAGTTCATGTTATCGATAAGGGCGATGGCCTCTCTCAGGTAGGCCCGGCGGCCGGCGTCATTGTCCGGGAAGTAGAAGTCCTCATCTTGGCGCATAAACTCGAAGAAGGCTTTGAGATCGCCCTTGAAGCCAACTTTGTCCATGATGGCGCGCATTTCGCCGTGGATCCTGGCGACCTCGTCCAGCCCTAATTGATGAATAGTATCGGCGCTCATCTCTGTGGTGGTGGTATTGGCCAGGGCATTGTTATAGAAGGCGCTGCCGCTCGGGAATTTCCAGACTCCATCTCTGCTGTCGGCCCGTTTTTCCAGGGTTTCGAGATAGGCAATCAGCTTTTGGTAGGCTGGCCTCAATTGTTCTTTGAGGGCGATGGCGGCTTGATCCAGCAGTTTATCTTGGGTGTCTTCATCCAGCTTGAGTTTTGCCAACTTGCCCTTGAAGTCGGCCCAGATAGCGCTGTCCGGCTCACCATCAAACGGCGCGCCATGAATAACATTGCGGCTGTCTGAAAGTACGTGGGGGAATACGAACTTGGGGGCGATTATGCCTTCCTCGGCGCGAACCTCGAGGGCGGTGATCAGCTGCTCAAACAGCTCAGGAACCCCGGCTATACGGCTGATATAGGCGCGGGCATCGGCTTCGTTGGCTATCGAGTGTTGGTTTATCAACAATGAAGGTACCAGCGAGTGAATGCCGTACATCTGGTTGACCGGGTAGTTGTAGTGGCGGAACTTATCATCGCGGATCTGGCGTTGCAGTTTGGCGGTCAACAGCTCCTGGCTCAACTTACTCTGTGAGTCCAACTTTGTCGGATCCAGTTGTGACAGGCGCTCAAGCTGCTGCTTGGCGCGAGCAAGCGCGGCATCATCGGCCGCATCGCCCAGTGAGTCCCATTTGCCGTAATCTGTCTTGATACCAAGAAAGGTCTGCCGCACCGGGCTGGCGGCGACATCCTCGTTGAAGATGGCTTCAAACAGGGCGTTGGCTTTGGCGGATTCGGCCTTGATGACCTCAGGAGCCAGGTTTGATGCTTGGTTACTCTGCCCGGAGACGGAGGCTTGGGCGAGAAGGGGATAACTGCTGCTTAAAACGGCGCCAAGGGCCAGCGTCAACAGACTTTTTCTTATGGTTATAGGCATGGACAACTTCCTTTTTGCTTGGCAATGGCAGGCCGGATGACGATGGCCCGAGTCAGGAAAGACGCACAGAAACCGCGACTGCTATGGCTCATTTGCGTCTAAAGAAGTTAATCCTAATGAAGTTGAGTAATTAAGTATTGGCGTAAATGTTAGAAAATATTTCCTCTTGCTGCTTTCGCTTTGGCAGCAGCAAGAGGAGGCTAATAAGAGATGGAGTTAACAAAACTGCGACAGCAGATCGTTGACGAACATATGTCCCTTGTTAGTGAGCTTCCAGTAGCCGGGAGTGATCTCCACCAGCCCGCGCTCGGCGGCCTGCTGCATGCCTTTATCCAGGGTGTTGGCCGCAACGCCGGTGCGCGCTTCAAATTCGCTCCAGGGGATGGGGCTCATCAGTCGCAGCCTGTTCATCAGGTACTCCAGCGCCCTGTCTTTGGGCAGTACATCACTTACCTCAAATAGATAATCCTCTGTGGCCAAATAACCCTTTGGATGTTTTATCTTTACCGTGCGTACTATGCGGTCCTGCTCCGGTAGCGTCAGCTTGCCGTGGGCGCCGCAACCAATTCCCAGATAATCACCGAATTCCCAATAGTTGAGGTTATGGCGGCACTGAAAACCGGGTTTGGCATAGGCGGATATTTCATACTGCTGGTAGCCAAGGGCTGCAAGTCTTTGCTGGCCCTGTTCATAGATGTGCCAAAGTGCTTCATCGTCCGGCAGCTGCGGCGGGCGCGAATGAAACAGGGTGTTGGGCTCTATGGTGAGCTGATACCAGGACAGGTGCGGAGGGTTGAGCGCCGCCGCCGTGTCGATATCGGCCATGGCCTCTTCAAAGCTCTGGTTCGGCAGACCGTGCATCAGATCCAGGTTAAAGCTCTGGTATCCGGCTGCGGCAACGCCTTTGGCGGCGTTGATTGCTTCATCCTTGCCGTGAATTCGCCCCAGCAGGTTGAGCTTGTCTTTGGCAAAGCTCTGCACACCTATGGAGAGGCGAGTGACACCTGCGGCGCGGTAAGCGCTGAAGTCATCATGTTCCAGAGTGCCTGGGTTGGCCTCCATGGTGATCTCTATGTCATCGGCAAAGGCAATGCGCCGGTTCACGCCTTGCAGTAGCCTGCCTATCTGGGCAGCATCGAATAGGGAGGGGGTGCCGCCACCGATAAAGATGCTGTGCAGTTGCCGGTCTTGAACATAGTGCAGGTCGGCGTCGAGATCGCCAAGCAGGGCATCGACATATTCCTGCTGTGGCAGCTCACCCTGTTTTCCGTGAGAGTTGAAATCACAGTAAGGGCATTTCTGCACACACCAGGGAATATGAATATAGAGACTCAGCGGTGGCAGCGTCAGCATCAGCCGAGGATCCCCTGTTGTTTGAAGGCTTCAAGCAGCAATTTCAGCGCCTTGCCTCTGTGACTGAGATGGTTCTTTTCATCACTGCTGAGCTCGGCGGCAGTTTGCTGGTAACCACAGGGAATGAATACGGGATCATAACCATGGCCGTTGTTGCCCTTGGGTTCAAAACCTATTTCACCTTCCCAGGCGGCCTGGCAGATGATGGGAGTCGGATCCTTGGCATGACGCATATACACAAGTACACACTGGAAACGGGCGGTACGGGGGGCAGACGTTGCCTCTATGGCGCCAAGCAGCTTGTTGTAGTTGCCTTCGGCCGTGGCGTTGGCGCCACTGTAACGGGCAGAATAGATGCCGGGAGCGCCGTCCAGAGCATCAACTTCGAGGCCTGAGTCATCGGCGATAGCGGGCAAGCCGGTGATTTCGGCGGCATGGCGCGCCTTGATAATGGCATTTTCAACAAAAGTGGTGCCGGTTTCTGCCACTTCAGGCACGTCGAATTGGTTTTGTGGCAACACCTCAATATTGAAGGCGCTGAACATCTCGGCGAATTCTTTGAGTTTTCCCTTATTGCCACTGGCAAGCACTATCTGTTTCATCTTGGATTTTCCTTATTTCGCAATGCCGGCAATAGTACCATTTTGCAAAAGAGTTTACTCACTCAGCGACAATGAAAAGGCGCGAAAACAAGTAGAGCCGTGGAAGGTTTGAGCCCTAATGGCTGCTGTCGTTTCTCGAAGTCGGCAGTCAATACCCCTCGGGGCGGCCATAAAAAAACGCCGCTCATTCGGCGGCGCTCTATTGACGGAATGTACAGCTCAATCGACGTAGAATTTCTGTTTGAAGGCCAGAGTGGTGTTGAGCTCGTTGCCGTGTTTGATCAGGATTTGAAAGTTAATCTCCTGATCGTCACGATAGGGCACCTCGGCAATATAGTAGATGGCATCACCCTCGCGAATTTCACGGAACTTCAACTGCATTCTGGCATCGATAAGGTTGTTGGCCAGGCCTGATATCTCGACCGGTACTGCCGGATTGCCCTCTTCACTGGTATCCAGTACGGCGATATTGATGATGCCCGTGTAACGGCTGCGTTCTATGCCATAGTTCTTGGCGATGGATGGCGTCAAAAAAGTGCTGCCCAGCGCCATATAGTGGATATCGAAATGGCCGACGGTCTGTTTCTGTTCGGCCTGAGCGACACCGGTCAGAGATCCGAGACACAAAAGCAGGGTCAAAAATTTGCGCAACATAATGCTTTACCTGAGGTTAAGTGTGTTGAGTTGATTATAGTCCCTTGTCTGCTGCCATGGCATCAGAGTAAGGCCTCGATTTCTGCGGGTAATATCTTGGGCGCTTCAATACGCACCTGCTTGTGGCGGCCCAGTTCGCCCTTGACTATGGCTATCTGCCCCTTGGGCACCTTGAAGGCCTTGGACAGATACTTGGTCAGGTGGGCGTTGGCTTTGCCGTCCACAGGTGGCGCGGTAATGGCCACCTTGAACTCTTCACCATGCAGGCCAACCAGTTGATCCCGGCTGGCCTTGGGCTGGATATAGAGATTGAGCAACAGGTCCTGCTGCTCCCAGCTAACAGCTTTCATCAGGCAATGGCCCAGAAAGGAATCGTCTTGGCCAGCAGTATGTTAATGAAATTCATCAACACCATCAGCACTAGCAGCGACAAGTCCAGCCCGCCCATGGGGGGCAGGAAGCGGCGAATGGGCGCCAGCAGTGGCTCGGTCAACTGCATCATCACATACTCAATCGGATTGCGGCCCTGGCTGACCCAACTGAGGATGGCGCGGATGATCAGGATCCAGAACAGCAATACCCCAGCCTTTTTAAACAAGGACACCAGCGCAAACATCAAGGTGGCAACCAGGTTGAACTCCTGGCCCGCCATCAGGGTCAGCAAGAGTATTTTGACCACCACCACCAGCAGTGCCAGCACCACAGAGGCCGTATCCAGACTGCCTATGGAGGGCAGTATCCGCCGCATGGGCGCTACAATGGGGTGGGTGGCCTTGACGATAAACTGGCTGAAGGGGTTATAAAAATCTGCCCGCACCAGCTGCAGCCAGATCCTCAGTATGACTACCATAAAATAGAGGTCGAATACGACTGTAATCAGGTAAATCAATGCGTCATTCATGAAAAGTTTCGCCCTTGGGTCGTTTAGAATTCTTTGGCCATGGCTTCAGCCCTGGCAATACAGTTGTTCATTGCTTGCTTGATCAGTCCCTTGAGATCACCCCGTTGGAAGGTTTCCACTGCTTCATGGGTGGTACCGCCCTTGGAGGTGACATTCTGCCGCAGTTGGCCGGCGCTCAGCTGAGGATTTTGAATCACCATCTGTGAGGCACCCAGCGCTGCCTGCTGCACCAGTAACCTGGCCTTGGATTCATCCAGCCCCAGCTCTTTGGCCGCATCCATCATGCCTTCCATAAACAGGAAAAAATAGGCCGGAGAGCTGCCCGCCAAGGCGATCACCAAATTGAGATCCGCTTCTTTGTCTACCCACAGGGTCTCGCCGCCACTGGCCATAATCTGCTGACAAAGATCTTTATCCGCCTGCTCAACCCCACTTGCGGCATAAAGGCCTGTCATGCCACAGCCAAGTTGGGTTGGGGTGTTGGGCATAGTGCGGATAAGCTTAATCTGTTGGCCGAAGTAGTCATTGTATCTGGCGGCCGGGATCCCTGCCGCTATGGTAATAAACAGTTTATCGGCCAGCGGCAGTGTTGCCAGTTGCTCACACACCTGTTGCATCAGTTGCGGTTTGACCGACAGCACTATGATATCGGCCCAGTCACAGGCGGCTTGGTTGTCTGTGGTGGTGAGGATGCCGAAATCGCGCTTGAGGGCATCGAGTTTAGCTGTGCTTGGGTTGCTGGCTTGGATCAATTCAGCCGGATAACCGCTGCCCACCAGCCCGCTGATGATACTGCGGCTCATATTGCCGGCGCCGATAAAACAGATTTTCTTTTGAGCCATGCTGTCCCCTGTCACTTGTGATTGGAGTGTATCCCGCATCGGCTTTGACCGTGCGGGAGATATTAGTATTTGGGCCAATACTATCAAAAACAAGGTCTCAGCGGCCAATCTCAGATCTTATTGGCTGGTTTATCAGCCGTAGTTACGCTCGCCGAAAATAGCGCTGCCGACTCTGACCATAGTAGAGCCCTTGGCGATGGCGAGTTCAAGATCCTGACTCATACCCATGGACAGGGTATCCACCTGTGGAAACTTGAGCTTCAGTTCGGCAAACAGTTGCTGCATGTGCGACAGCTCCGCCTCAAGCCTTGGGCCTTCACCGGCACTGGGAATTGTCATCAGTCCCCTGAGTTTGAGGTTGGGTAATGAGTCCACCAGGCTCGCCAGCTCAAACATTTCGCTCTGTGTTGCTATTCCTGCTTTGGAACTCTCACCCGAAACATTGATTTGGATGCAGACTTCCAGTGGTTGCATGCCTTCAGGGCGCTGCTCCGACAGGCGGCGGGCGATCTTTTCCCGCTCCAGGGTGTGCATCCAATGGAAGTGCTCGGCGACAATTCTTGATTTATTGGATTGCAGCGGGCCGATAAAGTGCCATTCTATATCGGGACAGCGCTGTGCCAATTCCATGGCTTTCTGTTGCCCCTCCTGGACATAGTTTTCGCCAAAGCAACGTTGCCCGGCGGCATAAGCTTGTTCAATGTCGGCGACCGGTTTGGTCTTGCTGACAGCCAGCAGCTTGATCTCGCTTGCATTTCGGGACGAAATTTGCGCCGCTTGAGCTATCCTGCGCTGGGCTAGTGCCAGTCTGTCTGCTATTGTTGTCATGATGTAAACTTTTTGGTTGAACGGATATCCCAAACTATGGAAATCACTGAATTATTGGCCTTTAGTGTAAAGCATAACGCTTCGGATCTGCACTTATCGGCCGGTGTGCCTCCCATGATACGCGTCGACGGTGAGGTCAGAAAGATTAATGTCCCTGCGCTTGATCACCAAGGGGTTCACAGACTTGTCTACGACATAATGAATGACAAGCAGCGTAAGGATTATGAAGAGTTTCTGGAAATCGACTTTTCCTTTGAAGTTCCCAATCTTGCGCGTTTTCGTGTCAATGCCTTCAATCAGTCCCGCGGCGCCGCCGCGGTTTTTCGTACTATTCCCAGCGATATTTTGACTTTGGAACAACTGGGCGCGCCGGAAATCTTCAAGAAAATCGCTTCATATCCTCGCGGCCTGGTGCTGGTAACCGGCCCCACAGGTTCGGGTAAGAGTACCACCCTGGCGGCGATGATAGATTACGTCAATGAGAACCGCCACGATCATATTCTCACCATTGAAGACCCTATCGAATTTGTGCACCAAAACAAGCAATGCCTTATCAACCAGCGGGAAGTGCACCGCCATACCCACAGTTTTAACGCCGCCCTCAGAAGCGCTCTGCGTGAAGACCCGGATGTCATTCTGGTCGGTGAGATGCGGGATTTGGAAACCATACGCCTGGCGATGACAGCAGCAGAAACCGGCCACTTGGTGTTCGGTACTTTGCACACCACCTCGGCGGCCAAGACCATTGACCGTGTGGTTGACGTATTCCCCGCAGGCGAGAAGGACATGGTGCGTACCATGTTGTCTGAGTCGTTGCAGGCGGTTATCTCCCAGACCCTAATCAAGAAGGTTGGCGGCGGCCGGGTGGCGGCCCATGAGATCATGATGGGTACCCCGGCTATCCGAAACCTTATCCGTGAGGACAAGGTGGCACAGATGTATTCTGCTATCCAAACCGGTATGGCTCATGGCATGCAAACCTTGGAGCAGAGCCTGCAGAACCTGGTGAATCGCGGCTTGATCAGTCGGGAGGATGCCATGGCCAAGAGTTCCAACAAACAAGCGAATTTCTAAGGAGTCCCCATGGACGTCAGACCTTTTCTCAAGGCTATGGTGGAGCGCAAGGCCTCGGATCTCTTTATTACCGCCGCCTTTCCTCCCAGTGCCAAGGTGGACGGTGAACTCAGACCCTTGGCGGAAAACGCCTTTACCCCGGCGCAGTCGCTGGAGTTTGTCGAATCTTTGATGACGCCGGAGCAGAAAAAAGAGTTTCACGAGACCCGTGAATGTAACTTTGCCGTGGGCGCCAAGGAGCTGGGGCGTTTCCGGGTCAGTGCCTTCTGGCAACGGGAGTCGGCGGGCTGCGTGATGCGGCGCATCGAAACCAAGATCCCTACTGTGGAGCAGCTGTATCTGCCGCCCATCCTCAAAGACTTGGTGATGAGCAAGCGTGGGTTGGTGATTATGGTAGGGGGAACAGGTACGGGTAAGTCCACCTCACTGGCGGCACTTATCGGTTACCGTAATGCCAATGCCAGGGGACACATACTTACTATCGAAGATCCGGTGGAATTTGTTCACCAACACGGCAAGAGCATTATCACCCAGCGGGAAGTGGGTATAGATACCGAGTCGTTTGATGCGGCGCTCAAGAGCTCATTGCGCCAGGCGCCGGACGTTATCCTTATCGGTGAGATCCGTACCCAGGAAACCATGGAGTTTGCCCTGTCGTTCGCTGAAACCGGCCACTTGTGTATGGCAACCCTGCACGCCAATAACGCCAACCAGGCGCTGGATCGCATCATGCACCTGGTGCCTGAGAGTAAGCACCAACAGCTCTTGTTTGACCTGTCGCTTAACTTGCGTGGTATTGTGGCCCAGCAGCTGGTACCCAAGGTGGACGGCAGCGGTCGGCGCGCCGCCATCGAAGTGCTGATTAACACTCCCAGGGTGGCCAGTCTTATTCAAAAGAACGAGCTGCACGTGCTTAAGGAGACCATGGCCAAGTCCAACGAGCAGGGGATGCAAACCTTCGATCAGGCGCTGTTCAAGCTCTACTGTGAAGGGGAGATCAGCTACGCCGATGCACTGCATCATGCTGATTCGCCAAACGACCTGCGACTCATGATTAAACTCCACAGCAATGACACCGGCAACTCAGGTTTCATGGAGGGAGTTACCCTGGATATGGATTAGTGGGAAAGCACTGCAAAAGGCGTCGGAATGACGCCTTTTTTGTTTGTATTGAGTGGATTGTTCGAAAAAGAGCTATCTTTTTGTTATTGTGTTGCGCCTGTTTTGTGAAAAGGATGGAAGGGGAATGCAATTGCAGCAAACCACTTTATTTTCAGCTTTGGGTCTGGCTCTGGCCGGTTGTTTCACTCTGCCGGCCACGGCCGTGCCGGTTTCCGACGAGCTGGATATCGGCGGGGCGGTACGAGTCAACTATGGCTGGAAAGACTATGATGACGATGCCAAGTTGGAGTTCGAGCTGTTTCGCGCCGATGTCAAATACGATAACGGAGAACTGTTCGCGTCGGCTCAGTACCGCTGGTATCAGGATCAGGATGTGATCCAGCATGCCTTCTTTGGCTATCGCTTTTCAGAAAACTCGGACATTCGCCTCGGGGTCACCCAGGTGCCTTTCGGTTTGCTGCCCTATGCGGCTCATTCATTCTGGTTCGGCGCGACTTATTATCTCGGCTTTGAAGACGACTATGATGCCGGTATTCACTGGCAGTACAACAAGGACGGCTGGCGCTACGATCTCGCCTTGTTTGCCAATGATGAATATGGCGACGGTAGCCGCTTCAAGCGCTATTCCTTCGATGTCGCCACCACAGAAAACGCCCCCTATGAAGAGGCAGGGCAGTTTAACGCCAGAGTCGAGCGCAGCCTGAAGTCCGGTGAGTTTGCCCATAAACTGGGCGCTTCTGTGCAATATAGCCGTTTGGACTACAAGCCAATGGCCGGCGCCGTTGCCGGTGAAGACACAGATGGCTTGGCAGTAGCAGCCCATTGGCAAATGGATTGGCACGCCTGGCAGACTCAGGTGCAGTATCTGCATTATGACTATGACATGCCCGGCGAGCGTTTGGCGCTGTCGGCCTTTGCCTACCCGTTTGAGATAGCGGCCGAGGCCGATGTGCTCACATTTAACCTTTCGCGCACCATAGATGTTGATTGGGGCCCTATCACTCAGCTCAACTGTTATAACGACTACAGCCAGGTATTTGCCTCGGGTACCGGGTTGGATGATTCGGTGCAGAATGTCACAGGTTGCGCCATCAGCGCCGGTAAGTTCTACTCCTACGTGGACTGGATCGCCGGTAAAAACATGTGGTTTGTCAACGGCCCCGGCATAGGTATTGCCGAAGGCGACAGCAGTTGGCATTCAAGGCTGAATATCAATGTTGGCTTCTACTTTTAACGGCTGAAGCTGGTAAGAATAAAAACAAATGGAGGTGTTATGGTGAAGGTGTTCAAGCCCCTGGCAAGATTGAATTTAACCGGGCCTGCATTGAAGAGGCTGGCTTTTACAGCATTGGCTTTAGCGCCCACGGCGGTTTTTGCCGGTCAGTGCCCCGATTACCTCAATATCAAGTTGAGAAAGCTCCATTCCCAGGAGTCTGTCGACCTATGTGAACTCACCCAAGGTAAACCTGTGCTTCTGGTCAATACCGCCAGCAATTGTGGTTTTACGCCTCAATTCAAGGCGCTTGAAGCCCTGCATAAGGACTACCGCGAGCGCGGGCTGGTGGTGATAGGTTTCCCATCCGATGACTTCTTCCAGGAAGAAAACCAAGAGAAAGATACCGCCAAGGTGTGCTACATCAACTATGGAGTGACCTTTACTATGGTGGCCACCTCTGCGGTTCGCGGCAGTGATGTGAACCCGGTATTTGCCTATCTGGGGCAGCAGGCCGGCGCGCCCAAGTGGAACTTCTATAAGTACCTGGTCAGTGGCGACGGTAAACAGGTGCAGAGCTTTAACTCCAGAGTCAAACCCGATAGTGATGAATTGATCAAAGCGATTGAATCTGTGCTTTAATATCTGACTTATTCGTTTTCTATCTGAGGTGATTTTGGCTAAGTTTATCGGTCTTGATAAAGACAAGGGCCACGCCGGGCGTGGTAAAACCGGGATATTGCTGTTGAATCTGGGGACGCCGGACGCACCGACACCCGCGGCGGTGCGGCGTTATCTGGCCGAATTTCTCTCCGATCCCAGGGTGGTGGAGATCCCCAAGGCGCTGTGGAAGCTTATTCTCCACGGCATTATTCTCAGGGTCAGGCCAGCCAAATCGGCGGCCCTTTACCGTGAGGTGTGGACTGATAAGGGCTCACCACTGATGGATATCAGTGAGCGCCAGACCCGGGCCTTGGCAGAAAAGCTCAAGGCCGAAGGTGTTGAAGCCGAAGTTGCCTTGGCGATGCGTTACGGCAACCCGGCGGTGGGCGATGTGCTCAAACGCCTGCACAACCAAGGGGTTGATAAACTGGTTGTACTGCCGCTCTATCCTCAATATGCCGGCCCTACCACGGGCTCTGCGTTTGATGCCATAGCCAAAGAGTTGACTCAATGGCGTTACCTGCCGTCGCTGCATTTTATCCATACCTACCACGATAATCCGCTGTTTATCGAGGCGCTGGCCGAGTCCATCGAAGCAGACTTTGCCCAACACGGCAAACCGCAGAAATTGGTGCTGTCGTACCATGGTATGCCGGAGCGGAATCTCAAGCTGGGCGACCCTTACTACTGCTTCTGTATCAAGACCTCAAGATTGTTGGCCGAGCGTCTTGGGCTGGCAGAGGATGATGTGATCAGCAGCTTCCAGTCCCGTTTCGGCAAGGCCAAATGGCTGGGCCCTTACACGGATGAAACCATGATGGCTCTGCCAAAGCAGGGGATCACAGATGTAGCCGTTGCCTGTCCGGCATTCAGCGCTGATTGCCTGGAAACTCTGGAGGAGATTGCCGGGCAGAACCGTGAGTTCTTCGAGCAGGCCGGTGGTAAGTCATTCCGCTATATAGCGGCGCTCAATGACAGACCGCGCCATATAGAAATGATGGCTGAGCTGGTTCGTCCCTATCTGTAAGCGCTCTTTCCCCCTATTCAGGGCTGCAATCCGGCAGCCCTGCCAACAATATTTGACACTACCTTTCTTTGCGGATCGCTTCGCTGCCCTTGTTGCCTGCCACGCTATGCCTTAGCTTGGCAAGTTGAATGTTAATTTATGGTTAACAATAGAAGAATAAGGATAAGGCATCATGGATCGCGAGCAGATATATGCCAGCATGGCCGGAGAGGGTCGACTGGATTATGAAAAGTACCTCAATACTCCCAAATTGCTCAGCTGTCAGAAGCCCTATGAGCAGCTGTGTAACGCCGATGAGCTGCAGTTTCAAATAGTGCATCAGTCGGAGGAGTTGTGGATGAAGCTCATCTGTTACACCCTGCTGGAGATTGATGAGCGTATGGCCGCAGGGGAGACCTTTAAGGTGTTGACCCTGTTTGCCCGGGTACATAAGGCGATGGGGTTTCTTATCGAGCAACTGAGTATTCTTGATACCATGTCCATCAAGGATTATCAGGCAATTCGGCTGCAGCTGGGCAACGGCAGCGGTCAGGAATCACCGGGATTCAGAACCCTGTTGCAGCTTTATAAGCCGCTGTGGCTCACCTTTGAGCGAGTCTATCTTGAGCAAAAGGGGCTGACGGTCGAGCAGATATACAACAGTGAATACCATCATGATGAAAGCTATATGGTGGCCGAGGCCATGATAGAGTACGACCAGCTGTTTCAGCACTTCCGTTACCACCACATCAAACTCATTCACAGAAGCATAGGCATAGACAGCATGTCGCTGAAGGGGCGCAGCACCGAAATCCTCAACTCAGGTATGAAGATGCAGTTTTTCCCTAAACTATGGCAAATTCGTGGTCAGATGACAGATATCTGGGGCGGTGTTTACGGTGTCAAACGCGACTCGATTGCCGACTGAGGAGCCTGGAATGTCGTTGAAATCGCGTTTTCATCTGCCCGAAGGGCACTATTTTTTGTCCCATTCTGTGGGCGCCATGCCAAAAGATTGCGAAGCTGCGGCCGGCGAGTTTCTCGGCGCCTGGAAGCATCAAGGCGGTGACGCCTGGCCTGTGTGGCTCGAGGGGGTTGAGCAGTTTTTGCAGCAACTTGCGGCTTTGACCCGAGTTCCCGCCAGTGGCTTTTGCCCGCAGCTGAATCTCTCTTCGGCTTTATCCAAGCTAGTCGGCGCCCTGCCGAATGCCAAGCCCGGTCAGCGGATCTTGGCCACCGAACTGGATTTCCCCTCCATGGGGTTTGTACTGCAACAGGCCGAGAAGAAGGGCTACCGCCTGCAGCTACTTGAGCCGCAAGCCGGGCTGGTGTCTTTGAGTCAGTGGCAACAGGCCTTGGGAGAGGATGTGGCGCTGGCCTTTATCACCCATGCCATTTCTGAAACCGGTCAGTTACAGTCAGTGAGTGAAATTTGCGCTCTGGCCCGAAGCTTAGGAGTAATGACTGTGGTGGATATTGCCCAGTCTCTTGGAGTCATACCGATAGATTTGGGGCAGTGGCAGGCTGATGCTGTCTTGGGTTCCTGCGTTAAATGGTGTTGCGCTGGCCCGGGGGCTGCCTTTTTATGGCTCAGCGATAGGTTGGCCCAGACGCTGGAGCCTGTGGATCTGGGATGGTTCTCCCATGAGGCGCCGTTTGAGTTTGATATCCATGATTTTCGCTATGCCAAGGGAGCAAAAAGGTTTTGGGGTGGTACGCCTTCCGTATTGCCTTACATGCTGGCGGCGGCGTCACTGCAGCAGCTGCGCGCTTTCGGCGATAGTCAAATCTATCAACACAATCAGCGCCTGGGGCAGGGGATCCTGGATTGTGCCTTGAGTCATGAACTTAAGGTGGTGACGCCCAATATCATCGGTGAGCGCAGTGGCACTGTGGTAGTCGATTTCGCCGATAGGCAGGCGGCGCAGCAAGTGTTCAATCGAGTGGGGATCAAGACGGACTTGCGCCCAAGGTTCGGTTTTCGCTTTTCGCCGCATATCTATACCGATGGTGAGGATATGGAGGCTTTGTTGCAGGGGCTCAGACAGTTGGCCGGCAAAAGGTCCTGATAGCTTTGGGGCAGGGTCTGGGGCCGGACAGATGAGACTCATTCCTGGGGAAGCAGAAATAAGATTGGGCCAGCTGCGGCTTAAATTCTCCGGGAGTCTTTAAGCCGCCTGAGATTTCAGTACTGGTTCTCGAAATAGCTTTCGATGATCAGCACAGCAGATACGGCATCGATCTGGCCCTTGGTCAGCGCCTTGAAGCCACCGAGTTCAAATAATCTGGCCTTGGCATCGGCCGTGGTCAGGCGCTCATCCTGAGTGGCCACCTTGACACCGAAACGCCCGGCAATACGGTTGGCAAACTTACGGGCTCTCTGGGTCATCTCCTGCTCCGTGCCATCCATATTGAGTGGCAGCCCCACCACCACCAGATCCGGCTGCCATTCTTCGATTAAAGCCGCTATCTGCTGCCAATCGGGAATACCATCCACTGCCTTGATGGATGTCAGTGGGCTGGCACTGCCGGTCAACTGCTGACCTATGGCTATGCCTATGCTCTTGGTGCCGAAATCGAAGCCCAGTACGGTTTTTGCAGTCATTTTGCCTCTGTAATCAAGCGTGTCCCATCTGGCTGGACATTTGCCAGATATCGAATCCCAGTGATTGGGTGGCCTTGAGCCAGCGATGCTCATGGGGAGTATTGAACAGTATCTCGGGTGTGGCGGGAATGGTCAGCCAGCTGTTTTCTGCCAGCTCCTGTTCCAGCTGGTGGCGGCTCCAACCCGCGTATCCCAGTGCCACCAGAAAATGCTCCGGCGCCTTTGAGGTGCCAAGGGAGGTCAGAATATCCCGTGAACTGGTCAGCATTATCTCGTCATTGATGGCAGTGCTGTTGGCCCAATAGGGTTGACTGCTGTGCAGTACAAAGCCCCGCTCCGGGTTGACCGGGCCGCCCACCAGTACACTGTTGTCTACTGATGGCTTGAGGGATACCTCTTCTGCCAACTCCATCTGCAGCAGCAACTCGTCAACTTCAATACCTATGGGGCGGTTGACCATGAGTCCCATGGCACCCTTGTTGTCATGCTCGCACACATAGATGAGTGAACGCTCGAAGAAGGTATCATCGAGCGAAGGCATGGCGATAAGAAAATGATTTTGCAAACTGTCCATCATACTGCTCCTGGTACTTGTTGCCTGTCAGCCGCCGGCCAGCTTCACCTTGTAGCCCAGCTTCTCCAGCAGGCCCTGGAGTTGCTCTCGATTGTCGGTTTGAATCTCGATGTCGAACGCTTTTACCGTGCCACCGCAACCGCATTGCTTCTTGAGTTTTTGCGCCAGTTCTTTCAGCGCCTTGGCATCCAGTCCCAGCCCTTTGATCACTGAAACACCTTTGCCTTTGCGGCCCTTGCTGTCTTTATGGATCCGCACTATACCATCGGATGCCGGGATGGCGGGTTCTTCCTTGGACTGGCTGATACGGCCTTTGTCGGTACTGTATACCAAACTGACATTAGGATCTGTTTTCATTGTCGATGCTGATCTATGGTTTATGGGCGCAGTCTAGCAGATTTAGTCTAAGCGCCCAATGGCTTGCTCCAAGCCGCTGAAATCAAAAAAAAGCCACCGTTAAGGTGGCTGGTAAAAAACTGAAATTGCGCAGGGAACAAGATCAGCAACCGGCTTGGACGCCGGCAATCACAAGAAGGTGTCAGGAAAGTAGTATTCCGCCCAGCACTGCCATCACAGATAAAAAGGCGCAGGGCAGCATCAGCATTCTAAGTTTGGGCAGTAGTAGTGTCAGTGTCGTCAGCACGAAGCCGAAAGCGGCCAGATCAAAAGGTGAAATCTGTTGCTCGACCAATCTGGCACCGAGCCAACCGAGAATGAGCAGCGGCAGGATAAGCAAACGCCTGGCTTGATTGATGCTGCCTATTCCGGCTAGTTGCTGGGTTTGTTGCAGCAGAGAGTTTCGAGTCAACAAAACGCCACTGGCAATAATAAAGAATGCGAGATACCAAAGCATGAGTCATCCAAGGATTAATCTACATGATAATCATTATCATTAAGTGTCATACTGAAGTCAAGCTGAATCGGTAAACTAAATTTTGTTAAATTCAGTTGTAGAGCAGAAGATTGAAATGTAAGCTGATTTCATGGGTTTTTGTGGCCATTTCCAGGCCTGGGTAAACGAGGAAATTTCGATGAAGTATCTGATAACAGCCGCATTGGCACTGATGTTAAGTGCTTGCAGTACACTGAATACTGGCTGGGATTATGACCCGGGTGTGAATTTCAGCCAGTACAAGAGTTATGCCTGGGTGGAAAAGCAATCCGAAGACACCAGCTATCATCTGGATGGGTTGATGGATCAGCGAGTGCGTGATGCCTTGGATCGGCAGTTGGCACAAAAGGGCTTGCAGATTGCTACCAAGGAAAACGCCGATATTCTGGTTAACTATCTGACCAAGGTAGACAAGAAAATCAATGTCGACACTTTCAACACCAACTATGGCTACAATCCATATTGGGGGCCAGGTTGGGGCTGGGGTGGCAATATGCAGACCCAAACCACAGTACGCGAATATGAAGTCGGTACCTTGATTGTGGATCTGGTCGACGCCAGGTCAGGCAAGCTCATCTGGCGTGGCTCGGTGGCTGATACCATTCGCGACAGCGATACTCCGCAAAAGCGAATTACCAAGGTTAACGAGGCGGTTGCCAGTGTGATGAGCAACTTCCCGCCCAAGGTGGAAAAATAACCTCTGAGTTCCACTAGGTCCATTTAGGAAATCCAGTATCGGAATAAAGCGGCGCAAAGCCGCTTTATTGTTTTTTAAGCCGTTCGCGCAGCAGTTGCCGCATTCTGACATTGACTCTGGATATCTGGCTGACCGATGACTGAAGTACATACACATTGGCCTGCCAGCCGTCTAGTTCAAAATCCAGTTTTACGGCCAGCAATTTCCCCCTTACACATTGCCTCTTGGACCAAGGGCAGTTCTGTGGACACAGTGACAGGCGTGAGTGTTTTCTTAAGTCTTATGCCATTGAGTGGAACTACTTGTACAACCCGGGGGTTTAAGCGGTTTTACGGCAATAACCGTGATGCGCGTGGTATTGGACTCAGGTTATTGCATACCCTTGGGGGAAGGCCGACTCATTTGGGTGACGGTTCCCGCTATTGCCTTGGCGCTGGAAACCAGTTTGTTCAACGCTTTTTTATCGAAGCCGGTATTCTGGGAGCTTCTTTTGCTACAACCTTTTGTTTAACGGGCTCTATTACTGCTTGTGGCTCAAGTCTATCGGCCCATCAAGGTGTTTTATAAAAAGGTAACTATATGCAGAAGATTTCAGCTGCTGTAGCAACTTACTACCGCAGATACTGGTTTATCTTGGCTAAAATTAAAGACGATTATACAATGTGTTAGCCGGTGACTTGTGACTTGGCGCACTAAAGCCAGGTAAACCGGCGGCGGATTGTGTTCTGCCTGGAACTCATCTATACAGATGAAGGATTGATAGTTAGGGAGGCCTGAGTGAACCGTTATTTGGGCTTGGCGGGGGGGATTCCTCTGCTGTTGCTGAGCAGCGTTGTGTTTGCCTGGGAAGATTCTGACGGTGACGGTGTCCCTGATGCAAAAGATGCCTGTCCCGATACCCCGACACAGGCACCCGTGAGCGCCAATGGTTGTGTCTTGGACAAAGCCCCCTCCCTGACGGATATCTGTTTACCTACAACGTCAGGTGACGTCTATCCCCAAAATTGCGGTACAGCCAAGCCAGTAAGGCTGTATTTCGACTTGGGTTCGGCGCAGATCCCCCTGGCTCAGTGGCCGCAACTTGCCAGAATGAAAGCATTTCTTCATCAATATAAGGTAAACTTGCATATTGAAGGACATGCCGACATCAGCGGTTCAGATGCCATAAATCAACCTTTGTCCGAAGCCAGGGCCGAAAGTGCCAAAATGGTGCTGATTGAGGATTATGGTTTTCCGGGGGCGCAATTCAGTACTCACGGATATGGCAGCAAGCAGCCTGCCGCCGATAATACCAGTGTCTCGGGTCGCAGCCTTAACCGCAGGGTTGAGTTTGTGGTCGATTTAAAAAAGTAAGTTAAATAAGGTTTTTAAGGGAGTATTTTAATGGAAAATCTCGAAGGGCTGTTCAAACAAGCGCCCGAGTTAATCGCGGCCTATGGCATCAAGATACTGCTTGCCATTGTCATTTTCTTTGTCGGTAAGTATTTGTCCAATGTGGCCAAGAAAGTCACGGCCAAAATGTTGGGCAAGCGCAAGATAGATCAGACAGTGGTTTCCTTTGTTGCCAATATGGCTTGGGCTGTGGTGTTTGTATTTACCGTTATCGCTACCTTGGGGCAGCTAGGTATTCAGACAGCCTCTCTGGTTGCGGTTCTCGGTGCTGCCGGTTTGGCCGTGGGCTTGGCACTGCAGGGCTCACTGTCCAACTTTGCCGCCGGTGTCTTGATGGTACTGTTCCGCCCTTGCCGTGTGGGTGACTATGTTGAAGCCGCAGGTGTTGCCGGTACTGTAGATGAAATCACCATCTTCTCTACCCGTCTGAAAACGCCGGATAACAAGGTCATCATAGTGCCTAACTCCACTATCATGAACGGTAGCATTACCAACTACTCTGCTATGGACAAGCGCCGTATCGATCTGGTGATCGGGGTTTCTTACGATGCTGATATCCGTCATACCAAGCAAATACTGACAAGCATTCTCGATAATCACGAGAAAGTGCTGAAAGAGCCTGGCTATACAGTGGGTCTGCACACTCTGGCTGACTCTTCGGTTAATTACGTGGTTCGCCCTTGGGTGAAGTCTGCGGATTACTGGAGTGTCTACTTCGAACTGATGGAGCAGATTAAACAGTCTCTGGACGAAAACGGTATTGGCATTCCATATCCTCAGATGGATCTGCATGTCAAAGAGCTGCCATCCAAGTAAGCTCTTAGAAGAAGACCGGCAGATGCCGGTCTTTTTGTACCTGTGTCCGGATAATGCGCTATATTAGCCAGGGTGAATTTAAAGCTGGAGCGAGAGAGAAAACTATGTTGCAACTGACAAAGTGGAGTGTTGTGTGTGCATTGACCTTGGCAAGTGCCACGACTATGGCGGCAGAAGGGAAAGTGGCCGCCGAGGTCAGAATGGGGGGCCAGAGTGTCACTCTGATGGGCAAATTGCCCGAGCTTAACCAGCTTGCTCCAGGGTTTAAGGTGGTGGATGACAAGTTTTCCCCGGTGACTTTAAGTGACTTCAAGGGTAAGACAGTACTTATCAGCGCAGTTCCCAGTCTGGATACCGGCGTCTGTGCCCTGCAGACCAAGAGGTTCAATAAAGAGTTCAGCAAGTTTGATGATTCAGTGGTCATGTTGACCGTCAGTGAAGACTTACCCTTTGCCCAAAAACGTTTCTGCAAGGTGGAGAATATCGATAAAATCAAGGTATTGTCAGACTCAGTCTGGCGCGACTTTGGTAATAAATATGGTCTGCTGATCCCTAACCGAGGCTTGCTGGCCAGAGCGATATTTATCATAGATGCCAATGGCCAGCTCAAATACCGTGAGTTGGTGAAGGATGTGTCTCACCATCCAGATTACGATGCGGCGCTCAAGGCCTTGAAAGAAATCAGCCAGGGACAAACATAAGGCTAAGCACGCCATGTGTTGCAGCCCTTTGGCGCTGGCTTGGGGTCAGCGGCTAAGGCTTTTCAGCCAGGCAATTTCTTCGGGCCAGATCTCCGGGCGTATGGTTTCCAATACCAAGGGGATCCCCTTGGTGGCGGGGTGGCCGAGAATATACTCGAAAGCGGTTTTGCCTATTTCGCCCATGCCCAAGGAGTCGTGGCGGTCGACCCGACTGCCGAGTCCCGTCTTGCTGTCGTTGAGGTGCATGCCCTTGAGGTATTGAAAGCCCACGATACGGCCAAAGGCGTCAAAGCTTTCCCGGCAGCTTTCCTGAGTACGAATGTCGTAACCTGCGGCAAACATATGGGCGGTATCCAGGCAAACGCCGACTCGGGATTTATCCTCAACCCCGTCTATGATCTGCGCCAGTTGTTCAAAGCTGTGTCCCAGGTTGGAGCCTTGTCCTGCGGTATTTTCGATGACGGCACAAACACCATCACAAGCTGTCAATGCGAGGTTGATTGAATCGCTGATGTTACGCAGACAGTGGTTCTCGCTTATCTGTCGCAAGTGGCTGCCGGGATGAAAGTTCAGCAAGGTTAATCCCAATTGTTTGCAGCGAAGCATCTCATCGACAAAGGCGTCGCGGGATTTTTCCAGCAGCAAGGGATCCGGATGTCCCAGGTTAATCAGATAGCTGTCGTGGGGCAGAATCGCCTCGGGTCTGAAGCCCAACTGTTGGCAGTTTTCCTGAAAGGCGGCGATGGAATGCTCGGTTAAAGCTGCTGCCTGCCAGCGTCGTTGATTCTTGGTAAACAGTGCAAAGGCACTGGCCCCTATCTTGTGGGCATTGAGCGGAGCATTTTCCACACCACCTTGGGCGCTGACATGGGCTCCAACCCATCTTTCCTGACTCGTCACCCAGGCCTCTCTATATATTTGGCAAGCTGGATAAGTCGCTAATATTGCAAACTTGTCTATGCTTGAATGACTGAAAAACAACGGAAAGGGACTTTAACGTGTTTTCCTCTGCGGCTCAAACCGAATTCCCTGGCGATTGGTCTCGACTGTTGATTGAACTGGCTAAATTGCAATTGGGTTTGACCCGGGGACAGGATGTATTGCCAGCCCTGTGTCAGACCCTGGTACATGCCTCAGGGGCAGAGGCTTTGTTGATGGTGGAACGCTCAGAATTGGGTGCCAATGATATGTCGGAATCAGTCACCTGCTGGTGTCGGGATCCGGTTATCTATCTGACACTTTGGAGCAGTGTTAATCAATGGGCTAAAGAAGCGAGCCAACAAGAGCTTCATCAATGGCAGAAGTTTACTGTCTGGCCCATCAAAAATTCAGAACTATTGTTGTTTTTCCATTCATCGGCTCCCGGTTGGTTTGAGTCTTTGGCTGCATGTCAGGCCAATATCGGCCCCTTGGTGGGGGCCATCTATCAATGTCAACTCAGCCGTAGTTCATCACAGTCGGCAGAGGATGAACTCTGCTTCAAGGCCGTTGTAGACGGTGCCGACAGTTTATTACTGCTATTTAGTCTCGAACCTGAGCGAGAACTTATCCTTTACGCCAACCCGGCGGCCACGGCTGTGACCTTATATGCCAACCGGGAGTTGGTTGGCGCCAATTTAACCGGCCTGTTGTTTGAAGGCGAAGAAAGTGACTCCTTCAAAGAGCAGTTGCGCTGCAAGGGCTGTTATAGCGGGGAGCTTTGGTGTCATAAAGGCGATGGCGGCAGGGAGTTATTACATCTCAACTGTTACTGTATTTCCCGAAGTCGGCGTATATACGCCGTAATAGGTCGCGATTACAGCGAGCAGCATCAGTTGCAACAGGCCGTGGCCAGAACCCAGAAGATGCAGGCCATAGGGGAGCTGGTCGGCGGCATAGCCCACGACTTCAACAATATTCTCGGGGTATTGAAGGGCAACCTGGAGTTAATGCAGCTTAAAGTCTCTGATCCCAAAGCTGAAAAATACCTCAATACCGCCTTTAAGGCCTGCCAGCGAGGCACAGATTTGACCCGCAGACTGTTGTCGTTTTCGCGCCAGGAACAGTTCAATGCCGAGCCTTGCCAGGTCAATGAGGTGATTGAAGGTTTGCAGGAGTTGTTTGCCAAGTCCTTGACCAGTCAAATAACCTTGAGTATTGAGCTGGCACCGGATAACAAGCCTGTGATGCTCGACAAAGGCGATCTGGAAGACGCCTTATTGAATCTGCTGCTCAATGGCCGCGATGCCATGGAGGGCAAGGGAGAGCTCAAGATCCGTACCGGCAGTTGCTACTTGAGTGGTTATCTGCCCGGGATCGCCATAGGCAAGACCCGGGTGGAGCCCGGGCATTATGTATGGATCAGTGTGATTGATGGTGGCAGTGGTATTCCAAAAGCCTTTCAGGACAAGGTATTCGACCCATTTTTTACCACCAAGGACAAGAGTAAGGGCACAGGTCTTGGACTGGCTATGGTGTACGGTTTTGTTAAACGTTCCAAGGGTTATATCGCCATCCTGAATACGGGGTCGAGTGGCACTGAGTTCAGATTATGGTTTCCGCAGAGTCGAAAACTGACCCTTGAACCTCAGCTTGGCTCCTACACAAGTGAAGTGCCCAGGGTGCGGCGGCCTTTGAAGGCAATCGTAGTGGATGATGAGCCGGAGATGTTGGCGGTGATGGCTGACTATTGCGATTTACTGGGGATTGAAGTGGAGTTGTTCCACGACCCCATCACAGTGTTGCAACGTTACGAGCAGCAGCGTTGTGATGCCGAGCTCCTTATCACAGATGTGTTGATGCCTGGTGGTATCAACGGCTATGAACTGGCACAAAAACTCAATGTTAAACACTCTCTGCTGGTGTTGCTGATCTCCGGCTTTATCCAGAACATAGGTATTTCCAGCGCCGATGAGATGCCGTTTCCGGTACTGCATAAACCCTTTGATCTGACAGGACTGACTCTGGCACTCAAGCAGGTGGGAATTAGGTTTGCTGATGACAGTAAGGGAGATTTATGGACAATTTAACTGTCTGGGTGGTGGATGATGATCTTGATTATCTGGCTTTGATAGAGGAAGTCTTGCAGGATGACTACTCAGTCCAAGTTTTCGACTCGGCAGCTGCTTATTTGTCGGCGTTGGAGTCGGCGACACCTGAAATCATCCTGATGGATATCAATCTACCGGATTCCAGCGGTGTGGACCTCTGTGCTCACTTGCAATCACAGGGGCGGGAGGCGTCAGTGGTATTTGTTTCCGGTATGAATACCCTTAATGAGCGTCTTAAAGCCTATGAGGCCGGGGCGGTGGATTTCATCGCCAAACCCTTTGAGCTGAAAGAGCTGTTGGCCAAGGTTCGCAGTGTGGCGCAATATCAGCAGCGCAAACAGTCTCTGATGCAGGCTGAGTCCATGTCAAGAAACATGGCGTTTCAGTCCATGAGTGAATCGTCCCAATATGGCTGTGTGTTGCAGTTCTTCCGCCAGTGTTTTCTTTGCAGCAACTACCGTGCTCTTGCCGATGCTTTTTTTGAACTGATGAGTCAGCTCAACCTCAATACCTGTCTGAAAATACGCACAGACAGCGCCGAGTATTTTGTGCCGGACAACACCCAGATAAGCCCGATAGAAGCCAATATTTTCGAGCTTTTGGACAAACAGGGACGCCTATATGACTTTGGTAATCGAACCATGTGCAACGACAAGCATGTGTCATTCTTGATCAAGAATATGCCGGTCGAGGATGAGGTGTTGTACGGCCGACTCAGGGACGTGATTGCCGTTGTGGTCGAAGGATTGGAGGCCAGGGTATTGGATATAGAGCGCCAACAGATGCTGCGTCGGGTGATGGATAGGTTGCACCTGTTGATGAAACAACTGGGTGATTCCATGCAGCAACAGGATCAACGCTTTTGCGATACCTTATCTGGGATCACTACTGAAATTCGCAGCAGCTTTCATGTGCTGGACATGACAGAAGAGCAGGAGAGTTACTTTACCTCAATGGTCGAGCGGCACCTGCGTGAAGCCAGCTCTGCCGGTGAGGCATTTAATCGTATCCGCAGTTCTCTCAAAGGAATGTTGGCGATGATGGAGGAAAGTCTGCGGGGTTGATATGCTTGCTAAAGCTTGGATAAGAGCCAATAACAGTATGGCCGGATAGCCTCACTGGACAAACAGTGGTTAGAGAATAGGTGTTGTATTTATCGCTAATTTATGAATTGTTGATTTAGAAGGTTATTTTCCTTGATCTTTATCATGTCCCAGGAAAACATCTATGGTTAGTATTGAGTAATCTTTGGCCTGTTTACTACTATTACCTAGAAAGGCCCGACTTAAGATGGAGTGCCCTATGCTGCAAAGATTGATGAATGACCATAAGCATATTGCCATATTGCTGAAGTTGCTAAAGGGGAAATACCAGAAGCTGGCCGAAGGTGAGCATGTCAATTTTAATCTGGTACGGGATGTTGTTGAGTACATGCAGGGCTATGCTGAACATAGCCATCATCCGCTAGAAGATATCATTTACGACTACTTTCTTATCAAGGAAAGCCGTACCGAGCCGACCAGGCGCCTTGAACAGGAACATCAAAAGCTGATTGATGCCTCATCAACCTTGATGGCGACCCTTAACCTTATTCTCAACGATGTCGTCGTGGCCAAGGAAAAATTGGTTACTGAATTAAAAGAGTATGTGGATTTGCAAGAGAAGCACATGCTATACGAGGAGCGGGAAATTTTTCCTCTGCTTGCCAAGAGCTTGCAGGATGAGGACTGGCAGAAGATCCAAAGTATGTGTGAATTGAAGTTGATAGAGGATCCTTTGTTCAGCAGCGATGATAACCAGTTGTTTGATGAGTTGAGAAACTACATTCATACTGCCGATAGATAATTTTGGTAGTGTTTAGAAATCCGTGTCACACTCGTCAGCGATTAACAAAAAAGAGCGCCAAGCGCTCTTTTTTTAATGTCTCTCATATTCAGAGGAGGCTGTCGATATCATAATTAAAACTGCTGTCTATCTCCTGTAACTCCTTCAGCAGGCGATGTTTGTCTTTCAGTGCTTCAATCTCTCGCCATTTGCGCTTCTTGCTGGAGCTTCGAGAGCGGCTTGGTCTTTCAACGACTTCATCTAGCGCACTACCATAATCCAAACGATCCATGGCAACCTCCTTTGTTGTATGTTTTATCAACACTTAAATATCATACTTGGCAAACAGGGTGCAAGAATAATGTTTCTATTTTGTTAAAGTTGGATGATGCTTTGATGAAGGTGTATAGACAAGATGGCGGGCAAAAAAATACCAGCCAGTGGAGTTGGCTGGTATTTATTGATTTTTAAGCTGAAAAGGCTATATTTTAGCTTTTCTAAAGAGGTTGATCAGAGCATTGCTGGAAGCATCCAGATCCTGACTATCTTGTTCTGCACCAATACGCGACAGCACTTCATTTCCCAGCGTTTTACCCAGCTCAACTCCCCATTGATCGAATGAGTTGATATCCCAGATAGCACCCTGAACCAAGGTTCTGTGCTCGTAGAGAGCAATCAAGGCGCCCAGGGTAAGTGGGGTCAACTTGTCCATCAACAGGGTATTGCTCGGCTTGTTACCTTCCATAACCTTATGTTTGGCAATAAGCTGTTTCTCAGCTTCTGAGAGTGGGCTGTCGGCCAGTTCGGCCAAGGCTTCATCAAAGGTTCGTCCCTGCATCAGCGCCTGGGTCTGACCAAAACAGTTGGATGCCAGCTGAGCGTGATGCTCACCGATAGGATTATGGCTTTGCAGCGGCAGAATAAAGTCAGCCGGGATCAATGCCGTACCTTGGTGCAACAGCTGGTGGTAGGCGTGTTGGCCATTGGTGCCTTCTCCGCCCCAAATAACCGGCCCTGTGCTGTAATCCACCGAATCGCCGTCCAGAGTGACGGACTTGCCGTTACTCTCCATATCCAGCTGTTGGAAATAAGCCGGAAGCCCTCTGAGGTAGTGATCATAGGTCAACACCACGTGGGACTGGGCATTGAAGAAATTGTTGTACCATACAGAGAGCAGACCCATGATCACCGGCATATTCTGCTCAAGAGGTCTGGATGCGAAATGTACATCCATTGCTCTGGCGCCGGCCAACAATGCCTTGAAGTTATCCATGCCTATCAGGGCGGCTATGGGCAAACCTATGGCCGACCAGAGAGAATAGCGTCCGCCAACCCAATCCCACATTGGGAAGATGTTGTCTTCATCTATGCCAAACGCCGTTGCCTTGGCAACATTGGAGGTAATGGCCGCAAAGTGCTTGCTTATATCCTGCTGTGAACCGCCTTTGGCCAGGAACCATTCTTTGGCGCTGAGGGTGTTGGTCAGGGTTTCCTGGGTGCCAAAAGACTTTGACGACATCAGGAACAGGGTGGTTTCAGGATCCAGCTCCTTCAGTTTTTCAGTGATGGCTGTGCCATCGACATTGGCGACGAAGTGGCATTGGAGTTTACCGTTCCAATAGGGACGCAGAGCCTCGGAGATAATCTTGGGGCCGAGGAAGGAACCGCCAATTCCGATGGAGATAAGATCTGTGATTTTCTTGCCGGTATAGCCGCGCCACTGACCTGAATAGAGCGACTCGACAAAAGTCTCCATTTGAGCCAGGGTTTGCTGAATTTCAGGGACCACATTGACGCCATCGACACGAATATCTGCATCGGCCGGAGCTCTCAGGGCTGTGTGCAACACAGCACGTCGCTCTGTGGTATTGATTGCTTCACCGGCAAACATAGCTGCTATTTTTTGTTCAAGTCCGGCTTCTTGGGCGAGCTTGAGTAACTCCTGCAGAACGGCCTCAGTGAGGCGGTTCTTGGAGTAATCCAACAGCAGTCCACAATCTTTAATCGACAGTTGATCAAAGCGCTGCGGGTTTTCGGCAAAGAGTTCACGCATGTGAGGCAGATCTGCACTCATCGCCTTGAGAGTCTGCCAGGTAGCAGATTGAGTCAAATGTGTCATGAGTAGTCCCTGATCTTCAGTTTCAAAACAATCCTTGATTAGCTCAGTTTAGCCTTGAGCATGGTCTCGAGTTTGCCCTGATCTATAGCAAAATTACGGATACCTTCGGCCAGTTTTTCCACTGCCATGGGGTCTTCGTTGAACTCCCAGCGGAACTCTGCCTCGGTCAATGGCTTGGGTGGCTCTTGGGTTTCAGTAGCCGGTTGCAGCTTGGTTACTATCTGGATGTCTGAGTTGGCCAGCTCTTCGAGCAAAGATGGGCCTATAGTCAGACGATCACAGCCGGCTAGCTCAATGATTTCACCTGTGTTACGGAAACTGGCGCCCATAACCACTGTCTTATAACCATGCTGTTTGTAATAGTTGTAAATCTGGGTTACTGAGATTACGCCAGGATCTTCACTGGCGCTATAATCCTTGCCGGTATTTTTCTTATACCAGTCGAGAATGCGGCCGACAAAAGGTGAGATCAGGTAAACTCCTGCTTCTGCGCAGGCTCGGGCCTGGGAGAAGCTAAACAAGAGTGTCAGGTTGCAGTTGATACCCTTTTGTTCCAGTTCCTTGGCGGCGCTGATACCTTCCCAAGTGGAAGCCAGTTTGATCAGAATGCGAGACTTGTCGATACCGGCCGCTTCATAGAGTTTTACCAGCTTGTTGGCCTTGGCGATTGAGCCGGCTTTATCGAATGACAGGCGAGCATCTACTTCGGTTGAAATCCGTCCCGGTACCAGCTTGAGAATTTCCACCCCTATGTTGACCGCCAACTTATCTGCGGCGTCTTCCAGTTGTTGCTGTGGATCCTGGCTCTGAGCTTTAGCCCAGGAAATTGCATCATCGATCAGCGGTGCATATTCCGGGATTTGCGAGGCTTTGAGGATCAGCGATGGGTTGGTGGTGGCATCCTGTGGATGATAGAGTTTGATCGCCTCAATGTCACCGGTATCAGCAACTATGGTTGTAACGGATTTGAGTTGCGTGAGTGTGTTTGCCATGAAAAACATCCTTCTCAGATTGCGGCCGTTTACGCGGAAATTGCATGACGCTATTAAAAGCGATTTTGCCTCTGTTTCCAACCAGGATTGAAAAAAAATTACAAAAATGGTGAGAAATTGTCAATGAAGGCCGTTGTCGGTTAAAGGAAGTGTACTCCCATAGCCGAGGGAATTCTAATGACAAAAAAGAGTGAAAATAAAAAAGTCGCTGCAGGGCAGCGACTTTTTCAGAAGAAGTTCAGTTTTACTTCAGCAGAGCTTCTTTTTCTTTAAAGCTCAGGAGAGCTTCGATACGGCGGTTAACCTTGTTGGCTTCAGCAGAAGAACCCTGCATCAGCGGCTGGCTTTCACCGTAGCCCTTGGCGTTGATACGGCTGGCATCGATGCCATATTGTTCAACCAGTACTTTGGCAACGGCGTCGGCACGCTTCTGAGACAGCCACTGGTTGTAATCGGCTTTACCAGGCAGAGAGGCGTGGCCGGCGATTTCCAGATCAGCTTTAGGGTACTTGCTCATAAAGTCAGCAACTTTCTGGATTTCAGCCATAGAGTCGGCTTTCAGTACAGATGAGTTGTTATCGAACTCAGCTTTAACTTCCAATGTTTCCAGTTTTTCAACATAGATAGTGCAACCGTTGGCATCTACCTTGTGGTTGGCTGGTGTGTTTGGACACTGATCCATATCGTCGTTGACACCGTCGTTATCGCTGTCAACTGGTTCTACGACCACAGGAGCGACTACAGGAGCTGGTTTTGAAGTGCTGCCGAAACGGTAGCTCAGTTCAAGACCCCAGTAGTTGCTTTCCATCGCCAGAGTGTTCCACTTTTCTTCGTCGAGGTTTTCATAACGACGATACTTGGCGGCCAGTTTCAGGTTCTCTGTGATGTTGTAACCGATACCAGCACCGAAGTAAGGCGCAACACCGCTATCGCTGTAGTACTCGCTACCCCATTGTCTGTTATTGGAAATGTGGTAGTTCATGGCACCAGCTTCAGCAGACAGGCTCCACTTATCAGCGAAAGGCCAGAAAGCCACTAGGCCCAGAGTGGCGCCCTTGACACCTACGTCGTTGAGTTTATTGCTGTAGTCGGTCCATTCGGCACGACCTAAATCGCGGTAACCCAGTTCTACACCGAAGTAATCGTTGAACAGGTAACCTGCAAATACGTCCCAAGCATATGGATCGTCTTCACCACAGGTTTTCATGGTTTTCTGATCACAGTTAGGTTCGTAGTTGTTTACACCGAGGCCAGCACCGACATACCATGGGCTGAGCTCGTCTGCTGCAGATGCTGCAAAAGGCATCATAGATGCAAGCAACAATACTTTAAATGTCTTATTCATCATGTTCTCCAAGTCCATTGCTATTTAATTACCCATATGTCCCGTATAGGAAACACGACTAGCACTTAATGTGGGGTTCCGTTTAGTGTTTTAGCTAGCTGGCTCAATTATCCATTGAAATACAGCAATTTTCCACTTTTCAAGCGATAATTTTATTGTTCATTATTTGTACCGCCTGGTTTTTTAACAATTGAAACTAAAGAAAAAGCGCCTGTTAGAAGGCGCTTTTTTATTTTTGCAAAACAATTTCTTAACTAAAATTTTTGCTTTTTGTTTAGCTAAGGTTCAGCTTAGCGGGTCCAAATCCAGTTTTCGATATACTCAGGATCTACACCATTGGCCTTGATATAGTTTCTATGGTCAACCAAACGTTGCAGCATATCTGTGGTAATCGCGACGTGACGGGTTTCATCAATAACACCTTGCTGGAATAATTTGTAAGCCATATCTATTACCAGGTGATAACGAGAAGTACCGTTACGTACACCCATATCAAATGGGGTGGTGGTTGAGCCTTCTTCTTCATAACCTTTAATTCTGAATCTATGACTACCTTTGTAATCGAAGATCAGTTTTTTGATGGTGTTTGGATAACCGTGATAGTTAAATACCACACCTTTGTCTTCGGTAAATATCTCATCCATCAACCAAGGTTTTTCCTGGAATTTAAGGCTGCCCAGGCCACTGCTGTGTAATTCTGTGACGCTTACAAAGCGGATACGCACTCTTGGCAGTAATTCGCGGATTAATACCAATGCCGCCATACATTCCTGAGTCACATAGTCACCACAACCTGCCAGGACGACATCCGGGTTTTCATCAGAGGCAAAATCCCACACCATTACACCTTCTTTGGCTTGTTTACGGGCCTCATCAAGGCTCAGCCATTGCGGCAGCTCTTTCTTACCGGCGACAAGAATATTCAATTTGTCACGGTCGGCGAAAGCTCGCTCTGTGTAAACCAAAGTGGTGTTGGCATCGGCTGGCAGGTAAGCCGAGATTATCTTGGGGTGTTTCTCAAGCATGGCCCCCAGGAAAGAAGGATTCTGGTGAGAATAACCGTTGTGGTCCTGACGCTCCAGCAAAGAGGAGAGAACTACGTTACAGGCCGGCAGCGGCTTGCGGAAGTGAACCCCTTGGCTGGCATAGACATACTTACAGTATTGGTCGGCCATGGAAGACACTACCTGAGAGAAGGATTCATAGGTAGGGAACATGGCGTGACGGCCGGTGACAGTGTAGCCGTGCATCATACCGAACAGCAGGTTTTCGGACAGTAGTTCCATAACCCGACCATCGCGGCTCATATCTTCATCCCAGCTTTCAATCGGCCATTGCCAGGCACGATCTGTGGCTTCAAATACCGCTTGCAACTGGTTGGAGTAAGTTTCATCCGGGCTGAAGATCCGCAGGTTGCGCTGGTCTTTATTAAGACGGAAGGCTTCGCGCATCCATTGGCCCATTTTCAGCATGGAGTAGCCACGATGACCTCTTGGGACTTCAGGGCCGTAGGCCAGTTTGGATAGGTCAGGATTGCTGAGGGCGCGTACCACTTCACCGCCATAGCTCATCTTTTGACGGCCACAGCAGAGTTCTGCAGGTGGCAACAGCGACTGGATGTCTTTGTCGAAGATTATCTGGTTCTGCTCGTTGATTGAGTAGAGTTCAGAGAATTTATAGCTGTCTAGCCAGCTATCCAATGCGGCCAGATGACCTTTGTCGGTGGCGCATTTGTTGACAATTACCTGGTGAGACTCGCAGTTGCCTTCGAGTTTTTTGCCATCGTATTCGGGAACACCTGTCCAGCCTTTGGCGGTGCGCATCAGGATCACCGGCCAGCGTGGCTTAACCACATCTTCACCATTGCGGGCACGCTTCTGGATGTCGTTGATCATCTCGTAAGCTGTATCCATCGCCTTGGTCATCTGCAGGTAGACATCTTCTTCCTGCTCGCTGTCCACTATGATGGGATGGTAACCCAGGCCTCTGAATTCAAGTTCCAGCTCTTCATGGCTCATGCGTCCCATACGGGTAGGGCCGGAAATCTTGTAACCATTAATATGAACAATCGGCAGTATGGCACCGTTGGTGGCGGGAGAAACCAGGCGGTTGGCATACCAGGATGCAGCCAGTGGGCCGGTTTCAGATTCGCCGTCACCGACAAGCACTGCGGCAATCAAGTCTGGATTATCCAGCACGGCACCCCAGGCAACAGACAAGGAGTAGCCCAGCTCGCCCCCTTCAAGGATTTGTCCCGGAGCTTCGGGGTTGGCATGTGAAGGGTAACCGTAAGCGGCGGAGAATTTACGACAGATATCTTCAATACCGGTTTCGTTGTAGGGGATGGTTTCTGGATAGAAGTGGCTTAGAGAGCCTTCGAGGAAGAGGTTGGCCTGTACAGCGGGGAAACCGTGACCTGGGCCGACCAGATAGAGGAACGGGCGCTTGTGCTTGGTAATCAATCTGTTCACGTTAGCGTATACAAAGTTGATCCCCGGGCAGGTTCCCCAATGGCCCAAGAGCCTTGGCTTTATATCACTGTGTTGTAACGGGCGTTTGTACAATACATTGTGCTTCAGGTAAATCTGTGAGGTTGCCAGGAAGTTAGTGGCCCGGACAAATTTCTTCAGTGCACCTATCTCTTGCTTTTGGGTCATATCGTGCCTCGCTTGAGCTAGCTAAAAGTGAATCAGATTATCTTGTGGCTACTATATTTGTAGTTTTATTACAAAAACGTGCCCAACATCCAAGTTTTGAAAGTTTGTTTAGCTGGTGGTTTTTTTAGAAAATTCGTGTGACACCATTGTTGTTCAAGTTAAAACTCTAGTTTGTTCTGGTATTTTTATGGTGAATTTACTGTCGGTCGAGTGATTAAGTGTGATCTTGATCACGCGGTATTTTCAAGTTCCTATGCTATTTTCTTCGCCCTCAAGCCCGGTCGGCATACCTTGGGGTATGTAGGATAATTCGAAAAGAAACTGGCCGACGCTTATCCTTTTTCATTCAGGAAGGAATCTTAACCACAAACTTGGCGATATACCGTCAGAGACGGGCTAGGTTTGTCACGGGAAAGCTTACAATTATGATAATAGAAACCATAGTCGATTTTTTGAACTCTCTGCTTTGGGGAAAACTATTGGTCTATGCCTTGGTGGGCGCTGGCTTGTACTTCACTCTAAGGCTTTTGTTCATTCAGCTTACTCACCTGGGGCATTCTGCCAAGGTGATGGCTACCAGTAGGCAGGGCTGTGACAGTGGCTTGTCTTCATTTCAGGTATTTTGTACCAGTATGGCCGCCAGGGTCGGTGCCGGTAATATGGCCGGGGTGGCCGTTGCCATAGGTGCCGGTGGCCCTGGTGCTGTTTTTTGGATGTGGCTTATCGCTCTGTTGGGTATGGCTACGGCCATGATTGAGTCGACTCTGGCTCAGATCTATAAGGTAAAAGATAAAGATGATCAGTTTCGTGGCGGTCCCTCCTATTATATGGAAAGGGGGCTTGGCCAGCGCTGGATGGGGATTATCTTCTCCGTATTCTTGATCATCGCCTTTGGTTTGGTTTTCAATGCCGTGCAGGCCAATACCATTACGGGAGCATTGGAAATTGTGTTTGATGTCAAAGAGGCTTACTGGTTTGACATTAAAGCAACTTATTGGATAGGTATTCTGCTGGTGATCACCAGTGGCTTGGTCATCATGGGTGGGCTGCGTAAAGTTGCGCGGGTATCCGAGGTAGTTGTACCTATTATGGCTTTTGCTTATATCCTGATCGCCTTGGTCGTTGTCGGGATGAATATTGAGCAATTGCCGACCATTCTCAAACTGATAGTCAACAGCGCCTTCGGTTGGCAAGAGGCCGCTGCCGGTGGGGTGGCTTATACTGTGGCTCAGGCGATGCAGTCAGGGATCGCCCGCGGTTTATTCTCCAACGAGGCGGGTATGGGGAGTGCTGCCAACGTCGCTGCCAGCGCCTCACCGACACCAAACCATCCTGCTTCCCAAGGGTTTGTACAGATGATAGGAGTGTTTATGGACACTATTGTTATCTGTAGTGCAACAGCCGCAATAATCTTGCTGGCCGGCGATCTCAGCAGTGTTAATATCGGCGAGGGGGACAAAGGGATCCAACTGACCATAGCGGCTTTGACCACTCATGTTGGAGATTGGGGTGGCTTTTTTGTGGCCTTTGCCATCTTACTGTTTTGCTTCACCTCAATAATCGCCAACTACTCTTATGCCGAAACCAATGTGCTGTTCCTTTCCAATAATAGCCGTAAAGTGTTGCCCCTGTTCCGCTTGTGCGTACTAGGCATGGTGATGTTTGGAGCTGTGGCGAAAATAACCTTGGTATGGAATTTGGCCGATCTTTCCATGGGCTTGATGGCGACAGTCAACATCATTGCCTTGGTACTGCTTTCCGGTATTGCCATGCGGGTGATTAATGATTACCGCGATCAGTTGAGTGAAGGCAAAGAACCTGTGTTTGACAAGAGCAAGTTTCCTGAGCTTGAAGAACATATTGAAGAGGGTATCTGGACCGGTGAACCTGTGGTTCGCAGTGACAAAGGCTGGTAACTGAATCCGGCCCCAGATTGGGGCCATCGGAAAAACCACGCTATCAATGCGTGGTTTTTTTATTTACTGCCAGTATCATGGGCAGTTCTATACCAAATAAGACGGAGTGAATATGCTGATTTTGGTTTCACCGGCCAAGACGCTGGATTATGACAACCCGGCGGCGGTATCTGAATACAGCCTGCCACAGTTTCTCGAGCACAGCAGTGAGCTTATTCAGGTTTGCCGGGAGCTGACACCAGCCAATATTGCTTCTTTGATGAAAGTCAGTGACAAAATTGCCGGCTTAAATGCCGCCAGATTCGCCGAGTGGCAGCCTGATTTCACCCCGGAGAATGCCAAGCAGGCACTCTATGCTTTCCGTGGTGATGTATATACAGGTCTGGATGCAGACAGCCTTGCCCCGGAAATGGTTGCTCGGGCTCAGCAGCATCTGCGTATTTTATCCGGGCTCTATGGTCTGTTGAGGCCCCTGGACTTGATGCAAGCCTATCGGCTGGAAATGGGTACCTCTTTGGTAAATCCCAGGGGCAGTAACCTGTACGCCTTTTGGGGCGATATCATCACAGATGCCATTAATCAGGCATTGGTTCAGCAAGGGGATGATATTGTGGTGAATTTGGCGTCCAACGAGTACTTCAAAGCGGTTAAACCCAAGCAGGTTGCCGGACGTATTATCACGCCTGTATTCAAAGACTGTAAAAATGGTCAGTATAAGGTAATAAGCTTTTACGCCAAGAAGGCCAGAGGCATGATGGCTCGTTACCTGTTGGAGCAAGAGGAACAGAGTCTGGAGCGATTAAAGGCATTTAACAGCGCCGGCTATTATTACAGTGAAGCCGAGTCCAGCCCTGGCTCCCCTGTGTTCCTGCGGGAAGAACAGAGCTGATACCCTTTCCCGCTATATAAAGATAAGAAAGCCGTTCATTATTGAACGGCTTTTGGCTTCTAAAGCGTGTGATTTACTGTTTGGCAGGCAGCGGTCGCAGTTCCAGTTCAGACTGTGCCATCAAATAGGCGAACTGGGCATAGGCCGCAACGTTTTGTGCCAGCGCCTTGGGATCTATCTTGTCCAGGGTATCGTTGGGGGTGTGGTGGTAGTCAAAGTAATCGGTACCATCCTGGCGCAGGGAGGCCACAGGAACGCCACTGGCCGGCAACATGGAAACATCCGGACCACCATAGGCACTGTTGTCACCGGCGGCAACGCCGTTTTGTTGCATCACCTGGGTCAGTTGCTGTAGTTTGGGCAGCACTTGCTCATTGACCTGAAAGTCGATGCGGTAGATAGGGCCAGCCCCGAAATCCGATTCGGCGGCGATATAGTGTTTATCCAGTTCTGCAGCGTGGGCCTTGGCATAAGCCTTGCCACCAACCAAGCCTATCTCTTCGGCGGCATAGAGCACGACACGTATCGTCCGAGCCGGCTTTTCCGGCAAATCTTGAATAAGCTTAGCGGCCGCGGTGACAATCGCGACCCCGGCACCGTCATCTATAGCGCCCGTGCCTTCATCCCAGGAGTCCAGATGAGCCCCTATCAGTACGATTTCATCTGGCTTGCTGCTACCGGTGACTTCGGCGATGACGTTATAGGAAATGGCGCTGCCCTTGTTCTTGGGAGACATCTTCAAAGAGAGGGTTATATCGGCAGAACGCTTGAGCATGGCATTGACCAGATCGGCATCCGGCGCTGACATGGCCGCCGCCGGGATCCGCTTTAAGCCTTCTTCATAACGCATGGTGCCGGTATGGGCCATACGGTCATGATCTGTACCTATTGAACGGATAACTATTGCCAGGGCACCTTTTCGCGCAGCCTCTATAGCGCCTCGTGAGCGGCCCCCTACGCTCTTGCCATAACCTTTACCTGTCTTGTGTCGCTCGGTTTTCTGATCGATAAAGACAATTTTGCCGGCAACATCATCAGGATTGGCTTCTTTAAGTGCAGCGAGGCTGTCAAAACGCACTATCTTGGCCGTGATACCTTCAGTAGGAGTGGCCACACTACCTCCCAATGCCGTGATAACCAGAGGCTGTTGGAAGGGGGTCACTATGCTGGCACTGGCTTCACCGCGTTCCCACACCGGAACTTCCACAGCTTCTTTATAAACACGGTCAAAACCCAGTGACTGCAGCTTTTTCTCCGCCCAGGCAACCGCCACGGCGTCTTTTGGGCTACCAGCCAAGCGAGGGCCGACTTCCACAGTTAAAGATTCCACAATTTGAAAGCCGAGGTCAGAACTGAGGGCTTTTTGCTGCAATGACTCAGCAAGCAGTTGATTTGTATTGGAAGGTGAGGGGGATTGACAGCCAATAAGTGATGAAATCAACAGTGGAAGTAACAGGGCGGTTCGATAGCTTTTCATGTGTTTCCTTTGTTTTTATTAGGTATGTCCCATTTTTGAAAACAATCTAACAAAAAGTGTGCTTTATGTCCCGACTATCTCCGTAAGGCAAGGCTATATTAGGGACGGAGTTTGTATTAGGAGAATAGGCTCGTCATGAATATTGAGTTGATGCAGCAGCGAGCGGACCATGCCGTCGTGTTATTGAAGGCGCTGGCCAATGAGAGGCGTTTATTTATTCTGTGCTATCTCCTGAGTGAGGGAGAGATGTGCGTTGGGGAAATGAACAAGAAACTGGGATTGAGTCAGTCGGCTTTGTCTCAGCATCTGGCTTGGTTGCGTAAAGACAATCTGGTGGCCACCCGCAAAGAAGCCCAGACAGTGTACTATTCGCTCAAGAGTGAAGAAGTGCGCGAAATCATCAAGCTGTTGAATAACATCTATTGTCATTGATGTTATTGAATTTTAGATATAAAAAAACCGGCAATGCCGGTTTTTTTTATACGGGTATCGAATTAAGCAGCCAGTGCTTTGATACGAGTGTTCAGACGAGCCTTATGACGGGCAGCCTTATTCTTGTGGATCAGGCCTTTGGTTGCCATACGGTCAAGAATGGGTTGTGCAACAGCGAAAGCTTCAGTAGCCGCTTTGTGATCGCCAGCTTTGATAGCAGCGATAACTTTTTTCACGTAGGTACGCAACATAGAGCGACGGCTAGCGTTGTGTTGACGACGCTTTTCTGATTGAAGCGCGCGCTTCTTTGCAGTCTTGCTATTAGCCAAGGTGCAACTCCTAAAAACTGGATTTGATACTTTTAAAGGCCGAGGAGAATGCCCGGTTTTCGTCACTTTGTCAATGACAATGATTGAATATCCATCATAAAGATAAATTAATCCAACCTGATTTGGCTATCCTCAACCCAACTCGTGTAAGATGTGGCGCAATTCTACCAGCAATTGCTGGCATGTGACAGAGCTTAAGTGGAATTTTTGAGACTTGCCGCCGTTTATAGCGGCTTGGGTCTTCTGGGGGAATATTTGAGCAAAAAATTGGTACGGTCCGGCGCTATCGTCAGCGTCATGACCTTGATTTCCCGTGTATTGGGATTAATACGGGATGTGGTAGTCGCCAACTTGATGGGCGCGGGCAGCAGTGCCGATGTGTTCTTTTTTGCCAACAAGATCCCTAACTTTTTGCGGCGATTGTTTGCTGAAGGTGCCTTTGCTCAGGCCTTTGTACCTGTATTGACTCAGTATCAGGAGAAAGAGTCCAGCGAAGAGGTCAAACTCTTATTATCAAAGGTAGCCGGTACCTTGGGGTTATTGGTAACAGTCGTGACCTTGATTGGGGTTCTGGCTTCGCCAATATTGACCGCTTTGTTTGGTGCAGGCTGGTTTATGGCCTGGGTTAATGATGAGCCTGACGGCGCCAAGTTTGAACTGGCCTCGTTAATGCTGAAGATCACTTTTCCCTATCTTTGGTTTATCACTTTCACCGCCTTGGCCGGCTCGATTCTCAATACCCGTGGCCGTTTTGCCGTTTCGGCCTTTACCCCGGTATTTCTCAACGTCGCCATTATCGCTGCAGCATTGTGGTTGAGTCCTACCCTGGATAAGCCTGAAATCGGTTTGGCCTGGGGGGTGTTCTTCGGTGGTGTGATTCAGTTTTTGTTTCAAATTCCTTTTCTGCTGCAGGAAAAAGCGCTGGTCAAGCCCTCTTGGGGCTGGAATCATCCCGGGGTGGTTAAAATCCGCACTTTGATGATCCCGGCGTTATTTGGGGTCTCTGTGTCACAAATTAACTTGCTGCTGGATACTTTTATCGCCAGTTTTCTGGTCACAGGCTCCATCAGTTGGCTCTATTATTCGGATCGCTTGTTGGAGTTCCCGCTGGGGTTATTTGGTATTGCCATTGCTACCGTTATTTTGCCTGCTCTTTCCAAAAAACACGTTAATGCAGAGGGGGAGGGGTTTGGTCGCACTATGGATTGGGGGGTTCGCGCCATTCTGCTGCTGGGTTTACCGGCCATGATGGGGCTGATTGTATTGGCTCAGCCCATGTTGATGGTGCTTTTTATGCGTGGTGCCTTTAGCATCAGTGACGTGGAAATGGCTTCCTATTCTCTGGTGGCCTACGGCTCAGGTTTGTTGAGTTTTATGCTGATCAAGGTGCTGGCGCCCGGATATTATGCTCGTCAGGACACCAAGACACCTGTGCGTTATGGCATCATTGCTATGGTTAGCAACATGGGTTTCAATATTATTTTTGCCGTGCCATTTGGATATGTTGGGCTGGCGATCGCCACTTCTCTGTCTGCTTTACTCAACGCTTCCCTGTTATATCGCGGTTTGCATCTGGCTGGTGTATATAGAGTTAGTAAGCAAACTATTATCTTTTTTATCAAGGTCTTATTGGCAACGGCGGCAATGGTTTGCCTGTTAATTTACTTTTCACCAGAGCAGGCGCAATGGCTTGGGTGGTCGTTTGTTGAGCGATTCGCTCATCTGTTTTCCCTGATACTCGGCGGTGCTTTAGGGTACTTTATGGCATTGGTACTGTTTGGGATCCGTCCGTGGCGGCTCAAAGCCCGGAACTGAGGGCTGATTCTGCTGCCGAGCTGTTATATAATCCGCCAATTTACGTTTGAGCAGTCATTGATTTCATGGAACTGATTCGCGGAATACACAATATATTGCCGGCCCATCGCGGTTGTGTGCTGACCATAGGTAACTTTGATGGTGTACACAGGGGCCATGCCGAAGTGATAGCCAATCTGGTCAAAAAGGCGCGTCACTTTGGTTTGCCGGCCACCCTGATGACATTTGAGCCGCAACCGCAGGAACTGTTTCGCGGCCAGGATGCCCCTGCGCGCTTGAGCCTGCTTCGTGATAAGGTCAGGTTGCTTGCTGAACTGGGAATAGACAGACTTGTGTGTGTCAATTTCAATCAAAAGTTTGCCCAGATGCCGGCCAAGGAGTTTGTCGAAGAGTTGCTGGTGCGTAAACTTGGGGTCAAGTATCTGGTGGTCGGTGACGATTTCTGTTTTGGACGGGCGCGTCAGGGCAACTTTGAGCTGCTTCGCTCTGCCGGTGAACAACACGGTTTTGCGGTAGTCAGTACCCAAAGCTTTTTGGTTGGCGATCACAGGGTCAGTTCCACCATGGTCAGAGAAGCACTGGCCAAGGGCAATCTTGATCAGGCCAGACGTTTATTGGGACATCCCTATACTCTCAGTGGTAAGGTGGCACATGGCAAAAAGCTGGGCCGGACGCTAGGGTTCCCCACAGCCAATATTGCCATGAAGCGTAAAGTGGTTCCCGTGAGGGGCGTTTTTGCGGTTAGGCTCTGGTGGGATGGCAGTGAGCAATACGATGGTGTTGCCAATGTGGGTTTTCGCCCGACGGTTCAGGGACAAAACTGCCAGTTGGAAGTGCACCTGTTTGACTTTGACGGTGACCTCTACGGGCGTAAAGTAGAAGTGGAATTAGTGGCCAAGATCCGTGACGAGAAACCGTTCGAGTCCCTTGAGGCACTTAAGAAACAAATAATGAATGACGCTGATGAGGCTCGCGCCTTACTCAGCAATGAAGCAGGCTGAGCTCTCTTAGCTAAATTAATGGTATTAGGATCAATGAGCGACTATAAATCAACTTTGAATTTGCCGGAAACCGAGTTTCCGATGCGTGGTAATTTGGCAAATCGCGAGCCAGAGATGTTGAAACGCTGGACCGAGGAGAATCTGTACCAACAGATCCGTGATAGCCGTATTGGCCGCAAGCTTTTCATTCTGCACGATGGCCCTCCATATGCGAATGGCGATATTCATATTGGTCACTCAGTTAACAAGATCCTCAAAGATATTATTATCAAATCCAAGACCTTGTCGGGGTTTGATGCGCCTTATGTGCCAGGTTGGGACTGCCATGGTCTGCCGATTGAACTCAAGGTAGAACAGAAAGTGGGTAAGCCAGGGCAGAAAATCTCTGCCGCCGAGTTTCGTGACGAGTGCCGTAAGTATGCCGCCAAACAGGTGGATGGTCAGCGCAATGACTTTATCCGTCTCGGCGTACTCGGTGACTGGTTCAAACCTTACCTGACCATGGATTTCAGCACTGAGGCCAACATCATTCGCTCATTGGCTAAAGTGATCGACAACGGCCACCTGCACAAAGGGGTTAAGCCGGTGCATTGGTGTACCGACTGTGGTTCTGCCCTGGCCGAAGCCGAAGTGGAATATGAAGACAAGACCTCACCGGCCATAGACGTGGCCTTTGCCGCCGTGGATAAGGCTAAAGTGCTAGCTGCTTTCGGGGTTACTGAGTATCAAGCGCCAGTCTCCATGGTTATCTGGACTACTACTCCCTGGACCTTGCCTGCCAACCGCGCTTTGTCACTGAGTCCTGATTTGGACTATGTGCTGGTAGAGATTGAGTCTGAAGAAGGTGCCAAGCAAGCGGTTATTCTGGCGGAAGCCCTGCTGGAAAGCTGTATCACCCGTTATGGTGTCAAGAGCCATCAGCTCCTGGGTCGCGCCAAAGGTGCCGAGCTTGAGTTGATGCAGTTCCAACATCCTTTCTATGATTTCAGTGTACCGGCGATCCTTGGCGATCACGTGACCACAGAGTCCGGTACCGGTGTGGTACACACTGCCCCTGGACACGGTCAGGACGACTTTGTGGTTGGCCAGAAGTATGGTTTGGAAGTGGCTAACCCTGTAGGTGATAACGGCGTTTACAAGGCAGATACCCCGCTGTTTGCCGGCAAGCACGTGTTCAAGGCCAATGATGAAATTGTAGCGCTGCTGCAGGAAAAAGATGCCTTGCTGCACCGCGAAGCTTATCGTCACAGCTACCCTCACTGCTGGCGCCACAAGACTCCTATTATCTTCCGCGCCACACCGCAGTGGTTTATCTCCATGGATAACAAAGGACTGCGTACTCAAGCTATGGGTGAAATTGAGCAAACCCAGTGGATCCCGGATTGGGGACAGAGCCGGATTGAGAAGATGGTCGAGAACCGTCCTGACTGGTGTATCTCGCGCCAACGTACCTGGGGCGTGCCTATCACTCTGTTTGTTCACAAGGAAACCGAAGAGCTGCATCCAGACAGCGTGGCTTTGATGGAGCGTGTTGCTCATCGCATTGAGCAGCAGGGTATTCAAGCCTGGTGGGATCTGGATGAGTCTGAACTCCTGGGTGAAGATGCAGCACAGTACCGCAAGGTGACCGACACTCTGGATGTTTGGTATGACTCAGGTTCTACCTTCTCATCAGTGGTTGCTGCCCGCCCTGAATTCCAGGGGCAGGGAATTGACCTCTACCTGGAAGGCTCGGATCAGCACCGTGGTTGGTTCATGTCATCACTGATGATTTCAACCGCCATGAACGGCAAGGCACCTTACAAGCAGGTACTGACCCACGGCTTTACCGTGGATGGCAAGGGCCGCAAGATGTCCAAGTCTATCGGCAACGTGATTGCACCACAGCAGGTAACCAACAAACTGGGCGCCGATATTCTGCGTCTGTGGGTGGCTTCTACCGACTACAGCGGTGAAATGACAGTATCCGATGAGATCCTTAATCGTAGCGCCGATGCTTATCGCCGTATCCGTAACACCGCCCGCTTCCTGCTGGCTAACCTGAGCGGTTTTGAGCCAGAGACAGACATGATTGCCATCGAAGACATGGTGGCACTGGATCGTTGGGTGGTGCGCCGCGCCGCCAAACTGCAGGAAGAGTTGCTGGAAGCCTATGATGCCTACAACTTCCATATAGTGACCCAGAAGCTGATGCAGTTCTGCTCGGTTGAATTGGGCAGCTTCTATCTGGATATCATCAAGGACAGACAGTATACCGCCAAGCGTGATGGTCACGCCCGTCGCAGCTGTCAGTCGGCTCTGTATCTGATTGCCGAAGCCATGGTGCGTTGGGTGGCCCCGATTCTTAGCTTCACTGCCGATGAAATCTGGCAGTTGCTGCCCGGTAAGCGTGACGCCTATGTGTTTACTCAGGAATGGTACCAGGGCCTCAAGGCTGTCCAGCTGGACTCAGATTTGAGTGATGAATACTGGGCACAGTTGCTGCAGGTTCGTGATGAAGTCAACAAGGCACTGGAGCAAGGCCGCCGCGATAAGCTGATCGGCGGCGCGCTGGAAGCCGAGGTGACTCTGTTTGCCGATGCGGCGCTGACTGAAGCTTTGGCCAAACTGGGTGACGAGCTGCGCTTTGTGCTGCTGACCTCCAAAGCCGTGGTTAAGCCGCTTGCCGATGCGCCTGCCGCTGCCCGTGAAACTGAGCTGGCATCACTTAAGCTAAGCGTTGCCAAGTCCGAAGCGGCCAAGTGTGATCGCTGCTGGCACCACAGAGAAGACGTTGGCCAGATCGCCGAGCATCCACTGCTGTGTGGCCGCTGTGTGACCAATATCGAAGGAGAAGGTGAACAGCGCCTGTTCGCCTGAGGATAATAAACATGCCCGCAGACTGGAAACAAAGTGGCCTGCGCTGGTATTGGGTGGCTGTGTTGGCCTTTTTGGCTGACCAGCTGTCCAAACAGTGGGTATTGGGGAACTTCAAGCTGTATGAGTCGGTGCAGCTGTTGCCTTTCTTTAATCTGACCTATGTGCGTAACTATGGTGCCGCCTTTAGCTTTCTCAGTGATGCCGGTGGCTGGCAGCGTTGGTTGTTCACTGCCGTCGCTGTCGGCTTCAGTGTGTTGCTGACCGTTTGGCTCAGACGGCAATCGGCTGGATTGTGGCGCCTTAACCTGGCTTACACTCTGGTGATTGGCGGCGCACTGGGAAATCTTGTCGATCGCCTGATGCACGGTTTTGTGGTGGACTTCCTCGATTTTTACTGGAAAACCAGTCATTACCCGGCATTCAATATCGCTGACTCGGCTATCTGTGTTGGCGCAGTCCTGATCATCTGGGATTCATTTTTCGGCGGTGACAAGGCCGCAGCCAAGCAGAATGAAGCCAAGGAGTAACGCAGATGTCTGATGTAAAATCCCTCTTGTGCCACCTTAATATATTGCTGGAAGATGGCTCGACTGCTGACAGTACCAAAGCCTCCGGTAAACCTGCCAGGCTCAATATTGGCGACGGCAGTCTGAGCCCGGCGTTTGAAGCTGAGCTCCTTGAGCTGAAAGCCGGCGATAATCACAGCTTTACCTTGGCACCAGCCGATGCTTTCGGCGAGTCCAATCCCGACGCCATTCATCATCTGGATCGCACTCGCTTCCCGGCAGATATGACGCTGGAACCCGGTGTTATAGTCAGCTTTGCTGGCCCTGGCGGCAGTGAAATACCCGGAATAGTGAGGGAGATAGCCGGTGATTCTGTCACTGTGGATTTGAACCATCCGCTGGCGGGCCACCAGGTGACCTTTGAACTGGAAGTATTGCAGGAGCTTTGATATGTCAGTAGCAAAATCTACCGGTCTTAACATATTACTGGCCAATCCCAGAGGCTTCTGTGCCGGTGTTGACCGGGCTATCAGCATAGTGGAACGGGCGCTGGAACTCTTTTCCCCGCCAATCTATGTGCGCCATGAAGTAGTGCATAACCGTTATGTGGTTGAAGATCTCAAGCAGCGGGGGGCGATTTTTGTCGATGAACTGGATCAGGTGCCCGACAACAGCATAGTGATTTTCAGTGCTCATGGGGTGTCGCAGGCGGTGCGCAATGAAGCCAAGCGTCGCGGTCTTAAGGTGTTTGATGCCACTTGTCCTCTGGTGACCAAGGTGCATCTGCAGGTGACCCGCGCCAGTCGCAAGGGTATTGAGTGCATTCTTATCGGTCATGCCGGCCATCCCGAAGTGGAAGGCACCATGGGGCAGTACGATAACCCTGAAGGGGGAGTCTATCTCATTGAGTCTCCGGCCGACGTGGATGCATTGCAGGTGAAAGAGCCGGACAACCTTTGCTTTGTTACCCAAACCACGCTGTCGGTGGATGATACCCTGGATATTATTGCCGCGCTGCAGAAGCGGTTCCCTTCGATTGAAGGGCCCAGGAAAGACGATATCTGCTACGCGACCCAAAACCGTCAGGATGCGGTACGTAAAATGGCCCAGGATGTGGACTTGCTGATTGTGGTTGGCTCCAAAAACAGCTCCAATTCCAACAGACTGCGGGAATTGGCGCTCAAGTCTGGCACTCAGGCCTATCTGGTCGATAACGCCGATGATGTAGAACGTGAGTGGTTTGATGGTGTCAGCAAGGTTGCGGTTACTGCCGGGGCTTCTGCTCCTGAGGTGTTGGTGCAGCAGGTTGTTGAGGCTATAGCTAAATTGGCGCCGAGCGTGGTGACCGAAGTGGAAGGGCGCAAGGAAGATACCGTATTTGCCGTACCGGTTGAGCTAAGGTAAGAAACCGCGAGTTTATCGCGCTTATTTAAGCGAACAGCATTTTAAAAAGAGGCTATCTAAGCCTCTTTTTTTTATGGAAAAAATACTTCTTATCAGGCTTGAATTTATTAGCGATACTTGTTACTGGCGATTTACATTCGACTCAACTATCATTAACAGGTATTATTGTTGCGTTTAGCTAACTATAAGATATTAAAGAACTAATAGGCTGAATTTATTGTCAAAAACATGGCGCTGTCTGGAGATTTGACACCTATGAAAAAACGCAGGGAGGGGTTCTCTCTGATTGAGGTTATGGTAGCGCTCGTCATTTTGGTGATAGGGCTTATCGGGATATTTAACTTACATATAGTAGCCAAGCGCGCCAGCTTTGAATCATTTCAACAGACTCAGGCGGCCTACTTTGCCAACGATATCCTCAATCGAATGAAGCTCAATAACAAGGTTTTGAGTAGTTATGAGGGCTCCTATGATGGAAGCGGAAGTGCCCCTGCAAAATCCTGTGATGTGGGCCTTAGCGCCACTGTGACCTGCACTACTGCCGAGACTTTGGCTTGGGATCTTTACCAATGGCAGGAGCTCTTTACCGGCGCTGCTGAAAAGGCAGATAGCCGGAATGTCGGCGGCCTCGATAGCGCCACTGCTTGTCTGACTGTCAATGGCAGTGATGTCACTATCGTGATGGCATGGCGAGGCATTCAGGAAACCGCCGGCACCGCCTATGAAGCGACTGACTGCGGCGATAGCCTGGGGAAGCGTCGGCGGGTTTTTATCCTCAAGACTGTGATTAACCAAGGTTAAGGCTATGAGTGTGACAAATTCAAAGCAGTCGGGTTTTTCTTTGGTTGAGCTCATGGTGGCCATGGTTATCAGCCTGTTTCTGACACTAGGCTTGTTCGCCATGTTCAGTATGTCTGCCACCAATGTTACTACCACAGGGCAGTTCAATCAGTTGCAGGAAAATGGCCGTATCGCGCTGGCTATCATGGTACCGGATCTGAGTCAGGTAGGTTTCTTCGGAGATATGACGGGTACAGACTTTGTGCTGGGTACCAATACTCGGGTCGATAATACAGTTGGGACAGATTGCACCGGCGAGGGGCTCAACAACGCCACTCTGCCTAATGATAAACCTGCCCACTTCAGACGTCTTTGGGGCTATGAGGCCGGGGTGAGTACCGGTTCACTGAGCTGTGTCAGTTCAGTGATTGATGGGACAGATGTGATTCAGATTAAACGTCTGGTGGGGCCTCCCGGTACCGGCGGTGGTTTTCGGGTAGCGACAACGGCCAGCCAGGCGGTGTTTTTTAACGATACAGATCCCGCCCTTGAAAACCAAAGGGTGTGGGAATATCAACACCATGTCTACTTTATCAAAGACAATAACGGCGTGCCGGTTCTGACCCGCAAATCACTTTCTAAAAGTGGAATGAATGTGGACGAACCCTTGGTCGAAGGCATAGAGAATATGCGCATTCTCTATGGGTTTGATGAGGATGGTGATGACACAGCCGATAGCTTTATGCCGGTGCAGAGTGTGACGGATCTAATGTGGGATAACCAGCTGTTTCAGCGAATTGTGGCCTTGAGAGTCTTTTTACTGGTACGTTCAGTTGCAGAGGACAAGGCATATACAAATGAGAATACCTATCAAATAGGTGATAAAACAATTACATACCCAAGGCCAGACGAGAATGACAATGTAAAACCTGATCACTTCCGCCGTAAGGTGGTTTCGACCACTGTGGTACTTGAAAACCCGGTGTTGATAAGGAATTAAGTAGATGAAGATAAGGCAGCAGCGGGGAGTTGTACTTTTTTTTGCACTTATCCTCCTGATTATTTTGACCTTAATTGGTGTGGCACTGGCGGTTAACTCCAGTCAGTCGCTGCGCATGGCCGGCGCCGGTGCCGAGCGGGTGGAAGCCAAAGCCTTGGCCGATGGTGGGCTGCACGCGGTTATTACAGAGTATGCCGGGGCGCCATTTGCGAATGTTAAAGATGAAGTGGGTTTGGACAGATTTTATGGTAAGCAGGTTATTTCGCCTTTACCGGAAACAGGGGTGAAGGATGTTAGTTGTCAAAGAACCTCCAATGCTACCGGAGCCAATTTAGTGAGTTGTCGCCGATTTCAGATAACAAGTACAGTCAGTTATGGCCGCGATAGCCTAGGTTCGTTAACGGTTGCATCCGGAGTTGAACAGCAAATACTTACAGGAAACTAAAATTATGTTTAATAAACTATTACTAAGTGTTCTGATGGCCATGGTTGTAGTTTCTGGAGTTACTATTGCTGATGATACAGAACTTTACCTAATTGATTCTACAGTCAGAAGTGGTAAACGTCCGCAAGTGCTATTTATCTTCGATAATTCGGGGAGTATGTCCACCGAAGATGAAAATGCTACAAGTTCATACTGCTCTGAAGAAGATTATAATAATAAACGTTGCACGTACGCTGATGGTTTTTCTGATTACCTTACTGGATATGCAGGCTATATTAATGAAAAAGGTATATATTGGAACGCTGGAGGTATAGATAATACGAGTACTATGCCTGTGCCTGATGACCCAACAGAGTCCCGTAGATTTTATAATGATAATAATAATTGTCAGCTTGCCGCTGATGCATTAACTTCTAGAGGGCGATATACTGGCTATTTGCGGGAGTTTAAACTGAAAGGGAATGCCGGTAAATGGTATTCTCTGGCAGATAATGAAGGGTTTAATCAAGGGCAGATTGTTGATTGTTACGAGGATATATTAAATGAAAATCCTGGCAATCCTGGGAAAAATAAGAAGGGTGGAGATTTTCCTTTAGGGTATCCTATAGATTCAAAAGATATGTATACAGTAGATACGGACGATGTCGCTAGTAAGTACAGCTTAGACCATACTGATTTCGGAAAGGGGTCTCCTGTCACCCTGTATACTGCTCATTATCTAGTTTGGTATGAGTGGGTAACAACAACTGAAGATGGTAAAAATAGTGGTGGAACTGGAACAAGGCTTGAGGTCGCAAAGGAGGCTTTAGTTTCAGCTCTTACAGATTTGGCTATTCCAATCGATGCGGGTTTAGCCGTATTTAATCTTAACTACCCTGAAGAGGGTGATGCGAATGGTGGTAGAATCGTATTCGATATAGCGGAAATGACCGATGGTAATCTAACCAGTCTTACATCATTAATTAATGGTATGCCGGCGCAGACCAACACCCCCTTATGCGAAACATTGTATGAAGCATATCAATACTTTAGTGGTGGGCCTGTAACATATGGCAATAAAGATGCTAATGGGAAAGGTCTTTTCAATATTGATGACTATATTCCTAATAATCCGCCAAGCATTATATCTTCAGGCAATTACTCATCACCGTTTAAAAAATGCCCTGATACCGCATATGTTATCTATATTACAGATGGAGCACCAACTTTAGATAATAGCGCTAATGCGAATATTTTATCTTTGACTTCATCTTCAGATAGTGCTGCTGATTATTCTGGGTTTGAGTTTGTGAATGATGATGGTGAGGAAGAGGTTAGTTATTTTCCAGCATTAGCTGCTTACATGTATAACAATGACTTGGTTAAAGGTATTAAAGACTCAACAGGGATAGATAATAAACAGAATGTGCGAGTTTTTACAATAGGTTTCTCCGAAGGCGCGGAGACGGCCGCAGCTCTTTTAGAGGAGGCGGCTTTTAGAGGAGGTAATCCAAGAAATGACAATGGTATATCTAAAGGTTATTATATTGCTAAAACTGGGTTAGATTTAGTTGGAGCTATGGATGATGCTCTCAAGTCAATTTTATCAATAGACTCTTCTTTTACCTCACCAAGTATTGCCAGCAATAACTTTGATAAAACTCAAACTTATAATTCTGCTTATTTCGCGATGTTTTTACCCGGTGAAGGGCCCAGGTGGAGCGGTAATCTTAAGAAGCTTAAAGTTAATTCATCTGGAGAAATTGTTGCTCCTGGCGGCACTACTAACGCAATTGATCCTAGCGGAAATATTGCACCGACCGTGTGTACTTATTGGAACGCTTGTTCTGGGAATAAGATTGATGGTAATAAGGTTAACTCAGGCGGAGTGCTTCCAACTTTACAGGATAGTTTAAAAGGTAGAGCGATAAAGACTAATGTAGGCAATGGTTTGGTAGACTTAAAAAGCTCAAGCTTTAGCTCTGCTTACTCTCAAGATGATCTAGATTGGTTATATGGCGTTGACGTGGATGATGATGATGGTGATAGCATTACATCAGAAGCTAGAGAAGATATAATGGGAGACCCTCTCCACTCCAAACCTTTGGCAATTAACTTTGGTGGAGCTCCAGATGATAAAGGAGAAAATCTTGATGTTAGAATACTAATTGGTACTAATCAGGGTTTAGTACACATGTTTAAAGACTCAGATTCAGGAAGCGGTGATTATTCTATTGGTAATGTTCAAGAGTCATGGGCATTCATACCAAATGAATTATGGGGGAATGTCCCTGAGTTGCGTAGAAACTATGAAACTGGAGTACATAGTGTTTATGGAATGGATTTGTCTCCTATCGCTTATACTGAAACAGACTCAGCCGGAAAAGTGTCTAAGGCTTGGGTCTATTTAGGTATGCGAAGAGGGGGGAGTTCATATTATTCATTAGATATAACAAACCCAGATAGCCCAGTTTTTAAATGGATGATTAATTCTGACAGTGCTGGGTTTGAGGAGCTAGGTGAGTCATGGTCTGAACCTGTTATTACTCATATCCCAGGTGTTAGTGGCCCAGTGTTGATAATTGGCGGGGGGATGGCTTTTTCTGGAGGAGCTGGTAATGCTATATATATAATCAATGCTGCTACTGGTGAACTGATAAAGAAATGGTCTGAAATTGGGATGAGTAGCATTCCCAATAGAGTCGCAGTACTCGATAGTAATAATGATGGTTTAAGTGACAGAATTTACGCTTCAGATGTGAGTGGGCAAATATGGCGAGTCGATATGCCTAGTAATGAGATGTCTAAATGGCCTATCTTTATGTTTGCCTCTATTGCTACCTCAGGTTCTCCTAATGATAGAATGTTTTTTGTTGAGCCAGTTGTGGCTCAGACTCAATTCAGCAATATACATAGTGATAATGGGGATTTAAGTTATCAAAATGTCCCTTATGATGCAGTAGCTATTGGTAGCGGGAATCGAACTCATCCTCTAGGTACAGCAACAGACGATATGTTTTATGTATTTCAAGATAGAAATGTTGTGACTCAATATTTTTCAGACGGTAATCCACAGCCATTGGGTCTTGAAGATTTGTATGATGTTACGTCGTCGGCTCCTGCATCTCAATCTGAGGATGTTGCCTTCGGAACAAAAAGAGGATGGTTTTATAATTTTGGATCTTTAGGGGAAAAGTCCCTATCAGCATCATTAATTTTTGACGGCAAGGTGTATTTTACATCTTTTGTTCCGCCAGTTAATTCAGATATAGATTTAGATGCAGGGATATGTGGATTTGCCGGTCAAGGCCGTTTATATGTATTTGACTTGCATAAGGGAACACGCAGTTTTAGTGAAGTTTTTTATGATGTTGGGGAGAGAGTGCCAGATACTCCTCAAATAGTTATCCCTAAACCAGAGACTGATGAGGATCCTACTGCATATATTATCGGCGTAGGAAAGGGTGAGTGTGAAAATGGTGATTGTAAAGGAACAATTTCTCTGGGAAGTGGTTTAACGACCAATCGAATTTATTACCATGTAAATGAGTAGGATAAGAGATGAAAAGACCAGCGGGTTTTACCCTGATAGAAGTCATGATCACTGTGGTCATTATCGGCATACTGGCGTCTATCGCTTATCCATCTTATGTGCAGTACATTGCCAAGAGTACTCGTTCCGAGGCTCATGCGGCCTTGATGCGACTGGCCAATCTGCAGGAGCAATACTATTTGGATAATCGCACTTATGCCACGGATATGACCAAACTGGGGCTCAATGCCAGTCCCTTTATTACTGAGAATGGTCATTACAGTATCGCGTCAACCGGCACAGCGGATTTCACCCTGACCGCAACGGCACAAGGAGCGCAGGCCAGCCGCGACAGTAAGTGTAAAACGCTGACCTTGACCGATGCCGGGATTAAAAGTGGTGCTTCAACGGAGTGTTGGAAATGATTAGATCAATTAAATATGGTTTGTTGCTCCTACTGCCCGGTATGCTATTTACAGCCCAAGCCGCCGAGCGGCAGGATGTTAAATGTCACTTGATTACCAGCAAGGGAGAGCAGATTGCCTTTTATCGCTGGGACTTGGACAAGCAGCAGCTATTTATGGCGCGTTTGAGCGGTAAGTCGTTAAAGGATGCCCGCGGTAAGCGTTACTTTATCAGGGAAGCCAGAGAGTGTGTGTTGCTCAAGGAAGCATTCAGCTCTGAGAAGGCCCGTAAGTTGGATGAGATGACTCTAAGATAACTTTCCCTAAGTCATGATGCTTGAGCCAGTTCGGGTTAACAGCAATAGGCTCGTAATAGATCCTTCCAGGTCACTATACCGACAATTTCGCCGTCTTCCAGTACCGGCAGTGAACCTATATCTTTCTCCAATAAGAGCCTGGAAGCCTGCGCCAGGCCTACGTGGGGCGCAACGGTTACAGGGTTACGGCTCATTACTTGGTGTGCCCGCTTATTGAGGGTCTCCAGATCTCTGCTGGTGGCCGTTTCGCTGCCAAGGTTGGGGCTTAAGGCTCGCAGCAGATCCCGCTCGGACAAGACGCCTTCCAGCTTGCCTTCATCATTCACTACCAGTAAGTGATGAAAGCCTGCATGATGAAATATCTCTTTGGCCACACTCAGGCGATCGTCCATTTCCACTGTGACAACCCGGGTGATCATGATATCGGCGATGCAGAGCTGCATAGGGATCCTCCATAACCTTTTCTTTGTTATATCAGAGCCCTGTCAATAATGCTAACTCAGAGCATTTTCATCTTGCTGATTGAGCTCCTGCAGATGGCAATCGATATAGCGGCTGCGTTTTTTGAACTTGAGTTTGTCCAAGTCTACCAGCACCAAGCCATCGATACAGTCGGCAAAGTCGGCATCCACTCCAAAGGCGAGGAAGCGCACCCCATCAGGCTGACAAAGTTCGCCGTATTGCTTGTAGAGAGTAGGCACTGCGGCTCCCATACTGGCAAGGGTCTGCTTGAGCTGTTTAAACGCGTCTTGATAATCTGAATCGATATAGAGTTTGTCCAGCTCAGTCTGGCGCTCAGGTGACAGACCAAAAGGCGCGAAAGACTGTGCCAGTTGTGTTTTACAGGGAAACTGCTGCAGGTAGAAGTGTACTAACATCTCCTTGGCTGGTGCCGGCAGTTGGTTGCTTATGGTCACCGGCCCGAACAGATAGCGGTAGCCGGGATGACGAGCCAGAAAGGCACCTATGCCGTACCAGAGGTAATCGAGACTGCGCTTTCCCCAATATTTAGGCTGTACAAAGCTGCGGCCGAGTTCCAGGCCCTTGGCGAAATAGGGCGCAAATTCTGTTTGATAGTGAAACAGTGACTCACTGTAGAGGCTTTCTCCGGCACTGTGCAAGTTCGCAACTTCGGCAAAGCGGTAGGCGCCGACTATTTCCAGCTCCTTGGGATCCCAGAGTACCAGGTGCAGATAACTGGAGTCGTACTTGTCTATGTCTCTGCGTTTTCCCGTACCTTCACCCACGGCGCGAAAAGCCAGTTCCCGCAGCCGACCTATTTCCCGCATCACAGGGCTGCAGCCCTGATGGCGGTAGAGGAAAATCTGCTTGTCATCCTGAGTTTGGCCAAGCTGCTCGCACAGCAATAAAGCCTGTTGCAATTCACGACGTTTTTCCGGATGGGCGATGGCGCTTTGGGTGTTGAACAGTGGGCTGCGGTTCTTGCCGATGCGATAGAGGTGGTTCTTCAGCAGACTGACCCGGGTTTTGAGCGGGAAGTCACTGCCGCTGACCGCTTCTGCCGGGATAAGCTCGCCGATACGCACCGGCAAAGTGTTACTGGCTTGTTTAAACATCTCCTTGACCAATAGCAGAGTCGCCAAAGGTTTATATAACATGGAAGCGCCGTAAAAGGTGGCCGAGTTCTTGGCATCGACATACATGGGCAGCAGCGGCGCATTGCAGCTGATAGCCATCTTCAGGAAGCCGGTTTGCCACTGGGTATCGCGAATGCCGTTTGGTCTGAGCCGGGAAACCTCACCCGATGGAAAGATGAGCACAGCGCCTTCACTACGCAAATGTTGATGGATCTTCTCCAGGTGTTGTCTGGGGGTTCCGCCAGTCATATTGCGAACCGGCAGCAGGATGTTGTGCAGTGGCGTCAGTGTCATCAGCAGCTCGTTGGCAACCACTTTAATGTCAGGCCTGACTTCGCTGATAAGTTTTATCAGCACCAGAGCATCCAGCGAACCTATCGGATGATTGGCGAAGATAACGACCCGGCCCTGATGGGGAATATTTTCCACTTCACTGTCCGGCACCGTATAGCTGACGGCAAAGCTTTCCAGCACTTGTTCAACAAAATCCACGCCCTTGAGAAAACTGAATTGGCCGGCGATATCATTGCACTCCCGCTCATTGAGCAGATAACGCAGTAAGGCCTTGGTTGGCTTGGCGAGCCAAGGCTTGCTGTTGATATTGGGCAGATTGGATTCCACGACTTTATCGACGGTAAACATCATAATGGGGTACCTGATTTAAGCAGCTTGTTGTTCTTGTCCCTGCCAGGCGAAGCGTTTCAGTACTTCGGTCCGGCCCAGTTGTTCATTCCAGCGCTCGAGTTGCAGTTCGCCCTCGAGGGTTTCAGTCAATAGGGTGCAGTTCTCTACCCAGTCACCATCATTGGCATAGATAAAGCCGCTCATTTCCGTGAGCTCAGGCTGGTGAATATGACCACAGATGATGCCGTCCACCTTCTGCTTGCGGCCATAGCGCACCACGGCTTCGCGAAAACTGTTGATGGCTTGTTGAGCCTTGCCGACTCTTTGCTTGATAAAGCCGGCCAAAGACCAATAGGGATAACCGAGACGGCGGCGAACCTTGTGCAGATGGCGGTTAAGAAACATCAAGACATCGTAGAGGTGATCGCCGAGGCGGGCGGTGATACGGCCGATACAGACTTCGGAGTCAAACTGATCGCCATGCAGCATCAGCAGGGTTTTGCCGCTCAGGGTTTGATGTCGGTACTCTTTGCTGATAACGACATCGGCGAGTTGCAGCTGGTGGTAGTTTAAACAGCTCGTCATGGTTGCCGGGCAGATACACAAGTTTGATGCCGCTCTGCGCCATCTGCAGCAGTTTTTGCAGCAGTTGGTTGTGACTCTCGGGCCAGAATACCCGGCGTTTGAGGGCCCAGATGTCGACTATGTCCCCCACCAAATACAGCACCTTGGGCTGAACGCTGTTTAGGAAGTGCAGCAGATATTCGGCCTTGCAGTCAATGCTGCCCAGGTGAATATCCGAGAGCCAGAGGGCGTTGAGCTTGATGACAGGCTCGGCTGCGCGGCGGGAGTATGGGCGAAATGTCGATGGTTTGTTGACCAATGACTTGCTGTCTTTCATCGCGGCTCCTGGATAAAACCAGTGAAACGGGTTTGACTGTGAAAGACTCTAAGTCAGTTATTTGACCTTGAAGTGACGTCTCGATGACCTTATTGTGACGCCCCCGAACTCATCTCGATATCATTTGGCAATATGATGCGGAATTCGCTGCCATGCCCCGGTGCACTGATCAGGCGGATCTCGCCGCCAAGCACTTGAGTCACCAGTTTAAATTCCCGCAGTTGTTCATGGGACTCTCTCGACGGAGAGCTGTTTGACGCTGCGGCTCCGCTTGGCGGCGCGCTCCAGGTTAGTCAGCATCAGTCGGCTGTAATCGGCCATTTCACTCTGGTACTGTTCGCAAATCTTGCTGATCGACATCCTTGGCGTACGAGCACTTGTTGAAGGCTTTAACATTCTCTGCCAGATGCGAAGCCGCGGTGACACAGATACTTACGGGGGGGATTTCATAGGTGATGCTGCAAAAACGGCCGCATGTAGCGGCCGTTGTCGGGAGGTTAGGTTACATTGCCCCTAGAACAGCAGATGTGCCATTCCGGCAATTACCGGCAGGGTGACCAGAGTACGTAGCAGGAAGACGGCGAACAGCTCCCAAATTTTCACCGGTATCTTGCTGCCGATAAGCAAAGCGCCTACTTCACTCATGTAGATCAATTGGGTGACCGACAGCGCCGCAATCACAAAACGTGTCATGTCGGCTTCTATGCTGGTGGCCAGAATCGAGGGGATAAACATATCGGCAAACCCAACGACTATAGTCTTGGAGGCTTGTGTTGCTTCGGGGATTTGCATCAATTCCAGCAGCGGAATAAAAGGCATGCCAAGATAGTCAAATACCGGGGTGTATTCGGCGATGACCAAAGCTATGGTGCCTATTGCCATTACGACAGGGAGTACCCCGAAGATCATATCGATGACATTCTTTACCCCCTCGGAGAGCACCTTGAATATACCGCCGGTATTGGCTGCCTTGGTGAGCGCCAGTTCCAGCCCCCAGGACAGGGAGTTATGGCCTTGCGGCAGTGACTCATCATCTTTCTGCCTGGGGCTGCCATCAACATAGAGATCTTTTTTGCGTGACAGCGGCGGCAACTTGGGCACAACTATGGCGGCAACAATACCGGCCAGACAGACGGTCAGGTAGAAGGGCACAAACATTGCCTGCAGTTTCACTTGAGTGAGCACCACAAGGGTAAAGGTGATAGAGACTGCCGAGAAGGTGGTGCCGATAACCGCCGCTTCACGTTGGGTATAGAAGCGGTTTTCATACTGCTTGCTGGTGAGCAGAATACCAACGCTACCATCCCCGAGCCAAGAGGCCATACAGTCGATGGCGCTGCGTCCCGGCAGGTTAAATACCGGTCGCATCAATTTGGTCAGTAAGGTACCGAAGAGTTCCAGCAGGCCAAAATTGAGCAATAAAGGCAGGAACATACCGGCAAAAAAGAACACACAGAAGAGTAGCGGCAGCAGGTCATTCATTACCAAGGCGCCGGTGGAATCGGCTCTGAGTATCTCAGGGCCAACCTGGAAGAAGGTCAGGCAGATAAATATTGCTCCCAATACTCTAACCAAGAGCCAGGCAGGGCTGATATTCAACAGAGAGTTAAGAAACTTGCTGTGGCGGACGAAGCCGGGACGAAGGAGCTTTACCAATACACTGGCAGTGGCCATAAATACTACTATGGCGCAAATTATGCCGGTCAGATAATCATTGAGCAAACCTTTGAGTTCACCGGCCAACACAGCTACAGGGATCGTCAGTTCGTTGTTATAACTGATAGGTGTCATAAAGAGTAAGACACCGAGCAGGGATGGCACCAGGAAGGTGAGTATGGTTGCTATGTTGCGGGGTTGTTTTTCGTTTGCCACGTTTGTTACACCCTGAATTTACACTAATGAATGAGTAAAAAGTTACTCGCCAGGGGCAATATTGGCTTTGGATGCATTTTCATTCAGCCAGCCCCAGAATTAAGGGGGCAAGATTACCCCCTTAATGCGGCTATGTAAATTCATTCGCTGTCAGTTCTGTCTCTTTGATCACAACAGCATAGTTATTAGCAGTCTTTGCGTAATTATTGTTTGAGCAGTTCCTAATAAAAATGTCTTCAAAAATAAATGGTTAAATAATTGTTGCTCGAGTCAAGTCCAGGATTGATCCTTAACCGAAGGTTTGTCTCAGATTCAATGACCTGTCGGCACTGGCCTTTAATTGCAATACGGCTTGCTCTACTTGACCTAGGGCAGAAACGTTGTCACGGGTGGCGCCATGAATCATCTGGATGCCACTTGCTATTTCCTGTACCACTTGCCCCTGCTGGGTGGCTGCCACGGCATTTTGTCTGGCGAGATCGTGTATTTCACTCATTCCCTGGTTAACTGTGTTGATGGACTCTACTGCCGATAATGCTTCGGTTGCACATTTCTGTGCTTGTTGTCTACTGGCTTCCATCTCAGTGGCCCACTTGGTCAGCATGCTGAACATAGTCTCTATGCTGGCAGAAATGCTTTTGGTGGACTCTTGGGTTCGAGCCGACAAGGCTCTGACCTCGTCGGCGACCACGGCAAAGCCGCGTCCCTGTTCACCGGCTCTGGCTGCTTCTATGGCTGCATTGAGGGCCAGCAAGTTGGTTTGATCGGCAATGGCATCGATTTCCGACATGGCATTGGCAACTTGCTGAGCTTCATCGTTCAGATGCTTGGCATTGGAAGCCGCCCTGGCAACATCATCGGCTAGGTGGAGAATATGTTTGCTGTTCTGATGCATCACATCCCGGCTTTGACGACAGAGGCCATAAGCCTCATCTATACGGCCAGAAGTAGCCTGAGTATTGTCGGCTACCTCACTGATAGTGGCGTGCAACTCTTCGATAGCGCTGGCAATTTGATGCATCTGTTGCTGCTCCAGATCCATGCCGACTCTGGCCTGCTCGGTGGCTACCACCAACTGAGCGGCAATATCATTGGTTTTCAGAGCTTGATCCTGAGTCCTGCCCAATACGCCTTGAAGCATGGCAGCTTTACGTTGTAACTGGAATTCGAGCACAGATGAGGTGTCTTGCCCGGCATAGATGAAGCGACTGATAGAGTCGTACTCTTGCTTGAGTGTCATCAGTCGGGCGGGAATACGAAAGGCTTCGTCATAGAAGATTGCCAGATTGAGCGCCATCAATATGGCCCCGGCCAACATCACTCCCCATCCCCAAATATAACCACAGAGCAGCAGACCAGCCCCAGCCATCAGTGCTGAAAGCAAGCGTTTTTGTGTCAGCGTCAGTGGATCTTTGACTTCTTTCCCTTGGTTCAGACGGCGGTAAACTTTGATGGCCCGCTTAACAGTCTCTTGGCTGGGCTTAACCCTGACGGATTGATAACCAATGATTTTTCCCTGTTCAAAGATGGGGGAAACAAAAGCATCGACCCAGTAAAAACCACCATCCTTACAACGGTTTTTGACCAATCCCCGCCAGGATTGGCCAGCCTTGAGGCACTGCCACATTTCGGCAAAGGCCGCCTTGGGCATGTCGGGATGGCGAACCATGTTGTGGCTGTGGCCCAATAGCTCGACTTCAGAGAAACCCGAGATCTTGGCAAAGGCAGGGTTGACGTAAGTGATAACGCCGCGAAGATCTGTGGTGGAAATGAGTTCATCGGTGGATTGCAGACAGACTTCCCTGTCTGTAGTGGTGGAATTCCTTGTGGACATCTTTATTCCGGCTCAGAGTTAGTGGCCCTATGTTGATTCAGGCCTTATTATCGTTTTAAGTGTGATAAGCATAACATTTTTGTGGTTATTGGGGTGAGGGCTTTTTTGACAAATCTTTTAGGAACCAGTATTTGCATATCATTGATATGAATACTAATTGTAAAACTCTGTGGTCAGTGTTTTGGCCGGGATAAAACGCTATAAATAAACTGGCTATCGGCTGGCTACAGTGGAATCTGCTGGCGCTTTTTTGCCCTTGGACAAGCCATGTCAATTTCCGTGGCTGTCATCATCTTGACGATTAGAATCAATATCATCAATTAGTTGCTGAATAAGCCAGGGGCCAACGAACCGGAATCTATACTCTGGTGCCAAAATGCAATAATTCGACCGGGAGCGACTTTTGTTGTTTAAACTCGGGTAAATAAGCGATCAGTAACGCAAAAAGACCTTGCCCGGACTTTAAAAAAAATCTGGAGCATGTAAGTTAGACTGCAGAAACCTAATCCGGGGCAAACACTGGCATGTTAAGAAGACAGAGACTGGCAAGAATGGCGTTGAGCTTTGGTTTGCTGGGACTCTTTGGACTGCTGCTGGGCCTGGGGTTGGTTATCTTGGGCTATCAGAGTGGCGATGGCCGGGGCTTCAGTTTACTCAATCACAGTTTGAGTGAATTGGGCAGTTATGGTCATTCATCTTTGGCAGTGGTTCTTAATGGTGGTCTGTTCTTTGGCAGCCTGAGTTTGGTACTCTGCTGGTTGTTTATCCTGCAGCTATCTCGCCAATTGAGTGGTCATCTTCTTTATCTCAGTTTGACTCTGACCTGTATGGCGCTCGCCGGGGTGGGCTTATTTCCGGTCAATGTCTATCATCTCCACACTATGATGTTGAAGTGGTTTTTCATCTTTGGCTGTATCAGCGTAGGTTGCTATCTAATTTATCTAGTACAACGCCCCTTTGTCGCGGCCACCTTATGGACCTTAATCCCGGCGCTTATCAGCGGCATCAGTTTGGGCGCTTTTCTGTTTTTGCCATATCTGGAACTTGGTATTACCGAGGGAGACAATCCTTTTTACTATGAGTTGGTGCTGCAATTACCGCGCCCCGACTTTTGGTTGCCGGCGGTGCTCGTATGGCTGGGACTCGGCAGTTTTATGCTCTGGGTCCTGTGTTTGCTGCTGTGTACAAAAGAGGCTCCCGATGAACAGGAGCCTGTTGAACATCCATATTAAAAGCCCAAACACGAGCTTGCGTAAGATTTTGATTTAACGTCTATAGACCATGCCTGGCGCGCCGTGCCAGTATCCATTACAGGCTTCATTGCTCGTTTCGGCGTCGACTTCACTCCCTGCATCTTGCCGTAAAGATTCCGCCAGAGCGATAGAATCATGGCCATCGGGTGATACCCTGAACCAGTCAACGCCCAAGCGTTTCATTTCTGGAATATCCCGTCTGAGATCGCAGCGGCCTGCCGATTGAGTCTGGATACCGTTGAGTCGCAATAGCGGCTGTTGCTCCTGGGTTTGTGCGACCAGGCCTTTGGGGTGCTGGATGCATATTGTCTGACAGTCATCTTTCGCCAGTCCCCGATGGCGGGCTGTGAAACAGCGGGCCGAGTGGGCCAAGGGCAGATAACCATAGCCCAATAACTCGACTTCAAAGCTTGGTGCGGGAGTAGTGACTTTCTGTAGCCAAGTCTTTGACAGCTCAATGGGCATCACAAAGCGCTGCATGCCCCATTGGTGCAGTTTGTCCAGGCTGGCTCTGTTGTAGTTATTGATACTGGCGCCACAGACAAAGGGCAGTCCCTGTTCTCGCGCCATACCTACGGCGGCCATATCGTTGGCTTCAACCATAAATTCGCCATTATCAAGTTGTTTCTTAAGCTCTTTAAGCTCGGATTGTGCTTCTATCAAGGCCAAGGTTGACAGTACGATCTGTTTACCGGCGTCTTTGAGTTCATGGGCCAGGGCCAGATAATCGGCAAACTTCATCTGCCTGCGGCGGCTGCAAACGGCTTCTCCCAGATAAATTAGTGGAATAGTGCTGTCTGCTACTTCACGGTAAAAGGCTTGTACCTGTGCTTTAGGCCAGCAATAAAGCAGCGGGCCAAGAGAAATATTCATAGAAAACTTCCTATTGCCAGCTGCGCTCGTAGGCACCCAGCGTAGTGGTTTGTCCCTCGGATACTTTGGCCAGTGCGGCATGCCATTCTGGTTTGGATTGGAACCGCTCAGGCGCATTCTGATAGGTGTCCAGTGCCTGGCGCCAAACCCGGGTAACTTGTTCCACATAGGCGGGGCTGCGTTGGCGACCTTCAATTTTGAGTGACACTATGCCAGCCTGAGCCAGTTCCGGCAGTAAGTCCAAAGTATTGAGGCTGGTGGGGGATTCCAGCAAAAAGCCTGGCTGGCTGTCTTCTTCGGTCAGATATCGTCCCTTACATACCACAGGGTAGCCCATCTGTTCATTCAACCCCGAGCTGTCAATCAAGACTTCGTTGAGACGGGTCTGGCGACAGCCCTGATTTTCCTGCCAGCGCACATGTTTTGCCGGTGAGCAGGAACCTCCTGAGTTGGGAGATTCCCCGGTCACATAAGAAGATAATTGACAGCGTCCTTCGGCCATAATGCATAGACTGCCGAAGGCGAACACTTCCAGGTCAACCGGGCTGGCTTTGGCGAGATCCTTGACCTGCTTGATGGAAAGCACTCTGGGAAGTACGGCGCGCTCAATGTTGAATTCACGCTTATAGAGCGACAAGGCGCCGATATTGGTGGCGCTGGCTTGTACCGACAAATGCAACGGCAGGTGAGGGTAGTGATTATGGGCATAATCCAGCAGCGACAGATCGGCCATGATCAGCCCATCAATATCTGTGTTGGCGGCCAGATCGACGGCTTGATACCAGCGTTTCTCTTCACCCGGCTGCGGAAAGGTATTAATAGTCAGATACAGTTTGCGCCCTTGTGACTTTACTTCTTTGGCTGCCTGTTGCAGCTTGGTCGGTGTGAAGTTCAACCCGGCAAATGAGCGGGCGTTGGTATCGTCTTTCAACCCCAGATAGAGGGCATCGGCGCCGGCGTTGAGAGCGGCCTTGAGTGAAGCCAAGTTCCCGGCCGGACACAGGAGTTCCATGTTAACTTTCTCCCTAATTGCAAACAAAGCAGCAGTTTATCGACCTTTGGATCTCATAGAGTTGATATAAAACAGGTTTATAACCATAAAACTTAGTTAGACTGCCAGAGTTTGGGCTTTTTTATCAGGAGTAACTCAAGATGCGCACGGCTTTAGCCGCCAAGGCGGCGCGCGATATTCTCACCCTGGCTCCCAAGTTGGCCGGGAAACCGCTGAATTTGGTTCCTTTCACTATCAAGGCGGGTGTACTGCAACAGTTGTTGGCGGTATTGCTTAGCGAGCAGGTTCAGGATGGCGAGTTGGATTTTCTTGAAGACCAATGGGTTGGCGTCCGGGTCGAGGATATGGAATTGGCATTTGAAGTCAGCTTCAAACAGGGCTTCAAGGTGCGACCTTTTACGGCTCCGGAAGTCACTTTCAGTGCCAATAGCGCCGAACTCTTGCTGGTGGCAGCCGCCAAAGAGGATCCGGACACTCTATTCTTCCAGCGCCGACTGAGTATAGAAGGCGATACCGAATTGGGACTCGAGGTTAAAAACTTGCTGCTTGGCATAGATGTTCAAAGTATGCCAAAGGGGTTAAAACTAGCGCTGGATAAATTGGCTAATATGCTGACCACGCTTCTGCAAAGTTCACAAGCATCGCCTCAATGGGCCTGACAAGCAGTAAAATAGAGACATAAAAAAAGCGACCCATTTGGGTCGCTGTCAGAGTTCAATCTAAACTCTGGATGGTGCGCTAGAAACCATCTTGAAGGGAGGATAATGATGAAACACTCGGTTCACTGATTCTGACTACCGATTTTTCCGCGAGTTCCCGCACCAAGCAAAATAATTCATTTTATTTGTTTCACTTCGAACAGTAGATTCCAGAAAAGTCTGCCATATTATGATGTTGCAGTGAGTTTGACTCAGTCTTTTCATTTTCTTGAATGGCAATATTGGCATCAACTATTTATTTACCTGGGTGAGTTGAGCAGCAGGATAAAAAAATGGCAACCCAAGGGGCTGCCATATAAGGTCGTACAAAACTAATTCGTACAAAAAGTCGTGCAAAGAATGAAAACCCGCTGCGCTAGCGCCGGGCTCCCATCCAAGGGATGGTGATGATGAAACACTTGAAAAAGGTTCAGCTACTCAGAGTCGGCTTTGCCGAAAAAGTTTCCTGGAAAGAGAAATTTTTTTGCTGACCTTGGTTTGCGCCTGAAAAGCCGGGATAAAAAAATGGCAACCCAAGGGGCTGCCATCTAAGGTCGTACAAAGCTAATTCGTACAAAAGTCGTGCAAAGAATGAAAACCCGCTGCGCTAGCGCCGGGCTCCCATCCAAGGGATGGTGATGATGAAACACTTGAAAAAGGTTCAGCTACTCAGAGTCGGCTTTGCCGAAAAAGTTTCCTGGAAAGAGAAATTTTTTTGCTGACCTTGGTTTGCGCCTGAAAAGCCGGGATAAAAAAATGGCAACCCAAGGGGCTGCCATATAAGGTCGTACAAATCTAATTCGTACAAAAGTCGTGCAAAGAATGAAAACCCGCTGCGCTAGCGCCGGGCTCCCATTCAAGGGAGGTGATGATGAAACACTTGAAAAAGGTTCTGTTATTCAGAGTCGGCTTTGCCGAAAAAGTTTCCTGGAAAGAGAAATTTTTTTGCTGACCTTGGTTTGCGCCTGAAAAGCGGGGATAAAAAAATGGCAACCCGAGGGGCTGCCATCCAAGGTCGTACAAAACTGATTCGTACAAAAAGTCGTGCAAAGAATGAAAACCCGCTGCGCTAGCGCCGGGCTCCCATTCAAGGGAGGTGATGATGAAACACTTGAAAAAGGTTCTGTTATTCAGAGTCGGCTTTGCCGAAAAAGTTTCCTGGAAAGAGAAATTTTTTTGCTGACCTTGGTTTGCGCCTGAAAAGCCGGGATAAAAAAATGGCAACCCAAGGGGCTGCCATATAAGGTCGTACAAATCTAATTCGTACAAAAGTCGTGCAAAGAATGAAAACCCGCTGCGCTAGCGCCGGGCTCCCATTCAAGGGAGGTGATGATGAAACACTTGAAAAAGGTTCTGTTATTCAGAGTCGGCTTTGCCGAAAAAGTTTCCTGGAAAGAGAAATTTTTTTGCTGACCTTGGTTTGCGCCTGAAAAGCGGGGATAAAAAAATGGCAACCCGAGGGGCTGCCATCCAAGGTCGTACAAAACTGATTCGTACAAAAAGTCGTGCAAAGAATGAAAACCCGCTGCGCTAGCGCCGGGCTCCCATCCAAGGGAGGTGATGATGAAACACTTGAAAAAGGTTCAGCAATTCAGAGTCGGCTTTGACGAAAAAGTTTCCCTGGTGGATAAATTTTTTATCTGCGACATGCCAAGCATGATTAAAGGCAAGTCTCTAAACAGCATGAAAATAGAGAATAAAAATGGCAGTCCAAAGGACTGCCTAAAAAATGCAGGGGACAAAGATCTTGGGCGCTAGCTCCAGTAGCTCAGTCCAAAGGGAGATGATGATGAAACCGTTAAAATCGCTTCACTTATTCAGAGCTATTCGGAGAGAAAAAGTTCAGCCATAAAGTAATGCCGTTCACTTAGTGTGAACGGCATTTTTCTTAGGCTTAATGGGATACTTGTTTTTACTCATTTTTAACGCACGTG
>NZ_NIJK01000035.1 GCF_002836975.1 Shewanella indica | reverse complement strand
GCCGCCGTGCTGGTTGGAGTCCTACATTTCGCTCAGAGTTGTTATTTGGTTAAGATATAAGCAAAGTGGAATCCCGCCCTGGCGGCAGAGGTGATTACCCTGGATGGTCAGTCACTCAAGATAGAGCAGCTACTGCAGCTGAAAGATAAACAAGTGCAGGTGGCTCTCAGCAAAGAAGCGCAAAAGACAATTCATGCAAGCCATGAACTCCTGATAGATTCAGCCCGTAAAGGCACGCCCGTATACGGGCTCACCGTTGGGGTGGGCAAGAACAAGGATACCCCGGTATTTGGCAAAGACGGTTCTTTGAGTGCCGAAGCCCGCAAACTATCGGAAGACTTTAACCGCAATATGCTGTTTACCCACTCGGCGGCCAGTGGCCAACCCATAGCGCCGGAAACCGTGAAAATGGCGATGACGATTCGCCTGAATCAGATAGCCACGGGTCATGTGGGTGTGCAGCCGGACGTGGCCCGCATCTACCAGGAGTTTATCAACGAAGACATTATCCCCGTTGTGCCGGAAGATGGCTCTGTGGGGTTGAGTGACATCCTGTTGGCCTCACACATAGGCGCCGCCATGATGGGCGAGTGGGATGTGTTCTACAAAGGTCAGCGGATGTCTGCCGCCAAGGCGATGAAGCAAGCCAGGATCAAGCCGCTGGTGCCCTTTGGCAAGGACTCACTCTCGATTCTGTCCAACAACGCCCTGGCAACGGCACAGGTGGTCAACGCCATTGGTGATGCCCGCCAGATCATTCAATTCTCTCCCAGACTCATTGCCGCGGCCCTTGAGGGGATCAACGGCAATATCAGCCCTCTGCTGCCTCATACCTTGGCGGCCAGACCTATGCCGAATGTCGAGAAGGTAGGTCAAGAGATTTTGGCCAATCTGGAGGGTGGATATCTATTCCAGCGTGACGAGAAGCGGCCGTTGCAGGATGCGCTATCCTATCGCGGTGCTCACTGGCCTGTGGCCCATGCCATGTCGCAGCTGCAGCAGTTGGAAACCTTGGTGAATATTCAGATTAACAGCTCTGATGATAATCCTACGGTTTACATCAATGCCAAACCCGGACGTTACGCCGATGCCCCTCAAGTGGCACAGTATTTTACCCAAGGGCCGGTATCTGGGGCGATTAACTCCTCAGCCAACTTCGATACCATCCAATTGGCGTCCCAGACCGAAGCCTTTATCAATGCCATGGCGCAGTTGGGCAAATACTCCAGTAATCGCCAGATCAAGTTGATTGACCCTTACTTCACGGGTTTGCCAAGAGCCTTGGTCGACCCTGATGATGCCAATGGTCAGGCTTTCTACACCCTGCAGAATGGCTTCACCGCCCTGTTTGTCGAGATAGCCCATGCGGCCAATCCCGTGTCCTTCTATGGTATAGCCAACCAAGGCGGTATCGAGGATAACTTCAGCAACTACTTCCAGGCCGGCAAGAATCTCAGCAAGGTGGTGGATGGCGTGGCACGCATCTATGGTTTTGAGCTGATGCAGGTGGCCCAGGCGATGGACCTGCAGAAGAAAGTTAACCACAGGCAGTTGTCACCCCAGAATGAACAACTGTTAAAGGCGCTGCGCAAACAGGTGGCTTACTACGACAAGGACAGGTTGTTTACCCCGGATGTCGAGGCCTCGACTCAGTTCCTGATGAAGTTCTAAGGAAACCAAGCCCCGGTAGGATTAACCACCGGGGCTCTTTGTTTAGGGAATCGGGAATAGCCTTTGCTCACTGGGTTTTCGAGCCACACTCGCGGCTTGGACATGTCGTCTCGGCGGAAATGCTCCAGGCTCCGGAGAAGTCATTGTAGATAAATCTCTGCTCTGAACCGCGGGCGCTGAAGTGCACCACGAACGGAGTGAATTGGGGCACACCTGCCTGCGCCGCCAGTTGAGTAATGGCCAACTGGGCTATAGGTGAGTCTGGCTCTCCCAATTCAGCCAGCTGTTCTGTACTGAGTTCCAGATGTCTGGGGCTGTCACTGAGTGAGGCGTTTTGAACTACCTTGGCAATGGGGATCTCATGCAGCCTGGCATTCAGCCGTGAATAGGCAGCATATTGCGCAACCCTCTGTTGCAGCGCCGCTTCGCTCACTCCCAGGCTCTCGGCCATATTGGCTCTACGCGCCTGAACCAGCTCCCTGAGTTCGCTTCGTTGCTGACTGGAAAGAGCCGAGAAGGCCATTCCGGCCCCCAGTGTTTGGCTGTAAGTGGCAGAAGACAGTATCGGCTCGCCCAGTGTCTTGTCGCCGGCCATCAGCCGGTTTAGTTCGGCGGAGAAGTGAAGGTAGGCTTGCGGATCTTGAAAGCCAAAATATTCCGCATGGGCTTCAATGCGTTGCAGCGTACCCGAGACAGGTTCTGCGATTGTGGCAGATGAAATGTAACCTGCTGAAAAGCATGCTAATAATATCCATTTGTTCATCTTGTATATCCTTATACTTTACTGAGTACGAATATAATTAACAGCCTTGGCTTTCAGGGTCAACGGTTTCATTGCTCGGAAATTCAGCGGCAAACAGACAGGGATTCAGTAAGCTTGAGGCCACCATTGGCGGCAGGCATGCGCTATAAACAGCGGCTCGAAGCTGGCCTTATCAGCATAGTGGAGGTGACGTGAAAATAACGTCAAAAACTCCGTAGTTTTTACATGGGGTTACATTTTTGCAGCCTATTCTAAATATCTGTTTCAACTGTCTTTGTTCAATTCGTAGCCTGAGTTATGTTGGCTTTGATTCTTATTCTTGAGGAGTAATCGCATGAGTACAGTATTGAATCAAGCTGCACTCACGGAAGCACAGAGCAGTTTCAGACAAGTACTGCAAACCGTCGGCCCGCTGATCGCCAGGCTGGGGTTCCAGGGGTTCTGGTTTCAGGGGCTGCCAAGCAATGCCAGGGAGTATTTGGAACACCCGGAAAATCAAGGCTTGTTCGCCCCTGTGTGGCTGCGCAGGCCAATAGCCTCACTGGCTTCCTCCGGTAGGATAGCGGCCCTGCAACAGTACTATCTGGAACATTTTGCCCGCAGCGACAGTAACTTTGCCGAGTCTTTAAGCGCAGATAAAGCCTGGCGGTATCGCTGGCAAGAGCACGACCCGGTAAAAACTCTGTTTGCCAAACATGGTTACGACACTGTTCTGAGCTTTCCTGTCCCCAGCTATGCCAACCCGACCTGGTTTGGCCGTTTCATATTGCTGGCATCGGGCCGTCCCGAGCCGGATCCGGAACGGGTACAGCAGACCTTGATCTTGGTGCAAAGTCTACTGTTTGAACATGACAGGCAGAGGTTCAACCCCTTTCTGCAGAGCCGGATCTTCAAGGCCAATGCCAGAAAAGTGCTGCGAATGGCCGCAACCGGACTACAAAATCATGAGATCTCTGATCGACTGCACATTAGTGTTCGTGGGGTTGAATACCATATGGAGTCAATGCGCAAGAAACTGGGTGCCAGCAACAGGGCAAATCTGATCCATCTGGCCCATCAATTTGAGTTGATCTGACATGTTAATTCTGCTGGTCGAAGATAATCGTCTGTTGGCAAACAATATTATTCAGTACCTGGCGATAAAAGGCATTGAATGTGACTATGCCGAAACCCTGGCTCAGGCCAATGAACTGCTGAGACAGCAGCATTTCGATGTGGTGGTGCTGGATCTCAACTTGCCCGACGGGGACGGTGTTCGAGCATGCCAGGGCTGGAAGGCCCAGTGTATGACCACGCCGGTGATCATGCTGACCGCCCGCAGCGGTTTGGATGATAGGTTGAGCGGCTTCGATGCCGGCGCCGATGATTATCTGATCAAACCCTTCGCCATGGAGGAGCTGGTGGCCCGCCTAAGAGTCGTGGCTCAGCGCCGTCCGGCACCACCAAGATTACAACTGGGTGAGCTGGAGATGGACTTTGGCAAACACGAGGCCTATCGCCAAGGGCAGTTGTTGTCCCTGAGCCGCACCGGCTGGCAGATACTGGCCTTGCTGGCTCGCCGCAGCCCGGAAACCGTGGAGCGGGAAGAGATAGAGCGTATGCTCTGGCCCGACTGCCCACCTGACAGCGACAGCCTGCGCAGCCATCTGCATCTGTTGCGGCGGGTGGTGGATAAGCCGTTCGACAGTCAACTGATCCACACCATTCGCGGGGTAGGACTCTGCCTGAGGAGTGACTGAAGATGATGCCCAAGTTCAGCCTCAAGCGCAGCTATCAAATTTACGGGCTTATTTTTCTGGCGGTCACTCTGGCCATCAATAGCATCATCCCCCTTTGCATGATGTGCACCGGCATGTTTTCCATGCATGAGATCACTCTGCGTAACGCAGGGCAGGCGGCTGAAGCGGTGTTCCTTCAGGGCAGCACAGAGCTGGATACCGACAACATCAGTGTGTTTGCCGACTGGCAGCGGGTACCGGATAAGATCAAAGCTATCAATGACTTTCAGCCTCCCACTGCAGAAACGGGTATTCGTTATCAGCATCTTGATGGCCCCTATATCGATGCCCTGAGTGTGCATTACACGGCTTCAGGCCAGCCGCTGTATCTGTGGCTGCATTATGATGCCACCCATGATCTTGTTTTTGCGCCCAAGAACATGACCGCCATTTTATTGCTGATAGTGATGACCTTCGGGGTGGTGGCCAGCCTGGCGTTTCACATGCAAAAACAGGTAATCACTCCGGTGCACAAAATCAGTCAGGCGATCAAGCAACACGACTGGCAAAGCATGAATGGCTTTAGCTTTCCCAAGCAAGGTTATGCCGAATTGCAATCGATAGTGGATGCCCTTAATACCTCACTGCAACAACTGCAAAACGCCCAGCAGAGAGAGCTTAACTTTCTGCGTTTTGCCAGTCACGAACTGCGCACGCCTGTGGCTATCTGCCAGTCATCCTTTGAGCTGCTCACCTTGCAAAAGGGCAAGCTGACCGGGCCAGTACTGGCCGCCAGCCAAGCGACAGCGCAGATGAAGTCCATCATAGAAACCCTGTTGTGGCTCACCAACAAGAGCAGCACTCGGCTGGAAAAACAGCGCTTGGCTCCGGCCGAGTTGTTGCGGCAGCTGGCAACTGAGCAGGAGCACGCCCAAGGCAAGCAGGGGGTTATTCAATTGGATTGTGACGATACCCAACTACTGGTGCTGAAAGAGCCTCTGTGCATCATGCTCAATAATCTGCTGCGCAATGCGCTCGAGCATGGCACCGGCGAGGTCAAGGTGGAGCAGCGGGGCAAGTGCATCCGAGTCAGCAACTCAAGCTTACAGGATGGCATGGGAGGTTTTGGTCTGGGACTTATGTTGGTCAAACGGCTGGCGAAACAGCTGGGCTGGCAGTTCAAGGAATATAGATCTCCACAAATGTTTATTGCCGAGATAAACATTACAGATTAAAGGAAAATGTGAGTTAGGCTTACATTTTATTACCATTTTAAAAGGAGATGGCTTTCGCTGTCTCTTTTTTTATTTATTTGACGGAATTTTCACTTAATTTATGTTCTCTTATCACCTACTTCCTTAAACCACAGAGTTTATTTTTTTAAGGATTGTAATCGACCAAGATCACAGCAGTTATTGGCAACAATTAATTATTATTTTCTCGTCCAATTCATGTGTTTAAAGTTTTCAATTACTTGGCATTGTATTTGTCTGAGGAAATATTATGAGCTCAAAATGGTTGTTGAGTGGGGTGGCACTGGCTATGGCATTTTCTGCCAATGTGCAGGCCGATGTAACCAAAACAAGTCTGGATCTTGGTTATAAGTTTTATACCAGTGATACCAAGGATGATAACCCTGGCGTCTTTAACCAACCCTTTCTCAAGCTGAATCATTTGGGTTTGGCCGATTGGGGCAGTTATTTCGCCAATATCAAGCTGGAAAACCCGGGTGAAGTCGCGGAAAACCAGAAGAATGAAGATGGTAAAACCACTTTAAAATCATTGGCAATCATAGAGCATAAGCTGGGTGAAAGCGGTTTTAACTTTTGGGCCCAGAACTTTATCTCTGCCAGTGAGACTCTGGTCGAAGACAACCTTTATCTGGGGGTTACGCACAACAGTAAGTTTGGCAATTTGGCACTGAACTATGGGGTTGGCTTCAACTATACCTTTGGTCATTTCTCACCAACAGATGAGAACTTCAATGACATTTCAGGTTATGCCCTGGTGCTCAATGCCAAATACCCGCTGAGTTTTGCCGGATTGAAGCACAACTTGTCCGTCAACTACGAAGCGCAGATAGACAGGGATGAAGACCACCAAAAGCTGTTCAGTTACGACAGCTATGGGCACCAGATCATTCTGGGTTGGCAGACCCAATTTACCGATGCCTTCTACGGCAAGTTGCACCTGACCCAGTACGACAGTTGGGGTGCACAGTACAACGACGGTATCGAGTATGGGTTGGCTTTTGGATACCAGTTTTAACAATGGAGCCAGGCTCCCTTTTTTAATCGACAGGAACTGAATATGCAGTTGAACAAATCCGTTTTGGGCGTGGCCGTATCCACTGCCGTGGTGATTACCGGCTGTCAGGTGACCCATGAGATCATCAAGAGTCAGGGGACTGCCCAGGGCAAGCATGGTGAGATCCAGGTAGAAACCAGCATTCAGGATGGCCGTATTGTGGCTATCGATGTGCTGAAGCAGAAAGAAAACCCTGTGTTGGCCGCCGCCGCATTCAAAGATGTGAAACAGGCCATCATAGACAACAACTCTGTAGATGTTGACGGGGTTTCCGGTGCGACCGTGACTTCCAATGCCCTCAAAAAAGCCGTGGCTGCCAGTGTTGAAGCCGCAGGTGTGACTCTGGTGGCCGCAACGGCCACCGCCAAGCATGGTGAAGCCCTGACTCCGGCCGAATACACCTATGATGTGGTTGTGATAGGTTCTGGTGGTGCCGGTTTCAGTGCCGGTCTGGAGGCCATGGAAGCCGGTGCTTCTGCCGTCATTATCGAAAAGATGCCCATCATAGGTGGTAACTCGCTGATCTCCGGCGCCGAGATGAACGTAGCCGGTAGCTGGGTACAGAAGAGCATGGGAATTACTGACTCCAAAGAGCTGTTTATCCAGGACACACTCAAAGGGGGCGACTTCAAGGGTGATCCTGAGATGGTCAAGGTGATGGTAGACAATGCCGTCGATGCTGCCGAATGGCTGCGTGACTATGTCAAGGTTGAGTACTATCCCAACCAGCTGTTCCAGTTTGGTGGTCACAGCGTCAAGCGCGCCCTGATCCCCAAAGGACACACGGGTGCCGAAGTGATTGGCAAATTTGCCAAGAAAGCCGAAGAAGTCGGTCTGCCTATTCACACCAACACTACCGCCGAGCGTCTGCTGATGGACAACAATGGTCGGGTTGTCGGTGTTGAGGCGACTAAAAACGGCAAGAAGATCACTTACCATGCCAAGCGCGGTGTTGTGGTAGCTACCGGTGGCTTCTCTGCCAACGTGGCTATGCGTAAGCAATACAACCCAGAGCTGGATGAGCGTTACGGTACTACGGGTATTGCAGGTGGCACAGGTGACGGTATTGTCATGGGTGAGAAGATCCACGCCGACACCCGCAACCTGGGCTATATCCAAACCTATCCTATCTGTAACCCAGAGACTGGCGCCATTGCCCTGATCGCCGACTCCCGTTTCTTCGGTGCGATTCTGGTCAACCAAAACGGTGAGCGCTTTGTGGAAGAGCTGGAACGTCGCGATGTGATCTCCCATGCGATTCTGGAACAACCCGGTCGTTACACCTATGTTCTGTGGAACAAGGACATTGATGATGTAGCCGGTACCATTGGTATGCACCAGGGTGAATACAAAGACTTCACCAGCCGTGGTCTGATGTATGAAGTAGACAGCATTGAAGAAGCCGCCAAGGTATTCAACATTCCGCTGGAAAACCTTAAGAAGACCATCAAGGATGTGAACCACTATGCGAAAACCGGTAAGGATGAAGCCTTCAACCACAGAGCCGGGCTGGTGGACTTGAGCAAGGGCCCATATTGGATCCTGAAAGCCACGCCATCAGTACACCACACCATGGGTGGTCTGGTAACAGATACCAAGACCCACGTGCTGAATGAACAAGGCAAGGTAATCCCAGGTCTGTTTGCCGCCGGTGAAGTGACAGGTTTGACTCACGGTACCAACCGCCTGGGTGGCAACGCCTATACTGACATCATTGTCTTTGGCCGTATCGCCGGTCAGCAGGCTGCCGCCAACTAAGCCGCCAAACAACTCATCTATCTCCCCAGAACTCAAAACGGCCCGTAAGGGCCGTTTTTTTATCGCGATTCCTTCATTGAAGGCGATAGCAACAAACATTCACTTCCATCCCACCGTATTCAATTGGCCTGTGCCAATTGCTTCAGATGTTGATACAAGGGCTCGCTGAAGCTTTGCTCGTAGGTGAGTCGTAACTGCTGCCTGCCGGCATCGAAATCAAAGGCACGGTAGATATCCACTTCAATGAGTTGGCCACCTTGGATCAAATATTCACTGGGTAAAACCTTGTCGGCCAACTCAGGATTGTCCAGCAGCTCAGTGATCTGCAACAAAGGCGCACCACTCGGGCTCTGGATTAGCTGCCACTCGTAGCTTTCAGGGGCATCGCCAAAGTTAAGCGTAAAACGCTGTTCGCCATCCAGGGTAATTTCATCCTCTGTTGCTATAGGCCAAAAGAGGGTAATCAAGGCCCTGGAGTCGAGAGCTTCGGCGTTGGCAACCGGCATCTCCCAGGAAACAAACTCTTCATTGCGACACATCACATCGGCTTGCTGCGCTGTCCAGATGCGGTAAACCTGCCCAGGCCATTCGAGCTTGGCTAACTGCAGGACAGCCGGGGTGCCTGCCAACAAGCTTTGCCAGTCTTCATCGCCGGTCTGGTACTTGTCCACCTGCATAGTGATTGGCACCTGAGTACCATCATAGAAGGTGTGCAGTTGATTGCCTTCGATAACCGGCGCGCTTGGGCGATAGCCTTGATCCTTGCGTTCGGCATTTATCCAGCGCTCCATTTGGGTATTCCAGCACTCGGAAGCGACTTCATCTCCCAGAGGAATATCCTGGGCCAAAACCTTGCCTTGGTTGACACTACCGATCAAAAATTTTGAGGGATCACCATATTGCAGGGAGAAAAACTCCGGTGCGCCACTCAGCCCCAAATCCAGCAGATGAGCTTGCTCATCATCCTCCATCAAACCATTGAGCACTATCACCCAGTCATTGTCGTTCATGGTTTTATCATCCTGAGGCTCCAGATAACCCAGGACCACCATGGCGTTGTTTACCTTGTTCCGCACCTCTTGGGGATCTGTTGCCAGGAATGTCGCCGCTGTCTGACCACTGGCAGCAATCAAGTGTCGCAGCTCCTTCAGAGTCATAGCCAGGGTCTGTTCGGCCGCCAGAATTGCCTCATGATTACCTTCCCCGAGAAGCTTTTCTATCTGAGCTGCTGTCAAAGCGTGAATATGTTGCAGTAGCCAGAAGGCCTCGGCAAAGGTCGGCGCTGCTGTGACCTCGGCTGGGATCTGGTAGGGGGTCTTGCCTTCAGTGGCGAACAGCAGAGAATATAACTGCCTGAGTTCCTTAAGCAGGGAATCGCGCTTGGCATCACTAATGCCCGCCTGCAACATCTGCTGGAAACGACTGAATTCCAAATGGGTTACCAGGTTGATGGCGCCCGTATGCTGGTTCAGGGCAAAGAGCATCAGGCTGCCGTCATCAGCGGTTCGGGCAGTGACACTCTGCTTATTGTGCTGCTGTTTGGCCGGGGGGTTGTCGCTGGTCTGCGCTATCCAGCTGGCCAGCAGATAATAATCGGGCGTAGGCTCATCGCTGCGCCAATCGAGCTGATACTTGCCGTCGCTGTCGGTTGTTGTTGTGGGCTCATCGGCATCACAAGACAAGTTACGATTGAGATCGGCGCAAACATCAGCACCAGCTACAGCCCCCAAATAACTGACCTGTCCCAGAACACTGATATCCTTGGTCACAGGTGGTTGGTTGTCATCTGAGTCGGAATTACCGCAGGCGGAAAGCAGCGTGGCGCTAAGAAGTACTGCGAGATACTTTGGTTTAACCATTTGATCGTCCGTGATTAATTAAATTTGAAGGTGCATTTTCCTTAGCCTTTGGGGTGATCACAACCCCCCGAAAGCACTAAGTCTTTGCGAGTCCATTGAATAGACTAAATCCCTTTTATGACAAGAGCAGGAATTGGCCAATAAAAACGGCTCCATTCAGGAGCCGTTTTTGTCATTTACTGCTGTCATCAAGCTTTAGGACCGGCAGCCTTAATGGCATCGGAGACCTGATACTTAGCGAAGTTGCTCTGGAAAGATTCAGCCAACTGTTTGGCATACTTGGCGTATTCTTCCTTGTCAGCCCAAGTGTTGACCGGATTGAGCAGCGCGCTGTCGACGCCGGGAATGGCAACCGGGACATCCAGATTCAACTGCTCGATATGTTCGGTCGGCACTTCTTTGAGTTCACCGCTGACGATGGCATCCACTATGGCGCGGGTGACAGGAATGTCGAAACGTTTGCCGACGCCATAAGGGCCGCCGGTCCAACCTGTGTTCACCAGGTAAACTTGGCTGCCGAAGGCTTGGATACGCTTCATCAACAGCTCGGCATAAACCCCGGCAGGACGAGGGAAGAAGGGAGCACCGAAACAGGTGGAGAAAGTCGACTGAATCGCGGCGGTTGAGCCCACTTCGGTGGAACCTACCTTGGCGGTATACCCCGAGAGGAAGTGATAAGCTGCCTGCTCCTTGCTAAGTTTGGCTACCGGAGGCAAGACGCCGGAAACATCACAGGTGAGGAACACCACGGCGTGAGGCTCGTTACCACGATTATCTTCCTTACGCTGGGCAATATGCTCCAGTGGGTAAGCGGCGCGAGTGTTCTCGGTCAGGCTGGCATCCTTGTAGTCAGGCACTCGCTGAGCATCCAGCACCACGTTTTCCAGCACAGTACCGAAGCGAATCGCATCCCAGATCACCGGCTCATTCTTCTGACTGAGATCGATACACTTGGCATAGCAGCCGCCTTCAATATTGAAGACGCCGCCTTCAGCCCAGCCGTGTTCATCATCACCGATCAGAAAACGCTTGGGATCGGCAGACAATGTAGTCTTGCCTGTACCTGAAAGACCAAAGAAGAGAGTTGTGTCGCCATCTTTGCCGACGTTGGCCGAGCAATGCATAGGCAGTACATCTTTGGCCGGCAGCAGGAAGTTTTGTACCGAGAACATGGATTTTTTCATTTCACCGGCATAGCGCATACCGGCCAGCAGTACCTTACGCTCGGCGAAGTTGATGATCACTGCACCGTCCGAGTTAGTGCCATCGCGCTCGGGTGAGCAGACAAAGCCTGGGGCGTTGATGATCTGCCACTCGGGTTTGTGGCTCTGGTTATAGTGCTCAGGTACGATAAACAGATTACGGGCAAACAATTGGTGCCAGGCGTATTCGGTCGTGACTCTGATAGGCAGGTAGTGTTCGGCATCGGCGCCGACTTCCAGCTCAGAGACAAATACTTGTTTGTCGGCCAGATAGGCTTCGACTTGCTCCCACAGGGCGGCAAACTTCTGAGGTTCAAACGCCTGGTTGACCACGCCCCACTCGATATCAGCCTCGGTACCCGGCTCCTTGACGATAAAACGGTCGGCGGGGGAACGGCCGGTGCGCTCGCCGGTCTGAGCCACCAGAGCACCGTTGGCTGTTAATCTGCCTTCACCGCGCAGAATCGCCTGCTCGACCAGTTGGGCACTGTTGAGGTTGAGTTGAATGCGGTTTGCTTCTGCCGCCATAAGTAAGGTCTCCATCTATTATGAGGTCTGATATAGTCCCGGTCTGCTGTCGGGTTGGCGCGATTGTAACTTAAGCCGCGGCTAAAGTGTGAGCACGTTCTGAAAAATGACAAAAAAAAGAGAGCGATCACTCGCTCTCTTAAAAACAACTGAATATCGCCCCCGTTATTGGGGAGTATTAGGTGTCTGACTGTTGGCAAAGATGGCTTCGATATCGATGGCATCGAAGCGATAGTGACTGTTGCAATATTCACAACCCATCTCCACCAGCCCCTTCTCCTGAATGATAGCGTCTATCTCTTCCTTCGCCAGGGTGCGGATCGCTGCGGCACTGCGCTCACGGGAACAGGTACACTTGAAGCTGACGCTTACTGGGTCGAACAACCGTACCTGCTCCTGATGGTAAAGACGGTGCAGGACTTCAGTAGCCGGCAGGCTGAACAATTCTTCAGCTTTAATAGTAGCGGTCAGCTGAGTCAGGTGTTCAAACTCGGTATTTTCACTCTGCTCACTCGGCAATACCTGCAACAGCATACCGGCGGCATGTTCACCATTGGCAAATAACCAAATACCTGTAGGCAATTGCTCCGACTGCTCAAAGTAGCTCTCCAGACATTCTGCGATGCTGGGCTTATCCAGGGCCACTACCCCTTGATAACGCTCACCTTCGGTCGGGGTCAGGGTGATGACCATATAACCTTGGCCAAAGAGCTGATCCAGTGTTGCATCTGTGGCAATCTCGCCTTGCCAGCGGGCAACGCCCCTTAATTCCTGACGGTTATTGCCGTTGATCACCGCCAGTGACACCGGACCACCCTGCCCCTGAAGCTGTACACTGATATCACCTTCAAATTTCAGTGTTGCCGTCAGCAGCGAAGTCGCCGCCAGCAACTCACCCAGCAGGACCTTAAGGCGCTCCGGGTAATCATGGGTGCTAATTATCTGGCGATAGCTATCACCAAGCTGGGCCAGTTCACCCCTTACATCAGCGTTATCAAACAGATAGCGATGGAGAGTATCTTGGTTCATTGGGTTTCTCACAGTTAATTCAGGTCTCGCGGAAGCGAATGATTTGCCGCCGCTGTTTCTTATCCGGCTTGGTATCGGGCGCCGGATTATGCAATATGTTGAGCCTTCTGGCTTCAGCATTGCTTTCCCGTTTTTGTATGCTCTGCGGCGTTTCTTCGTACAGGCTCTGGGCGATAGCCGCTCCCTGACGGACACCGGAAACTTTTTTTATGACGATCTCTTTTTCGTCATATCCCTGGCGTAACCTAATGCGCGCACCGACTTCTGCCAGCTTGCTGGATTTGGCTCTTTGACCGTTGTAATGTACTTTACCGCCGTTGATCATCTCTTTGGCCAGGGCGCGGGTCTTGTAAAAGCGCGCCGCCCAGAGCCATTTATCGAGCCGGACCGCCTCGGCGTTGTCATTGCTATTGGCCATGGATACTCCTGTCATAATTGAAAAAGGGGATGAGCTCACAACTCGGGGATAAACCCCTTGTCCAAGCCGCCAATACGGGGTTAAACAGTGGAGCGCTTCACACCCTTTCCAGGCGCGCAAAGGTAGCATAATCGTACAATTTTCGCCAACCAACCCCCTGTTATGGTCTTGTTGCAAACAAGAGTGTGAGTTAGCATGGCGAAGGTTTCATTCACTATTATAATCAGAACAGAGACCTGATTAGAGGGTCCGGAAAATATGGATTTATTGGATAAGATTATCGCCAAGACGGGCAGCATACCGCAAAAACCCGCCAGCACTGCCGTGTTTTGGCTATTGTTGCTATTGGTTCTGTATTTGACGGCACAGATTAGTTGGAAACTGATCCCAACAGGAAAACCGACTGCCAACTGGACACCAACCCCGGTGTCTGGTCCCCAATCACAGAATGTCGATATCAGCGGTATCAATGGTTTGGCGCTGTTCGGCAAAAAAGACGCCAGCAGCACCAAGCCTAAAGAAGTCTCAACGGAAATGATCACAGATGCGCCCAAAACGTCACTGTCGATTCTGTTGACCGGGGTGGTGGCGTCCAGCGCCGAGCAGAAAGGCCTGGCAATTATCGAGTCTCAAGGCAGCCAGGAAACCTACAGTCTGGGCGATAAGATCAAGGGCACCTCAGCATCGCTGAAAGAGGTGTATGCCGACCGTATCATTATTACCAATGCCGGTCGTTACGAAACCCTGATGCTCGACGGCCTGCAATATACTACTCAGTCACAAGCCAATGCTCAGCTGCAACAGGCCCGCAGCGGTGGTGACGTGACCAAGGTTGACCGCCGTGATGCCGACATTGGCCGCGAGTTGGTGGCTTCCCGCGATGAGTTGCTGGCCGATCCCAGCAAGATTACCGATTACCTGGCAATTTCACCGGTTCAAAAGGATGGCGAAGTGCAAGGGTACAGACTCAATCCGGGCAAAGATGCCGGATTATTCAAGGATGCCGGGTTCCAGCCCAATGACCTGGCAAAATCCATCAATGGTTATGATTTAACTGATATGAGTCAGGCGCTGGAGGTGATGGGCCAGTTGCCGGAGCTGACCGAAGTCTCTGTGATGGTAGAGCGCGAAGGTCAGTTGGTTGAAATCATGTTCAGTTTGCCGCAATAAAGCAGGTTTAGAGGAAAGCACAATAATGAACAATAAACGGATTCGAACCAAGCTTATCGCTGGTCTGGTAGCTACCGCGGCCTTGCTGACCCAGCCAAGCGCTTGGTCTGAGCAATATGCGGCAAACTTTAAAGGCACAGATATTCAGGAGTTTATCAACATAGTTGGTAAAAACCTCAACAAGACCATCATTGTCGATCCCACTATTCGCGGCAAAATCAACGTCCGCAGCTATGACATGCTCAACGACGAGCAATATTACCAATTTTTCCTCAACGTGCTGCAGGTCTACGGCTATGCTGTGGTCGAGCTGGAAAACAATGTCATCAAGGTGATTAAAGACAAAGACGCCAAGACCTCTTCGATTCGGGTTGCCGATGACAATACCCCGGGACTTGGCGACGAGATGGTGACCCGCATAGTGGCGCTGTACAACACGGAGGCCAAGCAACTGGCACCTTTGCTGCGTCAGCTCAATGACAACGCCGGTGGCGGCAACGTGGTCAACTATGATCCTTCCAATGTGTTGATGATCACCGGCCGTGCCAATGTGGTCAACAAGCTGGTGGAAATCGTGCGCCGGGTAGACAAGCAGGGCGACACTGAAGTGCAGGTGGTGCCCTTGGAATACGCTTCTGCCGGTGAGATGGTGCGGATCATAGATACCCTCTATCGCGCCAGCGCCAACCAGGCACAGCTACCGGGCCAAGCGCCCAAGGTGGTGGCCGATGAGCGGATCAACGCCGTGGTAGTCAGTGGCGATGAACGCAGTCGTCAGCGAGTAGTAGAGCTTATTCATCGCCTCGATGCCGAACAGGCCAGCACAGGCAATACCAAGGTGCGTTATCTGCGTTATGCCAAGGCCGAAGACCTGGTGGAAGTGCTGACAGGGTTTGCCCAAAAGCTGGAAGCTAAAGATGGTGCAGCACCAGCCCCCGGCAGTGCTGGCGGTAAACGCCGCAATGAAATCAATATCATGGCCCATGAAGACACCAATGCCCTGGTGATCAGCGCTGAGCCGGATCAGATGCGTACCCTGGAGAGCGTGATCAACCAATTGGATATCCGCCGCGCCCAGGTACTGGTGGAGGCCATCATAGTCGAGGTCGCCGAAGGGGATGATGTGGGCTTCGGCATTCAGTGGGCCACCGAGGCCGGCGGCGGTACTCAGTTCAACAACCTGGGCCCCACTATAGGGGAGATAGGCGCGGGTATCTGGAATGCGCAGGACAAGAAAGCCTCCCAGACCTGTACCGGTTCGGGTGACAACATGACCTGTACCGACAACCCTGACACCAAGGGCGATATCACCCTGTTGGCCCAGGCGCTCGGCAAGGTGAACGGCATGGCCTGGGGTGTGACCATGGGCGACTTTGGCGCTCTGATACAGGCGGTGTCCAGCGATACCAACTCAAACGTATTGGCGACCCCTTCTATTACTACCCTGGACAACCAGGAAGCCTCATTCATCGTTGGTGACGAAGTGCCTATCCTTACTGGCGCGCAGAACTCCAGCAATGGCAACAGCAACCCATTCCAAACCGTTGAACGCAAAGAAGTCGGGGTTAAGCTCAAGGTAGTGCCGCAGATCAACGAAGGCAATGCCGTCAAGCTCACCATTGAGCAGGAAGTCTCCGGCATCAACGGCAAGACCAATGTGGACGTGACCTTTGCCACCCGCCGCCTGACGACTACCGTAATGGCCGACTCGGGCCAAATCGTGGTGCTGGGGGGGCTAATTAATGAAGAGGTACAGGAAAGCGTCCAGAAAGTACCTTTCCTGGGCGATATCCCGATTCTGGGGCATCTGTTCAAGTCATCCAGCAGCGGCAAGAAGAAAAAGAACCTGATGGTATTTATCAAGCCGACCATCATCCGTGATGGTGTCACTATGGAAGGCATTGCCGGCCGTAAATACAACTACTTCCGTGCCCTGCAGCTGGAACAGCAAGAACGTGGTATCAACCTGATGCCGAGGACTGATGTGCCTATTCTGGAAGAATGGAGCCAGGAAGAGTATCTGCCGCCTGAAGTCAATGAGATCCTCGATCGTTACAAGCAGGGTAAGGGGCTGGATACCAAGATGCGTAAAACAGACTCCACCTTGAAGACGCTGGATGAAAACAAGCAGGGCGAAGCCGATGAGTGAAGTCCAGCCGCCAACAGACGATCTGGCCCAGGTTTCCAGTGAACTGGCGTTGGTCGCCGAGTCCGAGAGTGACGAACTGTTTCATTCAAGCAGTCGTGAGCGACTGCCATTTGCCTTTGCTCACAGATACAACCTGGTGCTCAGCAAAGACCCGGAGGAACGGCTGACCCTCTATTACACCCAGGCAACGCCCTTGTCTGTGCTGTTTGAGGTGCGTCGCTATGCCGGCCAGGAACTGCCGCTGCACAAACTGGAAGCCAATGAGTTTGAGCGCTACCTGACTCAGGCCTATCAGAGTAATTCTTCCGAGGCGCAGCAGTTGATGGAAGACATAGGCAATGAGATGGATCTCTTTACCCTGGCAGAAGAGATGCCGCAGACCGAAGATCTGCTGGAAGGAGAAGATGATGCGCCCATCATCAAGCTGATCAACGCGCTATTGTCCGAAGCCATCAAAGAGGAAGCTTCGGATATTCACATCGAAACCTACGAGAAGCAGCTGGTGGTGCGTTTCCGGGTCGATGGCGTGCTCAAGGAAGTACTCAAGCCGAACCGTAAGCTTTCATCACTCCTGGTATCGCGGATCAAGGTCATGGCCCGTTTGGATATCGCCGAAAAGCGGGTACCGCAGGATGGCCGGATCTCACTGCGTATCGGTGGCCGCGCCGTGGATGTGCGGGTATCGACCATGCCATCGAGCCACGGCGAGCGGGTCGTACTGCGTCTGCTGGACAAGAACGCCGGCAATCTGGACTTGGCACAACTGGGAATGAAAGACAGCATTCGCCACCAGTTCGATGAACTGATCCGTAAACCTCACGGCATTATTCTGGTGACCGGCCCTACGGGGTCGGGTAAGAGTACTACCCTCTATGCCGGTCTGACCGAAATCAATCACAACGACATCAACATACTCACAGTTGAAGACCCGATTGAATACGAGCTGGAAGGCATAGGCCAAACCCAGGTCAACACCAAGGTGGATATGACCTTCGCCCGCGGATTGCGAGCCATTTTGCGTCAGGATCCTGATGTGGTGATGATAGGGGAAATCCGTGACCTGGAAACGGCGCAGATTGCGGTGCAGGCCTCACTCACCGGTCACCTGGTGATCTCTACCTTGCACACCAACACGGCTTCCGGCGCCATTACCCGCTTGCAGGACATGGGCGTTGAACCTTTCCTGGTGTCTTCCAGTCTGCTTGGGGTGCTGGCCCAGCGCCTGGTGCGGACTCTGTGTAACGAGTGTAAGGAAGCCCATGCCCCGGATGCCCGTGAACGTGAGCTCCTGGGCATAGGCGATGAAGATGCGGTGATCTATCGCGCCAAGGGCTGCAAGAGCTGTGGCCATAACGGCTATCGTGGCCGTACCGGGATCCATGAACTGCTGCTGGTGGACGACAACGTCCGCGAACTCATCCACGGTGGCCGTGGCGAACTGGCGATTGAAAAATATATTCGTCAACACAGCCCCAGCATTCGCCATGATGGCATGGTCAAGGTGCTGGCGGGGATCACTACCCTGGAAGAAGTGCTGCGCGTGACCCGCGAGGAGTAATTCATGGCGGCATTCGAGTATAAGGCGCTCAATCAAGCCGGAAAGCAAGTCAAAGGGGTTATCGAAGCCGATACCGCCAGACTGGCTCGCAGTCAACTGCGTGAACAGAAGCTGATGCCGCTGGATATCGCCCCGGTCACCGAAAAAGAAGCCAAGGCCAGCAGTGGCAGTTGGTTGGCGCGGCGCAAGAAGATCTCTGTGGCTGAACTGGCGCTAATCACCCGCCAGATAGCGACTCTGGTCGCTGCCGGTTTGCCGGTGGAAGAAGCCCTCAAGGCCGTAGGCCAACAGTGCGAAAAAGACCGTCTCGCCTCCATGGTGATGGCGGTACGCTCGCGAGTGGTGGAAGGCTACTCGCTGGCCGACTCCATGGCCGAGTTTCCCCATGTGTTTGATGATCTCTACCGCGCCATGGTGGCCTCGGGCGAAAAGTCCGGTCATCTGGAAATCGTACTCAATCGTCTGGCAGACTACACAGAGCGGCGACAACAACTCAAGACCAAGCTGACCCAGGCGATGATCTACCCCATAGTGCTGACCACAGTGGCTATCGGCGTTATCGCCGTGCTGCTGGCGGCCGTAGTGCCCAAAGTAGTTGGTCAATTTGAACATATGGGCCAGGAGTTACCCGGTACCACCCAGTTTTTGATCGCCGCCTCTGACTTTGTCCAGCATTACGGCTTGTTCGTCCTCGGCGCGATAGTATTGCTGGCACTGCTGTTTCAGAAGATGCTTACCAAGCCCGCCTTCAAACTCAAGTATCACAAGCTGTTGCTGCGTTTGCCTGTGGTGGGCAAAGTCAGTAAGGGGTTGAATACTTCACGCTTTGCCCGAACCTTGAGTATCCTCAGTGCCAGTTCAGTGCCGCTGCTTGATGGCATGCGGATTGCCAGTGAGGTCTTGCTGAATGTGCGGGTACGTCAGGCAGTGGAAGAGGCCACGGCCAGAGTGCGTGAGGGAACCAGTCTGGGGGCGGCACTGACTAATACCAAGCTGTTCCCGCCGATGATGTTGTATATGATAGCCTCGGGTGAGAAGAGTGGTGAGCTGGAGCAGATGCTGGAGCGCGCCGCAGATAACCAGGACAGGGAGTTCGAGTCCAACGTCAATATCGCCTTGGGGGTGTTCGAACCTCTGTTGGTGGTGAGTATGGCCGGGATAGTGTTGTTTATTGTTCTGGCAATTTTGCAACCGATATTGGCGCTCAACAATATGATTAGTGGCTGAGTCTTATTTCACCGCAGCCATTTGAGATTTTTTAGGAGGAAGTAAGTTAATGCAAAGCAACAACAGACAGAAAGGTTTTACCCTGTTGGAAGTGATGGTGGTGATAGTGATCCTGGGGATCTTGGCCTCCATGGTGGTACCCAATCTGATGGGTAACAAGGACAAGGCAGACCAACAAAAAGCGGTGTCTGACATAGTCGCATTGGAAAACCAGCTGGACATGTACAAGCTGGACAACAGCGTGTACCCCACAACCGAACAGGGACTGGAAGCTCTGGTCCAGAAGCCGACCATTTCTCCTGAGCCACGTAACTACCGCGACGGAGGCTACGTTAAGCGTCTGCCTATGGATCCCTGGGGTAATCCTTATCTACTGATGAGCCCGGGCGAACACGGCAAGATAGACGTCTTCAGCTCAGGCCCTGATAGCCAGCCCGGCACAGAAGACGATATAGGCAACTGGAATCTGCAAGATTTCCAATAAGATGCAAAACAAGCACTCACGGGGTTTTACCCTGCTGGAAGTGATGTTGGTAGTGCTGCTGATGGGGCTGGCAGCTACGGCTGTGACCATGACAATGGGGGACAGCGGTCCCAAGCAACAGTTAACCCGTGAGGCGCAGAGATTTATGGCGGCCACCGAGACTGTACTGGATGAAACCGTACTCAGTGGCCAGTTTATCGGCATAGTGGTGGACAAGGACAAGTACCACTTCGTGCTGTTTAAAGAGAACAAATGGCAACCGCTGGAGCAGGACAGGCTACTGGCCGAAAAGCAGTTGCCGGAAGGCATCAAACTGTCGGTAGAGCTCGAAGGCCTGCCTTTGGTGCAGGAAGATGAAGAGCAGGACTCCTGGTTCGACGAGCCCTTTATCGAGGAATCGGACGCGGACAAAAAGAAGTTTCCCGAGCCGCAGATCATGCTGTTGCCAAGTGGCGAAATGACAGCTTTCGAACTGAGCTTTATTACCAGCGACAGCATGGGCGAAACCGTTGAGGTGTTGGTAAGTGGTGATAGCCTGGGTCGCCTCAAGCTGGGGAGGTTCGATGATTTCGAATAAACTTGCCCGGCAAAAGGGGATGACGCTGCTGGAAGTGATAGTCGCTCTGGCAGTGTTTGCCATTGCGGCGGTGGCCATTACCAAGAGCATAGGCGATCAGATTGCCAATATGCCGATTCTGGAACAGCGCACCCTGGCACAGTGGGTGGCCGATAACCAGATGGTGGATGCCAGGTTGGAAAAAGGCTTTCCAGCTCTTGGACGCAAAGATGGTCGTAGCGAACTGGCTGGCCAAACCTGGTATTGGCGCAAAGAGGTGGTCAAGACCACAGATGATAATTTTCGGATGATCCGTATCAGTGTCAGCGATGATGACAAATTCGAGCGGATCATCGCTCAGGTGAACTCTTATGTACTCAAGCAGGAATAGCGGCTTTACCCTGCTGGAGATGCTGATCGCCATAGCGATCTTCGCCATGTTGGGCCTGGCAGCCAATGCTGTATTACAAACTGTGCTGAAGAACGATGAGGTGACCCGCGATTTTTCACAGCAACTCAAATACCTGCAGCAGGGCTTTGGGGTGTTGGAGCGGGATCTGGGCCAGATGGTGGCCCGTACTCCCAGGCTACTGGAAGGCGGCCGTGGCAGCACTGTGTTTCAAACCGGGACTGATATTCTGGACTCTGAATCCGAGGCGCTGGTGTTTTTTCGTCTCGGGTGGCTCAACCCGGGAGGCTTACTGCCAAGAGGCAGCCTGCAGTCTGTGGCCTATGTAGTACAGGAAGGCCGACTTGAGCGTTGGTACTATCCTTATCCAGAGCCGGAATTCGGCGCCGAGCCGATTAAAACCGTATTGATGGACAAGGTGCTATCGGTAAAGTACGCCTTTTTTGTCGAGGACAAGTGGCAACGTAAAGCCGATGCCAGCAAGTTACCCAAGGCGATCGCCATAGAGATAGAAACAGAGGACAGAGGCGTTATCAGCCGCAAATTCCTGTTGCCGATTGGAGCCCCGGCAGCCGACAAACAGAATGATAATAGTGGCGACACTAACAAAGGGGATAACAACAGCGGCACTAATACAGATGGTGGTCAGCAGGAGTCGGACGGCCAAGAGGGTAACGACTCAGGCCAAGGTAAAGAGGAACTCTGATGAAAGGCAAACAAAGAGGGGTTGCTCTGATAGTGGTGCTGCTGATAGTAGCGATTGTGGCCGTGCTGGCGACCAGTATTACCGGGCGCAATCAGTTATCAGTGCGCAGAACCTTAAATCTGGCGCAGTATGACCAAGCTTACTGGTATGCCATTTCGGCCGAAGAGTTAGCGCGTAAGGTATTGAAACAGGATCTGGATGACTCTGAAGGTCGGGTGCATCTGCAACAATACTGGGCACTGGCAGATGTCATTCTCCCGGCAGAAAATGGCGAAATCGGCGGCACCATTTCCGATCTTCGCAGCTGTTTTAACCTCAATGCCTTGAGTGTCAGCAGCAAAGAGACGACAGATGGGCAACCGCAGAAGATGCCGCTGGCCGCCAGACAGTTCAAAGGATTACTGGAATCCTTGGGGATGGATGAATTCGGTGCCGAACGTCTGACCCATACGTTGAAAGATTATCTGGATGAGGATTCGATAGCCTCACCCTTTGGCGCCGAAGATGCCGAGTATGAAGCGCGGGTTGTCCCTTACCGGGCGGCCAACACGCTAATGAGTCACAGCAGTGAACTCAGGGCAGTGTTTGGCTTTAACCAAGAGACTTATCGCATTTTAAAGCCCTATGTTTGCGCCATACCGGGAAATGACCGACAGTTGTTGAACGTCAACACCATCAAGGTTGAGCAGGCTGCACTGCTGGCTGGCATGCTGGAAAACCAGATCTCGGTAGGCGAAGCAGAAAGCATTATTAACCAGCGCCCAGCGGGGGGCTTCGACAAAATAGAAGATTTCTGGGCGCTGGGTTCTTTGACCTCGATTGCCAGTAAGAATGATCAGCTCAAGTCCAGTTTTGTGGTCAACAGTAAGTTTTTTAAGCTGGAGGCCAAGGCCAGGGTAGATGATGCCCTGTTCCGATTGGAAAGTATGCTGCATATAGTGGGTGGGAATCAGCTCGAAGTGTTGACCCGGCAATATGGCGGACAAGAATAACAGGACAAGCCCCTAAGCCTCCAAGGCCAGGGATTGTGGAGAATAATAGTGAGTGAACGCTTATTTATCCGTTTAGGCAAAAACCTGGGCTCGCCCTGCGCCTGGGTCGTATGGTCTGAGCAGGAACAGGAGATTATTGCCTCGGGAGAGCTGGTTGATGCGCGGTCGCTGGCGACCCTGACGCAACGAGCCGGTAATCGGCCGGTCGATGTGTTGGTGCCGGCCAGTGCCATTCAGCTCACTTCGGTCGAACTACCGGAGAAGGGCCAACGCCAGGCTCTCAAGGCGTTGCCTTTCCTGCTTGAAGATACCCTGGCCCAGAATGTTGATGAGCTGCACTTTGTCGTTGGCCCCCGCAGTGGCGAGAGCCTGAGTGTGGCCGTGGTTGCCCATGAGCAGATGCAAAACTGGCTCTCCTGGCTGAACGAGGCCGGGCTCAAAGTGCGTAAAATGGTACCGGATTGTCTGGCACTGGAGCGGGAAGACTGTGATTGGGCCCTGATGGCCTATGAAGATCAACTCTTGCTGCGTACAGCCGAGGGCATGGGTATGAGCATGCCCAAGGACTGGCTGCAACCCTTACTGCCCGGGCTGCTCGAAGAGCAGCAAACAGCACCGAGCCTGGCCTGCTATACCGAATTTCAATGGCCGGATCTGGAGTGTCGGCAGATGCCGCTGGAGATGCCCATGCTGGTGTTGGCCAAGGGGCTACTCAAGTCACCTATCAATCTGCTGTCCGGCCCCTATGTCCCCAAGCGTGAATACAGTAAGCATCTGCTGCTTTGGAAACGGGTGGCTGTTGTCGCCGCCATAGCTCTGCTGCTTGGCTTGGTTAACAAAGGGCTTAACATACATCAGATGCAGAGTGAGGCCGATGACTTGAAGGCGCAGAGCGAAAACATTTATCGTCAGGTGGTTCCCGGCAGTTCGCGGATAGTCAATCTGCGCTCGCAGCTGGAATCTCAGCTCAGAACCCTGCAGGGCAGTGGTTCGGGTGGTGAATTTTTTGCCATGCTGGATGGACTGGAAGGCGCTTTCAAACAAGTGCCGGATCTCAAGCCCAATAGCCTGAGATTTGATGCCGGGCGCAATGAAATCCGTATGCAGGTGACGGCCAAGAGCTACGCCCAGATAGAACAGTTCAAAGAGCTGGCCGGGCGTCAATTCCATCTCGAGGGTGGGGCAATGAACAGTACTGAAAATGCGGTCACCAGTACTCTGACCCTGAGGAGCAAATAAATGGAAAATTTGCGTAACTGGTGGGAATCACTGGCGCAGCGGGAGCAGCAATTGGTCGCGGCCATGGCAGTGATAGTCGCTGTCGGGATCCTTTATTGGGGGATCTGGACACCGATAAGCAATGCCGAGCAGAAGGCACAGAGTAACCTCAATGCTCAGACCCAGATGCTCAGCTTTGTGAAACAGACAGCCAATAAAATTGCCGGTATCAAACAAAGCGGCGACAGACCGGCTCTCAAGGGGAGTCTCAGCACTGTGGTGACCCAGAGTGCCGCCAGCTATGACTTAGAGATCACCCGCATGGCACCACAGGGGAAACAGATCCAGATCTGGATGGATGAAGTGCCCTTCGATAGCCTGATCTCCTATCTTGGGGATCTGGTACAGAAACAGGGCTTGTCGCTGGACAGCCTGGATCTGGCCGAAGGTGATAGCCCTGGCATGGTGAAAGTCAGACGAATCCAGTTATCTCAGTCGTAAGGTGTAATCTTGAAACTGATTAGTAAAATAATACTCTGTGTGCTGATCTACCTGGCATTTATGCTGGCACTCTTTCCTGCAAGGTTAGCGGTTTCGCTGGCACCTCTGCCAAGTAATCTGCAACTCGGTGGCGTCAGCGGTACTATCTGGAGCGGCAGTATTGATGTCATTAAGCTGCAACAACGTCAGCTGGAACAGCTGAGCTGGGATCTCAGTCCCTGGGCGCTGCTGACCGGCAAAGCCAAACTGGACTTCCAGCTGGGCAGTCGCGCCAGTGCTGTCAGTGCCAAGGGGCAAGTCACCTTGGCTGCCGGCGCTATCAGCGCCGAGAAGCTGCGTTTTGAAGCACCGGCAGAATTTCTCTTGGCTGGCAGTCGTCTGCCATTTCGCACCCAGGTAAGCGGTGAAGTCTCAGTGTTACTGGACACTCTGGCGCAAGGCCAGCCTTGGTGTGAGGCGCTCAGCGGCAAAGTATTTCTCAATCGGGTCGGCATCAAGAACCAGTTTGGCCAATATCCCTTGGGAGACATAGAACTCGGCCTGCAGTGTGTTGCCGGTCAGGTGCAACTGGCGACCGATGAAGAGAAAAACGCCATAGGCGTGGCCGGCACCTTGCTGCTCAAGGCCAATGAACAACTTGAGGTCAAGGCCCGCATTCGTGAGACTCAGGCTCAGTCTGAAGATCTGAAAAAAGCTTTGCCATTTCTGGGCAAGCGTGATCCCCAAGGATATTTCCCCATCAATTACAACGGCAAAATCCCAGGTCTTTAAATAAGCAGGCAGCCGGGTTTCTCTCGGCTGCCATTTGTTCAATTTGAGCTTTCCCGTTTAAAACCCTGCGGAAACCCGCCAGCGCTTGTATCCAAGTCGACTAATCTGAAAATTCCCACCGCCCAGACAAACTCTGCAGCTCTGTTATTTCGTGTGAATTGGTATAACATTGTAGCCTGAGTCACATTTTCAGTTTGTCAGCGTCAGAGGCCTCTATGACAGAGCGGCAGAAGAAGCCGGAAATATTACACACCGAAGTTGTTGCCCGCAGTCGTCTGTTTCAAATAGAACAGGTACATCTGCGTTTCTCCAATCAAGAGGAACGTCACTACGAGCGGATGAAAGGCGCCAGCCGCGGCGCCGTGATGGTGGTGCCGGTTCTCAATGGTGAGTGGTTACTGCTGGGCAGCGAATATGCCGCGGGAACCCACAACTATGAGCTTGGCTTTCCCAAGGGACTGATCGACCCGGGTGAAACCGCCGCCGAAGCCGCCAACCGTGAACTGCAGGAAGAGATAGGCTATGGTGCCCGTAAACTGACCAAGCTAAAGGAGTTGAGTCTGGCTCCCGGGTATTTCGCCAGTAAGATGCAAATTTTCCTGGCCGAAGATCTCTATGAGAGTCGCCTGGAAGGCGATGAACCTGAACCGATAGAGCTGGTTCCCTGGCCGCTGGCGCGCTGGCAAGAACTGCTGGACATGAATGATTTTTCAGAAGGACGCAGCGTCAGCGCCTTGTTTTTGGCGATGAAACAGCTGAGACTGACAGAATCCCCCTAAAAATGGCCGTAGCGGCCACTGACTTTTGCTTATCCGATGGAAAGCGTTTGGAGTAGTTATGAAGCCAGAAGAGTTGATAGATCATGTTATCGCCATTGCAATGGAAGCGGGGCAGAAAATTCGCCAGATCTACCAACAAGGCAGTTTCAGCAAGGAAACCAAGGAAGATAACACCCCTGTCACTTCGGCCGATATCGCGGCCCACAATATCATCTGCAGCAGGCTGCAGGCATTGACACCGGATATCCCGGTATTGTCTGAGGAAGCCGCAGATATTCCCCTTTCTGAACGCAGCCAGTGGCGCCGCTACTGGTTGGTGGATCCCTTGGATGGCACCGGAGAATTTATTGCCGGCAGCGGCGATTTCTCGGTGATTATCGCCTTGGTTGAGCACAACCGTCCTATTATGGGGGTAGTTTATGCGCCCATGACCGAGGTGTGCTACTACGCCATCGCGGGACTCGGCGCTTATAAGCGCACTTCCCTGGCGGAGCTGCGAATTCACAGCAAGCTGTTACCGAAAGAGCAAAATAACGCCCTGCGCCTGGCAGTCAGCCGCCGTCAGGATCCGCAGTCCGTGCTCAAGCTATTCAACCAACCCAAACATTGTGAGCTTGTAGCACTCGGTGGCGCTGCGCTCAAGAGCTGCCTGGTAGCCGAAGGCAGAGCGGATTGTTATGTACGTGTAGGCCCCACTGGCGAGTGGGATACGGGCGCGGCGCAGATCATCATAGAAGAAGCCGGTGGCCAGTTGATGGATACTGAGCTGCAACCCTTGACCTACAACGAGCGTGAATCCTTGGAAAACCCTAACTTTATCGTGGTCGGTTCCCCGAACCTCGAATGGGACAAGATACTGACCGGAGATTAATCTAATGCAGATAAGACCAATATCCAGAGCCGATCTGGATGCCGTATTGGCCTTAGAGCTGGCAACCTTCGGTGAGCATTGCTACCCGGACTTCTTTTTCCGTCAGGCATTGGATGCTTGGTCCAGTGGTTTTCTGGGGAGCTTTGTCGACGGTCAGCTGGTAGGTTACCTGCTGCGGGTGAGCAGCGAAAAGCCTGGACAGCACTGGCTGTTGTCGCTGGCTGTATCTCCGACGAAACAAGGCCAAGGGATAGGCAAGCACTTGCTCAGTGCTTGTCTGGATGATTGCCGCCACTGTGTCGATGAACTGTTATTAACGGTAGCGCCGGATAATTCGGCCCGCCATCTCTATAGCCGTATGGGGTTTGAAAACCTGGGGCTGGAAGCCGACTATTTTGGTGTTGGTGAACACAGACTGCTGATGCGCTGGCAAAGATAACCCCCTTATTCCAGACCAATGCCTCTCTTTACTGCAGATAAAAACACCGAGTGTTTTGCTTAATCGCGCCCCTCCATCAAGCCTGTCGATCGCTAGTCCAGCTTCACTTCAGATATAAAAAAACCGCTGCAAGCAGCGGTTTTTCCAGCTCAAAATGATTAGCCCTTTGGATAAGGATGCGCTACACCCTTGTGGCAATCCACACAGGTCTTTCTGCTTTCAGGATCTTTCTTGAAGTTCATGCTGTGCATTCTAACAGCCATTTTCTTCATGGTTTCAGGCTGGTTTTCATAGATGCGAGTATGACAATGCTGACAGTTGGCTGAGTCATTATCACGGAAGTAGTGCAGTGCTTTGTCAGCCTGCTCTTTACGGTTGGCATCCAACCATTCCTGAGTATTGAAGCCATCGATAGTCAGGAAACCGTAAAGATCCTTGGAAACGATGATCTTTTTCACCAGATAGTCAACCGGGCCGTGAGGCAGGTGACAGTCTTGACACTGAACAGTTACACCGGCACGACCGCCGCCGTGGGCAGAAGCCAGCACTTCATCTTTCAGTGAGTGGTTGCTGTGGCAGGTCATACAGAACGCATCTGTACTGGTTGCATGCAGCGTCTGCTGGGTAGCGAAGTAACCCACAACACCTATCACTATGCCGACAACCAGCAGCGACAGGATGGAATACTTTGCGCTGGGTTTAAAGATTGCACGCCAGTTCATCACTCTTCTCCAAAATAAAATTCTTATATCTATATTGAGCTATTCGTTGTTCTGAAATTTGATTATAAACCAGTTTTCTTTCATTAATCTGACCTGAAAAGTGCAAAATGAGACTTAGCTCTAACTCTCAAGGCCTATTGACGACTGGATTTTAAGTCGGCGCCATATATGCACTTTTCCTAAACCTAATGCATGGCACAGGCTTAATCAAGCATAGTCAATCGAATAATTAACATACAGCCAATTCTCGAAACAATAAATGTGATCCAAGCGACACCTAAGAGGTAATGCACAATTTATTTTGGACAAGAGGAAACTATTTAACCAATATGTCTGTCTATTGAGGCAAGCACCTATCGCGTGCTTTGCCAGACCCAAAGGATAATGATGAGAAGCTTGCTGCTGATACTGACACTGATAATGACGCTGGGACAGGCCATGATGCCTGCTGCTGCGTCTATAGCCGTGTCTGAGCATCAGCCGATGGCGACCATGAACCCATCTGCATCCGCTACCATGACCATGGATATAGATTGCTGCCAAGGCCAGCAGCATTGCCCCGACTGCGATCTGGGCATGGATTGCGACACCATGGGCAACTGTGCCAGCCACTGCACACCAGGTGTAAGCCTGCTTACTACCAGCCACCCTTTGGTGATGACTGGAAGCCAGCAGATTACCCTGCCAAGCTGGAGCCTGCAAACCACCATACTCTCACAGCAAACACCCCCTCCCAACTCAGTACAGATGTAACACTGGCCATCAGGCCACACAGCTTTAGTTAATGTTTTTACATCTGAATATTTTTGGGAGTTCCCACTATGTCTGCATACAAAATTTCTGCATCTCGTTTTAGCGCCGCCCTGTTAGTGCTTACCGGCCTGTTTATGACTCCTGGCAGTTTCGCTGCTGAATTAAACTTGCCGGATAATCTGGCGATCAAGGCTATCGATGGCCAGGCAGTATCCAACTTTGACAGCCACAAACTGGCTGCCGGTGAACATGTCGTTGAGCTCCAGTACCGGGATATTTTTGCCGTCAATGCCGATGACTCGGGCGCTTGGGTCAAATCCGGCCCTCTTTACCTGACACTGACAGTGGCTGGACAACAAAGCCTACAACTGCAGTTACCGACTCTGGATACCGAGGCCGAAGCCAACGCCTTTATTCGCAGCCCACAGTTGCAAGTAGTGGATGAAGCCGGCCAGGCTGTTCCTGCCGAGGTAATGACCCATGGGGGCCTGATGGCCGACTGGTTGGCACAGCTGCGCCGCTGAGTTTTCAGAGTGGAGTGAGGCAGAAGGTCAGCCTACAAACCAATGATTGCCCGAGAATAGCTGAAGATATTTTCGCACTTCTTCAGATGTGAATCACATCAAGGCAAGCATTTTAAAGCATGGTAGACTAATGGGGTTCATTCTCTCTGGAGTTCAAGCTCAAGATGCTATCGGTTCGCCGCCACATCCTGGTTCTGTTTACCATGCTCGCATTGCTCGGGCAGGGTATGCTAACCAATGGACACTGGATGGTACCCACAGCTGAAGCGCATTCCGGGGAAATGCACTCCACGGCACACCCAATGGCTGCCACCATGGATTGTCACCCTCAACAGACACAGCGCAGTCACTGCTGCGATGACCCGCAAGTTGATACAGTGCTTCCCGACACTGTGAGTCATTGCTGTGAAGGCAAAGGATTCTGCAAGAGTGACTGTAACCATTGTCTGGTGATATCCGTAGCGGGTACCCTCATCGCCGTCGGTTCCTGGCCGGTGATGTCTCTGCCCGAAGCCGCCGTGGCCACGCCTATGCCTCATTTCCACTCTGTTTCTGTCGGCCAGACTATCAAACCACCCATAGTTTGATGCCCACGGCACACTTGTGCCCAAAATCTGCCAATAAATACAATTTTTTATGGGATAAGCCCTAGGAATGCCAGCCGGCGCCTGGTCAAAGCCGTATCCCAAACGGAGTGAATCAATGAAAACCTTTATCAGTGTCCTGATTATTGCCTTACTGTCTGTCACCCTGGCCCGTGCCAGCTTCGCAAACGAACGCGAACATCATCACGGCCAGCAACAAGCCGCCGTAACAGCCGAATATGCTTGCCCCATGCACCCTGAAGTGACGGGTAACAAAGGGGATTCCTGCCCCAAGTGCGGTATGTTCCTGGAAAAACAGCAACAAGCCGGCTACCACTGTCCCATGCATCCTGAAGTGACTGGCAAGAAAGGTGACTCCTGCCCCAAATGTGGTATGAATCTTGAGCCTGTAACAGGCCAGAAACACCACCACCACTAATCAAGCTGTAGCTGGAGATGAGGCATATGAGCGATTCAAACCGTAAACGCCAACGACTGGCCTGCGCGCTTAGTCTGGTGTTGGCTGTCGGCCCGCAATGGAGTATGCAGGCAATGGCCCAGGGCAATCAGCCCCAAGGGCAGGAACAACACAAAGATCATCAACATGGGACGGCAACTCAGGAGTATTACTGCCCCATGCATCCGGAAGTCACCAGCCATGAGCCGGGACGTTGCCCCAAGTGCAACATGTTTTTGGTCAAAGATGAGGCTACTGAAGCCTTGGCAGAACCAACACAGGCCCTGCAAAAAACCTATGTTTGCCCCATGCATCCGGAAGTGACCAGTCACGAGCCGGGACGCTGCCCCAAATGCAACATGTTCCTGGTTGAAGAGGAAGAAGAGGAGCCCGGTTCCCATGCCGGTCACGCCCAGACTATAGAAACCCAGGTTACAAAAACCAAAGCCACGGAAAACAAGGCTGATGACCATAGCCAGCACGCCATGCAGCAGACAAAGCCCGCGTTGGAGATTAAACCTGCACCTCTGGATCAGGGCAAGAACATCAAATATGTCTGCCCCATGCATTCTCATATCATCAGCGATGTGCCAGGCACCTGCCCCATCTGCGGCATGAATCTGGAAAAAGTCGAGATGGGCAGTCACTCGGAAACCGTTGAAATAGATGTCTCAGGCCAGATGCAACAAGCCTTGGCCCTCAAAGTGGCCAAGGTAGAAAGGGACACGTTGTGGAAGTTCGTCAAAACAGTCGGCCAGATAGACTATGACGAGAGCCAGATCAGTCATATCCATGCCAGGGTCAATGGCTGGATTGAAAAGCTTAAAGTAGAGTCTGTCGGTGACAGGGTCGAGAAAGGCCAGCTGCTGTACGAGATCTATTCACCGGATCTGGTCAATGCCCAGGACGACTATCTGTTGGCCCAAGATACCCTGAAACGCTCAGGCAACAGTGCCAACTACCAAGAGCTATTGCGTAAGGCCGGGCTACGTCTTGAACTGCTGGGCATGAACCAAGAGCAGATCAAACAGCTGGCCAAGACTGGCAAGACCCAATACCGGGTTCCTTTCTACGCCCGCGAAAGCGGCATAGTCAAACAGCTCGCGGTGCGTGACGGCATGTATATACAACCTCAGACCGAGGTCATGTCACTGGTCGACCTCTCCAAGGTCTGGGTCATCGCCGACGTGTTTGAAAACGAGCAAAGCTGGCTGGAAGTGGGTCAGGCCGCCGAGGTCAATATCCCCGCCATGGGACTCAAGGGCATAGAAGGCAAGATTGACTATATCTATCCCGAGCTGGATCCCATCACCCGTAGCCTGAGGGTCAGAGTGGTACTCAACAATGATCAAGCAATGGAGCTCAGGCCCAAGACCTTGGCCAAGGTTTCCCTCTATGGTGGCCCCAAACGCGATACTTTGGTGATCCCCCAGGAAGCTTTGATCCAAACAGGCAAGGAGAACCGGGTCATAGTCAAACAGGATGATGCCAGTTTCAGCGCCAGAAAGGTCACTGTCGGCATGCTGAGTCAGGGTAAGGCAGAGATCCTCGAAGGCCTGCATGAAGGCGAAAACGTGGTGATTTCCGGACAATTCCTGCTGGATTCAGAGGCCAGTCTCAAGGGCAGCCTGATGCGCCTGAGCTCAGGCCACCAGCACTAGGAGGCAACATGCTGAAAAAAATCATTGAAGCCTCCATCAAACAAAGGGTGATGGTGCTGATTGTCACCCTGATGGTGACGGTTTGGGGGATTCAGGCGCTGCGTACCACGCCGCTCGACGCCCTGCCGGATCTGTCCGATGTGCAGGTCATCATCAAAACCGCCTATCCGGGACAGGCGCCTAAGCTGGTAGAGGAACAGGTGACCTATCCCTTGTCCACCGCCATGCTGGCCGTGCCCGGGGCCAAGACGGTGCGCGGCTATTCCATGTTCGGTGACTCCTATGTCTATGTGATCTTTGAAGATGGTACAGACATCTATTGGGCCCGCTCCCGGGTATTGGAATACCTGAGCCAGATAAGCAGCCGTCTACCCGAAGGGGTGCAACCCTCACTGGGGCCCGATGCCTCCGGGGTCGGTTGGATCTATGAATATGCCCTGGTAGACCGCAGCGGTAATCTGGACCTTTCGCAACTCAAGAGTTTGCAGGACTGGTATTTGAAGCTGGAATTGCAGAGTGTTGCCGGGGTATCGGAAGTCGCCACAGTCGGTGGCATGGAACAGACCTATCAGATAGTGCTGGAGCCGGACAAGCTGGCGATTTACAAGCTGGACATCGCCTCAGTCAAGCAGGCTATTACCAAGGCCAACAACGAGGCCGGCGGCTCTGTGGTGGAGATGGCCGAAGCCGAGTATATGGTACGCGCCAAGGGCTATCGTCAAACACTGGCGGACTTTCGTGAAATCCCGCTGGGGGTCACCAGCCCCTCAGGCACACCTCTGCTGCTGAAAGACGTTGCCACCGTACGTAAGGGCCCGGCATCCCGCCGTGGCATAGCCGAGCTCGATGGTGAGGGCGAAGTCGTCGGTGGCATCATAGTCATGCGCTATGGGGAAAACGCCCTGGCGACTATCGAGGCGGTGAAAACCAAGCTGGAAGAACTCAAGGCGGGTCTTCCCGAAGGCGTGGAGATAGTTCCCACCTACGACAGATCGCAACTGATTGAAAATTCGGTCGACAACTTGCTGCACAAGGTGCTGGAAGAGATGGTGGTTGTGAGCATTGTTTGCTTGCTGTTTCTGCTGCACGCCCGCTCGACCCTGGTGGCCGTCATCACCCTGCCACTGTCGATACTGATCGCCTTTATTGTGATGAACAAGATGGGGGTTAACGCCAATATCATGAGTCTTGGCGGTATCGCCATCGCCATCGGGGCCGTGGTAGATGGCGCCATTGTGATGATCGAGAATATGCACAAGCACCTCGAGCATTTCAAACAGGACCACCAGCGCCAACCCGACGCCAAAGAGCATTGGAAAATTGTCGCCGAAGCCTCCATTGAGGTGGGCCCGGCACTCTTCTTCTCCTTGCTAATCATTACTCTGAGCTTTGTGCCTGTATTTGCCCTCGAAGCCCAGGAAGGCAGGCTGTTCAGCCCTCTGGCCTATACCAAAACCTTTGCCATGGCCGCCGCAGCTGTGTTGTCGATCACCTTGGTGCCTATCCTGATGGGCTTCTTTATCCGTGGCAAGATCCCCTCGGAAAGCAGCAACCCACTGAGCCGGGTGTTGATAGCCATCTACAAGCCTATGCTCAATGCCGTGCTGCGCTTCCCCAAGTTGACCCTGCTGGCGGCTCTGGTGGCGCTGGCCAGTGCCTGGTATCCGGTGAGTCATATGGGCAGCGAGTTTATGCCCGAGCTCGAGGAAGGGGATCTCCTGTACATGCCAACAGCCTTGCCTGGCATCAGTGCCAGCAAGGCCGCCGAAGTGCTGCAGCAAACCGACCGGCTGATCAAAACCGTTCCGGAAGTGGCGCGGGTGTTTGGCAAGGTTGGCCGCGCCGAAACCGCCACGGATCCTGCGCCATTGACCATGCTGGAAACCACCATAATGCTCAAACCCAAAGAGCAGTGGCGCGAAGGCATGGATCTCGACGGCATTATTGCCCAGCTGCAAAGTACGGTAAAAGTGCCCGGTCTCACCAACGCCTGGGTACAGCCGATCAAGACCCGTATCGACATGCTGTCTACCGGTATCAAGACGCCTGTGGGGATTAAGATCACCGGCGCCGATGTTAATCAACTGCAGGAGATAGGGGCCCAGATAGAAGCGATTCTATCGGCGCAGCCTCATACCAAGTCGGCCTATGCCGAGCGGGTGGGTGGCGGCCGCTACATAGACATCACGCCGAAACTCGAGGTGACCTCCAGATATGGCATGACCCTGAGCGATATTCAGGACGTAGTACGTTACGCCATAGGTGGCATGAATATCGGTGAGTCAGTTCAAGGTGCCGAGCGCTATCCCATCAACCTGCGCTATCCAAGAGACTTGCGAGACAATATCGAAAAGCTCAGAGAGCTGCCGGTGATCACCAAGAGTGGCCACTATCTGCCGCTGCGCAATCTGGCCGACATCGAAATCACGGATGGCGCGCCTATGCTCAAGAGTGAGAATGGTCGTTTGATCTCCTGGGTATTTGTCGATATCGGCGGCACGTCCATCGGTGAGTATATCGAAGCCGTCAAGCCGGTATTGGAGCAGGAGCTCAAGCTGCCGGCCAGGTACAGCTACAGCTTTGCCGGCCAGTATGAGTATATGCAGCGGGTCGATGCCAAACTGCAGCAAGTGATCCCCATGGCACTGGCGGTGATCTTCATACTGCTGATGATGACCTTCGGCTCATCCATGCAGGCCAGCATCATTATGCTGTCGCTGCCGTTTGCCTTGGTGGGCAGTACCTGGTTGCTGTATCTGCTGGACTACAACATGTCGGTCGCTGTCGCGGTGGGCATGATAGCCCTTGCCGGGGTCGCCGCCGAGTTTGGTGTGGTCATGCTGGTGTATCTCAACAATGCCATCAAGCACAAGCAGGACAGAGGCGAATACCACAGAGTGGAGGACCTCAAGGACGCTCTGATTGAAGGTGCAGTGATGCGGATCCGCCCCAAGGCGATGACAGTGGCGACCATCTTCTTCGGTCTGCTCCCGATTATGTGGGGCGCAGGTTCGGGCAACGATGTGATGCAGAAAATTGCCGCGCCCATGGTCGGTGGCATGGTTACCGCCCCGGTGCTGTCGCTCTTTGTTCTTCCGGCGCTCTATCTTCTTATCTACCGTCGTCACTTAAGCAAGCCTAAGGCTGAATAAGCCTGTAGATGATTGCAAGAGCAAAAACGGCTGCCAATGCAGCCGTTTTTTATTGGATTGATATCAGTTACACCACTTCACCGGCAGCGTAGCCGGAACTCCAGGCCCACTGGAAGTTATAGCCGCCGAGCCAGCCACTGACATCCACCACTTCACCGATAAAATAGAGTCCGGGATGACGCTTGGCCTCCATGGTCTTAGAGGATAACTCATCGGTGTCCACTCCGCCCAGAGTCACCTCGGCGGTGCGATAACCCTCGGTGCCGCCGGGTTGGATCTGCCAACAATGGAAATAACTGTCCAGCGCAGCCACATCGGCCTTGGACAGTTGGTTAAGGTTCTTGTTGGGTAATTCGCCCAGCTCCAGCAGCCTCTCAACCAAGCGCTTAGGTAATAACCGAGATAGTCCATTTTTAAGCGACAATTTTGGTGATTCAGCAGTAATTGTTTTGCACCAATCGACAAAATCCAGATCCGGTAGTAAATCAAAAAGCACACTCTGGCCTGGCTGCCAGTAGGAGGAGATCTGCAGCACAGCCGGCCCGGACAATCCTCTGTGGGTAAATAACATGGCCTCTCTAAACTGCTTGCCGCACTCGGCTTTGGCGATAACCGGCAAGCTGATACCAGACAGGCCTTCAAACCTGGCCTTGTCTTCAGGCTGTAAGGTAAAGGGAACCAGCCCGGCAGTTGTCGGCAACACCTTGATGGCAAACTGCTCAGCGATGCGGAATCCAAACGGCGTTGCCCCGAGCTTGGGCATGGACAGGCCCCCAGTGGCTATCACCAGTGACTCACAGCGATATTCCCCTTCACTGGTTTGCAGGCTGTAACCGCCATCTGTGGCTGCCACAGAAAGAATTTCGGTACGCAGCTGAATCTTGACTCCGGCCCAATCGCACTCTGTGGTCAACATATCAACAATGTCTTTAGCCGAGTCATCGCAAAACAGCTGTCCGAGAGTCTTCTCGTGATAATCGATGCCGTGCCGCTCGACCATGGCGATAAAGTCCCACTGGCTGAAACGAGCCAGCGCCGACTTGACGAAGTGTGGGTTACTGCAGAGATAGGCGCCCGGTTCAATGTTCTGATTGGTGAAGTTGCAGCGACCGCCGCCACTGATCAGAATTTTGCGCCCCAGTTGTTTGGCGTTATCCAGCAAGAGGACATCCCGGCCCCGATATCCGGCAGTGAGGGCACACATTAACCCTGCGGCGCCAGCGCCGATAATGATCACCTGATGCTGTTTAACTGACATAACGCTCACTCTCTGGCCCAACAAGGGGCAATAAAAAAGGTTCATCGCAGATTAGTGTGGACTGGAAACGAAAACGGTTGGAGTTATTGTTTAGTCGCCAAACAAAAACAATGACCAACCATTCTCGATGTCGAATCTTACCTTTACCATTGCGCTCTGGGAAGGCTTTGAAGCCGTCCATACCGAGCAAAATCAACAAACCCTCATCATCCAGCTAAAATCGATTGATAATGGTCACTGTGCTTGCGCAAACCGGCCAAGGCCGTTCAAAACACCCCAAGCAATCTGATGAAGCTCAAGCGGCTTTTAAAAAACTTACCGATGGAAACTAAGACCAATCCGCATTGAAGTCTGATCTAATGGTAGGCAACTCAACACTTATAGTTGGCCCATGAAATCTGAAACTGCCGAAAGCTTGCTTTGCCTCTCTAAAAAAGAAAAAACCCCCAAAGCGTATGCGGTTACTCGCCGTGTCCATATTTTTGCAATCCCGTAATCGTACTCAAGTAGCGAACCAGTTGAAGGTGGCAAGATCCAGCGTCAACTCATGGGTCTCAAACTATCTNAAAGCGTATGCGGTTACTCGCCGTGTCCATATTTTTGCAATCCCGTAATCGTACTCAAGTAGCGAACCAGTTGAAGGTGGCAAGATCCAGCGTCAACTCATGGGTCTCAAACTATCTTGAGCAAGGGCTCGTAGGGCTTGAAGATAAGCAGCGACCCGGCAAAAGACCATCATTGTCCAATGACCAAAAGCGGAGGCTCGCCAGATATATTGAATTCAAAGCACAATCGAATGAGGGAGGCAGGCTAACCGGGGCTGATATCCAACAATACATATCGAGTGAGTTTGGTGTCGAGTACCACCTCAATCATATCTACAAGCTACTCAAGGGCATGGGGTTCAGCTGGATAACCAGCCGCTCCAGGCATCCCAAACAGACTCAAGGCGTGCAGAACGCTTTTAAAAAAGTTTACTCTGGAAACGATCCTTCACACACCTATCCATATACGACCACACCAGATTGATATTTGGTTTCAGGACGAAGCCAGATTTGGTCAGCAAAACCAAACGACAAGACTTTGGGCAAAACGGAGTAGCCGTCCCCGTGCAGTCAAACTGCAGCAGTTTGAATACGCGCATCTCTTCGGCGCAGTCTGTCCCGCAACAGGAGAAACTGAAGCCATCATCACGCCGTTTGTTAATAAGGACATCATGCGCCAGCACCTGGAACTGATCGCCAACCGAACTAAACCAGGATGACATGCTGTGGTGGTAATGGATGGTGCAGGGTGGCATACCAATGACATTGCAGTTGATATCCCCAACTTGTCGATATTCAAATTGCCGTCCTATTCCCCGGAGCTAAACCCCATCGAACAGATGTGGGGTTGGCTACGCCAACGTCATCTCGCTAATCGCGGTTTCAAAGGATATGAGGACATTGTGGATGCTTGCAGTCAGGCTTGGAACGACTTCGTCAGCAGTACAAAGCGAGTGATAAAGATGTGCACCAGAGACTGGGCGAAAGTGACTGAACTT
>NZ_NIJK01000042.1 GCF_002836975.1 Shewanella indica | reverse complement strand
AAATCCGATGACATGAGGTCATCGGATTTTGATCCTTTCAGTGAGATCGTCAAGCGATCTGTCTTAACTGATCGGCATTACCCGCAATCGCGGGCGTTTTACTGCAAGTGCTCTTTTAATCCAACAGTACTTTTACGACTACCTTGCGGACAGCAACGGCCTTGGCCAGCGTACCCGGCATATGCATGTCTCCGGGGAAGAAAATGGCAAACATGCCTGCCTTCAAAGGGATAAATGCCGCGGCTTGGCGGTTGGATTGATAATCAAACTCGGCATAGTCGTGCGTCTCATGATAGGGGCGACTGGGCGTTTGGGCTCCCAGCGGCAGGTAGCCAAACTCCTCTTCACCACTGACCACATACTGCACGTCCAGATAGCGTCTATGTACCTCGAATGGCTCAGTCTCTCTGGGCTTGGTGTGGTAATCGTTGACTATGGCAAACAGCTTTTTACCATCCAGTTCATAGCTGCCGGGGGCCAGTTGGCTGAAGTCTGTCGCGGCCAGATAATCCAGGGCTGCCTGAATACGCGGGCCCAGCACTCGGTAATGGCCACGGTTGGCCAGAGTATCCACTATCATTTTGTATCTTCTGGGGAAAGGGGTTGGCTCAGTATAATAGCATTCCTGCTGGTAGTTTGATCTCTTTGAGAAGCAGCAGGCGCCTACAGGCGCTTGAGTTGCCAAGCGGCAGATATCAGCGGCATCAGCGCCAAAAAGCACAAAGGCCGGCGATATCGCCGGCCCCTGTGTTTCCCTGCAAATATGTTTCCCTGCAAATGTGTTTCCCGGTAAATCAGTAGCTGTATCTGGCTTCGAGGAAGTAGTAACCGCCGTTGAAACCAAAAGGTGTGTTGGTCAAGGGGTAGACGAAGATCCCGTTGAAGTTGTTGTCGTCCGGACGTTTTTCCGGATAGGTATCGAACAGGTTCTGCACCCCGGCGGTGAAGCTCATACTATCTGTGGCCGCATAGGTCAGCGACAGATCCACGGTGAACTTACCGTCGTACTCCACGTCTTCACGGGAATAACCTATGGTGTAGGGGCCAAAGTAACTCAGGCGCAGATTGGTCTTGAAGTCGCCCAGGCTGTGGGTCAGCCCCAGGTTACCTGTGTTCTTCGGATTGGCCTTGGTCATCCGGGTCTGCTCTATACGGTCAAACAGCTGGTCTTCCAGGCCATCCAGAAGGTTTGGCAGATGAATATCGCGGATTTCCGTGTCGTTATAGGCATAGGCCAGGCTGGCGCGCAGATCGCCGTAGCTGCCGAGATCAAAGTCCTGGGTCACCACCAGATCCACACCTCGGGTGCGGCTATCTACGGCATTGATAAAGAAGCGTGCCGACTCGGCGTTGGTACCGGCCAGTGCATCTGCCACCACCTGGGAGTCGGCCGGTGTCAGTGAGCTGGAGAGCACGATTCTGTCATCTATGCTGATCTGATAGGCATCCAGAGTCACCGCCAGACCGGAATCATTGGTGTATACCAATCCCAGGCTGAAGGACTCTGACAACTCGGGTTGCAGCTTGCCTACCTGCAGCGCCTGGGTCACGGAAGACAGGTTGTTGAAGGTGCCCGACTCGGTCGGTACCAGCTGGCCTGTCACGGGATCCGGGTTGAACAGGGTCGAGATATTGGTGAAGTACAACTGCTGCACGCTGGGGGCGCGAAAGCCCGTGTTGGCAGTGGCTCTGAGTGCCAGGTTGTCGGTCAGATCGTATCTGGCGGCCAGCTTCCAACTGGTGTTGTCACCAAAGTCGGAATAGTCTTCATAGCGCACCGCGGCGGCCCAGTAGAAGTCGTCGGTCAGTTGGTTTTCCACCTCGAGATAGACACCTATGTTGTCTCTATCCTCATCTACCGCTGATTCTGGGGTAAAGCCGCCAAAGCCTTGGCTGCCGCCAGCCTTGTTCTGATAACCGCCATTGATATAAGAGGCTTGCTCTCCGGCTTCCACCTGATAAGCGTTCTGGCGCCAGGCTGTGCCTACAGCGACCAGGAGCTCTGAGTCATTGTAAAAGTCGAAGTAACGTGAGGCATCCAGAGTCAGGTTCCACTCTTCGGTGGACAGGGTACCTGCGTCGAATTCGGTTTGGCTGCCGGGGCCCAAAGAGGCGTTGAGTGTGTTCTCAACCCGGTACTTAAAGCGGTTCTTGCCGTATCCGGCCGAGGCATCCAACTGCCACTCGCCCAGGTTAAATTCATAACCCAGCAGCAGAGACTGATCTGTGATCTTGGGCGTTATCTGCGGCAGGAAACCATCGGGATAGATTTCGGCAACATTGCGGCTATCCAGTGGACGGCGGAAGAAGGCGCCGGAGCGGGTCTCGCGCTGGCTCAAGCCACCGAAGGCGTACAGTTTGCTGTCATTGGCAAACTCCTGAGCGGCATTGAGAAACAACCCCAGGTTGTCATATTCGGCGTCACCCACATGGTGATTCTTGCGGTTAACGGTTTCTTCGCGGGGATCCGGGCTGCCATCGGCCAGCAATGGATATTGCTGACGCGGATCCAAACCGGCGCGATTGGTGCTGTTCTTGTGATGCGCTTCCAGCGACAGATTCACAAAGCCAGTGTCACCTATGCTGAGGCCGTGGTTGAGGCCGACACGCCACTGCTCGCCATCACCCTGATAGGTTTGACCGGCTTGGGCCGATACCATGCCACCTTCACTGTTGTCTTTGAGCACTACGTTGATCACCCCGGCGATGGCGTCAGAGCCATACTGTGCCGAAGCGCCATCACGGAGAATTTCGATGCGTTTGATGGCCGTCATAGGGATGGCGTTCAGGTCGACGTTGGACGAGCCCTTGCCCACAGTACCAGAGAGGTGGACCAGTGCCGAGCCATGACGGCGTTTACCGTTAACCAGCACCAGGGTATGGTCCGGTGACAGGCCGCGCAGACTGGCGGGACGCACGGCATCTGAGCCATCGGTGACCGAGGAGAAGGGGAAGCTGTAGCTAGGTGCGGCAAACTGCAGCGCCTTGGCGGTTTCCGTCATGCCAGTGGCTTCAAGCTGTTCGGCCGTAATGATATCGACCGGTGCCACGCTGTCGGTTGCGGTCCGCAGGGCGATACGTGAACCTATGACGGAGATGGTTTCGATACTGGGCTGCTCTTCGGCAGCAAAGACGGCAGGAACAGTCAGTTGACTCGCCACTGCCAGTGAAATAAGAGCTAAGCGCATACGACCTCTTGAATGATTCAAAACTGCATTTTTATTGCGCGGATAGTAGCATTGTTACAATTGATGCATTTAGACGTAAAAGTGATAACTCAGAGCGCAGCGTTCTAGAAACATTTAGTTTTTTGGATAGAAACCTTTCCCTGACCTTGGCTATCCGGGGTTTTGGCTGTTTGGGTTATCTAAGGGCGATATTGGGTTTGTTTGGGGTTTAATTGGCTGTTTTGCTTTTATTTATACAGTTGTTTTTGAGTTAAAAGCCTATTTATGACTATCTTGACTTTCAAATCTGCCTTACGAGTGTTTTCTTGGGCGTTTGAACTTGAGTCGTCCCGGCCGTTTTTCGGAGCAGCCGGGAGGAGAGGGGGAACACTCTGGCAGTGCAAAAGCCAGGCACTCTTGAGTCAAACTTGGCTGCCGTGCAAGGCTGCGGTATCTTGCCTGTGACTTTTGCGGCTCAGGGAGTGACTTTTTGGCTAACTTGCGATTTCTTGCCGGTACAGATGCCTATCAGACATTGATGGAACAGGGATTAAAGCCTGAGAGTTTTACTCAACTATTGGCGGCGTCCGGTGGTCCCAAATGGCTGGGGATTGCCGGGCTCGACAAATACCTGTTTGGCGAGTTTTTCAAACAGAGGCAGACACCGCTTTACACTCTTGGCGCTTCATCCGGCGCCTGGCGTTTGGCCTGCCTGGCTCAGGCAGATCCGCTGGCGGCTTATCAAAGGTTGGAACAACTTTACATAGGCCAGTGCTATGAAACCCGTCCGAGCCGGGAAGAGGTCAGCCGCCAGGTCCGTGGTATAGTCAGCGGGATTTTAGGCTCAAGCGGCACCGAAGAGATCCTCAAACAGCCGCATATTCGCAGTCACATAGTGGTGTGCCGCGCCCGTCACTTGAACCGGGCCGGCAGCAAGTTGGCGCTGGCGGCAGGCCTGGGCGCTACCGCCATGACCAACCTTGTCAGTCGCCGCACCTTGGGGTGGCACTTTGAGCGTCTGGTATTTGCCTCTGCCATAGAGGGTTCCCCCTTCGCTCAGTTGAAAGATCTCCCCGGAAATAGCGCCTTGCTCAGCAGTGACAATATCGAAGCCGTATTGCTGGCTACAGGTTCTATTCCACTGCTGCTGTCACCGGTAACCGAAATCAGCGGTGTGACCAGCGGGCACTTCTATGATGGCGGCATCACTGATTACCACTTCGACCTGCCGCTGTCACAGGCGCCGGGGTTGACCCTGTATCCGCATTTTTATCCCCATATGGCGCCGGGATGGTTCGATAAATCTTTGCCATGGCGCCGGGCCAAGCGCCGTTATCATAATGCCTTGCTGTTGGCGCCCACCGAGGAATTTGTCGCCTCATTACCCTATGGCAAAATTCCGGATCGCAAGGACTTTGAAACCCTGGATAGCGCCAGTCGAATTCAATATTGGCGCCGCGCCGCCGATATGAGTAACAGATTGGCTGATGAATTTGCCGAGGTCTTTCTCGGCGGCAAAATAGCCCAAAGGTTGGAGCTTCTGTAAGCAAGCTTGCAACAAAACCCATTCAACGCCTGTCTAATTCATTAGCAGACCTAAGGACTAGCCTAAATTGCCAATGGATGAAATTTCAGCAACTGCTAGACTTTAAAACGAATGTTGAACCTCAGGTTCGCTTTCGGTTGCTCACTCCCCGAGGGGAAGGAGGTTGCTATGCATACACAGGAAATGGCGTTACTGACCTATGATGCCTTGTTGTTGCCAGGTGGACGGCTTGAGATCAGGATCCTTGACCCCATTACCCTGAGCATGGTGGCCGATGTCCTGAAGGGGAAATATCCGCTGGCTTTCGGAATGCGTAACAGCGTTGCCATGCCGCCCAGTTTCCCCATTGCCACTCGCTGCGAGCTCATCGACTTCAATCAGTTGGAAGATGACTCGCTGAGTATCACCCTGGAAGGCAAGCAAAGGGTCAAAGTCCTGTCCGCCAAACAGGAAAAAGATGGCCGCTGGCTGGCAAAGGTAATGGATTGTCCCAACTGGGCCGAGGAGCCTATTCGGGGCGAGTTCACCCTTATCAGCGCGGCGCTGGAGCAGTTTTATGAGGTCAACCCGGACTTGCGCGGGCTCTACTCATCAGAAGTGCATCTGGATGATGCCGCTTGGGTGAGTCAGCGTTGGTTGGAAGTTTTGCCCTTATACAACAAGGACAAACAGCTGTTGTTGAATCAACCTGATTGCCACAAGACCATGGACTTTGTGCTCAAGTTGATTAAGTCCCATGTTCAGCAGCAGCTTTGAGGGTACCTGCCTCGAATAATTTAAGGTAGATAGAGTAGAATGGCGGCCCTGAGTCGCCATTTTTTATTTTGCCGGAAGAGTTATGAGCCAAACAGACAGAGCCGCACAGCCCTCCTATGTAGTCTTGCCAAGGGATGTGACCGACAAAGCCACTGTTTTGGCCTTTCTTATCGACCATTTCAGCCGCATCGATGCCGATGTCTGGCGTGAACGGGTCGCTGCCGGCAAGGTACACTGGCAAAATGGTGAGCCTATCCAGGCTGATACCCCTTATCGGCCTACCGCCAGGGTCTACTATTACCGTGAAGTCCCCAAAGAAACCCGGATCCCTTTTGAAGAGCGGATCCTGTTTCAGGACGAGCACAGCATTCTGGTGTTCAAACCGCACTTTTTGCCTGTGACTCCCAGCGGCAACTATGTCAACGAGTGCCTGGTGCACAGGTTAAGGCGCCGCACCGGGATAGAAACCATAGCGCCGGCGCACAGGCTGGACAGAGAAACGGCCGGAGTCATGCTGATGTCCACCGATCCCGAAACCCGGCATGCCTATCATGCTTTGTTCCGTGAAGGCCAGATACGTAAGGACTACCAGGCGCTGGCGCGGCTGACACCTGAGCTTCAGGCGGGATTGGCAACTGGCGAACTTAGCCTGCCGCTGCACTGGACAGTGAAAAATCGCCTCATCAAGGGCGAGCCCAGTTTTATCATGCGCTTGGCAGAGGGTGAGGCCAACAGTCACTCGGAAATCAGTCTCATCGCCGTTAATGGCGATATGGGGCTGTTCAGTCTGAGTCCAATTACCGGCAAGACTCACCAACTCAGGCTGCATATGCAGAGTCTTGGAATGCCACTGCTGAACGACAGGTTTTACCCCGAACTGCAACCCAGGAGCGAAGATAATTTCAATAAGCCCCTCAAGCTGATGGCTTGTCGCTTGCGCTTTATCGATCCCATCAGTGGCAAACAGCAGGATATAAAAGTGGATGGTTTTGAAACTGAATTGATTGATACAGTTTGATACTTTTGGAGATAAAAAGAAGGATATTGTTTAGGGGTAATTAAGTATATTTCATAGTTTTATTTTAAATATAATTAATTATGAGTTGATCTGAATAATAAAGTGGCAAGCTCTCTTTTTTCGTCAAAATATTGGCGGTTTTGTTTTTTTTGGTTATATAATCTCCACCGCTTAAAAATAGATTCTAATTGATTCGTACAAACTTCGCCAAGGATGTTTTCATCTTTCATTGGCGGGCTTGTCGTTGCCGAGATTTATATGTCCATTACCAGAGCCGATATCAGTGTTGAGGCACAGGCCATCCCCTGTTGGATTGGCTTTCGAAATTCAGAAAGTTATAGCACTGATTTTGAAGTGTTTAATGATGTTAGTGATTTCTTGGCTGCCGGTCTTGATTATGAAGTCATCTGCCTGAACCTGCCGGCTGAAGCTCAGGACCAAGCGCTGATTCAGCTGAGATGCCAGCCATCAAGCTTTATGGCCATGATCAAAGTGATAACGCCAAGCCCTCTCTCTGAATATCTGGCCAATGGTTTATTTCAGCCTGACTTCAAACAAGAGTTGGAAAATTATTGGCAAAGGAAGAGCTTAATTAAATTACCCAGCCAGGATGATGTCAGTTATCGGCTGTTGAGTTTTATGTGGTTATTTCCTGAATATCGTTTACAACCTGTGGCTACGCCGGAAAAGCCACATCTTTATGAGTATCCACTGCTGCAGCTATTGACGGGGTCAGCAAAGGCAAGCCAACTGCTGTTGGATAAATTATTGAACCGGCATTGGCTGGCACCCACCAAGCTGAAGGACAGAGTCAGGCTATGCAGCAAGTGCGACTCAGGGCACCTCAACTATATCGATCTCTGTCCCCAGTGCCGCAGCATAGAAATTGATATGCAGACCAGTTTGCACTGTTTTAACTGTGGTCATGTGGATAGTTAGCAAGCCTTCAGTCGCAGTGGCGGACTCAGTTGCCCCAACTGTTTGCAGCGGCTGCGGCATATAGGTGTCGACTATGACAGACCAATAGAAAACCAACACTGCAATAGCTGTAATAGCCTGTTTTTGGAGGCCAAGGTCGAGGCAGTTTGTCTGCACTGTGGTCATGGACATCAACCGGACGAGCTGACCATACGTCGCATCTCTGACTTTGAACTGGCGGAGCAGGGAAGGGAACTGGTGCGCCATGGGGTTCAGCAGCAACTGTTTGCCGCGCTTGGCGAACAGATGAGCCGGGCTCACTTCCTCTGGTTACTGCAGTGGCACAATCAGTTGGCACTGCGTCATGGCCATGAGCACCTGTTGTTGGTATTGGATCTGGAGGCGTTGGCGCCGGATCTGGCCGGCAGCGGAGAAGCCCGCGCCCTGACTCTGCTCGATGCTCTCAAGCAGCGCTTGTTGAGCCTGGTTCGGGTGACCGATGCCTGCAACAGTCATGATGACCAAGGCGTCTTGTTACTATTGCCTTACACTGGCGAGTCACAGTTACCGGCATTGAAGCAAAAACTACAGCGGCTCAATGACAGCGTGCCAGAGGGAGAGTTGAGGTTAAGGCTCAAGGCGGTCAGCCTGCCGGATCAACAACTTGGTGCTGAAGTTGAATCCTGGTTAGCCAGCCGTCTGCAGCAGGCCGAGGTATTGGACGGTGAGTGAGTTCAATACCCTGGCTTTTATGAGCCTGGATATTTGGCACAACCTGGCGACAGACGTCAGCTTGTTTCTCTGGCTGGTGCCGATGATTTTTCTCTACGAAATGCCATTGATGCTGATAGTGGTCTCAGGCGTCATCGGCTGGCATTGGCAAACGTTCCGCCGCCCCAAGGTTGAGAAGGCTTATCGACCCAAGGTCAGTTGCATCATTACTTGCTATGCCGAGAAAGAAGCGGTGCGGCAAACCATAGCCACCTTGGCCGAACAGGACTACCCGGGGGAGATGGAGATCATTGCCGTGGTTGACGGCGCGGTGCAAAACGCCGAAACCTTCGAGGTCGCCAAGACCGCAGCGGCACAATGCCGCCGCCCGGGGCGGGAGATTATCGTGCTGCCCAAGTGGCAACGTGGTGGCCGGGTTTCGACTCTGAATGCCGGTTTGGCCAGGGCCAGCGGCGAGCTGGTAATGAATGCCGATGCCGACACTTCGTTCGACAATGATATGGTTTCCCAAATCGTGCCGCTGTTCGCCGATCCCAACGTGCCGGCAGTCGGTGGCTCTTTGCGGGTGCGCAATGTCGATGATTCGCTGTGGACCCGGATGCAGGCGATTGAATATTTGATCTCCATGCAAGGCGGCAAGACCGGTCTTGGGCATTGGAATCTGCTCAATAATATCTCAGGAGCATTCGGCGCTTTTCGCCGTGACTTGCTGGTCAAAATCGGCGGCTGGGATACCCATACCGCCGAGGATCTGGATCTGACGCTGAGATTCAAACAGTACTTCGGCCGTCATCCCAATTGGCGCATTCCCTTTGCCACGCTGGCCATAGGGCATACCGATGCCCCCATGGATCTCAAGACGCTTGTCTGGCAAAGATTACGTTGGGATGGCGACCTTTTGTTTCTCTACTTTCGCAAGCACTGGCCGGCCTTTACCCCCGGGCTTCTGGGGGGCGCCACCTTCGCCTTTACTCTGGTCTACGGCTTCTTGCAAAACGTGCTGATGCCCTTTGTCATCCTGCTCTACAGCTTAGGGATAGCACTGGCGTACCCCTGGCAGTTTTTGACAACCATTGCCCTGACCATCTACCTGAGATATTTGGGATTCTTGCTGTTCTTCTATCTGCTGGTACTGGTAGCGATTTCCGAGCGGCCACGTCAGGACCTGAAGCTGCTGTTCTGGTTGCCGCTTTATCCCTTCTACGCCTTGTTTATGCGCAGTATCTGCTTGTTTGCCTTGCTTAATGAAGTGGTCAGACGCTCACATGAAGAGAGTTCCATGGCTCCCTGGTGGGTGCTGAAACGCGGGAGAAAATTTTAGTGAAAGTGACTTATCAAGCGGCTGCCAAGGCGCAACAACCCACCCGGGATCAAGGTTTAAAGGTGGACTATGCCCCGGCAAAACGGGGCGGAATGAAATGGCGTTGGTATCTGCTGCTATTGCTGGTTATCGCCCCTGTGGTCTTGCTGCTTTGGGTGTTGCTGCGCCCCAGCCTGTTTGTGCTGGCACCGGGAATACTGACCTCTGAGCCGCTGGAGATGCGGGCAATGCAGAAGGGCCGATTGCTGGAGCTTTCGGTACAACCCGGGAGTAGGGTAGATGCCGGTCAGGCGCTCGGGCGCATAGCCGATGCCGGTCTGGACGCCAGCATTGACGAGTTACAGCGCCAGTTGGCCGAGCTGACACCGCCATCGCTGGAGCAGGATCTGGCTATTCTGGGGCAACTGGAACAACGGGTGCTGGTGGCCGAGCAGGGGGTAAAGCGTCAGGATGAACTATTGTCGCAGTTCGAGTCATTTCGTAAGCAGGGGGTGGTTCCCACTGCAGATATGGCGGCGGTGATGCAGGCCCATACCAGTGCCAGAATGGCGCTGGAGCAGGCCAGGGCCGAGCTGTTGCAGCAAAGGCAGTTGCAGCAGCAGGAGCGGGAGGCGGGGGTGATAGCCCAGAGTCGCAACAGCCTGCTGCTTAAGCTTGCGGAGCTGCAGGCCAAACGCCAGCAGTTGACCATACAGGCGCCGTTTGCCGGCCGGGTAGCCGATGTTTTGGTGCAGCAGGGGGAAACCATAGCCGAGCTGCAGCCTATGCTTTGGCTGTCGGGGCGGGCACAGCCTGTGGTGGTCTGTTATCTGGCGCCCAAGTATCTCAACTATGTTGCTCAGGGACAGCAGGCCAGCGTCAAACTCCCCAATGGAACCCGGATCCGCGCCGAAATTAAAGAACCGACCGAATTGGTGGGCAAGGTGCCCAAGCAGCTGTCCGGTCCTTTCGATGGTGACAAACCGGCACTCAAGGTTACGCTTGCTTTGCATCAGAGCCTGCCTTTGGCGATTGAGGGCGTTCCGGTGGAAGTGAGTTTCGATCGTTTCTGAGAAAAAAGGCTTTCCCGACAAAAATTGGCGTGCGTGACGGGAAAGCGGGCAAAAAGTATGGCGGAGAGATTTGCCTAAGGTGGCCCGGAGTGACTTGGGAGATGCTCCGGGACGGTTGCACGGTTTACTGTGGCACTTTGCTTTGGGCCAGCGCCTGATACTTAGCGGCAAAGCGCAACAGATAGTCGGCGATATCCGGGTCATCCCAGTCCAGATAGCCACGGATAAAGCCGACTAAGTTACCATTGGGATCAAACACATAAGTTGCCGGTACCACATTGGCCGGCATGATCTTCTCTATCTCTTTCTTGCTGTCTATCCAGCTGTCATCCAACTTGAGCTCATGCTTGGCCAGAAAAGGGGCCACAGCAGCCGGATCTTCATCTATCGACAGCGGCACTATCTGAATACTGCTGCCCTGCAGTTTACTGCGCAGCTTGGCCAGTGCCGGCATTTCACGCAGGCAGGGCGGGCACCAGCTGGCCCACAGATTCAGCAGCACCAAACGTCCTTGATATTCAGCCAAGGTTTTGGGATTACCCTGCAGATCGGCAAAGGTCACCTTTGCCACCTTTCTGGCGTGCTGCATTTCAACAAATTCACGCATAATCATAGGCTTGTTTGGCACAGGTTCACCTGTGTGATAAGCCTTGTGCTGCATTATGCCCCCTTGGGCCGACAGCGGCAGCAACAGGGCAAGACATAGAAGCAAATAGGATCTCAAGATGGATTCTCCTGATCGTGAGGGGATTGATTGTTGCTGCGGCCGAAAAACAGCAGCATGCCGGGCAATACCAGTAACAAGATGACAGGTCCCAGCCATAGCAGTGCTGTGCCTGCGTTCAGCGAGGGTTGATAACGGATCTGCTCGCCATAGCGTTCTACCATAAAGTCGAGGATCTGCTCCCGGCTCTTGCCCTGCTGCAGCATCAAGTAGATCTGTGCTTTGAGCTCACTGGCAATGGCGGTTTCCGACTCAAACAGGTTTTGGTTGGTGGCCATGGGGCAGCGCAGTTCTTTGGAGATATCTATGCTGAGACGGGCTATATCCATGTCGGTCGCCTGGGCTTCGGCGCAAGCAAAGCTGAGCCATAATCCAAGTAGCATTAGCTTAATCATGTTGAAGTCTCCCTGAGGCGGTTAATAAATCGGTTTGCGGCCGGCGTTGACGTCGGTTTCCGAGGGCCAGTAGGCCACCAATGGCCATCAAGGCACCACCGAGCCAGATCCAACTCACCAATGGTTTGATGCTGAGGCGCACCAAAAATTCTTCATCGCTCAGTTGGGTGCCCATGGAGACATAGAGATCACCAAAGGCCCCACGGTGGATAGCAGCCTGGGACAGTGACATGCCGTTGGAGTTGAATTCCTGGCGTTCCGGATAAAGGTAAGTAAGCAGTTGCTCATTGTGCTCTACCCGAATCACGGCCTGTTCACCTCTGTAGGCAGGTTTGTCCAGCAAGCGGGTTTGCTCATAGATAAAGGTGTAGTCACCCAGAATGCTGCCTTGGCCCGGCCCCATACGCAGCAGAGAGTGCTGCTCGAAACAACTGACTCCGGTCGCGCCCATGATGCTGATAAGAAGGCCGGTGTGAGCCAACAGCATGGGAATACTGCGGCGTTTGCCGGCAATCTGGCCCAGCGGCAACAGATAAAGCAGCAGAGTGCAGAGTAGAAAGAGGCTCATCGCACCGCCTGCCAGTAACCAAGGGTCGAGCCTGCCTTTAAAAAACAGCGCCAGTGCGGTCGCAATTACAGTGACCAGCGCCAGTAGCCCCAGGCGCCTCGGCGCCATATACGGCAGGGTGCTTATCGCCAGGGGCAAGAGCAGCAGCGCCAACATGGGCACAAACAGGGTATTAAAGTAGGGCGCCCCTACTGACAGACTTCCCAGGCCAATTGCCTGATAGAAAAGTGGGTAAAGGGTGCCCAGCAAGGTAGTCAGCGCCATGGTCAGCAGGATCAGGCTACCGAGCAACAGCTGACCGTCCCGGCCAAGTGGTGTCAGCTTGCCCGGCTGCCAGTGATGGCGACATCTGAGGCCAAATAGGGTGAATCCGGCGCCACCATAAAGTAGTAGTAACAGGAGTATGATGACTCCTCGCTCCGGATCGGCAGCAAACGCATGTACAGACTGAATAATGCCGGAGCGAACAATAAAGGTACCCAGCAGACACAGACTGAAGCCCAGCAGCACCAGCGCCAGGGCCGAGAGCTGGGCCAAGGGGTTGTGGTTTTTGATCAGCAAGCAGTGTAGCGCGCCTGTGGTCACCAGCCAGGGAATAAAGGCGGCATTTTCCACAGGATCCCAGAACCACCATCCACCCCACCCCAATTCGTTATAGGCCCACCAGGAGCCCAGGGCATTACCTGCGGTGAGAAACACCCAGGTTAGAAGCAGATGGCGCTTGAGCCTGCCAAGGCGGGCGGCGCTGAACTTTTGGCTGACAAGCAATGCCAGCGCAATACAAAAACAGATCCCAAGGCCTGCATAGCCGAGAAACAGCAAGGGGGGATGCAGGATAAGGCCTATGTCCTGCAGCATGGGGCTGAGATCGCGTCCCTCTATCGGCACTTCCGGTAGTAGACGGGCAAAGGGGTTGGCGTACAGCAACATAAAGAAGATAAAGCCGCTGAGAATCGCTGAACAACTGCCGTGCAGCATCAACAGATAGTTGTGATCTTGCGAGCGCCTCTGTAGTCCCAGCCAGGCCCATAGTGCCATTACTGTCATCCAAAACAGCAAAGACCCTTCATGGCTGCCCCAAACTGCGGCCACTTTATAAAACAGCGGCAGGGCCGAGTTGGAGTTGTTGGCCACATAAGCCACAGAGAAGTCGTTGAGGATAAACGCCAGTGCCAGCATGAGTACGGCGCCGGTCAGCCCCAGGGCCTGCCCCAGCAACAGCGGTCGCAGCGGCCATTCGAACCGAGGAATGCGATATTTGAGCAGCGCAAGCAAGGCGCCAAACAAGGCACAACTGCCGCCCAGGATCAGCAGGAAGTGTCCCAGTTCGGGCAACATGGTGATGGAAAACATGGCCGCTCTCTTCTGTTTTGCCGGGAAGCCCCGGGAATGGATCTATGGCACTGAGACTAGGGTTATTACTTCTTTGGCTCTGTGATCTGTCACGCCTTTATTTTCCTATATTTGCCGGCGCGGCATTTTTCAATTTTCAGCCGGGGTTTTGAGGTTTTTTGAGAAGTGAAACGCTCAAAAAAAGAACTGAATAATTTTGTGGTTGAAGATTAAAGTTATTGTTTTAAAAGATAAATGTAAGTTGTTGCTTTCTTGAGTTCTCAAGCGGGGGCGGGCTGTGCTCTGGCGCAGATTTTTGTCCTTGCGCATATGAAGAATGAGTCGTGACCGGTCAAGCCGGCAATAACAAGTTCGTTTGTGAAATAACCGACGACAAATTCAGGAGTATATGATGAGACGATGGCAACAAAGGACAACACTCAGTATGTTGTTTTGTTTAACTGCCGTCAGCGGGGCTGGTGCGCTCGCGGCAGATAAACCAGGTCACGGCAATAAGCAGATGGGAGAGTCGGCACAAAAAGTGATCGCCAATCCCAACGGCATGGAAAAGGTAAACGGCGTCAAAACACTGCAGGATTATATCGTTCAGGAGAAAGAGCTGTTCGATTACCTGTTCCAGAATCACCCTGTGTTCAAGTATCAGGAAGAAGGCCGCCTCATTGGTATGTATAAGGTCAGTGACCGCGGTGAAGAATACATGGACCAAGGTAACAGCCAGAAGTACAGCAAACGGGTGGGACGCCCTTCTGCGGTGCAATATCGTTTGGCTGCCAAGTCTATTCTCGACTTCCCCAATAAGTTTGTTGGCCCTGAGAAGTGTGGTGAGTGTCATGCGGTGCAGTATGAGAAGTGGCAGCGTTCCCGTCACGCCAAGACCATACGTTTCCCCGGTGAACATCCGGAAGTGGACAATGATCTGAAGAAAAAGCTGTATGGTTCTGATGCTTCCATATTGCCGGACGGCATTACTCCGGATGCTATTTACGCCACTGTAGGTACTCCAAGAACCAAGTATGGCTATATCGATAGCTTCCTGGTGCGTGGTTCCTACCACATTGAAGGCGGTCTGCTGAAAGATGGTACAGGTACCATGGTTGCCGGTGGTAACCAATTCTCCCGTGGTTGGGCCGAATGGTTGACCCCGGAAATGGCCAAGAAGATTCAGAAGGTTATTCCTGACTTCCCAACCAAGATGGAAGACTTCGGCGCCAGTGGTTCCCACCAGTGGGGTATGACCTCCTACGGTGCCAAGTACAAGAAAGAGTTCCTGTTCCAGCCTGCCAGTTCCTACTGCGAAGTGTGTCATAGCTTCAAGTTTGACTTCAAGAACAAGCAGGAATACCTGGATGCCCTTGGCGATCCCAAGAAACTGCAGGAACACACCATCAGCCGCGGTATCGCTTGTGAAGAGTGTCATGGCGCCGGTGGTCACCTGGACGGTGGTAACGGCGGCGGTATGCCTTCCAACTGTGAACGTTGTCACCAGCGTTTCAACTATATTGACGAACTGGCCGAAACCGAGCAAGGCAAGGAAAAGCTGGAATATGCCTTCAACGTCAAGATGAAGTCTTCTTGCCCATCTTGTGGTACCGAAGGTTCACAGATGTTCATGTCTTCTCACTATGACAAGGGCATGCGTTGTTCTACCTGTCACGATCCACATGAAGTAACAGGTAACGACTGGAAATCCGGTTACACCAAGCCAGCAATCAAGAAAGACTGTGTTGACTGTCACCAGGTTCAGGCCGAAATGGCTGCCAACACCGGCACTCACGCCAAGAACAGCTGTACCAGCTGTCACATGCCGAACATGGGTAGCTGTGAAAACTTCACCGCGATTCAATACCCGGATATGGCCGGCTTCGACGCAGTGCGTAAGTCTCACCTGTGGAAGATTGATGTCAGCCCGGATCGCAAGACGCTGAATCCTCCTGAAGGTCAACCTCGTAAGTCCACCACCAAAGGCTGGACTGTGGCTCAGGATGAGAATGGCCATGGCTATCTCGACCTGATGTGGACCTGTGCCCGTACCTCTATCTCTGACCACGACGTGGTTGAGCGTAAGGGTTGTCACAGCCAGTTCCAGTCCGAACTGAGCAAGGGCCTGCACTTCAAGGATCAGAAAGAGATCTACGGCAAGGTCATGAAGTGGCAGACACCTGTCAAAGACAGCCTGGCGAAAGTGGAAGATGCGCTCAAGCGTGTCGATCGCAAGGTCGCCAAGAACAAACTGTCTATCGAAGACAAGACTCAGGTACTGCTGTTGACCGACAAGGCTCGCGACATAGTCGAGTTTATTCGTAAAGACGGTTCCTGGGGTGTTCACGCCCCCCGTTATGCCCGCAAGCGTATGGATGCAGCGGTCACTTATGTGACTCAGGCTGAAGCCATTGCTGACGGCAAAGGCACCAAGACAGCCTCGCTGTAATTTGGCAACTCAGGCTCCGGGCGCTCGTCCGGAGCCTTTAATGGAGGATAAAGATGCGAGTTCGACTCTCATTGAAACAGGCGCTGAAACAGTCCCTGCTGCCGCTGGCATTTATGGTTGCGGCACCGGCGGTGCTGGCAGGCGGTGGCGGAGATCTGGTTCCGGCTCCCTACCACGAAGAGATACTCAACCAGATCTCCATGCGTGAGGCCGAGATGCTGCTCAGCCAGCCCGGGGTGATCTTCTATGACGTCAACACCCTGGAGATATGGGGTGATGGCTTCATTCCCGGCGCCATCTACTTCAACGTCAATAACTGGAAGACCTTGTTGCCGGAAAACAAGGACACCACCATGGTGTTTTACTGTGCCAACCGCCTCTGTACTGCCAGTAATGTGGCCGCCAGAGAGGTGATGAAACTGGGTTATACCGATGTCAGGCAGATGCCGGATGGTATCTATGGCTGGCGTATCTCGGGACGACCGATAGAGCGTCCTTGAGAATAAATTATTTGGGCATTGAATTTAGAAATTGCAGGATGAAAACCATGAAATTACAAAAACTTGCTACTACGATTTCCCTCTCTCTTTGTCTGAGCTTGCCCGCGCTGGCGGCCGACTTGAAGAGAGAGACAGACAAGACCTCCTACGCTCTGGGTGCCTCAGTGGGCAACTATATTTCGGGCCAGGTTTACCAACAGTTGGAGCTGGGCGCCGAAGTCAATATGGAGCTGCTGATTACCGGCTTTACCGATGCTCTTAAAGACAAGCAGCAACTGACAGATGAACAGATACTGGATCTGCTCAACCAAAGAGCCATCGCCCTCAATGAAGAAAGAGAGGCCCGTTTCGATAAACTGGCTGAGGACAACCTCAAGGCCGGCGAAGCTTTCCTGGCCGAGAACAAGAAAAAGTCCGGCGTTAAGGTTACCGACAGTGGCCTGCAGTACGAAGTGCTGAGCATGGGCAAGGGCAAGAAGCCCAATCCTGAAGATGTGGTGACAGTCAACTATGTCGGCAAGCTTATCGACGGCACAGTATTTGAGGACAGCAGTACCAATAAGGCCGCAGGCCGTTTTGCGCTGATGACAGTGATCCCTGGCTGGGAAGAGGGCCTGAGACTAATGCCTGAAGGCTCCAAGTTCCGCTTCGTTATCCCTGCCAAGCTGGCCTATGGCGAGCAGGCACCCGGGGTGATCCCGCCGCAGGCCACTCTGGTGTTTGAAGTCGAGTTGGTCAAGGTCGAGCAGCCGGGTAAAGACAGTAAGCACCCAATGCCTGGACACGGTTGACAGGAGGCGTTATGGCTAACCCGCTCTGGTTGGGACTGGCCCTGCTGAGTCTGGCATTTATGAGTCTGTTTGCCCTTTATCAGTGGCAAACCTGCCGCGGAGACAGGGTCGTACCGGCTCTATGGCACTGGAGCTTGCTGCCGCTGCTGATCATAGGCCTGAGTCTTGGGACTTACTCCTATACCGGCCGTTACCAGGATTGGCAGTTGGCCGAGGCCGACGACAGCATAGACTATCTGCTGGCCGCCGAGATTGTCCGGCTCAGACGCGCCAGTGCCGATGCGCCACAAGACAGCGACCTGATACAACAGCTGGCCCAGGCCTATGTGCGCGGTGGCATGTATCTGGATGCAGTGGCCACCTTGAAGCAGCAGTTGCAGCTTCAGGGCAAGAGCGCCGCCTTACTGGGGCAGTTGGCCGAAGCCGCCTATTACCGAGATCAACGCCAGTGGCTACCGGAATCTCAAGAATGGGTCGAACAGGCCCTGGCGCTGGATAACGCCGATCCTGGCACCCGGCTGTTGCTGGCCAATGATGCCTTCCTTAACCAAAGATATGCCGAGGCTATAGGCCATTGGCAGCTGCTGCTCGACAGTAATAATCAGCAGTTGGATCGTGAGGCGTTGCAATATGCCATTGCCAACGCCCGCAGCCGACTCGAATGATTTTTTTCAACCCTCGCTTAATGGGTTGTCCCTGCAAGGCCCCGGCGAGGTGTTGAATCTATTGATTGGAGAGAAAGATGAAAAAGACACTTTTGGCTATCGCTATTCCCATCCTGTTAATGGGGCTGTCCGGATGCTCTCCGGCGCAGAGCCACAATCAGGACATTCACGCACAGCATCTGGAACAGCATGACAAGTGCCATATGTGCGGCATGATGATCACCAAATACCCTGGGCCCAAGGGGCAACTTATGCTCAAAGACAGTGATGCCGTGCCCAAGTTCTGCTCCAGCCGTGACATGTTCAGCTTTGCGTTGCAACCGGAAAACCAGCGCCGAATCAAGGCTATGTTTGTCCATGACATGGGCACTACCGACTGGGAACAGCCGGATGACAACGCCTTTATCGATGCCACCACAGCTTGGTATGTCTATGGCACCAGCAAGAAGGGAGTGATGGGACCGGCGGTTGCACCATTTTCAACCAAGGAAGCGGCGCAGGCCTTTGCCGAGGCCTGGGGGGGTAGGGTACTGGCCTATGAGGAGATCACCCTGGAACTGCTGGAAGGAGCCAACTGAGGTTGATGTTACGCACCCTGCTGGCCCTGATGTTGCTCTCGTTTGGCTGCCTTGGCAGCCAAAACCCGCTGCAGGCACGTGTAGATGCACTGAGTGAAGGCGAGGTACTGACTCTCTCTGCCGCTGAATATCAGGGGCCGCTGATAATCGATAAGGCGATCGCTATTGTCGGCGAGCCCGGCACCATAATTGATGCCGGTGGTAAAGGCAGCGCCGTGACCATCAAGGCTGCAGGTGTGCGCTTGCAGGGGCTTGAAATACGTAACTGGGGCAGCGATCTCTATGAACATGATTCCGGGGTGCGTCTGTTGCCGGGCGCCGATGATGTCCTCTTGCTGCAGCTTGAACTGTCGGGGCCTGGTTTTGGCATTCATGGCGAGCAGCTTAAACACCCGGTAGTGGAAAACTGCCGCATAAATGGAGACGACAAGCGTTATCTGCTGGACAGAGGTGACGGCATCTTTCTCAAGTATGTTGAGGCCCCGGAACTGCACCACAATCAGATAGCGTCGGTGCGCGACGGTATCTATCTGGAAAACGTCGACGCCAGCCGGGTCAGCCACAATCAATTCAGCCGCCAGCAATATGGTATTCACTATATGTATACCCGCAATGACAGCGCCTGGAATAACAGTGCCAAATGGTTACTGGGAGGTTATGCGTTGATGAGTTCCAAGGGGATCACCCTGGAACATAATCAAGTCAGCGCCGCAATCGATTTTGGTATCTTGCTCAATGTGACCCAGCAGAGTGAGGTGCATCATAACCGGGTGACGACTATTTACAACCCCAAAGGCGACCCCGCCATCGCCAGTGAAGGCAAGGGGCTGTTTATCTATGGCGCCGCCGACAACCGTATCAGTCATAACTATTTCAGTGACAGCGATACCGGCATTAGTGTCGCGCTGGGCGGTGAAGGTAATAGCCTGTGGCGCAACAACATAGAAAACAATCTGACACAGGTACGTTATGTCGGCAGTAAATCGCAGGAGTGGAGCCTTCAGGGACAGGGCAACTATTGGAGCAGCTATCAGGGCTGGGATCTCGATGGTGATGGCATAGGTGATACTCCCTATCTGCCCAACGATGCCCTGGACAGGCTGTTTTGGATCTACCCAGAGGCCAGATGGTTGATGGACAGCCCTGTGGTGCTCTTGCTGCGCTGGCTGCAGCGCCAGTTGGCATTGGCCGAGGATATCGGCATTCGTGACAGTTTTCCTTTGCTGCAGCCCATTGATATTCAGACGAAGCAAGAAATAACAACCAATTCGCAACTGAGTGATGAGGAGAAGCGCTATGCCCAGCATTGATTGTCGGCAATTGGCCTATGTCCGTGGCGACAGGCCTGTGCTGGAGAATATCAGTTTGCAGCTGCCCCAGGGCAAGTTGCTGGCGCTGCTGGGTCACAATGGTGCCGGCAAATCGACCCTGATCAAACTGCTGCTGGGGCTACTGAAACCCGCCGGTGGCGAGCTGAAGATTCTCGGTAAGGCTGCCGGTGAAAGCCCAATGCAGGTGGGGTATCTGCCGGAGAACGTCAGTTTCTATGACAATATNGTGGCGAGCTGAAGATTCTCGGTAAGGCTGCCGGTGAAAGCCCAATGCAGGTGGGGTATCTGCCGGAGAACGTCAGTTTCTATGACAATATGCCCTTGGGCGAACTGCTGAATTATTTCGCCGGGCTCAAAGGCATAGGAGCAGACAGAGTCAAAGAGCTGTTGGTCGAGTTTGAACTGGATGGTTTGGTGAAACGCAGGTTGGGACAGTGTTCCAAGGGCCAGAGACAGCGACTTGGGTTGGCGCAGGCGCTACTGAGCCGCCCCAGATTACTGTTGCTCGATGAACCGACAGTGGGTCTGGACCCCTCGGCCTCGGCGCTTATGTATGCCCAATTGGCGGCGCTGAAACAGCGGGGCTGCACCATAGTGGTTTGCACCCATGAACTGGCTTTGGTTGAGCCGCATCTTGACTTGGCGCTCATGCTGGCAAATGGCCGGATGCGGGCGCTGGGAAGCCTGGATAACCTGAGGCAAGAGGCTGACTTACCACAGGAGATCCTGTTGCCATCTCGGCTGGAACTCAGTGGCGATCCTGTGCTGGGGCCGAGTTTTTCCGCTGGCCGGTTGAAACTGGCTAAGGCCAGCGTGCCGGAGGCGATAGCCGTACTGACGGAGCAATACCGCTGCTTTGACTTTCAGTTGCCTCCGGCCTCGCTCGGTGAACTGTTTCATCATTTTATGGCACCGTCTGACTCAAATCGTCGGAATGTCGCGCCTAAAAGATTCGGGGAGGCCGCCTGATGCAATTGGTCAGAGAAAATGAAGCGCTCAAGTTCAAGCGCTCCAACCCGTTATTTATCGTTGCCGCCAAAGAGTTCAAAGATTGTCTGCGGAGCCGCTGGTTGCAAACGGCTTGCTGTTTGTTTGCCCTGTTGGCGGCTGCGGTTATTTTCGGTGCCGGGGCCTTAGGCGGTGAATTTCGTTGGCAGGCGTTGCCGCAGTTGTTCAACTCTCTTTTAACCTTGAGTGTCTTTCTGGTGCCACTGCTGGCGCTGCTATTGAGTTTCGATGCCGTGGTGGGGGAGGCCGAAGCCGGCACCCTGTTATTACTGCTGACTTACCCTTTGAGCCGTAGTCAGTGGCTGGCCGGCAAGCTGATGGGGCAGGGCGGCGCCTTGCTGCTGGCTTTGTTGCTGGGGTTTGGCTTGCCTTTGGGGTTACTGCCGCTACTGGCTCAGGAATACCGTACAGTTGAGTTACCCGCGGCTCTGACCCTTTTGCTGGCCAGCGCCTGGTTGCTCGGGTTGGTGTTTATGCTGTTAGGCTACTGGGTCAGCATGCAGGTTAAACAGAAGGCTCAGGCACTGGCGCTGCTAATGCTGCTTTGGCTGCTGCTGGTGCTGCTCTATGATCTGGCCTTACTGGTATTGGCCGTGGTAGCGGCCGATACCCTTGGTCAGGCGGGATTGCAGTGGCTGATGCTGCTGAACCCGGCCAGTGTGTTTCGGCTGCTAAATCAAAGTGTTCTGGGCTTGGCCAGTGGTGTGCCGACCTGGCCCTGGTTACTGGGAATACTCTTTGGCTGGCTGTTGTTGTTATCTTGGCTGTGCCGTTACAGTTTTCAGCGTCGGCCACTGTAAATCTGCTATTGGAGTCTGCTGTATTAGATATTTTTGTTTAACAAAAACAAATTGTTAATTGATATAGCTGTCACATTCTATCTGTTGCACTCAGGTTAAACTCATAACCTATCCTCAGACCCCCATTGATGGGGGCAGTCAAATCTTTTGGAGTGACTTTTCGGAGTGACAATGCAACAGCTGACTCCCTATTTGGCGTTGGATACCAAGGCAAAACACTTGCTGGATCAACGCGATGGTTCAGAAATCGTCCTGTCGTTTTCTGAGGCTCAGGTATTGTCACACCTGTTATCTGCCCCGGGAAACGTGTTTGGAAAAGAAGAATTGCTGGCTGTAGGTTGGCCGGAGCGGGTGGTGGCGCTGACCTCTCTGACTCAATGCATCAGTATTCTCAGAAAAAAGCTGGAACCCTATCCTGAAATTCAGCTCAAGACGGTTGCCCGCCGTGGCTATCAGCTGAATATTTCCGAGCAGTCGCACGTGCATATGCTGGCTATCTCAGATGGTGAAGCTATCCGCACTGCCTTGGTGAGTGTGTCGCTCAAGATAAAGCTCCTGGGGATTTTGTTGTTGTTGGGGCTGGTGGGCTTTTTCTGGTACTACAGTGACTATCATGAGATGGTCAAGCAGGTGAGCCATTGGCGGGCCGACAAGCAGTTGCCCTTGAATGTGGGCGGCACGCTGGCCTCGGCGCAGTTGTTTTACAGCGATGAGGCCAAGCAGCTGCATCCTTCCATGTGGCAAAAGCACCTGACGCCTGAGGGAAATCAGATCCCCGGATTGAAGCATTTCAGCGCTTATGCCTCTTCGGATGGGCGTAATTACTCCTTTGCCATCTGTCCCAGTGCCGATGAAACCGGCTGTGACGGCGATGGTATCATCAATATCACCGCCATAGATCCCAAACCTGCCGGTCTTAGCATGAAGGAGTTTGTGCCCCTGAGTAAGGAGATGGAGCGACGGATCCGCTACAACCGTATTATTTTGCCACCGGCGGTAGACAATGCCGAGTTGGTTGAGCACAACTACCATGCGGATATCTATTTCCCGGTTGCCGGTGAACTCTTGGTGCGTACCGATCTCAGCCTATCCTTGGTTTACGACAATAAAGACTCGGGGCAGTTTTATTCATCGGCTTGTGTTACCGATCAGGATTGCATCACCACACCGATAAAGTATCAACTGCGGGGCCATTTTCACCAGTACCGCACTGAGATTTCCGGCACCTTGGTGGATGTGTTCCAGGTGAAAGTGAATCAGAAAGAGCTCATCAAGCCGGACAATGTCAGTGACTCAGCGATGCACTTCTACCGCGAGATCCGTAAAGACGATATCCGTGATGAGGAGATCTACTACTTCCGGGTCTATCAGGATCACAAGACAGCGGTTTGGATAGTGCCGCAGATGGGTAATTTGCTGGCCTGGACCACTTACAGTGAAGTGAAACTCTGAGTCGATAAGGTTACTTCACTACCATCACAGGGCACTTGGCCTTGTTGATAATCTCCTCGGCGACACTGGGCAGCAGCCAATGGGCCAGCGCAGTGCGTTGATGACAGCCGATAACTATCATGCCGACATTGGCGCTCTCGGCCTCTTCGAGGATTTGGCCGGCAGCGCTGCCGCGGCGGATAAGCACCTCGAGCTGCTGCTCTGGATGCAACTGCTGCAACAGAGCTTGGATTTTTTCTGAAGCATAGGCCTGCATATGTTGCTGCAACTGCGCTTGGGTCACGGCCACTATGCCGAAGTTCTCTTCGTGATGGGGTAGAGTGGTAATGTCTTCGCCATAGGCTTTGCTTATCACATGCAGCAGCCTCAGCTTCACTTTATAGAGCGCCGCCAACTCTATGGCATATTCCAGGGCGTGTTCGGATTCTTCAGAGAAGTCGACCGGACAGAGGATTTGTCGGGTACGCATGGTTCATCTCCTATTGTTGGCCTTTCACCACACCTTTAAGTTTATGTCAGCTGAGACCAGGCACAAATTACGTGTTTGGCAACCCGGGGAGATTTGGGTTGTTACCCACATGCGCAAAACAGTAGTCATTGAATGAATAAAGCCCCGTAAGGGGCTTTATTCATAATGGAAAATGGCCTGAGTCGCAGCCGCGGCAGAATGCCTTAGTCCACCAGGTTGTATTGTTCCTTGAGCACTCGGATGATTTCTGCCTTGGGATTATCCGAGAGAGTAATCTTGGTTCCGGTGACTTTCTCGGCAATACCTGTGTAGGTACGCGAGACATTCATCATGGCTTCCAGTGGCAGGTCGTTATCACGAGCCAGGGCTTCACGTTCCGGCATTCTGTCCTTGTTCAACAGGATATCCGGATCCGGGAAGTGGTTGAGCAGGAACTGACGGAAACCTTCTTTGGAGTTCTCGAGGATCTTGCCGTCACGGTAGGCGCTGCCATCCCAAATACGTGAAGAGTCCGGGGTTCCCACTTCATCCATATAGATAAGCTTAGATTGGCCTTGTTTGTCAGTGACATAGCCAAATTCGAACTTGGTATCGACAAAGATCTGATCTTGCTGTGCCAGCGCCTCGGAAATGACTTCGAATCCCTGCTTGAGCAGCTTTTCGTACAGATCGATATCTTCAGGCTTTTCAAAGCCGAAGGCCTCGAAGTTGGCCTCGATATCTGCGCGGCTGATGTTGACGTCATCCTGCTCCGGCACCCCAGGGATCCCCTTGAGTATGCCCTTGGTTGATGGGGTGATCAGTAACTCGGGCAACTGCTGATCCTTTTGTAATCCTTCCGGCAGCGTGATGCCGCAAAATACCCGCTCACCCTTTTGATAGGCGCGCCACATGGATCCGGTAATATAGCGGCGAATAATGGCTTCTACCTTTATCGGGCGAGCCTTTTGTACTATCCACACGAAGGGATGGGGAATGTCGAGAATATGGCTGTCGGCCAGCCCTTTTTCCTTGAACAGGCTGAACCAGTGGTTGGAGATGGCGTTGAGTGCCGCCCCTTTGCCCGGGATCCCTTTGAGATCTTCTTCGCCGTGGAAGATGCAATCGAAGGCGGAGATACGATCCGAGATCACCATGATCGCCAGCGGAGTATCGGCGGGCACATCATAGCCCTTTTCGCGGATCAATCTGGCGCTGTCGGCCTCGGTCAACCAGTAGACACTGCGCACTTTTCCGCTGTGAACCGGCTTGTCGGTGCGGATAGGCAGATCATTGTTTACGGCTAGAACGGAATCAGCAAGACTCATGACGAGTATTCCTCTGGGTGTAGGGTTTAAGGCTAAGTCCGGCAGGCGGGGTTATTGTTATCTGCCTGTTTCCGGGAGAATGCGAGCCGGCGGCGGGGCAGCAGCAAGCAGCAAAAAAGACTGTGCTTGAGAGGTAAAGCCGCTGTGGAGTCATGCAAGTATGAGATGCCGCCGACAAAAGATGGGTTATTTTACCTCAGTCGCAACCTTTTGCCACGGGGAGGCTTTGTTTACTGGAGCAAAACTCTGTTCGCGATAGAGACTAATGAGGCTGCACCCAGGGAGATTGGGCGCTGATTCGGCATCCATGTTTTAGCCACGTTATTTGCGCCAACAGTTTTCGGCGACACCGAGGGGGAAAGTCGGTGCAATTCTGCAATCATAGCGTTGCTTGAAATTGCTTATATACCTACAGACATACGCCTATTTTCCAGGCACAGGCGGAACTGTGACCTTCCGAGCCAGGGATGGCGAGGCGACTACCGCATTTGTTCCAGACAAATGTCGGCATACACTCCATCCATGGAGATAAGGGATGTACTCGCAGCGAGTCACAGGATCGCCTATGCATAAGCCGGCGGCAGGCAATGAGCAACATCCATCGCCGGAAGCTCGGGCAATACTAGCTTAGATACTTTTAGCTGGAAGCCATGCTAGCCGCTGTGCCAGCGGTCTAAAGTCGTGGAGCAAATGCATCCATGCATAACGGCAGTACTTGAAAGCACGTTGCTACGCAACACTCGCCGTGTTACAGAATCGCCTGTGCGAAAGGCCGTTCTCGAACATCCTATTCTTCACTGCATTCGGCCTTCCTGCCCATCCTCACTGCAGGTGATGAGCTGCAGCTTAACCAATACCCAGGCACAGGATTGTTTGTGTAAAAGTTGTTCTTGGCAGCGCCGCGTTCGGGGGAGGGAATAACTTGGTTTCCGGCGGTTATTATCATTAATGAAAAGACCCAACTCACGTTGGGTCTTTGGGGTTTTTAAATCAAGGAGATTTTACCGCTCAGGTTGGCGGCAAACGCCTTAAGCCTGTTGCGGTTCCACTGCCCGATAATGATCCTGCATGGTGTAAGAGCGGGCATAGAGCGCAAACACCAAGGCGGCCAGCAGGGCGAAGCCGGCGAAGAAGAACATCTGGAAGGCGGTGACACTCAGGCCGGTTTCGGCAATCTGATTGGTCACGGCATCGCTCTTGACGCTGGCGTTGGCTAATAGCACCCAGAGGTTGCCCACAGTGACCGATAGGGTCCAGAAACTCATGATGCTGCCTTTCATCGACTTGGGTGCCTGGCTGTATGCAAACTCCAATCCGGTGGCAGAAACCAGTACTTCACCGAAAGTCAGCAGTGCATAAGGCAGTACTTGCCAGGTGATGGACATGGGGGTGCCGCCATCCATCATCAACTGAATGCTGCCTATTACTATCCAGGAAAGGCCGGAGAAGGCGATACCCGCACCCATTTTACGCAGGGCATTGAGGCGCACGCCATTGCGCTCCAGCATGGGGTAGAGCACAAAGTTATTGAAGGGGATCAGCAGCATAACCAGCAGTGGGTTGAGAGCTTGCATCATGGCCGGTTCAAACCAATCTGGCTTGACCATGTCGTTGGCCTGTAAAATCCAGGTGGAAGCCTTTTGATCGAACAGCGACCAGAAGGGGGTGACCAGGGCAAACAGGATTAAGATGCGAAATACGGCGCGCACTCCGTCCACTGCCTCGAGCGGGTGTTGATTGCGGGCCCGCTCAAGCTGCATGGAGGCGCCTACGCCGACAAAGCCCATCAAGAGCACCATTGCCAGACATAGCGCTGTTACCACTCCAAGGCTGTTGTATTGGGTGAGGGAAAACAGCGCCAGCAGTATACCTATGGCACTCAGCAGCAAACCTGTATTGGCCTTGCCGGGTACGGGAGTGAAGATGGCGCTCTTGAGCACAGGTAGGAAGCCGTGTGGATCTTTGGGCTCGGGTTGCTGGTGGACATAACGTTTACGGCCGCCCCAGAAGAATACCGTGGCGATAAACATCAATACTCCTGGGATACCGAAGGCCACCGAAGGGCCGAAGAATTTCAGTAGCAGCGGCATCGACAGCGAGGCGAAGAAGGAGCCGAAGTTGATGGTGAAATAGAACATATCGAAGGCTTTTTGCGCCAACGACTTATTGCTCTGATCGAACTGATCGCCCATGAAAGAGGATACCAGCGGCTTGATGCCGCCTGACCCCAGGGCTATCAGAAACAGGCCCGAATAGAAGCCGGTTTTGCTGGTTTCGAAAATCGCCAGGAAGGCATGGCCAATCACGTAGACTATGCTAAGCCACAAAATGGTGTGGTATTTACCGAAGAAACGGTCGGCCAGCCAGCCCCCTAAGAGGGGGAAGAAATACACCCCGATCACAAAGGAGTGGAACACATCTTTGGCTTCGCCCTGACGCAGTTCTTCCGGCACTGACAGCAGCAGAGCCGTCATCAGGAAGGGAGTCAGAATATTGCGCATGCCGTAAAAACTGAAGCGCTCGCAGGCTTCACTGGCAATGATAAAAGGGATCTGCCGCGGCCAGCGTGCAGAGGAAGGTGAGCTCATAATGTACCTTGGTTATTGTCGATTCTAATAAAGGTTGCAGCTATATGCGCATAATCCGGCTTTCCATTCAACTCCGGCCATGAACAAAACCGTTTTTTTTGTGAACTGAAGTGCAAATTTGCTTCGAAAGCCATGAAAAGGGCAAACTGATTACTCGCATTGGCAACGGCATTGAGCTGTCATCATAGCGCCACGCTAAACCAAGGTTATCGGGAGCCGGGCACCATGGATACACCCTTGTATGGACCATTGACTATCGATGAATGGCTCAGGCTCAATCTGCAGCGCCAGGGCTTGTTGCAACCGGCGAACTCGGCGGCGGCCGTGATCCGTCAGCTGGGCTATGTGCAGATAGATTCCATCAATGTGGTCGAGCGGGCCCATCACCATGTGCTGCACAATCGGTTGCCCGGTTATCACCCCGAGCAGTTGCAACAGGCTATGGCCGATAAAGAGGTGTTCGAGTACTGGGCTCACGCTGCGGCCTATCTGCCCATGAGTGACTACAGGTACAGCCTGCAGCGCAAACGGCAACTGAGTCAGGGGGATAAACACTGGTTTGAACCGGACGAGCCCTTGATGCGGGAAGTGCTTGCCAGAGTGCGCGCCGAGGGGCCGCTCAAGGCTAGTGATTTTGAACACTCAAGTGATCAACGTGGCAGTTGGTGGGACTGGAAACCGACCAAGAAAGCGCTGGAACAGTTGTTTATGCGCGGCGAGTTAATGGTGCTGCGGCGTGAGCGGTTTCAAAAGGTTTATGATTTGGCCGAGCGAGTGCTCCCGCCGGGCATAGATACCAGGGTGCCCGACGATGATGAGTTTGGCCGGTATCTGGTGAACCGCTTTCTCAATGCCAACGGTTTTGGCTCAGAGGCCCAGTTTGCCTATCTGCGAAAAGGCATGCGGCCGGTTATCAAGCGGGTGTTGGACCAAGGGCTGGAGGCCGGTGAACTGCAGCGGTTCAAGGTCGATGGTCAGCAGTATTTCTGCCCGGCAGAGCTGAGCGCGGTGCCCAAGATCCCGGAGCGGGTCTGGCTGCTCAATCCCTTCGATAATCTGGTTATTCAACGTAACCGCTTAAAGCAATGGTTTGGCTTTGACTATCAACTGGAAGTGTACCTGCCGCAGGAAAAGCGGGTCTACGGCTATTTCAGCCTGGCAATCCTCTGGCGCCAGCAGTTTATCGGCCGGGTCGATGTCAAGGCCGACCGGCTGCGCCAATGCCTGTTGTTGCAAAACCTGGTGTTGGAGCCCGAGTATGCCAACCGGCCTTTGGATGATATGTTGCTGGCCGAGCTTACCAGGGCCATTGGCGACTATGCCTGTTTTAATGCCTGTGAACGCTGGAAGCTGGTGCGCAGCAATCACAAGGGGCTGAAGCAGCGCTGGCGCCGTTTGCAAAGTTTATAGTGCCGACTCGGCTCTGAGCCTACCTTAAAATAGCCGTGTAGTTGGCTGAGAGGAGTGTGGCATTTTGGTCAACAAATCCCCGCAAGCGGACTTTTGTTCTCAAGGCTTTTTTGGCGTCGCCGGTAGACTCGGGCCAGTTTTTATCCGAGGAACAGCTTATGGCAGCACATGCCAACGGCGCCAAAGGCGATTTTGCCAAGACAGTTATCATGCCCGGCGATTCTTGGTGGGCCAACTACATTGCCGAGCACTTTCTCGATGATGCCCGCGAGGTGATCTCGGTGCGCAATATGCTGGGTTATACCGGCAGTTGGCAGGGGAAGCCGGTTTCTGTAATGGGCCAATCAAAGCAAAGAATACGCTTTATAGTCAGCAGTGACAGAGTCAGCGCGCGCTTATGGTACGTTTCGGGACGGCGCGAAATGACATATTGTGAATGGCCTTTGTCGGTTTTTTGCAAGCACACAATAGGTTTCAGTAAAAAACGGGAGCCTTGTGGCTCCCGTTGGCAGTGACTCACTTCAACTTTGCATCAATCGTTCAGGTGGGCACAGCGACCAAACTCGGCTCCGCCTTTAACGGCAGCAACCACCTGTTTAGGGAAGCTGAGCTGAACATCCTGGCCATCACGGCAGACAAAGGCATTGTTCAGATCGACATCGATAGACAAGACTGCTCCTGCGATACCACCCATCATTTCAGAGCCGTTGGCACTGATGGCAAATGGGTTATCTATGGTCAGTGCCTTGGCTTCGGTAACGCCCTGCTTGGCGAAGAACTCCTTGGTGCTCATCCAGCCCAAACCTTCCAGGTAGATACCACCACTGAAACCGGTAAACAGGTTGCCGGAGCGAGCAGTAATCATCGACAGATCGTCGCTGGCATCAAGCAGCAGCATACGCGGTACGCCAAATTCGGCGCTGATGCTGTCGTGATCCCAACCTTCGGCACACAGATTACCCAGGAAGAAGTGATTGAAAGGTACCTGCTCACACCAGCGCAGACTGCCTATGTTCTCCTGTTGGCCCGAGTCCGTATGCCACAGGGTGACTCCGGTGCGGGTACCAAAGCCAACTGTGTTACCGTCGTTGGAGATCACTGAGGAGTCCTGGGCGCCAAATTCAGCCGAGGTGTCGTGGAAGCGGCCATCGACCCAGGCAACCTGACTGGTGCCATCATAAGTACCGGTAATGGTACTGCCGTTGCCGGCTATCCTGTCGGCACGTAGCCATTGAACCTTGTCGGCAAATTGGTAAGGCAGTTGCTGCATACCGGCTTTCTTGGTCCAGATAAAGGGTACTATCTCGTCTTTGAATGCACTCTGGCAGGCGCCGTTACCGTCAGTATCCATATAGGCGGTGCCGACAACTGTGTCGCCGCTATCGTCCATATCCCAGACATAGCTGGAGTTGGTGCCTGACTGGCCCGAACCACCACAGCTGTTACCGTTGAGATCTCCAAGTGAGGTCAACTTGTCGCTGCGCAGATCCCAGATGGCGGCATTGCTGATGCCGTTGCCGCTGAAGTCTGCCATGACGCCAGCCTTGGTGGCGTTTTTGTTCATGGTGGCGTGTCCGGCAACCACGGCATTCCCGGCCGGGTGCAGCTCGAACAGGGCTTTCTTGGTGCTGTCATAGAGGAAAGGCGTAGTGCCGGTTATCCCCATCGCACGTTTGCCGTTCTTGGCATGATCCAGCACAAAGGCGCTTACCAACGGGGTATATTGGATGCCATCGCTATAGCCGTTGAAATAGATATCTGCCTGCTTGGTTACTCCGGCTTCGGCAATGATAGGAGTGAAATCACAGGCGCTATCGCTGGCCGGATTGCTGCTTTCATTGCTGTTCCAATACTCGGCCTCTGACAAGAGGGAGGTTTGCCGGGTAGGATAACCACCGGCTTTGATGGTCTCCATATAGAGCACATAGCGGCCGCCGGGAGTCAATCCATTGATGGTGAACTTTCCATCCGGGCCTACCAGTCCTTGAGTCAGGTTGCCGGACTGCTGAGTGACCACATCGTACAGAGGGTTATCCAGGTTGCGGGCCACCATGTTCATGCCCGAATAGTCCACTCCTTCCTTGGTGTACAAGGTGCCGGAAATCGAGCCGTAGCCTGAACGATATTCCGCTGTTGGATAGAGGTCGGACAGATTGACTATATCGTCGCGCACATTAACAGTTGATTGCTCGGCACCCTGAACTCCTAACACATTGATGAAGGGGAACATGGTTTCAATAGTGTCCGGCGCTATCTGGCTGGCGCTGGTGTATTGATTGGTGATGGCGCAACCCGGTACTCCGTCATATTGCGGGCTGTATGAGGCTGACATATAGCTGAGATGGCCATTGGCCTGGGAGTGCGACATGTTGAGGGCGTGGCCGAATTCATGGGTAAATACCCCGGCAATCATTTCGCCTTCTGTGTCATCTATACCCACATACCAGCCGTTCATCAAGGCAGTAGCCTCGAGGATTTCACCGGTTTCTTCATCGGCCCACTCGGGGAAGGCTATCCCCAGCACCTGGCTGCGTGGAACACCGAAATACTGCTCCAGGATCTGGCCGTCGGTGTCATAGTTGACCCAGAAACCATAGCCGTTAATGGCGGAATAGATCTGGTCGACATTGGTTTGATTGACGTCCTTGATGCCGGTTTGTTGTTCAATGGTGCCTTGAACCGACATTTCAAAGGTGGAGGTTTCCACCGCAGACCATTCGCCCACGGCCTTGGCGGTAATGGCATTGGCCTGAGCTATGCTGAGGAAGGTGTAATCCCGGTCCAACACAGTACCCGCCGGGATAACAGTGCCGTCCGGCAGTGTAATGTCGAGATTGAACACCAGCCCTTTTTCCAGAACGGTGAAGGTTTGTACGTCAACGCCATCCTTGTTTTTAATCACAGGGCCGCCGTCGGTATAGACGGGAATCGCCCCCTTGGACGTATCCCACTTATAGGGCTGCATTGTAGGTTCGTGAATATACAGCGGGCCACCGGCCAGCGCGGCAGAGGAGACTGAGCCCAAAAGTAAGGCAGTGGCAATTCTTGAAAGCTTCATTATTTGGCCTCCTGTACCAGTTTGCCAACCAGAGACATAAATGCGGCGGCATCCACAGCACCGGCCGTGGTGATAAGGCTCTGCTCTTCAGGGCTGAGCGACTGAGTGTTCATGCCATCAAACAGGCCTATGTTGCCCAGTTGATTGCTGACTTTGCCGTTTTGCACAATGAATTTGCCTTGTTCCAGCCCTACGGTAGAAGTCAGGCCGGCACCGAGATCCGGATTCATAAAGGCCACTACCTGCTCGCCAACCGACCAGCGGGCGAACCCTTCGGGTGATACGCCCAGGTAGACTTTGCCATTACCCATGGAGCGGGGCTTGAGCAAACCAAACTGGCGGAAGGTATATTCGCTGCCTGCTTTATGTTTGTGTTTGGCATCCATACCTACCCGAATGGTTATCTGGGTATAGGGGCGTTTGCGCTCATCAAAGCCATCGGTCACAGACACCACTTGGCCCGAGACTATGCTGGACGCTTGATTGGTCAATTGACTGAGATTTTGTTTGAGATGTTTTTGGGCTATCGCGGCGGGTGTCAGCAGCAAACTGGCTGAGACGAGACATAGCGCCGACAGACGCTTGAACCACTGGGATCTTGTCACTGGAATACCTCCTGTATGATTGGGATAAATTCAGCTTTCGATCATCGACCCATACATCCTTGGTCGAATATTGACCGAGCACCTACTTAAGCACGCCGACTCAGTGGGTGGCACGGCAAATGATGTAGCGTTTTGTAGCGTGTTTGTTAAACGCACACGATTTGTCTCAATCTTGTGCTAGGAAAATATCACGGAGAGATAAGAGATTGGCTTTCAACAGGCCTTTGGTTATTGTTTGTTCAGCGTGAGCTGTTTGCCATGCTGAATATCAGTTAATAACAGGGAGAGAGCTGATGAGCTGTAGCTTTTGTGGCGGGCGTTTGAATAGCGGAATGTTACGTAAGCAGGAGCCGGGAAGCGGCCGAAAGTTTAAGTCGTGTCCCAACTGTTCAACGACTCATGGTGAGGAACATATATTTCATCCCTATCCCACTGATTTTGGTAATACGCCGGCACGAGTGACCGCGGCCAATCCGGACGGGCATCAAAGTTATTGCAGAAATTGCCGGGCGCTTGATACGGGTATTGCTTCAGAGAACTATCAAAATGGTAAGCGTTGCAGCGAACTGAGCTGATGGCCCAGCCAATTTATCAGCCTAATACCTGATGCATGACAGAGCATGAAATTGACCCTCAAAGCCATGTGAGTCAGGCCTTGAGGGCGCACAGGATTAAACAGGTTTGTTCATTTGTGCTTTGGCGGCTTCAACCTTGGAAAAATCCAGTCCCAGTTCTTCCACGGCTTCTTTGATCAGGGCTGGGTTCTGCATCACCTGCATCATCAACCCCTGCAGCTTTTCCGGTGGCAATCCCAACTGACCCAAGATACCCATGGCCATCAGAGGATTTTCGGTCAGGCTCTGGAACAGGCTGCTTATTTGTTCATCGCTGATATTGTGCTCTTTCAGCAGGGCAATAATAGGGTTCATAAGTTCCTCATTGGTTTCAAGCATTCAGATTGAGTTGATTTTAACAGAAGAAACGCCTGGTACCTTCATCGGGACATCGCAAAATTAAGCTGCTTTGGGTTATTTTTAAAGACTCTATTCAAGCCTGGCTGAGAGAAAACCTGCCAAGAGTCATGGGGCTTGGTTTTTTGTTTTTAGTCGTAGTCTTGGGGTTCAGTTCGATACCGCGTATATGGTCGAATAGCAGGAGAATTGTGACTTCTGATTTGGCATAATGTGGCGCTAATTTTTCAGCGTTCTTCTTCAAGGAATGAAATGAAGCAGTATCTTTCCCTCTTCGGCCTGTTATGGCTCTTATCCGCGTGTACCCCCAATTCCCATGTTGAATTTGACCCTAAACAAGGCGATCGAGTCGATTACTGGGTGGAGACAAAAGCCAACATAGATATTGGCGGACGGGTATTTACTCAGTACAGCAACTCTTTGATGCACTATGAGGTGATTGAGACCTCGCCGACACTAAAGCTGGAACTGGTGCCCAAGTTTATGACTATGTCCGGTGGTGGCAATAGTTTCAGTAGTTTTACCGCTGCAAACGATGAGCCCGAGTTGCAACAGATGTTTTCCAGCGGCTTTGAAATCACCCTGGATAAAGACTCCGGCAAATTACTGGCATTTAAGGGCAAGGATGAAGAGAGCTGGCAAAAGATGTTGGCACGCTCGGGCCCTGAGTTAATCGAGCATTTGACTCAGGGGATGGAGACTCCCGGTGTGTTGCAAAAGATCCCCGCCAAAGAGGGCAGTAAGCTGATACTCGAGGGGTTCAATGGTCAGCAAACGGAACTATTGGTCACTAAGGTGACCCCGGAGATAGTGGACGCAGAGTTGACCGCCGAAAGCGGCGATAGTCGCCTGTATGGTCATATGCGCCTGGCGCGTGAGAGTGGTTGGTTGCAGAAAATGGTATTGGTGCTGGAGAGCAAGATTGACGCCATGGGCCAACAAGGCAACAACCATATACAGATAGTGATGTCGCGCAAGGATCTGCTCGATCAGGTGGGCGATCTGAGGCAACAAATCGCCTTCGATGATATGGACAACTGGAACCCCATCATGGCATCGCCCCCCAAGCCAGCCGATGGGCTTGAGCTCAGTGCCGAAAGCTTATTCCAATATGGCAAGGGCACATTTCGTGGCGAGTCAGAACATCTGCAACTGGAATTCTTGCTGACCGAAGTCGATAGAGAAGTTTTGGGGGAAATCCGCTACCGAGATCTGCAGGCGCTGGATGCCGAAGATAAACCCATTGCAATGGAGTGGAGCATACTCAGCCAGTTGGGTCCCTATCGGGAGAGTGGTGCGCTAATCACCAGCACCGCGATTGTGCCCCTGGGATGGGATCAGCGAAACCAGTTTGAAAAAATATCCTCCTTCAGTGCCGTGGCAGACTATACGCCACTCGAGTTGGTATCGGTTTCCAGCCAATGGCAGTCGGGGCAGGAGCAGCAGTTGGCGCTGGCCGGTGGCACACTCACTATTACCCCGGTAGCGCAGCAAGAGGGCGAGTATCTGCTGCATTTCAGTGGCGCCGATGGTTATCTGGTGCCGTTTTTCGATGGGCTTGAAGGCGAGTTCCGCTATCAGACACCGCAAGGTGGCCCCGAGTGGCTCAACAGCATGGATCGCAGTTTGCTGTTTAGCGGCCAACAACTTTTTCGGGTGAAATTGACCAATCCGGCAGCAGAGGTAACCTTCCATGCCATCTTGGATCAGCAACAAGCCGGTTTCAGCCGTGAGGTGCGCTGGGTAAGCCGAGAGGCCTTTGCCGCCGATTACACTCTGCCTCCCATGGGCAAGCATTACCTTTATTACAATGATACCGACGAAGAGGCGGTCGATTTTGATCCGGCCAGCTTTGCGACTCAGGCCGATACGCCACAGGGTGCCAAGCTGATTCTGCCGCAGGACTGGGCCGGTATCTGCCAGCTGCAAATTGAAGGCGATTTTAAACAAGGGCCATCGGCTTTGGTCTGGAAAGCAAAGCCTAACGAGCGCATGACGACTCAAGTCGAGTACCAACTGAGTACCGAGGATGGTATACGCCGTTATTTCTATGGTCTGGAAATACCCAGTCACCTGCATTGTGATGGTCGCCCGGTATGGAACTCTGTCGACTATACCCCGGGTGAACGTGCCTGGTTGGTGCCCCTTGAAGTGTTTGGCGAGCTGGATCTGCAGCAATCTGTGCAGCAATTCCTACAGAGTTACCATCTCTACAGTGCCGATGACGTGCAACTGCCGTTGCTGGACAAGCAGGCGCGCTACCTGAGCTCAGAGGATATCCCGCTGAGCGAAGCCGTCATGGAAGACAAATACCTAAGGGTTGCCGATAGTGTGGAACGTATCGGTAAACTCGAGTACCAGGGCGAGCCCCTGGATATCCGCTGGGTCAACAGTTTCCCGCCACTGCCTTAAGGACAAGAAAATGCGTGTATTGATATTACTTTGTGGCCTGATGAGCTGGATGGCCAGCGCCGAGACAGTGTGGCTGAATGAGGATTGGCAAGTGGTCGACAGTGAGCGCCAGGCCAGTTTTTATGTTAAAGATCCGCAAATCCAGGATCAGCATGGTTGGCAGACCACCATCTATTATGTCGGCTCGGATACCCCCAGATTCAAGGGCAGCTTTGCCAAGCCGGGGATCTTCCAAAATGCCCTGGGTAACTACCAGTTCTTTCACAATAACGGCAAGCTGTCTTCCGATGGCAACTATAACGATAACAGCGAGATGGAAGGCCAGATCCGCTTCTATGATGAAGACGGCGTCTTGACCATGGAGGCCGGTTTTGTTGATGGTGAACAAAGAGGCACTCAGAAAAACTTCTACAGTAACGGTCAGTTAGAGGAGGTTTATCAGCAGTTGGGCGACAAACGTGTTGGTAAAGACAGCCACTATTACCAGGATGGCAGTCTGCAGGCGCAGCACTCGCTGGTTAATGGTCTGCCGGAAGGGGAGCAACTGGAATACTACCCGGGTGGGCAACTGCGTGAGCGCAGCCTGTATCAGGCGGGTAAACTGACAGGGGAGCGCAAACGTTATCACCGCAATGGTGAGCTGTCCTCCATTGACACCTTTGGCCCTAAAGGTCAGCAGGGAAAAGCCTATGAATACTGGGATACAGGTGTCCAAGAGGCCGAGTATGTCTATGTGGATGGCCAGCGGCAGGGGCCGGCCAAACGCTGGCATAAAAATGGCCAGCTTAGTCGGGAAACCAGTTTCCAGCAGAATCGAGAGCACGGGGAAAGCCGCCAGTATGATGCCAAGGGACAGCTGACACGAATCGAACATTATCAGCAGGGCGAAAAGGTGGGCGAGCAGCAAACCTTTTATACCAGTAGCTCGAAGCTGCAGCAGTTACAGCGCTTTGACGAGAAAAGCCGCTTGGTCTTTGAACAAAAGTTTGCCGATGACGGCAGCAAGACCATGGAGTTCAGCGCCCGTTTTGTCAAAGATAAGCAGATCCTCGATAGGCAACACTTCCAAGACGGCAAGCTCAGTTCAAGAATGCAGCAGGATATGACTCGGGTGTGGACACTATATCAGAAGTTTGATGCCAACGGCGTTGTCATTGAACGAGAGGAAAAAATCAAGGGCAAGCGCGAGGGGCTGGCCGTGCAAATGTATCAGGGGCTCTGGGATGATGAGCCCTATATAGAGACCAGTCACTACAAAAAAGGTCAGCTCCATGGCGCTTATGAGAAGAAACTGGTCAGCGGCAAGCTGCTGGAGCAGGGCGAATATGCCCATTACAAAAAGGTGGGGTTCTGGACTTATCAAGATGCCCGTAACCGCCGTACAGAACAGCGTGACAGCCAGGGGCGGTTGCACGGTGAAGTGAGAGAAATCCAGGTACACGATGGCCAATTGTTGCAGCTGGCGCATTACCGGCACGGGCAGCTTGAGGGGGAATACCAAACCTACAGCGAAAAAGGCGAGCTGCAAGCCAAGGGAAATTATAGCCAGGACAAAAGGCATGGCCTGTGGCAGTACCAGGATCCCTATGAAACCCAAGTGTCCCTCTGGCAAGGGGAGTATCATTACGGCAAAAAAGTCGGCACTTGGCTGGCGCACTCTGCTGCGGGTTATGAACTGGGGCGGGAGCAATATGACGCTAAAGGACAGGCGCAGGGCAGTTTTTACTATTTCACCGAAGACGGGTTACTGAACAAGGTCGCCCGTTATCAGGACGGTAAGGAGCATGGCGAAACCGTGTCTTACATCCAGGGTAAAGCTTACTATATCCAAACGTTCGAACACGGTGAGTATCTGGGCAGTCGTGATGTTTACGACGATGAGCTTAAGGTCGAGAGCGGCTGCGATAGCTCTGCCTCATCGCTGTTATTTGGCTGTTGAGGCTTTATTTATGGTTTAGCCGTGTGGGCTTAATGATTGCCGCAATAAGCTGTTTGCGCTGCAGCTTGAGCCCTTCGGCAACCTGTTACGCCGAGGGACTATAGTGGCTCTGGCGCTTAAAGCAGGCCGGTTTGTCTGTCAGGAAAGTGGTCAACTCGGCTTCGCTCTGCGCCTGTGCGAATTAATGGGCAGAGTTGTTGAAATCGGGTGTAAAATAAGGTTTTCAACCCTTACCGCAAGCGTTACAAGGAAAGTATAAGTGGCTGAATCTACTTTTTTATTCCTATGTTCAGTGGTGCTCTCTCTTTGGGTAAGAGCATGTCTGAAACTGCATAAACTGACTCAGACCAATCAGGATAAAAACAGGACATTTTGGGGACAAATAGGCCAACAACTAGGCAACTATGATCTGTATATGGGGATCTTGTTTGGAAAAGCTGAACGTCATTCCCTGTATCATTCAGAGTTGGCAGCGCTAATCACTGAAATCAGAGCGGCTTTCAAACTGGCTATATGGGCAATACTCTTGTTTATTTTGTACTTGATATTCAACTTTGGGTTATAGCAAGGCAAATTACCGCGAAAGAAATTCGCGGGTCGAAAAAAGTCATACCAGGGGGCATCAATAGGCAGTTGTTAATGCATAAACGTGTTTTTTATACATCTCTTACCCAAACTGTTTTTACATGCTTTTTAAGCAAAGCTACCACGCTGTTATGGATAAACAGGTAACCGAAATCCTCTTCAAGCTTAAATATTAGTCGCTCTTCAAGTGGGACACCTTCCAGGCGTGAAAAATCCAGCTTTGCGGTTTCCAAATCCAACCAGTTTAACTTGCCATATTGCTTCTCTTCATTAGTTAGCCGATAAGTCTGGTGTATGTACGGCATACGGAAGTTTTCAAATACTTTTATTTGATCTTTTGATGGTTGGCTTGGTGAGCAATCTACCCTTGCGTCCAGCCACTCGACACCATGTTGGACCCGTTCCGCGATTCTCTCTGCTATATCGTTGACAATAAAAAGCTTGGGGGAGAATGTTATTTCCAGAAGCAGGTCTGGTTCAAGAGTGACTGTGGATTTCGGGGTTGGCTGGAATGCAAATTCAGCCAGAGATTGTCTGGACAGCAGCGCGTAATCATTCATGGTTATATTCATAGCGGCATTCTTAGTGGGATTCATAGCCAGGCGCATCCGTTTTAAAGGCTTATATTCTAGGTGCTTCTTCGGATGTATCAAATGAGAAAGCCACAATGCTGGTGTTTATCTTTCCTTCCTCGTCCAGGCGTATGAGGGCTTCAAGTAGTTCAATAGAGAAGAATGTTTTCGTCATTCCTATCGGCTTGAATACATGTCTTTTACTTTCGGGAAGTTTGTTGATTTTTTCAGCCGATAAGAAAAACCGGCTGGTAGCTTTGGTTATTTTGATGCTGTTTTCGGTATCAACGGCATCCACCAAGTTGTCTACTGCCAGTATATAACGATCGGTTAAAACACCTGTGCCGGCGCAGGTTAACTTGGAGGGATAGACTTCGACCCCGTAAGGGTCAAAGCTCATGATTAATTCGGCTATCTCCTTGGTAACATTAAAAGCGCCCCCTCTGATTAAATCCAACGCTTCAATATCGAGGATGTCAGTGTCCTGCCATACAATCTCATTCAGACAACTTGTTGGGATAAAGTCATTGTCATCATAAAGTGACGAGCGAATATCGACCGCACTAAATAGTGAATCCCCTTCATTCATGTCTTCGTTTATATAGGCTACTTGCATTCTCAATTCTCTATATTTTTCTCTGGGGCAAAAAAGCCACCTCGTGAGGTGGCTTGGGGGAGTATAAACCGGCGTTAGCCCATACGTTTAAGCTTTTCCTTCAACTCTGGGATGGCGCGGGTAAAACCGTCGATATGGTCGGTCAGGCGTGACAGCAGTTTACGCTTACGCTCTTGGTTACGCCGCCCGTAGAGCAGGGTCCAAACCAGCAGCACTGCACTGACCATGATAAACACCACCAGGGTCAGGTTGTGTCTAAAGAAGGAGGTGCTGTAGATGGGATCCAGCAGCGGGAAGTAGAGCATATCGAACAGCGGATACCAGATATAATCCGGACCCCAGAAGTTGAAGACCAAGGCGGCAATCGCCAACAAGATCCAAGTGCCTGCGCCGTTGAGCTTGCCGTATTGCTGGAAAGATGTGTTGTTATAGCGTTTGTTCTTGGTCAGGTTGTAGGCGTACTCACGGTTATAGTCATCAACGCCCATTTTGGCTCTTGAGCTGGCGTAAACCATCCAGTCGCCCACATCCAGATCCCCCAGCAGATCTTCGCCGAAGCGCATCTCCCGCACTTCGCCATCGGCCAGTTGTAGCAAGACTTCGCCATCAACGTTGGAGCTGCGGCTGCGATGGCTGCTGGTTTCAGTGTCTGTGGTGCTGTGGGAGAATCTGTTACCCACATAATGGTCTGTGGTGGTGGTTTTTGTGGTGGTGACCGTGAAGTCATCGACACTGGCGCTGGCACTTCTGTCGAGCACTTTGCCCATGATGCAGGAAACGCTGACTTCACCCTTTTCATCGCTGGCCAAGACATGTTTGTGCAGATAGGGCTCACGGTAACTCAGGCTGTATTGCTGCATCATGGCCTCTTCCTCATCGCGGACACTGAGGCTGTTGGCGGCCGTTGCCGGTGCTTGCTGCTGCGAGCTGCCGCATTGAACACAGTAGCCGTGCTCGCCGTCGATGCGACTCTGGCATTTGAAGCAGAAAATATCCGAGTCTTTTCTCGGCCGCTGGGCGATATGGTAGCCCAGCGCTTCTTGGGTGACAGACAACAGGCGTTTCATCGCCAGTTGCAGCGCCTCGTAGCGGCGCAGTTCCCTGGTGTGCTTCTTCTGGTTGCGTTGACGTTCCAGAATGAAACACACCACAGACAGGACCACGGCCACCCCGATAGCGATTTCTGTGGGTTGCTTGGCACCAAAGTACAGCAACAAGGCGCTGGCAATCCCCAGCAGCAGCCACCAGAAGGCGCTGGATTGGCTACCCGGCTCATAGTCGGGCACTATGGTGGAGCGTTGACCGTCGGCTTCATGACTGATAGCGGCCGGAGCCATATGGTTATGGCTGACCAGGCGTTTGGCGTCTTTACCTTCGATGCGGTAATTCAGGGTGTAATCTGTCGGATAAAACAAGGTCAGCACATCGCCGCGGCGAAGCTGGTCGTAGAACTTGTTCTCGGCATTGACACTGACCCGCTCTATGTTGCCGTCCTTGTCTTCGAGCTCAAGCCACCAGTAGCTGTAGGTGAGGTTATTGCCACTGTCTACCCGGCGCCGCTTGTAGAGGAAACTGGAGTTGACCCGGCCGGTGAACGTCCTGGCGCCGGAATAGTGGGGTTTAAGATCTTTTAGGATCTCAGGGGCGACATCCTCAATGTTCTTCAGTTTGGGCTGCTCAGGCAGGGACTCTCCGCAGTGACCGCAGAAGTTTTCCTTGGCATAAATGGGTTGATTGCAATGGTGCATTCAGTTTCCTTGTCAATTGGGTAAAAGACGGATTGTCAGTGTTTGTTCGCCGCCATTCAGGCTGTGCCATTTGCGGTAGGTCTGATAACCGGGGGCGCTTACCTGCACATCGTAGTTGCCCGGTTTAAGCCGGATCCCAGGGTGATACTTGGGGCCGATGTTCATGATCCTGATATTTGCGTTGTTCACATTGGTTTCGACCTTGAGGCGTGTCTCGGTCGGTGCCAGCTCGCTGGCCTTGAGTGGCGCTGGAGTGCTCTTGTGCAGCAAGTCTATTTTGGCCAGTGAATGCGCCAGCGGCGAGAAGGCCTGATAGATACCCGTGTGTTGCTCAAAGCTCAGCCCCAAAGGATGCAGTAGCGGCTGGGCGTGCAGTGTCCAGCGCAGGGCGTAGGCAAAGCCGATATTGCCGGACTGTTCCACCTTGGTGAGGAAGTAGTTCACCGGGCTGGTATCATCCTGGGTGTAGCGGTTTTGCACCAAAAGCACCGGCAAGGTCAGCAGCAACAGGGGCGGCAACAGCTTGGCGGTCAATGCCAGCCAGCGGCGTTTGCCGGACTTGGCACTTTCATTGGCATTCTCATTTATGCTGGTACTGTCTTCGCTGCCATTTGCTTGACTCGCGCCGGGGCGGAACAGCTGCAGCGTCTTCAGCGGCAGTTTGATAAAGGTCATACAGATCAAAAACAGGCTGAGTGACATGGAGATGGGCGGAATAATCACAGATCGCAGTGCCTGCTTGCCTTGCTCGGCATAGCGGCCGCCATCGGCAAATTCACGTTCCGACTCGGCCAACATCTGCAGGTAACTCTGGGTACGCTTCTGGATGTTGGGATCCAGCACATGGCGTTTGAAGTTGGCCTGGTTCCAGTCGGCGCGGACGTTAGGCACATAGAGATCGCCCATGCGTGCGGCTATCTTGCTTTGGATCTGCGGATGCAACTGAAAGGCGTTCCAACTTAAGTTGATAGGCAAGTCCAAACCGCGTTTACGCATCTCGCTTTGCCAGCGGGCATCGGCTTCGGCCTTAACCGTTTTGGCCACGCTTTGGCTAAACAGCGGACGATTGTTGATATGCCAGCTGTTCGGCAGTTTCAGCCCCTTGGCCTTGAGGGCCCGGCGCAGTTTCACCTGAGTCACAGGATGCACCCTGAAGTCGGCCAGTGACCCTATGTTGAACGGATAGCCGGTTTCCTTTTCAAACATCGCCTGGAACTTGGGATGGGCCAAGAACAGGCGCTGGTAATGATCCGGATCGTCTGTGTACTTATAGCGTTTATCCTTAAGACCGCCATCGCCACCTGTAGCCAGGCTCAGCGCCTGCATGGCGGTGCCGACACCGGCTGTCATCACCCCGAACAGGGCGCTGGACAGCAGGTTTTCGCCTGTGCTGATATCTTCGACTATCAACCAGTAGTTGGGATCTATGTAGCCGAGCCCCGCCTTGGAGATCATTGTCTTGTAGCGGGCGTTTTCCCGCTCTATACATTGATAGCGACGTTCTTTCTGGGACGACTTTTTGTAGCGTTCCTGGCAGCGGTTGGTGTCTTCATGGTAGGAGAAGATCTTGGGGCCGTATTCCTGGGCCCTGGCACCGGCCTTGGCCACATGGGCCTTTTGCGCCTGTTGATACTTGCCCCATCCCTGATTGACCTCCTGCTCTATGTTTTGCCAGTAACCCATCTCCCGCTCCGGGATCCCCGCCAGGGTCTGGTTGTATCGGTTGGAGCCTTCGGCATAACTGCGATAGCTGGCCGACAGCTCATCATAGAGTTGACCAAAGTCGTGATAGTGCTGGTCAAAGTCGCGATAGGCCCGCTTTTGCACGAAGTTGTGAATGATCTTCTGCTTGTAATCATCCAGGTTGTCGGTGAGGTTGTGGTCGGCATAGGCCAGGCCGCCGAACAGGGCCAGAAAGGTCAGGTTTTCAGAGCTGTGCAGCTCTTTGGGGTCGTAGTTGAGACCTTCGACTTCGACCGCGTTAACCGCCAGGGCATCACGCAGCGCCGCGCTGTAGGCCGCGTATTGACGCTGCTCCGGGGTAGAGGGTTCAATCAACCATTGCTCTATCAGGTATTTCTGGCCGAAAAACACGCTGGGCCAGACGCACAAGGTGAGCAGCAACAGGGTCAGGCTGCCTCTCAGGCCGGTTTTGAACAGCCGCGCCGGCAAGAGATCGGCCAGCAGCAGGGTCACACCTATCCCGGAAATGGTGCGGCCGTAAATCTCCAGGTGTTCGAGTTGCTCGGGCTTGGGTGTGCCCAAGCCCACCAAAGAAACCAGTTGGGCGTTGAAGATGGCCTCTGGGATCAGATAGGCGGCGCTCAGCAGCAGGAAAAATACCCGCCAGGACAGTTTTTTCATCCTTGGTTCCTCACTGCTGCTCGCTGCGGCGCAGCTCTATTTTCACTGCGTCATCTGCGGTGAGGTCTACTTGGGTCTGGTTTTCTCTGGGGCCGGCCTGGGTTTTCATGATCACAGGAACAAAGCCGCCGCCAGACTCGGACGCCTTGCCTTTATTGGCCACAGCGCCTGTCTTGAAGGACTTCAGTTTGCCATCCACCGCCGGATACAGGCCGTTGGGCCAGTAGGTTTCCAGCAAAGAGAGCTTGGAGAGATCCAGATCCTTGGGCAGCGTGGCCAGCTTGCGGGTCAGCTCAGTGCTGCCTTGATAAGGCAGCATGGGCGGCAGGGCGAAGCGGCTGCAAAAACCATAGAGACTGTCGTCGATAATCACAGAGTCGGGTAGTTGACTGCGCTTGAGCCCCAGCAGGCTCTGTTCGTGGTAATCATGACCATTTATGGTATAGCTGGCCACAGGAATGCCGCGGTTATGGGCCAATGACTTGAAGCCTTGGGCGTTTCGCCGATAGTGGCGTATGTCCAGGGCGATACCGAAGTTGGACTTGAGCGCCTTTTTCAGCTTATTGAGTCCGGCCGAGGAGTCATAACGCTTTTCCCGGTAGCGGCGGTTGGCGTAACCCTGAATATCCTCCAGCATGGATTGATTACGCAAAAAGATGGGATCTTGACCTGCGCCGCGTTTCATATCGGCCGCCAGTTTGTTCATCGAGGCCTTGGCCGGGCTCTGGATAAAGGACAGGAAAACAGCGTCGTTTATCTTCCTCATTTTTTTGAGGTTTTCCAGCTCCAGACTGCTGTAGAAGTAGCGCCCCTGGCCTATGATACTGAAGGCCAGATAGTCGAGCATCTCCAGATCCCGGCTGCCGGCGCGACTCTTGATCTCAATATTCAGCTTCTGTCCGCTATGGGCATAGCGGCTGAACACCTGCGCCAGTTGGCGAAAGTTGGGCGGTACTGTATCTGTGAGGGCGCCGGTTTGCATGTCCCGTTGGCGCAGATAGCCCCACTCTTTCTCATAGCGAATCGACTCTATCTTGCGGCGCTTATTGTCTATGGTGCCGGTTTCGCGTCCGGTGCGGCCATCGTGATGAATGACCCAGACATCATCCCGGGTCAGGCGCACGTCGATTTCAATCACATCAAACTGGTTATCCAGGGCATCTATGACGGCTTCCAGCGAGTTTTCCGGAAAACGTATCGAGCCTCTGTGGGCCTGGAGCTCCAGGTTGCTGCACTGCCTGGCACCCAGATAATTGATGTTATCCAGTGCTGACAGAGTAAAGCCTCGGGCGTTGAAGGCTTGTTCCAGCGCCAGTTTTTGCGGATCCACGGGTTGAGGTTCGGGGGCGGATGGGGTGCTTTTACAGCCGCTAAGCAGGCCGAAACAGCAAAATATCAGGACAAAAAAGAGGCGCACTTGTATTCCTTGGTGCTCTGTAACTATATATAAAAACAGGGTATTAAAATTAATTATTTACTCTCGGTCAACCTGTGATGCCAATGTTTAACAAGTTTTACTTGCGCCGTCTCAAAACTGAACATTGGCTGACTTTTTATTGGTCAAATGGTGTGCTTTTTGCGGTCGCAGAACCTGGGGCGCGCGTTTTACTCACAACTTGCTTGAGGTATGCTTGAAGCAATTTTGTGAATAACCAAGGAAACCAGGTGAACCGACTGATACTCTGCCTGCTTTGCAGTTTGGCTCTGAGCCCTGTCGCCCAGGCCAAGTCGCCCGACAAAGCGGTCAATAAAAGCGTTAGCGCCAGGCCGGCCATGCGTATAGTGGCGCTCTCTCCCCATGCGGTGGAGATGCTGTTTGCCATTGGCGCGGGGGAGCAGATAGTAGCCACCACAGACTATGCCGATTTCCCCGAGGCCGCCAAGGCCATTCCCCGCATAGGCGGCTACTACGGCATACAGATAGAAAGAGTGATAGAGCTGAATCCGGATCTGGTGGTGGTCTGGGATACGGGCAACCGCAGCGAAGATATCGAACAGTTGACCAAGCTTGGGTATCGCATTTACGGCAGTGACCCCAAGACCCTGGAAGGCATTGCCGAAGAGCTGGAACAGCTAGGGCGCCTCACCGGCCACAGACAGCAGGCCGGGGAAGTGGCTGCCGACTACCGGCAACAATTGGCAACTTTGCGCCGGGACAATGCCGCCAAGCCGGAGATCAAGGTGTTCTATCAACTCTGGTCCGAGCCTTTGATGACAGTGGCCCAGGACAGCTGGATCCAGCAGTTGTTGGAAGTCTGCCATGGCAACAATGTCTTCAAGGACAGCAGTTCACCCTATCCTCAGGTAAGTATGGAAAATGTGCTTCTCAGTCAACCCGAGGTGATCATCAAGACGGATGAAAAGGGCGATGGCAAGCGGTTGGACTGGAGCCAATGGCAGGAGATCCCTGCAGTGAAAATGGAACAAATCTACACACTTAACGCCGATCTCCTGCACCGGGCTACCCCAAGGGCGCTGGAAGGTGTTGAGGCCATCTGCAAGGTGCTCGACAAGGCCCGCGAAGGGCAGCGGCTATGACAATCATCATCCCGGCTTCGGCGCCAGTCTGGTCATCCTGCTGCAGGCGTTTTAAGCCCGGCCTCTATTTATTCATCTGTTATTAAATCCCAAGGAAGGTGCGAATAAGTCCTCGCGCCACTCTATTTTGTAGAGAGTGGCTTACACAGCAATTGGCATTCAAGGCATCTGACTGAAGGCATGCCGGGGCCTGTCGAAGTCGGATTTCCCCAAGTGTCCGCCTGGCGGACACTTTTGCAGAAAGCGGACAGTATCCGCTTGTCCGCGGACACAAATAAAATCTCCACTGCTTTCCAACCAATTGATAACTATGACTATCTAAACTTGGCACAAGCTTTGTAAACCTAGTTGCAACAAGATGGTCACAAGCTCAATTGAGGAACAAACGGGATGATTAAGGATACCAGCGGACAAGACAAGCAAGTGGCGCCGAGTTTAGCGCGTCGCCTCAAGTGGCCAGCTACCCTGGGCGCGGCAGTATTGTTGCTGTCGGGCCTGGTGTGGGCCAGTGTCAGTGGCAGCGGTGTCAGTGAATCCATAGATCGCAGTGAGCTGCGCTTCGCCACTCTGGAGCGCGGCACTCTGACCAGGGATATCGCCACTACAGGCAAAATAGTCGCCGCCAACGCGCCAATCCTCTACAGCCCTGAAGGTGGCACTGTGACTCTGATAGCCAATCCGGGGGACAGGGTCGAGCAGGGCCAGGTGGTCGCGACCATAGAAAGCCACAGCCTGACCAACAGCCTCAAGCAGCAGCAGGCCCTGCTCGATGGGATGAAAAGTGCCCTGGAGCGGGCCAAGTTGGACGCCCGACGTAATCAACTCAAGGCGAATCAGACACTGGATATGGCCAAGGTGGATCTGGAGGCAGCAGACAGGGAGAGCCGCCGCGGCGATCAACTGATCGAAACCAGCCTGATCTCCAAGATAGATTACGAGAAGAGCAAGGATGAGCTGCACAAGGCCAAGCTGCAGTATGCCCATGCCCAGCAGGAAGCCGCACTGATGAAAGACACCCTGACCTTTGAGCTGCAAAACAAGGCGGCCGAGGTCAATCGTCAGGCATTGGTGGTAGCCGAGTTGGAACGTCAGGTGGCAGCACTGAACATCACAGCCCCTGTTGGCGGCATTATAGGTAACTGGCTGACGGAACAAAAAGCCCGTATCGCCCAGAGCCAGCCGATCCTGACCGTAGTGGACTTGAGTGCCTTCGAGGCCGAGTTGGCTGTGCCGGAAACCTACGCCGATGAACTGGGGCTGGGGATGGATGTGGAACTCAACTTCGGCGGCGTGATGGTGATGGGCAAGTTGGCCTCCATCTCCCCCGAAGTACGTAACCGCGAAGTCTCTACCCGGGTCCGGTTCCAGCAGGATACCGCTTTGCACCTGAGGCAAAATCAGCGCCTGTCGGCCAGAGTCTTGTTGGAAAACCGTGCCGATGTGCTGATGGTCAAGCGCGGCGCCTTCGTGAACAGTGGCGGTGGCCGCCTGGTGTACCGTCTCCAGGGGGATATAGCCGAGCGCACCGAGATCAAACTCGGCGCCCGCAGCATGAGCCATATCGAGGTGCTGGAAGGCGGCGAGGTGGGAGACCAATGGGTGATTTCCAATATCGATCTGTTCAATGACGCCGAGCAAGTGCTGGTTCGCTGAGGAGAGAAGAATGAAAACCGAAAACTTCAACACCGAACGTCTGGTGGCGGCCCTGGCTCTGCTGCTGTTGCTGGTGGCGACTCTGATCTATACCCGAGATACCTCGGACTGGTTTCTGCTGGGACTCAATCTTATCGAAGCCACCACAGTCAACTCTGTGTCGGCCGAGCCGGGGCAAGTTGCCGATTTCAGCCATGCCGCGATGGCGCCGGGCCAGTGGTTTGGGCAATGTCTGTCTGCCCTGACGAAACTAAAATAACCCACCGAATAACGCAAAAATAAGGAACTAAAACCATGTTAACCATGAAAAATATCAACAAGGTGTTCAAAACGGATTTAGTGGAAACCCATGCGTTACGGGATTTCAATCTGTCGGTGAAAGAGGGGGAGTTTGTTGCCGTGACCGGACCGTCGGGCTCGGGTAAAACCACCTTTCTCAATATCGCCGGTCTGCTCGAAGGCTTTACCCATGGCGAGTATTTTCTTGATGATGTCAATATCTCCAACCTGAATGACAACAAGGCTGCGGCCATTCGCAATGAGAAAATTGGCTTTATCTTTCAGGGTTTTAACCTTATCCCCGACTTGAATCTGGCAGAGAATGTTGAAGTACCACTGCGTTATCGCGGCTTTGGCGCCAAGGAGCGCCAGAAGCGGGTGAAGCAGGCGCTGGAGCAGGTGGGCCTGGGGGCGAGGATGAAGCATCTGCCCTCACAACTCTCGGGTGGTCAGCAGCAGCGGGTGGCCATCGCCCGCGCCTTGGCCGGGGAGCCGAGATTCCTGCTCGCCGACGAACCTACGGGTAACTTGGACAGCCTGATGGCCCGCCAGGTGATGGAACTGCTGGAGGAGATCAACAAGGCCGGCACGACCATCATTATGGTAACCCATGACCCGGAGCTGGCCCGCCGCGCCCAGCGCAATATCCAGATAGTGGATGGCCAGGTGTGTGACTTCAGCCGTTATCAAACCGAACAGGCGCCGCAGCTGGATGTGGCCGAACAAGTGGCCAGCTAAGGAGCGCGAGCATGTTTATTTACTATGTTGACCTGGCCTGGCGCAGCATCAAAAAGACGCCGATATTGTCGCTGTTGATGGTGTTGGCCATCTCTGTGGGGATAGGGATCACCATCACCACGCTGAACGTGTACAGCATGATGTCCTTCAATCCGGCCGGGGATCGCGCCGAGCAACTCAACACAGTGCAGCTGTGGAGCCAGGGACCCGATTCCTGGGATGAGTTTAACTCGCTGATCACTTTTCAGGATGCCATGAATCTGCGTAAGGGGGAGCTCCCCAAATCGCAGGCCGCCATGTTCCGCAGTGGTATGGCGGTGCAAACGGATGCCCCTGAAGTTCTGCCCATGTTGCAGGGCGTCAGGGTGACAGACCGCGGCTTCTTCTCGCTGTTCGAAGTGCCTTTTCTCTATGGCAATGTTTGGGACAAATCAGTGGACGAGCAAGCGGCCTATCAAGTGGTTATCGGCAGAAAGCTGAACCAGAAGCTGTTTGGCGGCGAGAACAGCGTCGGCAAGACGGTCTATCTCAACCGCAAACCCTTTCAGGTGGTGGGCGTGATAGCTGACTGGAACCCTCAGCCCAAGTATTACGATCCTACCAGCGGCGCCTTTGCCAGTGCCGAGCAGGTGTATATTCCGTTTTCGCTGGCCGCCCATGAAGAGTTTCCGGTTTGGGGAAATGTCTCAGGTTGGAAGTATGAGCGTCTGGACAACTATCAGGACCGACTGGTTTCAGAGAAAGTCTGGCTCGAGTACTGGGTCGATCTGCCAAGCGCAGAAGACAGAGCCGCCTATAAGAACTTCCTCGCTCAGTATGTCGAGCAGCAAAAAGAACTGGGGCGCTTTACCGATGGCAAGTCTCCCTCTGAGTCGGCGCAGCTGTCCGATGTAGACGCCTGGCTGGAGAAAAATCACGTAGTGCCCGAGGACAATAAGATTCTGGTGGGGCTGAGCATACTGTTTCTCAGTGTTTGCCTGGTCAATATTCTGGGGTTGATGCTGACCAAGTTCCTTAAGCGAGCTCCCGAGGTTGGCGTGCGCCGCGCCATTGGGGCCAGCCGCGGGCAGATCTTCTCTCAATACATGGTCGAGGTGGGCGTGATTGGGCTGTTGGGTGGTTTTCTCGGCCTCGCCTGGGCCTGGGGAGCACTCTATAGCCTGTCGGCGCGCTTCGGGGTTGCCGAAGGGCTGACGCACCTGTCTTTGAGTATGTGGTTTATCACCCCCGGGATAGCGGTAGGTACCGCCATGTTGGCGGGTCTTTATCCGGCTTGGGTTGTGTGCCGCACTAAACCAAGCGTTTACCTCAAGAGCCAGTAAGGGATTGACTATGCTAAATATTAAACCGGTTTTCAGCAGCCTGATGCGCAGCAAGAGCGGCCCGATACTACTGCTGATGCAGATCATCTTATCGGTGGCCATAGTCGCCAATGCCAGCTTTATTATCCATGAACGTTTGACCATGATGCAGCGTGATTCCGGGATTGCCGAGCAGGAGATCTTGGCCTTTACCGTCTACAACTTCGACCCCAATATAGATACCAAGCTGCAGAACAAGGTCGACCAGCAGATCCTCCGCCGCCTGCCCAATGTCGTCACGGCGACGTCCACCAATATGTTGCCGCTCAGTGGCAGTGGCTGGTCCACCACGCTGAATCTGGGGCCGGATCCGGAAACGTCCAAGACGACGCCTCAGCTTGCCATGTACCTGGGGACAGAGCACACCCTGGAAACCTTGGGGGTCAAGTTGGTGGATGGGCGTAACTTCTACGCCAACGAGATTAATGATGATGTTAACGGCAGCAATAAGCTGGTGATCATCAGCAAGGCGCTGGCCGATGAGGTTTGGCCCAGCGAGTCCGCCGTGGGTAAGACCCTCTGGGCCGACAGGGACGAGAATGTCACAGTGATAGGTGTGGTCGACAAACTGCAGGGTGCCTGGGTGGACAGCAAAGATCTCGAGTACAGCCTGATCCAGAACGTCGATTACACTGGGCATTTCTACATGGTGCGGGCGCCGAGCGAGCATCACAAGGCGTTGAAAGAGCAGATCCTCGAGGCCTTGATGAAGGAAAACCCCAATCGGGTGATCGATGATTTCCAATCCATCCAGGAAGTAAAGCAAAGCTCCTATCGTGACCACGAGCTCATGGTCAGCGTACTGTCCATGATGGTGATTTTGCTGCTGCTGATCACCAGTTTGGGTCTGACCGGTATGGTGATGTTCAACATTCAGCGCCGCACCAAACAGATTGGCACCCGGCGGGCCTTGGGGGGCCACCAAGGCCGATATCCTGAGTCTGTTTCTGACGGAAAACTACCTTATCTGTATCGCCGGAGGGCTGTTGGGGGCTTGTCTTGCCGTGGTGTTGGGGCAACAACTGATGCAGCACTATGACCTGCCACAGCTCGACCTCATCTATCCGCTGCTGACAGTGGTGGGCATGTTGCTGGTGACGACAGTGGCTGTGGTATTGCCTGCCCGCAGGGCGGCGAATATCTCACCGGCAATGGCGACCCGCAGCGTCTGAACCGCCTGCCGCCCATTCGAGTCGACGGCATGGCTCATGCAGTTTGGCTCGCGTTGGCGGCAGCTTTAGGTTAGTTTTACTCATAATTTTTACAATAGATATAACAGGATGTAACAAGCAGGCATGATGGATACTGTACTCGTTGTCGATGACAATCAGGCCGTATGTCAGGCGTTGTCGCTGATGTTGGAAATTGCTGGTTACCGGCCGCTCAGTTGTCAGAGCCCTCAGGAGGCGCTGTACTTTATTGAGCAAGAAGAGGTCAGCCTGGTGATCCAGGACATGAATTTCAGCCGCGACACCACCTCGGGGGAGGAAGGGCGGGAGCTGTTTCACGCCTTGCGCAGTCGCCAGCCGCAACTGCCAATCATCTTGCTCACTGCCTGGACCGAGCTGGAAATGGCAGTGGAATTGATGAAGGCCGGGGCCGCCGATTATCTGGCCAAGCCCTGGGATGACAACAAGTTGCTCAACAGTGTCGCCAACCTGATTTCCCTCTACAAGCTGCAACAGGATAACCAGCAGTTGCAGCAGCGTGAGCAGCAACGGCAGGCGGCATTCGACGGCGCCGATCTCTGTGGTTTGGTATTTGCCAGCGCTGCCATGGAGCGCTGTGTTGATCTGGCGTTGCAACTGGCACGCTCGGATGTCTCAGTGCTGATCACCGGCCCCAATGGCGCAGGCAAGGATAAACTGGCGGACATACTGCACGCCAATTCGCCGCTGAAACACAAGCCGCTTATCAAGGTCAATGTCGGCGCCTTGCCGATGGAGTTGATGGAAGCCGAGCTGTTTGGCGCCGAGGCCGGTGCATTTACCGGCGCCACCAAGGCCCGTATCGGCCGTTTCGAAGCGGCCGATGGCGGTACCCTGTTTCTGGATGAGATAGGCAACCTGCCGCTGTCCGGGCAGATAAAACTGCTGCGGGTATTGCAGACGGGCGAGTTTGAACGCCTGGGCAGCCACCAGACCCGTAAGGTCAAGGTCAGGCTGCTGAGTGCCACCAACGCCGATCTGCGCCAGGACATTATCGAAGGCCGTTTTCGCGAGGATCTTTTCTATCGCCTCAATGTGGTGGAACTGGCATTGCCACCATTGGCGCAGCGCAAAGACGACATCTTGCCGCTGGTGGAACACTTTTGTGCCGCCGCGGCCGCGGCCTTGAACAAGAGCTCGGCGCTGAGCAAGAGCCTTACGTTGGACAAGAGTGCCAAAGAGGCACTGCTGGCCCACGACTGGCCCGGCAATGTACGCGAGCTGGAGAACGCCTGTAAACGCGCGGTTTTGCTGAGTCGCGGCGAGTCCTTGAGCTGCAGTGATTTCGGTTTGGCAGCGGCAACCGCCTCGAAAACTATCTTGGATTCAAGTGTCGGCCAAGCTCCACAGAGCCAAGGCCAACAAGCCGGGGCAGAGGAGCCGGGTAAGGCGGAAATAGAAGCGGCGCTGGCTGAGCACGGCGGCGTTATCGCCAGGGTTGCCAAGTCATTTGGCATCAGCCGTCAGGCGCTCTATCGGCGGATGGAGAAGTTTGGTATCGACGGCAAGAGGCAGGCATGACAGGAGGACTCAGTCTAAGACACAGGCTGCTGCTGGGCATGCTGCTGAGCACCTTGCTGGGTTTGCTGCTCGGGTGGCTTTGTCTGTTGTGGTTGGGACCTGAATGGTTATGGCTGGCGGTGGTGGCAGGATTGCTGGCAGCGCTGGGCATAGGGCTTAGGTTGACCCGAACCCTGGGTGACAGCCTGGCGGGGCTGGAAATCGGCATGCTTAACCTGATTGATCGAGATTTTAGTGTCTCGTTGCCGGACAGCGGCATCAATGAGCTGGATAGACTGGCTCAACTGTTCAACGAGGCGTCGGCCCGGCTCAGGCAGGAGCGGCAGCATATTTACCAGCGGGAATTGCTGCTGGATAAGGTCATTCAAAACTCGCCCAATATCATGCTGCTGTGCGATAGCGTGGGTCATATCATTTATGCCAACGACGCCGCCAAACATCTGTTCAATGCCAGGAAAGGCCTGGAAGGAAGCAGCCTCTCTGAGCTCAAAGCCAAGGTGAGCGAAGAGATGCGTCAAATGCTGGAGAGTGAGCGCGATGGCCTGTTCAATCTCGGCTTGCCGGAAGGCGAAAACCAGAGCTGGCACCTGAGTCGCGGCCAGTTCAACCTCAATGGTCAGCAGCATCAGTTGCTGCTGCTCAAGCAGATGACCCGTGAGCTCAACCGCCAGGAGGTGGCGGTGTGGAAAAAGGTGATCCGGGTAATCAGTCATGAACTCAATAACTCGCTGGCGCCTATTGCCTCCATGGTCAACTCGGGTCGGCGCTTGACCACGGAGAACCGCGATCCCAAGCTGAGCCTGATCTTCGATACCATAGAAAATCGCACCAATCATCTGGGGCAATTTATCGAGGGTTATGCCCGTTTTGCCAAACTGCCCAGCCCCAGGCAACAAGTTATTCCATGGGCCCGCTTGCTGCCTGAGTTGGCTGAGCATTACGCCTTTGTCTGCCACGAGACCCCTACGCTGACTTTGCTGGCCGATGAGGTGCAGCTGGAGCAGGTGTTGCTGAATCTGCTCAAAAACGCCCATGAGTCCGGCTCGGCGCCTGAGGAGATTGAGCTACAGATAGCCGGCCGCTCCGGTTGGCGCAGCGATGCTGCCGACCCGGTTGCCGGCGTCAGTATCTGCGTGATGGATCGCGGCAGTGGCATGTCAGCGGAGGTGTTGTCGCAGGCGCTGTTACCCTTCTATTCCACCAAGCCTCAGGGCAGTGGCCTGGGACTGGCGCTTTGCCGGGAGATTGCCGAGGCTCACGACGGTCGTCTCAGCCTGCAAAACCGTCAGGATGGTGGCTTGCTGGTTCAGCTATGGTTACCGCAACAGTGAGTCATACTTTCGGGTGATTTTCAACGGTTCTCGACTCAGCCGAAATAGCTATTTTTCAGGTAAATATGTCGCTGGCGGGTGACTCGGTTCCGGCGCTGCTGTTAATGTAATGCTCTTGTTAAAGGAATGGCCTTTTCAGGCAACAAAGGGAATTTTCGGGGACAATGCCGCACTCTGTCTTGTTATCCATGCGCTGTATCTTGTGCTTACTGATGCTGACACTTCCGTCTGCTCCGGCGTTGGCCGCAGCCGAGGCGGATGACATAGAGATCAGTGGCTTGGTCATAGACAGAACCCTGACCCGCTTTGGCAAGGATTTTGGTTTTTACTACTCGGGGTATTGGCGGGATCTGCCCTTTACCCAGGGATTCAATGTCACCCTTTACGAAACGGTTTTCCCTCAGGCCGGCACCTTGCTGACACTGGAGGTTAACGGTACCCGTATTTACCAAACCCATTTTGGCCGCAGAGCCAGTCCCATCAAGGAGCGGGCCGAACAGGCGATTCTCTTGACCATAGATTATATCGCCTCGGTCAGAGCCCAATCCATGACAGGGGAATTGGGATCCCATTGGGATGGAATTTAGGAAGCAAGCACAATGACACTCAGGATGTTAATCGCAGCCGGCGCCTTGCTGGCTTTTTCGGGGCAGACCACCGAACTGGTCTATACCCCAATCAACCCCAGTTTTGGCGGTAACCCTCTCAACGGTTCGTTTCTGCTGAGCAAGGCCCAGGCCCAAAATGACAATCAGGTCGCCGGCAATGAAAAGGACTTTGTTACCCGCTTCAAGGAGTCGCTGGAGCGTAACATTATCAACTCCATCACCCGCGGTGTGGCCGACGGTGATATCACAGACGGCGTTTATGATACTGGGGACTACCGGGTCGAAGTTGCCTCCACCGGCAGCGGTGTGATGTTGACTATTACCAACCTGCTTTCCGGCGAAGTTACTGTGATAGAGATGCCTATCTATGGAGGTAATCCATGAGGTGGCTGGCACTGGTTTCACTGTTACTACTGGGGGGCTGCAGCCTGGTTCCCAAGCCTGATTTGAATATCAATGAGGCCCAGGTAAATCCCTTGAGTGAAACCATGAAGGCGCTGCAGTCGCGTCCCGGGCCGCGTTTTCCTATCCCGGTTGCGGTTTACTCTTTCCGGGATCAGACCGGGCAATATAAGCCCCAGGCCAATGTCAGTTCCTTCTCGACCGCAGTGACCCAGGGGGCTACTTCCATGTTGGTGCAGACTCTGCTGGACTCCAGGTGGTTTACCCCTGTGGAGCGGGAAGGGCTGCAGAACCTGCTGACCGAGCGCAAGATCTCAGGTAAGCAGCAGGGGCGCAATAATGAAGTGCCGACCCTGACCAATGCCAGGCTGCTTCTGGAAGGCGGGATCATCAGCTATGAAACCAACGTGGAAACCGGCGGCAGCGGCGTGGAATACTACGGTATAGGCGCCTCTGAGCTGTACCGGGAAGATCAGGTGACCATTTATCTCAGGGCGGTTGATGTACACACAGGTAAAGTGCTGATGTCGGTCAATACCACCAAGCGGGTGTTCTCTCAGGAGATGCGTGCCGGCCTGTTCCGTTACACCAGTTTGAACCGCCTGGCCGAGGCCGAAGTGGGCTTTACCACCAATGAGCCGGTACAGTTTTGTGTGTTGCAGGCGATAGAACTGGCGGTCTCCGAGCTTATCGATAAGGGGAGCCGCATGGGTTACTGGAGCGCCGAGGCTTCGGGCGACAACAGCCTGAGTCAGGGATAAACAGCTTGAGCGAGAGAGCAACAGCTTGAGCGATAGGTAAACCGCAGTTTGTTGATTTTTAAAAAGAAGGGCCCGCAATTGCGGCAACGTAGTTCACTTAAGCGGAGCTGCCTTGTGATTAACAGGATATCGGGTCTTTGATATTTTTACCGCCCTAGGCCGATTTGGCTTAGGGCGTTTGTCTATAAAGAGGATGGACAAGTCTCCTCGCAGACTGTTTAGACGCTTCGGCGTATTACCTGGTGACACCGCTTTGCTCATGACTTTGAGCTGACTTGCGATGAACTGACAAGCGTACTTAAAGCTGATTTCATTGGGCATTCGACCATGCTCTACTGCCGCT